>DATNCJ010000066.1:0-31899 GCA_035607215.1 Candidatus Eiseniibacteriota bacterium
TCATCCAGCGGCGCATAGGTCTCCAGCCCATATTTCTGCCCAGTATTGAAGTCGTCCACGCCATGCCCGGGCGCAGTGTGCACTATGCCGCTGCCCTGATCTAAGGTCACATAGCTGGCAAAGACACCCGGCACCTGAATCGGCAGAAACGGGTGCTGGAACTTCATGCCCTCGAAATCGCGGCCTTTGAACGTTGCGCGAACGCGGGCCTCTTTGATGTCGCACTCGGCTTGCAGTGCCGCCACGCGATCGCTGGCCAACAGCAGCGCGCCCTTTTCGGTTTCCACCACGACGTAGTCAAAATCCGGATGAAACGCCAGCGCGCGATTGTGCGGCAGCGTCCAGGGCGTAGTGGTCCAAATCACCGCGCTGACATCGCTCCCGATTTTCCCGGCATCGCCCTTGCCGCCGCCGGCGACGCCAAATTTCACCCAGATCGACGGGCTGACGTGATCTTCGTACTCGACTTCGGCCTCGGCGAGCGCCGTGGAGTCGAATAGGCACCAGTACACCGGCTTGCGGCCGCGATACACATAGCCCTTCTCGATGAAATCTAGGAACGCGTTGGCGATCACTGCCTCGTAGTCAAAGCTCATCGTCAGATAAGGGTCGTTCCAGCGCCCGAATATGCCTAGCCGCTTGAAGTCCCGCTTATGCTGTTCGACGTAGCGAGCCGCAAATTCGCGGCACAACCGGCGAAATTCCGCCGGCGGCACCTTGCCCTTGCCACCCAGTTCTTTTTCGACCTTGGTCTCGATGGGCAGGCCATGGCAATCCCAGCCCGGCACGTAGGGTGCGTAGTGCCCCGCCATGCTCTTGGTCTTGACGATCAAATCCTTGAGGATTTTATTGAGCCCAGTACCCAGATGGATTTCGCCGGTAGGATATGGCGGCCCGTCGTGCAGCACGAATAACGGCTGGCCTTGGTGCGCCTCCAGAATGCGCTCATACACACTCGACGACTGCCAGGCCTCCAGCTGCTTCGGCTCGTTTTGCGGAAGGCTGGCCTTCATGGGCAAATCCGTTTTCGGCAGGTTGAGAGTTTTCTTCAGTTCGAGTGGCTCGGCCATAGATCGATCGAAGCGATTCCCTTCTTGCCGTCATTTCCCTGGATACTTCGGCGGGAAACATCGGAACACAGCGCAAATACGTATGTTACAATGATTGCAAGCAGGTGTCAGCCGGTTCGGGGGTGCAACCATTCCGGCCCCGCTCGAATCGTACCCTGCGTTGGCCACCCAATCGACGGAGTTTTGCGTCTATAGATATAGCTATAGATCCAGGGGAGTACGGTGCCGAGTCATTTTACGAACTTATTGCCGCCCGATATGAACAAGCCGGGCGCGTCGGCCTCCAGCGCGCAATCCCAGGTTCCCGTTCCCGCTTCTGCGGTTCCCAAATTTCGCACACCGCAGCGCGTCGTCACGGACGGCTTCTGGTCAAACCTCAAGCAGTTCCTAACCGAAAAGCCCATCAAGCTCAGTGGAAACGCCCATTCGCCGCTGATGCCTGAAGAGTACGGCGGCGGTTTCGGCGACAACCTGAAGGACTTTTTCAAATCCAAGCCGGTGCCGAAGGGTCCGTTGAACAGCCGTCTCGCCGTCAATTGGGGCACGAATTTCGGCGGTTTCGGTTATCGCATCAAGGAATTTTTCTCGCCGACCAAGCAGCCTCCGCTGCCTCCGGGCATCCAGCCAGTCAAGGTCAAGGAGATCTGGTCGAAGGACGAGAATTTTGGGTGGTCGCAACTAACGGCCATCGCGGTACACGGGTGCGTGTTCGTCCTGGTGTTTGTCGTGCCGTTGTTCTGGCACTTCTCGACACCCACACAAGCAAAGAACAAGGGCTTGGATGTGACCCCGCTGGATATTTCGCCGTACATCTCCAAACTGCCTGCGGGCGCGCAAAAGGCTGGCGGAGGTGGCGGCGCGAACGATCACACCCTGACTCCCGTTAACAAGGGCAAGCTGCCCAAGTTCAAGTGGACACAGTTCACTCCACCGCAGATCAAGATTGAGAATCAGAATCCCAAGCTGGCGATGGATCCATCGCTGCTTGGTCCCCCGGATCTGAAAGTGCCGAGCCCCAACATCGGGATGTTTGGCGATCCGCTAGCCTCGGCGCTGTCCGATTCGCTGGGTCACGGCAATGGCACGGGTATCGGCAGCGGCACCGGCGGGGGGCTGGGCCCCGGCGAGGGCGGCGGCACTGGCGGCGGCGCATTTCGTGCCGGCGTGAACGGCGTTGGCGTACCGGTGTGCTTGTACTGCCCGATTCCGCAATACTCCGACGAAGCACGCAAGGCCAAGTATCAAGGTACCGTGGTGTTGCAAGTGACCATCACCACCGACGGCAAAGCCATCAACATCTCGGTCGTCAAGGGCCCCGGACTCGGTCTGGAAGAGAAGGCCATCGAAGCCGTCAAGGGCTGGAAGTTCAAACCGGCAGTAGGGCCCGCTGGCAAGGCGGTCGCCACCATCGTACCGATCGAAGTCACGTTCCGGCTCTACTAGCCGCAAACGGCTTTTACACCGTCCGTCCGCAACTACTGTCTGCGTTTCCGTGTCCTGATGGTTCGACCATCGGGCAACCAATCTTCCATTGTCCACTTCTGACTTGCCAATTGCCGCTCGCTTCGGTCGAGGCACGAACAAAAGAGGCGCGCGCGGAGGCCCCCATGCGCTCTCCTCTCCTACACAACACCCATCCTTCCGAATCGCCACGCTGGAGTACTCGAGTTCGCGAAAATCTGGCGCACTTGATCGCTCCGTCAGAGCTGACGCCGTCGTCCTCCAACGGCGCGCCGATTCATCTGTTGAAGCTGGATCGGACCACTAAAGCTGCGTCTGCGCAGACCGTGTCGCTGTTGACTCACGCCGGGATTCTCGCGGCATTGGTTTTCCTGGTGACGCACGGGCAAATTCGCAAGATCGTCGGGGACGCGCCGTTTCTGCCGCCACATGAAACGCTCACCTTTGAACGTCCTGCCGATTTGACCACGCAGCGCGCTTCGCTTGGCTTGAAGGGCGGAGGTGGCAGCGCCAATCCGATTCCCGCGACGCACGGATTTCTCCCGCTGCATTCCTCGATGCAACTGATGTCGCCTCGCGTCCCTGATAACGTCAATCACCAACTGCCGGTGGAGGTAACCATTCTCGACGCCAATGCGCCGCCAGTGGTGTTGTCGAACAACAACGTCGGCTTGCCCTGGATGGCGAACGACACAAATTCCGGCGGACCCGGCCACCGAGGAATCGGTGCAGGCGAAGACGGCGGCGCCGGCGATCTCGATGGCGGGGGAGACGGCCGCAGCGATGGCGGCGTTTCGGGGCGTGGAATCTCAACGCCGGTCTGCGAGATCTGCCCCTACCCTGTCTACACCGACGAAGCGCGACACGTGAAAGTGCAGGGTACCGTGACCCTGCGCGTGCTGGTCGGCGCGAATGGCAAAGCCGCGCAGATCCGCGTAGTACGCGGCGTCGGCTATGGACTTGACGAGCGGGCCATCGAAACCGTCCGCGGCTGGAAATTCACGGCCGCGCATGATGCCGCCGGTCGCAATGTACCCGCATGGGTGATCATTGAGACGGTCTTCCGGCTGTTTTAACTTGATGCCGCCTACCCTTCGTTCCTGACTGTTGCGCGCAACATCACATGGCTTGTTGCTCTTGATGCAACCCAATCTGCTAGGATGAACTTCATGCGAAAAGCGTCCCCGTTCTGCCTCGCACTTTTGCTGTGCTGCTCTTGGTTCGCCTTTACCTTGCGCGCGCAGGATAGCAATGGCTCCATCGACCTGACTGCGCGCGTCTCGCCCACCTCCGCGCGCCCTGAGCCTGTGCGCCAGGTTACCTTTTACGTGCTGACCAAGAGTTACACTGACATTCTGAAGGATGTGGAAACCGAGGAAGCTCCGCCATCCCGCGACCAATTCATCGACGATCTGAAGCTATCTTCAGAACTAAAGGAATGGCTGCGCGCCCATGACGCCATCGATCTCACTTCCCCAAACCTGGACCAGGTTGTATCCCCGGACGACATCCTCCACGTCCCCGAATTCCTGTCGGCCTATCAGCGCAATAACGCCGGCGGAGTAACCCGCGGACTTCCGCGAGCCAAGTACACCGAAGCCGACAAAACCGCGAATCCCGACCGCTATCAAAAGCAAAAAGACGAGTACTTCACGGCGCTCAAGAAATTCATCCAGGCTCACCCGGAGTCGGTCAGCGGTGTGGAACTCCAGCTGGAGGGCATCAACCCGCAGCATAAATGGGCGCAGATAACGACGGAACACCAGAAGAAGGTGATGCAGATGGCGCCGGAAATCGCGCAAACAAAATATCTGATCGGACAGGCCGACACCGACCTCGACGGCCACGCCTCGCTCTCCAATCTACCCGCTGGGTCCTACTGGATCAGCACCCTCAATCTTGACGTCGGCGCCGGCGACACCCGCGTCCGTTGGGATGTGCCCGTGTCGATTCAAGGCGGCCGCACCACACGCATCGAGCTGACCAACCTGAACGCTACCCGCGCGCGAAGAGCTACACCGTAGCGCGCGACGCGCTCCTAACTATGGGCACGCCCCTTCTTTGGCTGGCATTTAACCTGTTTGTATTAGTCGCAATCGCCCTTGATCTCGGTGTGTTCAGCCGGCGCCTGCACAAGGTGGAGATGAAGGAAGCTGCGATCTCCAGCGCTGTGTGGGTCGTGCTGTCCCTGCTCTTCGGCGTCGGTGTGTTTCACTATTGGGGCCGCCAGCCTGCGCTGGAATTTTTCACCGGCTATCTGATCGAAAAAGCCCTCAGCGTCGACAATCTCTTTTTGTTTCTGGTCATCTTCCGCACCTTTGGCATCGACGAACGCTTCCAGCATCGCATGCTGGAATGGGGCATTCTCGGCGCTCTGATCATGCGCGCGGTAATGATCGCCGCCGGCACCGCGCTCATCCAACGCTTTTCCTGGGTGCTATATCTGCTCGGCGCGTTCCTGATCTACGCCGGCGCGCACATGCTCTTCTCCAAGAAAGAGCAAGCTCATCCGGAGCAGAATCCGATCGTGCGCTTTGCCACCAGACACCTCCGCGTGACCCACGACTATCACGGCGAGCGTTTCTTCACTCGCATCAAGGGCAAGCTCTACGCCACCCCGCTGTTCCTCGTGCTGGTCGTCGTGGAGATGACCGATGTCACCTTGGCCATCGATTCCATACCGGCGATTTTCGGTATCACCACCGATGCGTTCATCGTATACACCTCCAACGTTTTTGCGATTCTCGGCCTGCGTGCTATGTATTTTCTGCTCGCTGGAGCGCTGAACCGCTTGCGCTTCCTGACCGTGGGTCTGTCGTTCGTGCTGATGTTTATTGGCGGGAAAATGATTGCGGGTTACTGGCTGCACGTGCCGGAGTCGGTGTCGCTGCTGACGGTGCTGGGTATTCTGCTGCTTGCGCTGGCAGCTTCCCTGCTCTTCCCGGCAAAACCAGAGGCCACCGCAACGCCGTAGTCGGTGTCGTTCGCAGGGGCGCTGCGGCTTATCTCGGCAACGCCATCGCGGCTTGTTCGGTTTCCGCCGCGCCTAGTCCTCTTCAAGCACCAATTCGTCAACGAAACACCACATCCACGATTCGCCGGGCTCGATCGATTTCATAATTGGATGTTTCGTGGCATGAAAGTGCTTGGTGGCGTGCTTGTTTTTCGACGAATCGCAGCAACCCACGTGCCCGCATTCCATGCACAGCCGCAAATGCACCCAGGAATCGTGCATTTTCAGGCATTCCTCGCACCCTTTGGTCTTTGGTTTGACGTTCTTGATCTCATCGACATGTGTGCAGACGTCCGCCATGGGTCCTCCGCCGCGATTAGCGTGCGGCTTGAATGGGAATTCTTACTTCAAAGCGCGTGTCGCCAGGCACCGATTTCACCGAAATGATGCCACTCATCTTTTTTACGATGCGGTACACGATGTCCAAACCAAGCCCGGTGCCCTCTCCCACACCCTTGGTGGTGAAGAACGGCTCGAAGATCCGCGATTGCACCTCCGGCGGAATCCCTGGGCCGTTATCGGCAATCTCGACCATGACCAGCTCATTCTCGCGAACTGCACGAATTTTCAGCTTGCCGCTCTCCTTCATGGCATCGGCCGCATTGTCGATCAGATTCGTCCACACCTGGTTGAGTTCGCTGCCGTAAGCCATCACCTTCGGCAAGTCGGGCTCATATTCGCGCGTCACGTGGATTCCGCGCTTCAGCTTGTGATGCATGATCGTCAGTGTCGTGTCCAGGCTCTTCGGAATGTCCACTTCCTGAAGGTTGGCCTGGTCCATGTAGGAATATTCCTTGATGGCTTTGACCAGGTCGGAAATCCGCGCAGTGCTGTGTTCGAGTTCGTCAGCGATGCGATCCATCTCTAACAGAGTGGCGAATCGCGTAAGTTCGGAGTTCAGCAATTCCCCGGCAGCATCCGCAAATCGTTCCAGGTGTGCGTTGGTCAGGTTCGCCTCGGTCAGAAGAGGCGCAAGCCGCCAGGCGTCGGTGATTTTGCGTGCTTCCAGCCAGCCTTGGATTGCTTCCTCGCGATCCAGCCGCTCGAATTCATCCTTGAAATGCGCGGGCTTCAGCTCGCGGCGAATTTCTTCTTCGCGCTTGTCCAGTAGCGTGCATTCATCTGAGCCGATGGCGGATTCCGTGCTCGCCAATCGCAACCGCGCCAGGCTTTCGCGCAACGCGCTTGCCGCGCGCCGCGCCGCCGCCGAGGGATTGTTCAACTCGTGCGCCAACCCGGCGGATAATTTTCCCAGCGCCGCCAGCTTCTGGCTCTGCTGCTCCACCTGGGTAATCGATCGAACGCGGTCGGTGAGCATACCCACCAGGCGCTGCGTCAATTCCGGTATGCGGTGGTACAGTTCCGGGAATTTGCCCGCCGGGAATAACAAACCCCGGATCGGGACCACTGCGCGAATGGTCAGCGGGTAGGTCTTCAGTCGGGAAAACGGCAAAAGTCCCGTCACCGTGGGTGCCTGGATCGTGATCACCGGCGAATCCGGGCCGCCGCTCTCTCGCCGCCCTCGAATTTCGCCTTCCAGCAACACCACCATCTTGTCCGCCGGGTCATTCTCCTTGATGAACACCTTCCCAGGCTCGATTCGTTCTTCTTCTGTCTGCTCCAGAAGCCACTCCAGATCCGCCTGCGGCAGGTCGGCAAGGACGGGCACGGTGCGCATTGCTGTGGTTAGTTCGTCGATTTGCGCCCGATCTCGAGTCTCGCTCATTCGCGCTCCGCCTCCCGCTGCGTCCCATCGCTGCTCACGCTGGTTGCACTCGCTTCACTGAACTTTGGCGAGGTATTGATGGATGAATTGCACGACCACTGCGCCTTCCCCGACACCAGACGCCACCCGCTTGATCGACCCGTGGCGCACGTCCCCCACCGCAAAAATCCCCGGCACGCTGGTTTCCAGCAGGCCAGGATCGCGATCCAGCGTCCACGTCGCGGGCCGCTTGCCTTCGCGCATCAGGTCCGGCCCCGAAAGAATAAAGCCCTTCGGATCGCGCTCTACCAGGTTGCCCACCCAATCCGTGCGCGGCTGCGCGCCAATAAAGATGAACAAACTCGAAGCTGGAAGCTGCTGCGATTCATTTGTGGTGGAACAGTGAACGGTGATGGCCGAAAGGCGCGCTTCACCATGTACCGCAGTGACGCTGCTGTGTGTCCACACTTCGATGTTCGGCGTCTTCTCAATCTGCTCGATCAAGTAGTGCGACATCGTGGCCGCCAGTGAATCGCCACGAACCAGCATGACCACCTTGCCCGCGAACTTGGCAAAATGCATCGCCGCCTGCCCCGCTGAATTTGCGCCGCCCACGATGTAAACCGTCTCGCCTCTGCACGAAATCGCTTCCGAGGTCCCGCCGCCGTAATAAACGCCCGCGCCTTGCAGTTTGTCGATGCCGGGAACATTCAGGGTTCGCCACTGCACTCCGGTCGCCAGCAGCAGCGCGTGACACGAAATCTCGAACCCATCGCCCAGCTTCACATAGCGATACGGCCCGTCCACGCGAACGCTCACCGCTTCCTGCGGCGACAGAATTTCCACATCGAAACGCCGCGCCTGCGCCACCGCTCGCCGTGCCAGATCGCTCCCGGTCAGACCCGATGGAAATCCCAGATAATTCTCGATCCTCGAACTCAACCCCGCCTGTCCGCCAGGAGCCTCGCGCTCGACCATCACCGTGCGCAGCCCTTCCGACGCCCCATACACCGCCGCAGCCAGCCCCGCCGGACCGCCGCCAATAATCGCCAGATCGTAAAAACTCGTCTGCGCGTGAGTCCGCAGCCCAATCTTGTCCGCGATCATCGGAAACGATGGCTCCGGTATCCGCTGTCCGTCCGGAAACAGAATCAACGGCAGCGTCTCCGCCTCCGGCCCCAGCGATTCCACTAGCCGCCGCACATCTGCATCCGACTCCGCCACCTCCACATCGATCCACTGGTAGGGCACCTGATTGCGCGCCAGAAAATCCCGCAGCTCATACGAGCGCGACGACCACCGCGTGCCCAACACGCGAATCCCTTCATACGGCGGCCGGAACTGCGCCTTCCAATCGCTCAACAGATCGTCCAGCGCCGGAAACAGCTTCTCCTCGGGTGGATCCCATGGCTTCATTAAGTAGTAGTGGATCCTGGCTTCATTGATCGCATCGATCGCCGCATTCGTGTCCGCATACGCGGTCAGCAGCGCGCGCTTCGCCTCCGGGTGCAAATCCATCGCCTCCGCCAGGAACCCGACGCCGTCCATGGTCGGCATGCGCTGGTCCGCCAGCAGCAGCGCCACCGGATTGTTCCGCGCCTTCAGCTCCTTCAGCGTGCTCAGCGCCGCACTGCCGGAATCGGCGCGCATGATCCGATACTGCTGCGCGTAGCGTGCGCGCAAATCGCGCTCGATTGCCCGCAGCACCTCCGGATCGTCGTCAACTGTTAACAGGACAGGTTTCGGCATGACCGTGGGATGACTCTCGAGGCAATTTCGTTACTTCGATCGCGGCGCTTCATTTGCTTGCATCCTCACGCTACAATTCTCTTCTCATCATGTCCAGTCCCCTCTCCTCCACGATCGCAGCTCTGGCCTCCGCTGATCCTGTGGCGCGCACCGCCGCCGCCACGGAAATTTACACCACCGGACGCAACTCCGCAGATGTGGCAACCCAACTCTGGCGCAATCACGCTGAGCTTGAGGCGCTGCTCGGCGCAACTCCAGTGGTCACCGTCGGCCTGGCCGTTGATCCTGCAACCTTCGCGAAAATTCGCGAGGCCAACGGCTCCCCGCGGCTCGCGCAGATCCCGCCCGATCAAGACGCCCAGGAATTCGAGCTGCATTTTCCGAATGAAATTTCGCTGGATGTGTTGACCACCAGCGCGCCGGGCGGCTCTGGCGCCATTGCCCGCTATCTATCGAAATTCGGTGAGGGCATCCAACAGGTGGAATATCGTTGTTCGGACTTGGACTGCGCGACCGCGCTCTTGCAGCAGGAGTTTGACATCACTCCTATTTATCCGCATCCGCGTCCCGGGGCCGACGGCACACGCATCAATTTTTTCCTGGTAGCGGCCAGCGATGGCGGGAAAATCCTCATCGAACTCTACGAACTCGCAAAGTCTCAAGCCAAAAAGTAGGGGCGCAGCACGCTGCGCCCCATCTCGGCAATATCGCAGCGTCTTGAAATTGTTCAGCATTGACCGTTTGTCATCCTAAACAAGCCAAAGCCGGCCGATTTTCTCAATCGGCGCCTCAATCACCCTCACTGCTCGGAATAATTCGCAATCTCTCGCGTCGCCCGCAACACTTCCCCCACCGTCCACGCCTGCGCAATGCATCCATGCGGCGTAAACGGGGCATCTCCCTCAAAGATTTCCCCGAGCGTCCCCAACCCATACATATGCACCGAAATTCCCAACGGCTCCAGAAACCGCATGGCCTCGGCACGATCTCCGTACACGCGCAAATGCGCCAACGTAAAGGGCCCGAGCAACCAGCCCCACACTGTCCCCTGGTGATAGGCCGCATCGCGATCACGCGGTCCGCCTGCGTAGTGCCCGGTATATCCGCGCTCACCCGGCGCCAGGCTCCGCAATCCATACGATGTCAGCAAATGCTGCGCGCAAATATCCACGACCGCCTTCTGCTGATCCTCATTCAGCGGACTCACCGGCAGCGCCACCGCAAAAATCTGGTTCGGCCGCAGCGCGCCATCGTTTCCAATGTCCGGCGCGTCAATCACGTCGAAGCAGCACCCGCGCTCTTCGTTCCAGAATTTCTGGAAATTTTTCTGCGCCTTCGCCAACAGCTTCTCGTAGCCTTCATTCGGCCGGGCCAGCAATCGCGCAAACTGCGTGATGGTCGCCAGCGCATTGATCCACAGCGCATTCACTTCCACGGGCTTTCCCACCCGCGGCGTCACCACCCAATCGCCCACACGCGCATCCATCCACGTCAGTTGCACTCCCGGCGACCCCGCATATAGCAACCCGTCCGCCGGATCGACGTGAATGTTATAGCGCGTTCCCTTTACATGCGCGTCGATGATCTCCGCCAGCGTGGAAAAGAGTTGCAGCAACGTCCGCCCGTCCTGGGTCGCCGCAAAATACTGCCGCACCGCTTCGAAATACCACAGCGCAGCGTCCACGGTGTTGTATTCCGGCTTTCCCCCCGCATCTGGGAAATTATTCGGCAGCATCCCGCCGTCCACGTAGCCCGCGAACGCCAGCAGAATCTGCCGCGCCACGTCTGCGCGACCTGTGGCCAGCGTCACGCCCGGTAGCGCGATCATCGCATCGCGGCCCCAGTCCCCGAACCAGTGATATCCCGCGATGATGCTCTTCCCGTCGGGATTCCCCGGCAAACTGCGCTTCACCACGAATTGGTCCGCCGCCAGCACCAGTTGCGGTGTCCAACTCGGACTCTCGCTGGCTTTGTCGTTCCCCGTCAACCAGGTTTGCAGCAATCCCGCCTCGTGCTCCACGCGCTTTTCCGCCGCCTTGTCGCCATCGAGCCCCGCGGACGGCTCGGCTTCGGTCGTGGCCACAAACGTCATGCTTTTTCCCACGCTCAATTTCGTGCGAAACAATGCCGCGAATAGATGGTCTTCGCTGTCGTCCAGCCCGCGTTCCCTCTCCACCGGCAAAAAAAATCCGCGATACCATTCGTGCCGCGCCTCGCACTCCGCTCCCCAGCACTTCATATAAAAAGGTACGGCACCATCGAACGCCGTAACTCTCACACCGTCTTTAACCGCGTCAATTCCCATGTGCCAGTCGCCGGCATGCGTCGACGAATGAAAATCCCGGTAGTTCACCAAAGCCTTGAATTCCATCTCGATTGCGCCGCTACTCCGCAACACCGTGTATTTCACATACGTGGTGTTTTCGCCCGGCTGCATCCACACACGCTTTTCCAGCAACGCATCCGCCAGCGCGTACGTCCACACCGGCGTCATGCCCTCTAACCGGAAACTCTGAATGTTCAGGAAGCCCTTCGGATCCACCACGCCGCTCGACCATTGGGTGGTCCCCAACCGGTACTCCGCGTCTGCGTAGCGCACGGTCTCATCTACATTCGCGACCAGTTGAGTCCTTCCCACCGGCGGTTGTAGCGCCGCAATCAGCAACCCGTGATAGCGCCGCGTCAAACATCCGGCGATCGTTCCCGACGCAAATCCCCCGATGCCGTTCGTCGCGATCCACTCGCGTGTCTCCGCGGCATCCAAGTTTCCGCACACCTCGCGCCCAAACTTCACCATCGTTCCATTCGAAGAGCCGCGCCGCGCTCCCGCGGCCGCCGCGCTTTTCGCCGCACGTGTACGCACCCGCCCCACCGGTGCTTGGTCGCCGGCCGCGCCTTCTGATCCTCGCTCCACGCGATCAGCTACCCGAGCGCTTGTCTTGTTTCGAGTTTTTTCGATTCGCGACGTCATTGCAGTCGATTCTACAGTTCGCCGCTGCGCTCCAACGTCACTATTCCGTGCGACGCAGCCAGTTCGTCATCAGGTAGCGTTCGTGGTCCAGGTTCGCGCCATTGCCCGCTCATCAAACGGCAGAGCCGGCACCTGCAGCGCCAGCCGCTTCATCATCCGCAGCAAATCCGGTACATTCGCTGCGCTCGCTTCGCGAAGCCGACTTCGGCCCCATTACTCACCGCTCTGCTCGATCAGTTTCGCCACCAATCCGGTCCATCCGGTCTGGTGGCTCGCGCCAATCCCCGCCCCATTGTCTCCATGAAAGTATTCGTAGAACAAGATCAGGTCCTTCCAGTGCGGATCGATCTGAAAAATCTCCGTCCCACCGGATACAGGCCGCCGCCCGTCGCTCCCGCGCAGAAAAATCCGGATCAGCCGCCGCGAAATCTCCGCCGCCACCTGCCACAAGTCGCTTTCTCGCCCCGAGCGCGCTGGGCATTCCACCTTGAAATCCTCGCCGTAATAATGGTGAAACTTTTGCAGCGACTCGATCAGCAGGTAGTTCACCGGCATCCAGATCGGTCCGCGCCAGTTCGAATTCCCACCGAAGAGCCCCGTCGTCGATTCCGCCGGCTCATAGTCCACTTGGTTCACATGGCCATTCACGTGCACTTCATAGGGGTGATCCAGGTGATAGCGCGAGAGCGCGCGCACGCCGTAGTCCGACAAGAACTCCGTCTCATCCAGCATCCGCGCCAGCACCCGCCGTAATTGCTTCCGGTTGACCAGCGAGAGCAGTCGCCGCACGCCGCGTCCCGACCGCTGCGTCATTTCAATGTGTTCCGGCACATCCGTGTGATTGTCGATGAACCACTGCATCCGCCGCTTGAATCCCGGCAGGCGATCCACAATCTCCGGCTCCAGCGTCTCCACCGCAAACAGCGGAATCAGCCCCACCATCGAGCGAATTTTCATGAAGTGCTCTTCCCCGCTCGGCAGGTGCAGCACGTCGTAATAAAATCCGTCCGCGTCGTCCCACAGCGACTTCCCGTTCACTCCCATATCGTTCATCGCATGCGCGATGTTCACGAAGTGCTCGAAGAATTTGCTCGCTACATCCTCATAAGCCGGGTCTTCTTTCGCCAGCTCCAACGCGATGGCCATCATGTTCAGGCAATACATCCCCATCCAGCTCGTTCCGTCAGATTGCTCCAGATGTCCTCCGGTCGGTAGCGGCGCCGAGCGGTCGAACACTCCGATATTGTCGAGCCCCAGAAATCCACCCTGAAAAATATTCATTCCGTCGGGATCTTTGCGATTCACCCACCACGTAAAATTCAGCAGCAACTTGTGAAAAACTTTCTCCAGAAACCCGCGATCCGCAACGCCCCGCACGCGCCGCTCAATCTTATAAACCCGCCACGCCGCCCACGCGTGCACCGGTGGATTCACGTCCCCGAACGCCCACTCATACGCCGGCAATTGCCCGTTCGGATGCATATACCACTCGCGCAGTAGTAGTACCAGCTGCTCCTTCGCGAAATCCGGATCCACCAGCGCCAGGGTGATGCAGTGAAACGCCAGGTCCCACGCCGCGTACCATGGATACTCCCACTTGTCCGGCATCGAAATGATGTCGTCGTTGTATAAGTGCGTCCATTCCTTGTTCCGACCCTGGAGCCGCTCCTTCGGCGGTGGCGGGGCCGACGGATCGCCCTCCAGCCAATGCTTCACGTCGTAGTGATAGAACTGCTTGCACCACAACATTCCGCCTAGTGCCTGCCGCATTACTATCTTCGCGTCGTCCGACAATCCCGTCGGCATCCGCGTGGCATAGAACTCGTCCGCTTCTTTCTTCCGCTGCACGAAAACCGCGTCGAAGCCTGCTTCAAAATCATTGCACGCTGGCACTCCCGCGCTGCGCTCCCCCCCGCCCGGCGACGCCACGCCGCCTACCGGCCCATTGCTGTTCTCCGACATGGATAGCGGATCCAAGTCCGTCAAGCGCAGCTTCAACGTCGTGGACTCTCCAGGCGCCAGCTCCATCGCATATACGGCCGCCATCTTGGTCCCGCACAGCTTTGGATTCACTGCCGCCGTGTCGCCCTGAATGACGTACGAATGAAATGCGTCCTTCACATACGAACGGTTCCGCGTGTTGAACAATCGCTGATAGTTCGTTTCGTTTTCCGTAAAAATCAATTCCGGCTTTCCGCCACACAGTAGCCACCGTTTTCCGTACTGCCAGTGCTGCAACTCCGCACCTACGCTCCCCGGCACGCTGCTCGCAGGCCGAACGATGGGACGCCGCAGATCCCTACCCCACGACCACGTATTGCGAAACCACAGCGTCGGCAGCAGCCGCAGAGCTGCGCGTTCCGGCCCGCGATTCACCGCCGTAATCTGGATCAGCACATCTTCTACGTCCGCCTTCGCATACTCCACAAACACATCGAAGTAGCGGTTCTCCGCGAAAACCCCCGTATCCATCAACTCGAATTCCGGCTGCTCCTTGCCGCGCCGCCGGTTCTCCGCCACCAGCATTTCGTACGGAAACGCCGCTTGCGGATATTTGTACAGCATGCGCATGTAGCTGTGCGTCGGGGTGGAATCCAGATAAAAGTAGTACTCCTTCACATCCTCGCCATGATTTCCCTCGTGCCCGTTTAACCCAAACAGCCGTTCCTTCAAAATTGCATCCCGCCCATTCCACATTGCCAGCGCGAAACAAATCATCTGGTGCCGGTCGCTGATCCCTGCGATCCCGTCCTCGCCCCACCTATACGCGCGCGACCTGGCATGCTCGTGCGGAAAAAATTCCCACGCCGTCCCGCCAAGACTGTAATCTTCACGCACCGTCCCCCACTGCCGCTCCGACAGATACGGCCCCCACCGCTTCCAATATTTCTTTCTGGTCCGGCTTTCTTCCAACCGAACGCCTTCAATGGTCTGCATTCGCGCCATAGATTTGTCAGCCCCCGAAGTAAGGCTCTACCTTCCCTTCCGATGCGCAATCGAACTTGGCACCGGCGGTCGGACCTCTAGTCGTGACCTGAGCCTCGAAAAGGTCGACATATTCGCCGCGACGAAATGGGCTTTCGCCCCTGAGGAAACGTCTCAGCTTCTCGATACGGCGTCCTCAGCCCGTGATTTCTCGGCTGAACGACTTACCAATTCCCCTTTTCACTCTACTCGACCATTCCGGCTATCCTCCCACGCTTCCCGCACCAAATCACAGCCACGTCATCCCGGCGTGACCATCCGATGAACGACCCGCAAATCCCGAACCAGGAATTCGCTCTCAGCCTTCTCAACATCATCCGGCGCTCGCCAAGAGCTCCAAGAGCTCCTGGGTGGCCTGCCCTTTGCGCGCCTCTCGCACAGGGTGGTCTGTCGGTAGTAGTCGACGGATCTCTTACAGAAATTCGCAACCAACAGAACCCCGGTAACGGCTGCCTTCCGAAGGAGAACGCCTTTCGGTGCGTTGCCCACCTAGGCCAAGAATCATAACCCCCACATAATAGAGCGTTTAACAAGAGAACAACCAGCGTTTCTCTGTCCCAAAACAAAAATCTTCCTCCAGTCCCCAAAAAAACACTTGACAAGCAATACTGTACAACGCACAGTGTATGTCGTACAGTGAGTGTCACACAGTAGGTGCCACACAGCATGACCTCCGATAACAATCTCTTCGAAAACCTCCGCATGGAACTCCGCCGCGGATCTCTGATCCTCGCTGTCCTCGCCCAGCTCCACACCGAGCAATACGGCTACACCCTCCGCAAGGCTTTGGCAGAGCACGGCATGGCCGTAGACGAAGGCACCCTGTATCCGCTCCTCCGCCGCCTCGAGACTCAGGGCTTGCTGGTCAGTGAATGGCGCGAAGAAGACAAGCGCAACAAGCGCTTCTACGTCCTCTCCGACGTAGGCAAACAGATCTTCCAGCAACTGCTTGCCGAATGGCAAAGCATCGATTCATCTCTGAAGGGAATGACCGAAGGAGTGGTTCTATGAACACGCTTGATCGTGAAGTCCGTGCAGCAAACTCCAAAGCAACACCACCGGTGGGCGGAAGCGCTCGCAACGCCCTGCTCATCGTTCTCGTCTCCTCTGTTTTCCTGGTGGCGGCCCAGTCCGGCCTGAACACCATTTGCCAATTCAGCCAAATCTCAATTCAGATCCTTGTCGAGGTCTGCCGCATATCTTTCGCAGCCCTCCAGATCTTCGGCAGGTAAGGAGCCCTCCATGACACTTCTCGATCGCTATCTAGCTTCTGTCCGCAGCGCCCTTCCCGAATCCCAACGCGACGACATCGTCAGCGAGCTCTCCGAGGATCTGCGTAGCCAGATCGAAGACCGTGAGGCCGAACTTGGCCGCCCGCTTACCGATTCCGAGGTCGAAACCATGCTCAAGCGGCATGGTCACCCACTGATCGTCGCTGGCCGCTTCCGCGAAGATCACCGCAACGTTTCATTCGGCCGCGAACTCATCGGCCCGACGCTGTTTCCCTTCTACATTCGCGTCTTGATGTTCAACTTGGGAATCACGAGCGTAATCCAACTGGTCGTCTTCACCGCGCTCTTCTTCAGCGGCCAGGTAGCTCACGCCAGCGGCGTTATTCCTTCGCTTTTCTACGGAGTTCTGTGTCAGTTCGTCGTGGTCACCCTGATCTTCTCGATCGCCGATCGCCACTGGAAGAAACATCCCGATAGCTGGGACCCTCGAAAACTCACGCATATCTTGCATCCGGCATTCGCCATTCAGGACGAGCCCAGGCCCGTTTCCCGAAGTGAATCTGCTCGCGTCTCACGTTTCGACTCCGTCGCTCAGCTCGTCGCACTCTGCGTCGGTCTTGTCTGGCTTCGCATCGCACAGGGCGCGCCCTTCCTGATCTTCGGACCAGCCGCCGCCTTTCTGCGTCCGGCTCCGATCTGGCATCACTTTTACTGGCCGGTCGTGGCTTTGGCCGGATTGGGAATTGTCCAGGTTCTCATCAACCTCGTGCGCCCCGACTGGTTGCGCGTCATGGTCATCTATCGCGCACTCACAGCCACTGCGTGGATCGTCATGCTTTTCTTCCTTCTGAAAGCAGGCAACTGGGTAGCCTTGGCGCAGAACGGCCCGCGATCCGAAGACTTCCGTCGCACGGCCGATATCCTTAATCACATCGGTGTCTACCTCGTGGCTGGATTTGCCGCCGTTGCCATCTACAACTTGGTCCGCCACCTGCGTCGCCTCCTCCGTCTCTCCCGCCCCAACGGCGAATCGCTCCAAAAGGGCCACAACCACGCCTAGCACACCGGCCCAGTTTTGCTCCGCGTGGTTGCCACCTGGTTCGCCTCCACCTCGAAGCGTCCGATTGAGGAGCGTGCGAGTTTGGAGCGACTTCATGCTTCCACTCTCCTTCGCAGGTCCGAGCGCCGCCGCTGCGAAATCATTTCAGTACTCAACCAGTAAACATTAGCGTTAACAAAAGGGTAAACAGGTGTGCTACTCTCCGCTGTGTATCCGGATATCCAACCCCTTTTCGCGCGCCGACGGCCGGAAGCTCGATCCGCCGCCAAGCGCTCCGGCGAGCCACAACTCGCCTTTCCGGCAGGTCGAGACCCACACTTAAGCCCTTAGAACCCGCACTTACGTAACTGTTCATTCTAAAGGACTTGATCTCCTCTAGAATCCGCGGCTACCAAAACCAGCCAGGGGCCTTCTCCTGGCGCCACGGACCTCTGTTCCTCTTCCTCACCCAGTACGCGGTAAACTCGCTGCTCGTGTGAGAGACCGTCGTGTCGGAGATCGGCGTGTTCGAGATCGGCGTGTGAGAAACTATGTCGTTAACATCCCTAGTTAGGTCCAAAGAAAAACCTATCAAAAGCAGCGGTAAGCGCAACGCGCAAGCTCGTGTAGCGGCCGCTTTCCGAAGCGGGCCCTTTAGATTTGCCGCCATCCGAAGTGTGTGCTGCGCCCTCTCGTTCGCGCTGGTCGGCGCTGCTTGGTGTTGCGCGACGGCGGCCGCCCAGGATCATTCTGCCGACGAACTGCACAAGTTCAACGAGTCGGTCGACGCGCTGATCAAGAAGGTTTCGCCCAGTGTGGTGCAGATCCTGGTCACCGGCTACGGAACCTCGGAATCCGCCGAGCACGGCAACACTGGCGTAGTCATCGGACGGCAGCGCGCCATCGGTTCCGGCTTCGTCATGGATCCCTCCGGCTACATCATCACGAACGCGCACGTCGTCTCCGGAGCACAGGTCGTGCAGGTAGTCCTATCCGCAGACAATTCCGGCGACAATTCCATCCGCTCCATTCTTTCCACCAGAACGAACATCGTTCCTGCCCGCGTGGTCGGCGTGTCCCGCGAAATCGATTTGGCGCTGCTCAAGCTCGACAGCACGGTCAAACTTACCGCTCTTCCCTTGGCGTCCTATCGCAACCTGCATCAAGGCGAAATCGTACTGGCGTTCGGTAGTCCCGAAGGACTGCGCAACACGGTAACTCTCGGGGTCGTTTCTTCGGTCGCGCGTCAGACCGATCCCGATTCGCCGATGGTGTACATTCAGACCGACGCGCCTATCAATCCCGGAAATTCCGGCGGACCGCTGGTAAATGTGGACGGTGCCGTCGTCGGCGTAAACACGTTCATCCTGTCGCAGTCCGGCGGCAACGAAGGAATCGGCTTCGCCATTCCCAGCAGCGTAGTCAGCGTCGCGTATCAGCAACTGCGCAAATTCGGGCATGTGCATCGCGCGCAAATCGGAATTGGTATTCAGGCCATTACGCCGGTGCTGGCCGCCGCCCTGAATCTCCCGCACAGCTACGGCGTGATCATCTCCGACGTGCTTCCGGACACGGCCGCGCTTGCCGCTGGCCTGCGTCCGGGCGACATTCTGCTCACCGTGGATGGCCGCATGGCTGAAAGTGTTCCGTACGTCTCATTCCGCTTCATGTCGGTAAACCCCGGCGAAAGAGTTCACCTGGAAGTTATGCGCGGCCAGGAAAAGCTGGCGTTCGATGTGCCCATGATGGAGCGCAGCGACTCCATGGATCAGATCAGCGCGCTTGCCGATCCGGAGAAAAATCTGGTTCGCCCGCTCGGTATTCTGGGAATTGAAATCGACAAGCGCGTCGCGGCCATGGCCCCCGATCTCCGCGACCCGTACGGGATCATCGTTGCCGCTAAATCCAACGAGGCCAGTGCCGATATCCCGCTGACTACCGGAGACGTGATCCGCACTCTGAACGGCCAGCCCATGACCACTCTCGACCGCCTGCGCGCCGCCCTGCAGGCTTTGAAGCCCGGCGCTCCAGTGGTCCTGCAAATCCAGCGCGACGACCGCCTTCTCTTCATGGCCTTCACCCTGGAGCAACCGCTATGAACCACGAACGTCAAACTTTCATCGCGATCCAGTAGGAGCCGACATCCAACCTCTGCGCTTCAACCCCATCCTCTCCACCGACAGCTATAAGCTCACGCACTGGTGGCAGTATCCGCCGAACACGCGCTATATCTACTCCTACGTCTGCTCCCGCGGCGGCTTCTTCGATCACTCGGAGATGGCCGGGCTGCAATACATCGTCAAGTCCAATTTCGCCGGCAAGATCTTCACGCTGGAAGATGTAGAAGAAGCGCACCGATTTGCGTATCAGCATTTTGGCGGGAACCCGAAATGTTTCAATTACGAAGGCTGGAAGAGTTTGTACGCGAAACATGGCGGGATGCTGCCGCTACGAATCAAAGCGGTAAAAGAAGGATCAGTGCTGAGCGCACAGAATGCGTTGGTCACCATCGAAAACACCGACCCGGAATTTTATTGGCTGACCAACTGGGCCGAAACCGTCCTGCTGCAGGTTTGGTATCCCATTACCGTGGCGACATTAAGCCGCGCCATCAAACAAGTAATCGGCGAAGCGCTGGTGCGCACCGGCGATCCTTCTTTGTTACCTTACAAGCTCCACGACTTCGGATTTCGCGGAGTGAGCAGCCGCGAATCCGCGGCCATCGGCGGCGCCGCGCACCTTTTCAATTTCGTCGGCACCGACAATCTCACCGCGATCGAACTGCTACAGCAATATTACGGAGCCGCCATGCCGGGCGTCAGTATTCCCGCTTCCGAACACTCCACCATCACCGCCTGGAGCCGCGAACACGAAGCTGAGGCCTACGAAAATATCCTCGACAACGTTTCGGAAGGCATCGTGGCCTGCGTCAGCGATTCCTATGACATTTACAAAGCGGTGCGTGATTTGTGGGGCGGCAAGCTGCATGACAAAGTCATGCAGCGCAAAGGCACGCTGGTGATCCGTCCTGATAGCGGCGAAGCAGTGACCGTGCTCGAGCAACTCTTCAACATCGCCGCGGAGAAATTCGGATTCGAGGTCAATGGCAAAGGATGGAAGGTCATCGCTCCGCAGGTGCGCTTCATCCAGGGCGACGGGGTGAACTATTACACCATCCAGAACATGATTTCGCAGCTCACGCGACGCGGCTGGTCGATGGACAACTGGAGCTTTGGCATGGGCGGCGCCCTGCTGCAGCAACTGAACCGCGACACGCTGCGCTTCGCGCTGAAATGCTCGGCGATTGATATCAACGGGCAGTGGCACGACGTCTACAAGCAGCCGATCACCGATCCGGGCAAAGATTCGCGAGCGGGCCGCTTCGTTCTGCTGGAAGAAGGCGATGAATTCGTCACCGTGAAGCGCGAAGAAGGGCGCGCGATCGAAGGGACCGACCAGCTTGAGCTCGTTTTGGAAGATGGCGTCCTGCATCGCGACCAAACCCTGGACGAAATTCGTGCCATCGCTTCTAGTTTTGACACTTATGAGCAGAAACCAGCCTGACGGTTGTTGTTTTCGTCGGAATTAGTAGTGGCTGCGACGCGGCACACAACCAAAAAATTGTAAATTCTCGTGGTCGCCGGTTTTTCTTCGAGTTTGTCCTGCAGTTCACCTCGTTGTCGCGCGCGCGTAACACGACGCGCTTACAACTTCATGCGCGCGTGATCGACACCTCCCAGGCCGTGCAAATTACGCGACTCGTCCCCTTGGGAGGTTGAATCGATGCATTCACGCCGATCCGTCCGGCAAAAATGCCAGCAGTTCATGAAACAAACCCTCGCTGCGTTTGTGGTATCGCAGTTGTTGGTTGGGCCTCCAGTACAAGCCCAACCTCACGAACACAACGGAGATCGCAAGACCACGTCGCCGATCAAACATGTAATCATCATCATTGGAGAAAATCGCAGCTTCGACCACGTCTACGCCACCTATGTGCCCAGAAAATTGCAGGGCATCTCAAACCTGTTGTCCAAGGGGATCATCAAGGCCGATGGAACGCCGGGCCCGAACTACTCGCTGTCCGCGCAATACAGCGCGGTAAGCGACGGCGGGACCTTTGAACTCAGTCCGCCGTCCAAGAGCCTTTATGCGAACATTCCGACGCCACTCACCGACGGAACACCGAAAGCTGCGAGCGACACATCTCCCGCGCCGTTCGTGACCCTGGCGACCGCCACGAAGGCCGAACCGGATTTGTTCCCCAGTTACAACCTGGACCTGCTCACTGGAGCGTCGGGGCTGGACAGCGGCGTTCCCGACACGCGCATCAACAATCTCTCCGGCATCGGCGAAGGGGTTTTCCAACTGACGCCCGGCGTGAAATACGACGACTATGCGGCGAGCCCGGTGCATCGCTTCTACCAAATGTGGCAGCAGCTCGATTGCAACGCCGATCTGGCCACAAAGCGAAATCCGAGCGGATGCAAGGCCGACCTGTTTCCGTGGGTAGAGGTGACCATTGGAGCGGGTAACAACGGCGCAGCGCAGCCTTCCGGCTTTGGCCCGGCGTCGACGGGCGAAGGCTCGACGGCCATGGCGTTCTACAACATGCAACAGGGCGATGCGCCGTACATGAAGTTTCTGGCGGACAAGTACACGCTGAGCGACAACTTTCACCAGTCGGTGATGGGCGGAACCGGCGCGAACCACATCATGTTCGGCTACGGTGACGCCATCTGGTTTAGCGACGGCAAGGGCAACGCCGCGAAGCCGGCCGATAACCAGATCGAGAATCCGAATCCGCAGCCTGGCACGAACAACTACTACGACCAGGACGGCTACGGCGGCGGCAGCTACAGCAATTGCTCCGACCTCGGCCAACCAGGCGTTCCTGCGGTCGTCAATTACTTGCAGGCGCTGCCACGGCCAGTGAATCCAAACTGCGAGAAAGATCACTACTACCTGCTGAACAACTACAACCCGGGCTATCTGGGAAATGGAGTGGAGTTACCGCTTTCGGTGTCTCCGTTCACAATTCCGCCGACGAATGTGCGGCACATCGGCGACGTGCTGATGGAGCACAACGTTTCGTTCAAGTACTACGGCGAACACTGGGACCGTTATGTTGCGGATTCGATTGCGGCGGAGAAGGATCCGAAGGCGAAACCGAATCCATATGACGCGTACTGCAATATCTGCAATCCGTTCCAGTATGCGACGGACATCATGACCAACGATGCTCTGCGCACTGCGCACATTGCGGACACCGACGCGCTACACAATGACATTCAGAACAGCACGCTGCCTGCGGTCTCCATCGTGAAGCCCAGCGGATACTCGGATGGGCACCCGGCTTCTTCGAAGCTCGACCTGTTCGAAGGCTTTGTGAAGCAGGTCGTGACCGAGGTGCAGAACAACCCCGGATTGTGGAAAGACACCGCGATCTTCGTCACCTTTGATGAAGGCGGTGGGTACTACGACTCGGGCTACGTGCAGCCGGTGGACTTCTTCGGGGACGGCACGCGCATTCCACTACTCGTGGTTTCGCCGTACTCGAAACAGAATCGCGTCGTGCACGTGTACTACGATCACGTTTCGCTGCTCAAGTTCATCGAACGCAACTGGAATTTGCCGACGGTGACCAAGCGCAGCCGCGACAATTTGCCTGAGCCTCGAGTGGGCAAGGATGAGTACGTTCCGCTGAATTCACCGGCCCTTGGTGATTGCTTCGGAATGTTTGACTTCAACCGCCCGGACTTCTCCAAGGACTGAAGACAACCCAAACAGCATGTGGGTTGCCGGCTGGGGCGCAGTGCCTCGGCCGGCAGCCGCATTTTCTTGGAGCTGGTTGAACCCAACACTTGTGGATGGACCGGGCCGATCTCTAAACCGAGCGGTCTCGCCACGATCTCTCCACTCCGCAACCCGCGCTCGTTGTTTTCAACAGAGAAACGGGCGAGAGCCAGAAAAAGCGGGCTGCGTCGATCGGGATAACAGGTTAGCGGTGACGCGCGTGGCGCGTGGGAGTCGAGGTGAGGATTCATCGGCGGGAATTGTTGAGGTTGGGGTTGGTTGCGGGTGCGGGAATATTTTCTGGCGCTTCGGTTCGCGGGTTGAACACGAAAAAGGCGCAGGAGGCGCGGAAACCGAAGCTGCTGACGCCGTATGTGGATGTCTTGCCGGTGCCGGAGGTGATTCGGCCGGCGGCGCGTGGCGAGAGTGTCTTGCAGATTCGGGCACGGGAGTTTCATGGCAAGGTGCATCGCGATCTGCCGCCCACGCGGTTGTGGGGCTACAACGGGATGTGGCCTGGGCCGACGATTGAGGTGCGGCGAGGGCAGGCATTGTCGGTGAAATGGACGAATGAGTTGCCGAGGAAACATTTTTTGCCGATCGATACGAGCATTCATGGGAGTGAAGAAGGCGTGCCGGAAGTGCGAACCGTGGTACACGTGCATGGGGCACAGGTCTTGCCGGAAAGCGACGGTTACCCGGAGGCGTGGATCACGCCAGATGGGAAAACCGGGCCGACCTATGATGCGGCGCCGAGCCACTATCCGAACGATCAGGCGGCGACATCGCTTTGGTATCACGATCACGCGCTGGGGATCACGCGGCTGAACGTGGTGGCGGGCCTTGCGGGAGTGTATCTGATTCGCGATGACGAAGAGGACGCGCTGAATTTGCCTGCGGGAACGTATGAGATACCGCTGCTGATTCAGGATCGCTCGTTTTTAGCGGATGGATCGTTGTGGTATCCGCCGGCGCAAAACGGGACGCATCCGATGTGGATGCAGGAATATTTCGGCGAAACGATTTGCGTGAACGGAAAAGCGACCCCGTTCTTGGAAGTAGAACCGCGAAAGTACCGGTTTCGGATGGTGAACGGATCGAATGCGCGCTTTTATCATTTGACGCTGGCGTCCGCGGACAAGAACGGCAAACCGAACGGGCAACCGGTGGATGCGCCGGCATTCCGGCAGATCGGGACGGATGCAGGACTGCTGCCCGCGCCGTTGAGTTCGCACTACCTGATTTTTTCTCCAGGCGAACGGTTCGATGTGGTGATCGATTTCAGCGAGCACGCAGGGGGGCACTTGGCAATGAGCAACGATGCCCCGGCGCCCTATGCGCGCGGCGGCGAGGTGGTTCCGGCCGAGGTAATGCTGTTCAAGGTGACGAAGGCGCTCGCAGGCCGGGATACCAGCGCGCTACCGGAAACTTTGGTGCCGATGTCTCCACTGAATCCGAGATTGGCGGTGCGCGAGCGGGTCGTGTCATTAACGGAAATGGATCGGCCTTCAGACGGCTACACGATGATGGGTTTGCTGGGAGGAAAACACTGGGACGATCCCATCACGGAGGATCCGAAGGCGGGATCGATGGAGATCTGGTCGTTTGCGAATGCGACCGGGGACGTGCACCCGGTGCACATTCACCTGGTCAAATTTCAAGTTTTGAACCGGCAACCATTTGATGTGAAGCAGTATCAGGAGTCGGGCAAGCTGGTTTACACGGGAATCCCGATGCCGCCGGAGTCGAATGAACGGCCGGCGTGGAAAGATACGATCAAGACGTATGCGGGTTATATCACGCGGGTGATTGCGAAATTTGATTTGCCTGCCGGCACAGTGGCGAAGCCCGGGCAGGAGTTCCGGTATGTGTGGCACTGCCACGTGCTGGAACACGAAGACAACGAGATGATGCGGCCGTACAAGGTGGTGGCTGGTGGCGAGTAACGACGGCTACAGCCGGGCGAGACGGTCTAAACGCCGGCGTAAGTTTGGCGGCGGAGGAATTGGCCGGAGCCGGGGCGGCCGACGAATTTGCCGGAGTCGATGACGGCTTGGCCGCGCGAGAGGACGGTTTTGGGGATGCCGGTGATGGCGATGCCTTCGAACATGGAGTAGTCGACGCGCATGTGGTGTGTTTTTGCGCTGATCACGTCGTGCGCCGCAGGATCGAAGATGACGATGTCGGCGTCGGAGCCTACCGCGATCGTGCCCTTGCGCGGGAAGAGACCGAAAAGTCTGGCAGGCGCAGTGGAGACGACTTCCACGAAGCGATTTGCAGAGAAGCGTTTGGCGTGAACGCCGCCGGTGTAGATGAGGCTGAGGCGATGTTCGATGCCAGGACCACCGTTGGGGATTTTGGTGAAGTCGTCCTTGCCTAACTCTTTTTGTTCCTTGAAGCAGAACGGGCAGTGATCGGTGGAGACGACTTGCAGGGTGTCGTGGGCCAGGCCCTGCCAGAGTTTTTCCTGATGCCATTTTTCGCGTAGCGGCGGAGTGAAGACGTACTTCGCGCCTTCGAAGCCGGGGGCGTCCATATTTTCGAGCGAGAGATAGAGATATTGCGGGCAGGTTTCGGCGTAGGCGGGGAGGCCGCGGTCACGGGCTTCGCGAACTTTTTCGAGCGCGTCGTTGCAGGAGAGATGGACGATGTAGACGGGAGCGCCAGCCATTTCGGCGAGAGCGATGGCGCGCGACGTGGCTTCAGCTTCGGCGGTGGTGGGTCGGGTGAGGGCGTGATATTTCGGGGCGCGTTTTCCCTCGGCGAGGGCCTGCTGGACGAGGACGTCGATGGCGCCGCCGTTTTCGGCGTGCATGCAGATCAGGCCGGAGTGCTTGGCGGCTTCACGCATGGCTTTGAAGATACTGGCGTCGTCGAGCATGAACACGCCGGGGTAGGCCATGAAGAGCTTGAAACTCGTGACGCCTTCGCGGATCAACTGGCCCATTTCTTCGAGTTGGGCGCTGCCGAGGTCGGTGATGATGCAGTGGAAGGCGAAGTCGATAGTGGCTTTGTCGTGGGCTTTTTTCATCCAGGTGTCGAAGGCGTGGCGGAGGGTCTGGCCTTTGTACTGGATGGCGAAGTCGATCAGCGTGGTGGTGCCACCGAAGGCTGCGGCGGTGGTGCCGGTCTGGAAGTCGTCGGCGCTGGTGGTGCCGCCGAAAGGCATGTCGAGGTGGGTGTGGACATCGATGCCGCCGGGAAGAAGGAAATGATTCGCGGCGTCGATGATGTTAGTTGCGTTTTCGGCGGGGAGTTGCGCGGCGATGGCGGAGACTTTTTCGCCGTTGATGCCGAGGTCGGCTAGGGTGGTGTCGGTGGCGGTGATGATGGTGCCGTTTTTGATGATGGTGTCGAAGCGCATAGTTGGTCCTCAGTTGAAGCGTTGCTCGGTTGAGGTGATCGGCGACATTTTACGTTGAGGTCCTTCGGCAATCCTCATCGGATTGCCTCAGATTGACACGCCAAGATGGGGCGGACGCAAGGTTTTGAGATCTTGCCGAGATGGGGCGCAGCATGCTGCGCCCCTACGCGGACACGTTGGCATATTGTGGAAGAACTTCGCGGCCGTAGACGTCGAGAGTTTTTTCTTCGTCGCCGCACATTAGATAGATGTTGAATTGGGTGACGCCTACGTTGCGTAACGCTTCGAGTTTCTTGCGGTGCTGCTCGATGGGGCCGACCAGGCAGAAGCGGTCGATTACCTCGTCGGAGACGAAGTCGGCGTTATCGCTGCCGACTTCGCAGTGATGGTGGTAATCGTATTTGCCGCGATTTTGGACGAAGGAGGTGAGGCTTCTCGGCAACTCTTCCGGTTTGTATTTGGAAATGAGATCCAAAACGTGATTCGA
Organism: Candidatus Eiseniibacteriota bacterium; assembly: GCA_035607215.1. GTDB lineage: Bacteria > Acidobacteriota > Terriglobia > Acidiferrales > UBA7541 > Acidiferrum. The sequence continues at coordinate 26,870 of DATNCJ010000066.1, forward strand.
GACCAGCGCTGGAAACCAGCGGACGCGATCGCGCGCGGTTTTCAGATCATCGGAAGCCCAGACGGGGGCGGCGGCCATCACTTCGATGCTGCTGAAGTCGCGGCCAGCTTCCCTTGCGCCTTCGCGGACGAAACCAAGGCACCAGGAAATCAAATCGGGATCGGCGAACTGCAGGATCACACCATCGCCGATGCGCCCGGCGGTGCGCAAAGCTTTTGGGCCGTAGCCGGCGACCCAGACCGGCGGGATACCGGCATTGGCCCACGGGAATCTTGTGCTGACGCCTTCGTGATCGATGGAGCGGCCGGCATTGAGCTCGCGAAAGGTATTGACGAAGTCTTGGAGATTTTCCAGGGTAGTGGGTTTTTTACCAAGGACGCGGCGGGAGCTGTCGCCCCGGCCGATGCCCATCACCATGCGACCGTGCGAGGCGACGTTCAGTGTGGCGAAAAGGCTGGAAGCGACGGTGACATCGCGGACGGCGGGATTGGTAACACACGGGCCAAGACGCATTTTCTTGGTGTTGGCGGCCATCAGCGTGAGCAGGGGAAATGGCTCCATCCAGATCACGTGGGAATCGAAAATCCAGCCGTAGGTGAAGCCGGCGGATTCGGCCTGGCGCGTGAGGCTGACGATGCGGTCGATGGTGATGTCGGGCTTGATGGTGATGCCGAATTCCATGGCGCTCTCCCTTGTGTTGCACGACGTCCGGAATTTGCTCAGCGGCCGACGCCGTCCGACGTTACAGCGGTCGCGGAGCGATTTACGGCCAGCGACGGCTTGAGAATAAAATACACCGCAAAACTGACCGCGAAGCCAACAAACCATGCGTAGTTATACAGGACGCGGAGCGGCGCCACGATAAGGCCGATGAATGCGACTCCGGCGCCGGCGGCTAAGGCGATAATGGCTTGCCAGTTGAAGCCCCGTTGGTACTCGTAGAGGCCGCCGCGTTGATATAGGTCATCGACGACGAGGATTTTCTTGCGGACGACGAAGTAGTCGCAGATCAGAACTCCTGCAATGGGGCCGAGGAATCCGGAGTAGCCGACCAGCCAGCCGAAAATGTAGCTGCCGTAGTTGGCCATCAGCTTCCATGGTTGCATCAGGATGCCCATGAAGCAGGTGATGAGCCCGCCCGTGCGGAAGCTGATGCGGCGCGGGGAGAGATTGGAGAAATCGTTGGCGGGAGAAACCACGTTTGCTGCGACGTTGACGTTGAGCGTAGCCATGAGGAGCGCGACCATCGCCAACACCACAGCGAACGGATTGCCGAGGCGCGAGAGCACCGCGACAGGATCCCAGAGCGCCTGGCCGAAGATGATTAGCGTAGCGGAGGTTACGGCGATGCCGATGAAGGAGTAGAAAGTCATGGTGGCGGGTAGGCCTAAAGCCTGGCCGACCACTTGATCGCGCTGGCTGCGCGCGTAGCGGGTGAAATCGGGAATGTTGAGCGAGACGGTGGCCCAGAAACCAACCACGCCGGTCAATGACGGCACGAAAAAGCGGAAAAATTCGCCGAAGGTTTGAAATTTCGAGGGAGTGGAAAGCATGGGGCCGAAACCACCGGCTTTGGCTTTGGCCCAGAGTAGCAGCGCGAGACCTATCAGCAGCAGGAAGGGCGCGGAAATTCCCTGCAGGAAGCGGATCATCTGGATGCCGCGAAGAATCACGAGCACATTGAGCAGCCAGAAGAATGCGAAGCAGACCGCGGCGCCGTAGGCGAAGTGCGCCCAGCTCGGGGCCAGCGCGACGATCATGGCGTTGATGGCTTCGCCGCCGATCCAGGTCTGGATACCAAACCAGCCGCAGGCAACCAAGGCGCGCAGGATTGCCGGCACGTTTGCGCCGAGGACTCCAAACGAGGCGCGCGCAAAGACCGGAAACGGAATCCCGTATTCGGCGCCGGCGTGAGCGTTCAGCAACATGGGAATCAGCACCAATACATTGCCGAGGAAAACGGTGAACAGCGCCTGCTTCCAGTTCATGCCGCCGGCGATCATGCCGCTGGCGAGCATGTAGGTAGGAATGTTGACGCTCATCGAAATCCATAGAGCGGCGTAGTTGTAGGTGCGCCATGTGCGGCGCTCGAGTGTGACGGGGGCGAGGTCCTTGTTGTAGAGGGAGCTTTCGCGAATGGTTTCGGCAGCGAGTGAACCGGTGTGCGAGTCAGTCATAGCTGGAGAGGGATGGTCATACGCAGGCGTGATTCCAGTCATGCACCAGCAAGGATCGAATGGAAGAGTCTACTCCGAGGGCGGGAGAGCGGACAAGAAGCAGGGAGTGCGAGGAGAGGCGGAAGTTCCCGTGGAGCGAATCGATGAATTTGCTGCTCGCGTGAAGGTCTTCTAATGGCGGAGCTCACTTCGTCGAGGGAACGGTAGAAACTTTGGTAGCGTGCGTGCTTTTGGCCAGGGGTGGACTTCGATGCCCATGAGCGCAGTGGCGGGCAGTTTATTGCCGACGCTGAGCTTCCGCCAGCGACGGTCCTGCTATCGCCGGCAGAAGCGCTGAAAAGATCGCGAGACGCCTTTCGCGAAAGGCATGGCATGACGCAACTAGTGGAGTTCAGGACCGGAGATTTCCGATCCATATCGGGCAAGTTTGATCTGGTCTTCGCGGATGTGCGGCACGAGCGAATGAAATTCAACACAACGTGGCCGATATCCTAAGCAAGATCGAGCCCGGCGGATTTCTGGCCGCTCACGATTTGAGCGATGAGAACAAAGCCGTGAGCTGGGGTTGCCTCCGAACGCCGGTATGTCATACCCAACGGAATCGATATCACGTTGTTCTCAGCGGAGGGATCCGTGTCGCGGCCGGCAGGTTTGCGCAAATTCGTGTTCTTATTTGTCGGCGGCGCAATCCGGCGCAAAGGCGTCGATGTGCTGCTGGAGGCCTTCAAGGCTGCATTTGATGACCGGGAGGACGTCAGCTTGCTGCTGGCGGTCTGCGGGAGTGGCGGCGCTTACGCGCACAATTCACTTGTCCGGCAAATTCAGCTTACTGCAAACGATTCGCGCTGTGCCCGCGTTCAAATGTTGAGGATGCGACCGACGATGTCACGCTGGCAAGCCTCTGCCGGGGGTGCGATGCCTTTGTGCTGCCTTATCGCGCCGGGGGATTTGGAATGCTGCTGCTCGAGGCCATGGCCTGCGGAAAGCCCGTAATCACCAGCGCGAGAGGCCCTTCACAGGCCTTTTGTTCGGAGCAGACCGCATATCTCGTGAGCGCGCGTGAAGAAATCGTTCCGGACGAACCGCCGCCGTTGGGCAAACTGACCGGACCGTTTACCTGGTTCGAGCCGGCCCCCGCGGAGCTGGTCCGAACACTCCGCCATGTGTATGACCATCGCAAAGAGGCGGCGCAACGCGGGCTCTTGGCCGCTAAACATATTCGCCAGCACTTCCCCCGGCCGCGTATCACGCAAATGCACAATGGATCGCATCTGCTTCCATACCAAGCAATAGATACGCACGCAACGCAGTAGCTCATCTGGCGACTAGCGCGGAAAAGTGATAGAAGATGCGCTGAAGCTTGGTCGGATTTGAGCGCCGGGTGAGTCAAGCGCCTGTGTTTGCCCCTTGTGGTCGAGCAAACAGCTAAACGAAACTAAACGGTATGAATCATAATAACGTGCGAAGGCTTGTGCCCCGGGTATTCGCACCGTAACGACGAGCCGGAGTTTGCCGAATGCTAAACGAAGAACGACGTCGCGCAATCGTAAAGCTGCTGAACCGCGAAGGACGAGTGCTGGTTACCACGCTGGCACGGCAATTCAAGACGTCTCAGGTGACCATTCGAAAGGATTTGGACATTCTTCAGTCGCAGGGGCTGGCGCACAGGTCGCACGGCGGCGCACTGATCAGCGAAGGAGTGCTGGAAGATCCAACGCTGCGCGAGAAAGAAAAACTGCATCACAAGGAAAAGCTGCGGATCGCGGCGGCAGCAGCCGGAATGGTAAAGGAAGGCCAGGTGGTGATCCTGGATTCGGGAACAACCACGACGGCAATCGCGCGAGCCCTTCGAACGGTCCGCAAATTGACGATTGTGACAAATGCCGTGAATATTGCGGCAGACCTCGCGGGCACGGAGATCGAGGTGATTTTGACCGGCGGTACCCTGCGCAAGAATTCATTTTCGCTGGTCGGGCCGATTGCAGAGGAGATGCTGCGTTATCTTCACGCAGATATTCTGTTTCTCGGAGTGGACGGATTCGATGCGCACTATGGCCTTAGCACACCGAATCTGCTGGAAGCCAAGGTAAACCGCATCATGGTGGAAATGGCCAAGCACACCGTGGCGGTGTGCGATTCCAGCAAGTTTGGCCGGCGGAGCCTTTCGCATATCGTGCCGCCATCCGCTGTGCACGAAGTGATCACCGATCACGGAATACCGCGAAATGATCTTCGCCTCCTTCGAGACGCAGGGATCGAAGTAAAACTCGTCTGAGCTTTACTTCCACAATTTAGCACCAGGCTCTGGGCTCCACGATGGCCCCCCGCCGGCGGCCATCCACTTCTTTCTTGACATCCGCAGCATAACGAAAGTAAAAGTAAGTTAACGCAATTAGGTGCGAAACGGAATTGAACGACTCGCGCGTGCCTCACCTCGCAAGCAGAGCCGGGAGATCTTAGCTTTTGGGTTTGGCCATCTCGAAATTTGCTGCCGTGACGTCAGGAGGGACTCGTGATTTCTCTTCGCACTCTGCGTTCTCGGTACTTTCTATTTTTCGCCGCTGTGCTGCTCTTTTGCGACGCGACTCGCGCGCAAAAAGACACCGGCAGCATTGCCGGCACGGTAAAAGACACTTCTGGAGCCCTGGTAGCGGGCGCGAAAGTCACAGTTGTGGATGTGGATCGCGGCCTAGCATTCACCACTACCACTAGCGACGTTGGAGAATATGTAGCCGGGCCGCTGCGAGTAGGAAATTACACCGTCACTGTGGAGCAGACCGGATTCAAGAAAGCAGTCTCGGTTCCTGTGGCGCTCGATGTGCAACAGCGCGTGGTCGTCAACGTCACAATGGA
>DATNCJ010000090.1:0-17495 GCA_035607215.1 Candidatus Eiseniibacteriota bacterium
GCACAGAATTGGGCACACTCGCCCTCTTTCGAAAAAACGGCAGCCCCTAACTAATTGAAAGGAATGGTGGGCCTGGGTGGACTTGAACCACCGACCTCGCCCTTATCAGGGGCGCGCTCTAGCCACCTGAGCTACAGGCCCGTTGCGGAGCAGGTATGAATTCTAACATGGCGAGGCGGCAGGTTTACAATTTCGCGTGACGCCCGCTGCTTTCTGCTTGTGCCAGCGTGCTGGCTTTTGGTGCCGCCCCCCTTTACTGGACGAAGCCCACGTTTGGCGTGGGGCCGCCTTCGGGAGCTTCCTTGATGGCCCCGAACTGTGCTTCATAGCGCGCCAGATTCTCGCCCAGCGCGCGCCAGATACGTTTAGCGTGGCCAGGACTGACGATCATGCTTTGCAACAACTTGCCCTGCGTGCCGTTGGGAAATATGTAGATAAAGTTGAGCGTGAACTCTTCCAGATTGTGGTGAATCATCACCAGGTTGCTGTACGAACCCTGCAGTTCCTTTTCGTCCGCCTTGATCTGGACTTGCCCTGCTTGCGCCGGCCGCTGCTCTTCCATTTGCATTTTTCTCCCGATCCTTGGCTTGGTGCTTTACGCTGTGGTGCACTTCAAGGTACCACAGCCCTATGTCGCGCGGTTGGCGTGCGGCCGAAGCACGACTTTTTCCGCTGTAACGAATCAAAAACAAAACGGGACAACCGGCTTGACACTCGTCGATATTAAGTATAGTTTATACGGGACATTTAACGTAGTTAACTTAGCGGACTTAACTTCAACGATGCAGAGAATGAATCCCGCCGAACTGGAAACCGAGCCCGCCAGCGGCGCTGCCGCTTCGGCGGGGCGCGTGGGAGCCCACGCGCCTGCGCCGCGATCGACCGGAAACCCTTCCCTTCCCGAAGCGCACCGTACCATCCCGATCAACGAGGGGGCCTCCTGGCTGCGAAAAATTTTTGCGTTCGCAGGCCCGGGGTACCTGGTGGCGGTCGGGTACATGGATCCCGGCAACTGGGCCACCGATCTCGGCGGAGGATCGAAGTTCGGCTACGCGCTGCTGAGCGTGATCGTCATCAGCAACCTGATGGCGATGCTGCTGCAAGGGCTGTCGGCCAAGCTTGGCATCGTCAGCGGCCGGGACCTGGCGCAGGCCTGCCGCGACCAGTATTCGCGGCGCACTTCGTTTGCGCTGTGGGTGCTGTGCGAAATCGCCATTGCCGCCTGCGACCTGGCCGAAGTGCTGGGCTCCGCGGTGGCCTTGAAGCTGCTCTTCGGCTTGCCGCTGCTGGCCGGCGTAGTGATCACCGCGCTGGACGTTCTGATCGTGCTGGCTTTGCAGGGTCGCGGCTTCCGGCTGATTGAAGCGTTCGTCGTGACCTTGATTTTGACCATCGGCGGGTGCTTCGCGTATGAGATTTTCTTCGCCCAGCCCTTGTGGCGCGAGGCGGCGCGCGGCCTAATTCCGAGCGCGGAAATTCTTCGCAATCGCGAGATGCTGTACATCGCCATCGGTATCCTGGGCGCTACGGTGATGCCTCACAATCTGTACCTGCATTCCAGCATCGTGCAGACACGCGCTTTCGGCAGCTCGCCGCGGCAGAAGCGAGAGGCGCTGAAGTTTGCGGTGCTCGATTCCACGCTGGCGCTGGGTTTCGCGCTGTTCATCAATGCGGCGATCCTTATTCTGGGCGCGGCGGCGTTTCATACCCGCGGATTCAACGACATCGCCGAAATCGCCGACGCCTACAAACTGCTGAGTCCGGTGCTGGGCGCGAGCCTGGCCAGCACGCTATTTGCCTGCGCGCTCCTGGCTTCCGGGCAGAATTCCACTCTGACCGGCACCCTCGCCGGCCAGATCGTGATGGAGGGATTCCTCGATATCCGGCTGAAGCCATGGCTGCGGCGATTGATCACTCGCGGGATCGCTATTATTCCGGCAATCCTGGTGATCGGCATCGCCGGCGAGGGCAAAGTGACTTCCCTGCTCATTCTGAGCCAGGTAGTGCTGAGCTTTCAGCTTCCCTTCGCCGTCATTCCCTTGATTCAGTTCACCGGCAGCCGCGCCAGGATGGGCGAATTCGCGAACTCGCGGCTAACCTCCGTGGTTTCCTGGGTCATAGCGGTCGCCATCATCGGGTTCAATGCCGAACTCCTGTGGTTGATCTTCCGCGGACAGTAGCGGCGCGCACACCTTCCTCCACTGCCGCCGATATGCGAAACTTTCTCTTCACGCATGCCGACTTCCCCGTCAGAAAATCTCGCCAGACGCAGGGCTCTATTCGTTCTTCTACTCATGGTCATGACCGCCGCAATCGCATATTCGATCATCCAGAACCAGCCTTGGACCGTCCCCGACGAAGCCAAGCGGCGTACGAATCCGATACCGGCCTCCGATGCCGCCCTCAGTGCCATTCGCCCGATCTACCTCGATAAGTGCGCCGTCTGCCACGGTGAATTCGGCAAAGGCGACGGCCACGATGCGCAGCGATACAGTCCGCGACCTACCAACTTTACTCACACCGGACAACTCAGCGGTGTTACCGACGGCGAACTGTTTTACAAGATCAGTGAAGGACACAGACCTATGCCCGCATTCAAGAAACGGCTGCCCGTGGAGCAGCGCTGGCAGCTCGTGCTCTTGCTTCGATCGTTTGCAAAACCGTAGTCCGACCGAGTTCACCGTGGCTGCCCCTTCCAACCTCCCGGCTTTGGAGGTATGCTGCTTCGCTTTGTTCGCCAATTCTGTATTCGGGGGAAAGCTACATGCATAAGTTGGTGCTCTCCGCCCTCGCTCTGCTGATCACTTCACAGATCGCAAATGCCGCACCGGGGGCAGTGCATTGCGGCAAACTGCTGGACGTGCGCTCCGGCAAGTTGCTGCCCGATCAGGTGATCGTGTTCGATGCCAATGGCACAATCACGGCCGTGGGGCCCGCGAGTTCTCCGCTCGCGCCGGTCGGAGCGACCATGGTGGATTTGCCAAGCGCCACCTGTTTGCCCGGCCTGATCGATGTGCATACCCATCTGACCAGCGATCCCAGCCACAGCGGCTATCAGGGGTTAGGAGTCTCGGCGCCGCGACAAGCCATCGTGGGCGCAAAAAATGCACGCCTCACCCTTCGCGCGGGCTTCACCACCGTTCGCAACGTCGGCGCCAGCAACTACACCGACGTGGCTCTCCGCGACGGCATCAATGCAGGTGACATCGACGGCCCGCACATGCTGGTCTCCGGCCCCCCGCTCGGGATTACCGGCGGGCATTGCGACGAAAATCTGCTGCCCTTCGAGTTTCACTACAAAAGCAGCGGCGTAGCCGACGGGCCGTGGGAAGCGCGCGCCAAGGTTCGCGAAACCATCAAGTATGGCGCGGACGTAATCAAGATTTGCGCTTCGGGCGGCGTGCTGAGCAAAGGCGATCAGCCTGGCACGCCGCAATACACGCTGGAGGAGATGACCGCGATTGCCGAAGAAGCCCACAAGCTCGGCCGTAAGGTCGCGGCACACGCGCACGGCACGCAATCCATTAAGGACGCCATTCGCGCTGGCATCGATTCGATCGAGCACAGCAGCCTGATCGACGAAGAAGGCATCGCCTTGGCCAAGCAGCACGGCACCTACCTGGTATTCGATATTTACAACGACGATTTCATCTTGCAGGAGGGCGCCAAAGTCGGAATGCTGCCTGAATCGATCGAGAAAGAGAAGAAAGTCGGCCGGCTGCAGCGCGAGAATTTTCGGCATGCCTGGGAGAGCGGCGCGAAGATGGCCTACGGCACCGATTCCGGAGTGTATCCTCACGGCGACAACGCCAAACAATTCGCCAAGATGGTGGAGTTTGGTATGAAACCCATGGACGCCATTCAGGCCGCAACCGTAAGGGCCGCTGACCTGATCGGTTGGGCCGACAAAGTCGGCGCCATTGAGACCGGACATGACGCCGACATTATCGCTGTGAGCGGCGACCCGACCTCCGATGTACGTCTGCTCCAGTCCGTGAAGTTTGTGATGAAGGGCGGCGCCGTCTATCGCAACGAATTCACCGCGAAATAGATCGGCGCACGCAACCTATCGACTGGCTGCATTCCCAGATAAACTGGAACTGCGGCCGCACACCGCGGCAGTCCGGGACTATTTCGAATGACGGCTTTGCACATCCTGTTTTTTGCCGGCTTGGCGCCGTATCGCCTCGCATTCGCCGCGCTCGCCGCGCTGCTGGTTGGCACAGCGATTCCGTTGGCTTACGCCTGGGCGCGCGTGCTGCCCGAAGATGCACCTCCGTTCAAGATCGAGCCGGGTTCCTTTCCCGCCGTTGACCTGGAACAGCCAGACGCGCCGGTCAGGAATCGCAAAGCAGATCTCCTTTCTCTCTTGCTCCTGCTTTGCGTGACGTTGACATACCTCACTCGATTCCCTGGGATGCCGCTGGCCGCTTTGCTTCATTGGGTCCATTCCGTTTTCCCCGCGGCAGCGGCCAACTGGATTGTTTGGGGCGGAAAGATAATGCTTGTTGTTGGAACCGGCTTGGCCGCATGTTTGGCCACCGTTCGCCCGGGGCCGATGCGTGTGCCCTTGGTCACGGCCGCCTCGCTGGTGCTCACTCTCTGGCTGCTGGGGCCAATCCTTCAGTCGGCATTGCTCTCCGGTTAATGAAACGCGTTCCTCGTCCGTCATTTTGTGCAAAAAGAAAAGCGCAGGCTGAAGCAAGCCTGCGCCACGTAAAGCTTATTATTGTTAAAAGCTTACTCTAGGCTGACGCTGCCTTCACCTGCGTCAGCGCTGCTGCGACTTCTTTCACGTCTGGCACTACCGGAATGTCGTAGTTCTTGAACCACGCAACACTGCCGGCCTTGTTTACGATGGCAATGGCGCGGCCGGTGATGCCCTTATCGGCCAGATAAATGCCGTACTTCTCGCTCATCGCGCCTTTAGGGTGAAAATCCGCCAGCAGCGAATACTTGATATGCATCTTATCGGCATAAGCCTTATGCGACCACACGCTGTCCACACTGACGCCGAGCACTTCCGCGTCCAGTGTCTCGAACGACTTCATCTCGTTCACAAAACACGCGTGCTCGTTGGTGCACGTGGGACTCCAATCCAGCGGGTACCACACCAGCACCACATTCTTCTTGCCGGCAAAGTCCGACAGTTTCACTTCCTTTTTGTCCTGATTTTGCAGCGTGAAATCCGGCGCTTTCTGCCCAACCGTAATACTCATTCTGTTTCCTCCATGCCCCTCAAAGTCGCCACGCATCTTACCGAATCCGCAGCGCGGGCTACAAATGGCTGGCTACCCGGCCGTGATGCACTTTTGGTCCACCGGACCGTTCACCGCTTCCCTTCGCCGGAACACGGCAGTACACTCTGCCTTAGGAGTCACTCATGGCCGCCGAACCACGCCGCGCTCCGATGATGTCATTGCAGGAGTTAGTCGAGAAATACAAGGCCTTGGCCGGAGATTTCGGCAAGCCCGTAGCGCTGTCGGCTTTTGCTCTGAACCGCGCGGAGACCGAGTCGCTGTTCTCCAGCTACGACGAGGACTACCACATCAGCCGCTTCTTTCATTTTTCCGAAGCGGGTGGTGAAAACTTCGCGATCAACGGCATTCCCGCGACACACGTATCGCTCGATCCCGAAATTCAGACCATTCTCTAAATTCCCACGCTTTGAAGGAACTCACTATTGAGGTTGTGCCCCGATGCGCAAAACAAACGCGCCGGGATCAATCGTCGAGGCGGGCTCGCACACCGTTCCGACTTCCATCTGATAGATCCGCAAGGCGTCGCGCAGCGCCTCCGCGCTGGCAGGCAAATGGTGATCTTCCTGCACTACAATCGCAAGCCCTGGGGTCTCCACCCCGGAAACCGTTCCCTGCGCATCTGGATCGACATTCCAGCCGCAGGCCTTGAAGATCGCTAGGAAATTCTGCGCGTACGCAGCTGCATCCCCGGCCGACGGCGAGGTCTGGATCGCCACGCGTTGCTCGGGAAACGCCAGAAGCACCTGAATGAGCACCGCCTGCTGATGCGTTGTCAGTTTTCGCGCTGGAGCCTGCATGGCCATGAATCAGCGTGCCACTTCGCGGGGAGCCAGGCGCCGGGAAAGATTCTCGTGCTCGACATTCAGCTCGCTGGGCAAACGATCGCCAAATTTCTGGAAGAATTCCTTGATGTCAATCAACTCCTGTTCCCAGTCCTCGGGATCGACTCGCATCAAATCCTCCACCGTGGACGCCGAAATATTCATCCCCTCCAGCGTCAGCGCGCCACGCGCCGGCACATGCCCGATCGGAGTCTCCTGCGCTCCACCGCGGCCTTCGACGCGTTCGAGGATCCACTTCAGCACGCGCACATTCTCCCCGTATCCCGGCCACAGGAATTTGCCATCCGCGCCTTTGCGGAACCAGTTGACGTGAAAAATCTTCGGCGGATGCGGAATGCGCTTGCCCATCGCCAGCCATTGCCCGAAATAGTCGGCCATGTTGTACCCGCAGAACGGCACCATGGCCATCGGATCGCGTCGCACAATCCCAACGTTTCCCGTAGCTGCAGCCGTCGTCTCGCTGGCCAGCGTGGCGCCCACAAAAACGCCATGCTGCCAGTTGAAGGATTCATAAACCAGGGGCGCTACTCGCGCGCGGCGTCCGCCGAAAATAAATGCGGAGATGGGCACGCCTTCCGGCGCCTCCCACTTCGGCGAAATACTGGGCGACTGATGCGCCGGCACGGTATAACGCGCGTTGGGATGCGCCGCCGGTCCCTTGGACGTGTCCCACGCCTCGCCCTTCCAGTTGATCAAACCCGCCGTGGGCGCGCCGTTGATGCCTTCCCACCACGGCTCGCGCTCCGGTGTCATCGCCACATTCGTAAAAATCGTGTTCTGCCGCAACGCGCCCATCACGTTGCGATTGGTCTTCATTCCGGTGCCCGGCGCCACCCCAAAAAATCCCGCCTCCGGATTGATCGCGTGCAGATAGCCGTCCTCGCCGATCTTCATCCACGCAATATCGTCGCCAACGGTCCACACGCGATAGCCCTGGCTCTCCAGCGTCGACACCATCATCGCCAGGTTGGTCTTGCCGCAGGCGCTCGGAAACGCCGCCCCCATGTACGTGACTTTGCCATCCGGCGCTTCCAAGCCGAGGATAAGCATGTGCTCGGCCATCCACCCCTGCTCGCGCGCCATTACGCTGGCGATGCGCAGCGCAAAGCACTTTTTTCCCAGCAGCGCGTTTCCGCCGTACCCCGAGCCCACGCTCCAGATCAATTTTTCTTCCGGAAAATGCGCGATGTACCGCCGTGTGGGGTCGAGATCACCGATGGAATGCAGTCCCGGCACAAAATCGGAGGACGTGCCGATGCGATCCGTGGCGGCCTTGCCGATGCGTGCCATGATGCGCATGTTCGCCACCACGTAGGGGCTGTCCGTGACTTCAATCCCCGCCTTGCTGATAGGAGAACTCACCGGCCCCATGATGTACGGCACCGCATACATCGTCCGCCCGCGCATGGCCCCATCCAGCAGCGCGCCTACCTTATATTTCGCCGCTCCTGGATCCATCCAGTTGTTCGTGGGCCCCACGTCATCTTTCGTGCGCGCGCATATGAAGGTCAGGTGTTCGGTCCGCGCCACATCATTAGGACTGCTGCGGTGCAAATAGCAGTTCGGGTACGTTTTCTCATTCAGCTGCAGGGAATCGCCCTGATTCAGCATCTCCCCGATGATCCGCTGATTCTCGGCTTCGGAGCCGTCGCACCACACGATCCGCTCCGGCTTGGTCAGCCGAGCCGCTTCCTCAACCCATTTTTCCAGTGGGGTCGCCACAAAGCTCCTTCGGAGAAACCGCGCCAGCCACCAAGGCCTCCGCCTGGAGTCGCTGACGAATTCAGTTCACTGCAATATTTCGGCGAGGTCGGAAAACCAGCCACAAGGCCTACCCAGACCTCGCGAGGCTGCCATGAGTGCGCGATTTTGCGGGCCGTGCTGCAATTCCGGTGGGGACCAAGCCCAGGCCCTAAGCGCGTCATTGCTCCGACAATTCCAGTTTATGTTAGCCCTCGCCGGACGTGCAAGTTAGACGCTCCATCGTCGTCAGACGGTTAATGTCGAAATGTCAGCAACAAGGCGATGGGATTATTATCTGCTGTGTCAGCCACTTCCGCTCCGCAAACGACAAATGAAGCGCAGTTCATGACCCTGTAACAAAGCTGAAACGCCACCATGCAAAATGGAGTCTCTTATACGGGGTGTTCTTTTCATGCCACATCTGAAATCGCTTGCAGTACGTGTGTTTTTTTCGTTCTTGCTTCTCGCTTTCGCGTTCTCTCTGCAGCTTCCGGCCGGACGAGCGCAATTTGAATCCGGCACCGTCCTGGGTACGGTTCACGATCCCAGCGGAGCGACCGTGGCTGGCGCAACGGTTACCCTCACCAACCTGAGAACCAATATTGCCGTGCGCGCAACCACTGACGGCAACGGCGACTTCGAATTTGTGAACCAGCGCCTCGGCTCCTATCGTCTGCGCGTGGAAGTCACCGGCTTCGTCACCTCCGAAACCGATCCCTTCGATCTGGTCATCAATGCTCGTCAGCGCGTGGACGTAGCCCTTCGCGTAGGACAAGCTTCGGAAGTCGTCAATGTCACTGGTGCTGCTTCCCTGATCGAGGCCGAAACCAGTTCGCGCGGTCAGCTCATCAATCCTCAACAGATCATCGAACTCCCCTTGAACGGCCGTTCCTACGCGGATCTCACTCTGTTGACCCCTGGGGTCGCGAAATCCCCGCTGGAAAACGGCACCGACAGCAGCCGCGACGCTTCCTATCACGTGAACGGTGGCCGCAGCGAGCTCAACAATTTCCTGCTGGATGGCGTCGACAACAACGCCTACGGCACCAGCAACCAGGGCTTTTCCAACCAGGTCATTCAGCCCAATCCCGATGCGCTCGCCGAATTCAAGGTGGAAACCAACAACTACAGCGCCGAATATGGCCGCGCCACCGGCGCTGTCATCAATGCCACTATCAAGAGCGGAACAAACCAGTTTCACGGTGAGGCCTGGGAGTTCTTCCGCAACACCGTGCTCAACGCCACCGGCTTCTTTAAGCCCGTCGGCGGCGGCACTCTGCCCTTCAATCAGAATCAATTCGGTGGCGCTCTCGGTGGCCCGATCCTGAAGCAGAAAATGTTCTTCTTCGCCGACTACGAAGGCTTCCGCCGCGTCTACCATCCGCTGCAGTTCGCCTCGCTGCCTACCGCCGCGATGGACAGCGGTGACTTCAGCGCGTTCGGCGTGCCGATCATGAATCCGCTGACCGGAACGATCTATGCGAACGGCATCATTCCGGCATCAGATTTTTCCGCGCTCGCCTCCGCCGTCCTTCCTACGCTCCCAACTCCGAATCTTCCCGGCAGCGCCAACAATGTCGCATCGTCGCCGGCCGACACCATCTCCAACGATAAGGGAGACTTCCGCTACGACGCCTTCCTCAGCTCGCGTCTCAATCTCTTCTCGCGCTACAGCCAGTTCGACACGCGCATCTTCAGTCCGCCCAACATTTCGGGTCCCGCAGGCGGCAACGCCAATGGCAGCGTCACCGTGCGTACCAAGCAGGCCGTGGTCGGCACGGTTTGGACCATCAGCCCCAGTTCCGTGCTGGAAGCCCGCCTCGGCGTCGACTATACCGAAGCGGGGAAAAACCCTTCCACGCTGGGTCAGTCGAATCCTGGTTTCGTGATTCCGAACTTGCCAAACGACCCGTCCCTAGCCGGTGGATTATTCAGCGTCAATCTGAGCGGCATCAGCCAATTGGGCCGTCAGAGCAGCAATCCGCAGTATCAGGACCCGTTCATCCTCGATCCCAAAGTGAATTTCACCAAGTTGATTCGCCGCCACAGCCTGAAGGTCGGATTCGAATATCAGCTGATTAACACCGCCGTCAGCGACTTCCACCCGCAGTTCGGCGTCGAGAACTTCACCGGCTTCTTCAGCGATCCCGCATCGGTTACCAACCCGGCGGCGCTCAACTCCCTGACCAGCGCGCAAAAACAAGCCTATAGTTTTGCGGACTTCATCTTCGGCGCTCCGAATCACTATGAACTGAACAACAATCCGGTCGCGCATCTCCGCCAGCGCATGTACTTCGCGTACCTGCAGGACGACTTCCGAGTGAACGCGAAGCTCACACTCAATCTCGGGTTGCGCTATGAATTCGCTACTCCCCAATGGGAGCGCGATAACCTGCTCTCCAATTTCGATCCCGCTACGCAAACTCTTGTCTTCGCCACTGGCGGTGATCTATACAATCGCGCCCTCGTGCATCCGGACCACAACAACTGGGCGCCGCGCCTCGGCCTGGCGTACAAGATCACTCCTAAAACCGTCCTCCGCGCCGGTTACGGGATTAGCTACGTACAGTTCAATCGCCTGGGCGGCGAAAATCTCTTGGCTTACAACGGACCGAACATCGTAGACGCCGCCATCGATCAGAAACCTTCACAGGGCATTTGTCCGTCGGCTGCCACCGCTGCGGGCGCCTGCTTCCGCACCACCGACCAGGGCTTCCCGGACAATTTCGCGTCGCCCTCTGCCTTTGTCACCCAAAACACCCAGGTGCGCTACATTCCCGCCAACTTTCATTCCGGCTACGTCCAGAGTTGGCACCTCACCGTGCAACGCGAGCTGACCAAGACGCTGCTCCTCGACGTCGGCTACGTGGGCAATCACGACGTCGGCCTCACGATTCTCGCCGACGCCAATCAGGCCTCTCCAAATCTTCCCGGCCAGAACCTCTCGCTCGCCGCGCGCCGCCCTTTCACTAACTTCAACACCATCGAAGAATCCTTCAACGGCGGTTTCGGCAGCTACAACGCCTTGCAGATCAAACTCGAAAACAAAGGCTCCCACGGCCTCTACTTCATCAACTCGTTCACCTGGTCGAAAGCTATCGACAACGCTCCCGGCCATCTCGAGAATTTTGACGGCGACAATTCCCGCATCAACATCCTGAATCCGGCGTCGGAAAAAGGCATCTCCAGCTACGATCAGCCCTTCAACGACACTTTGTCGGTCATCTACGACTTGCCGTTCGGCCGTGGCCGCCGCTTCAACATTGATCACAAAGCATTCGACCTCGCCGTAGGCGGCTGGTCGGTCGACTTCATCAACACCGTGACCTCGGGCCTGCCGCTCAACGTCACCTATTCCACGACCACCCAAGCGCAGGTCAGCCCGCTCCTCACGCCTCGCGGCAATCTCAGCGGCCAGCCGCTCTATCTGTCCACGGGCAACCCGACGCAATACCTCAACGCCGCAGCATTCAACGTCCCCGACTTCTCGCAACCGTTTGGCAACGCCCCTCGTAACATCGTGCGCACGCCGACCTTCAACCAGCTCGATCTCGGCCTGCACAAAAACTTCGGCCTCGGCGCGGAGTCCCGCTTCCTCCAGTTCCGCGCGGAAGCCTTCAACGTCTTCAACCACACTAACTTCGCGCCGCCGAGCAATCTCACGTTCAATACCTCCGGCTTCGGCGTTTTCACCTCGACGTTCCCGGCCAGGCAGTTACAATTGGCCCTGAAACTGGTGTTCTGACGCTGGTGTTCAGACACGGAATGATTCGTTCACGACTCGCTGTTCTCGCTCTGCTGGCCGCCGTGATGTTGTGCATCGCGGCAGTCGGCGTCTCCGGTCCAACTTCCGACCACGCCCGCATGAACCAGATCCAGGTTCTGGGCAGCCACAACAGTTACAAACAGGCCATAGATCCTTCGCTGCTCTCCCTTCTGAAGAAGAACGGCGATCAGCGCCTCGAGGGACTCGAGTACTCGCACATCGCCATCGAAAAGCAGCTCGATCTCGGCCTGCGCGCTCTTGAAATCGACGTTGTCTACGATCCCGAAGGCGGTCGCTACGCTCATCCCCGTGGAATTGCCGCCGTCGCCGAAAATCATCTGCCACCAGGCCCCCCGTACGATCCCGACGGCGTAATGAACAAGCCCGGCTTCAAGGTCATGCACATCCCCGACATGGACTTCCGCAGCAACGCCTACACCTTCCAGCAGGAACTCGCCCTGCTCAAGGCATGGTCAAACGCCCATCCGCATCACCTGCCCATTCCCATCACCATGAACGCCAAAGATGACGGCTCCAAGCGCCCCGATTTTGTCCCCCTGCTCAAATTCGACAAAGCCGCGTTCGACGCCTGGGACGCCGAAATCCTTGCCGGCCTCGGCCGCGAAAAACTCATCACCCCCGACGATGTCCGCGGAAAATATTCAACGCTGGAAGCCGCCGTGCTCGCTCACGCTTGGCCGACACTGGCCAGTGCGCGCGGCAAATTCCTCTTCGTGCTGGACGAAACCGGCCAGAAGCTCGACACCTACGTTGACGCCCATCCCTCCCTCCGGGGCCGCATCATGTTCACCAATTCCACCGAAGGCCATCCCGAAGCCGCGTTCCGGATCGTCAACGAAGCCAAGCGCGACACTTCTTACATCCAATACCTTGTGCGCTCCGGCTACTACGTTCGAACTCGCGCCGACTCCGACACCGTCGAAGCTCGCAAAGGTGACTACTCCAGCTGGCAAGCCGCGCTGATCAGCGGCGCTCAAGTCATCAGCACCGACTACTACCAGCCCGATCCCGCCTTCGGCACCGGCTATCACGTCCAGCTCCCTGGCAACCAACCCGGCCGCTGGAATGCGCTTCTTCTTCCCGAAGACTGGCCGCTACCCGCTCTGGAATAGCGCCTGACGAAAGCTCTTCGCCAACCACGAGCCAGGACTTTTCGCGCACCACTCCGACCAGCTATCATCTTCACCACGACATGCCGACCTTTCACATTGCACAATTCGGCTGCCGCGCGACGCAAGCCGACGCCGCCGCCCTCGAACGGCAGCTCCGTGATCGCGGCTGCATCGCCGCACCCGACGCCGCATCCGCCGATGTCGTCGTAGTGAACACCTGCACGGTCACCGCCGCCGCTGATGCGCAAGCCCGCGACGCCATTCGCAAGATTCACACCGTCAATCCCGACGCGCAAATCATCGCCACCGGCTGCTACGTCCAGCGCGCCCCTGAAGAACTGGCCGCCCTCCCCGGCGTCACCTGGGTCGTCGGTAACTCCCACAAGCCGCAAATTCCCACTCTCTTCGGTAATGGCGGGTCTTTAGACCGGTCAGCCGTTTCGCTCAACTCGGCGCAACCCACACTCCTTCCGGCCGCGACGCTCCTGACCTCCAGCACACCTTCATCCGTTGCGTTTTCGCAGGGTTCCACACCCTCCAGCCCCCAACTTCGCAGGGTCGGTTTTGACGGTGGGGGTTTAGACCTGACTTCAAGCGACACATACGGCATGGATCTCAACCGGTTTCATCACGCGAAAATTCTCACCGGCGACATCTTCGAACAAACCACCCTGCTCGCCGCTCCCATCCTAGGCGGCGAAAATGAACACACCCGCCCCATCCTCAAAATCCAGGACGGCTGCAATCTCCGCTGCTCCTACTGCGTCATCCCCTTTGTCCGCGGCAAGAGCCGCAGCCTCCCGCCTCAACAAGTGATCGATGAAATTCGTCAGCTAGCCCATTCCGGCTACCGCGAAGTCGTGCTCAGCGGCATCAATCTCGGCATGTACGGCCGGGATCTCTCACCGCGCGTCGCGTTCGAAGACCTGCTGCGTCGCATTCTCGACGAAACCTCAATCGACCGCCTGCGCATCAGCTCGATAGAACCCATGGACGTCACCCGCGACCTCATCGCGCTCTTCGATTCCACCGACCGCCTCGCTCGCCACTTTCACATGCCGCTGCAATCCGGTTCCGACAAAATCCTCGCTGCCATGCACCGCTGGTATCGTGCAGAACACTACGCCCGCCGCGTCGAACTCATTCGCGAGCAAATCCCCGACGCCGCCATCGGCGCCGACGTCATCGCCGGCTTCCCCGGCGAATCCGACGCCGACCACCAAGCCACCCTCGACTTCATCGAGCGCCTCCCGTTCACCTACCTCCACATCTTCTCGTTCTCAAAACGCCCCGGCACTGCCGCCGCATCGCGCAACGACGAAGTCCCCGCCGCCACAATCCAAGCCCGTGCCCGCGAACTCCGCGCCCTGAGCGAAGCAAAATCCGCCGCCTTCTACGCCTCGCAATCCGGCAAAACGCTGCAAGTCCTAACCCTCCGCCCCAACACGCGTGCAAATGTAGGGGCGCACTTTACGTGCGTCCCTGCCACCCAACAAAACGCCGCCGACCAAGAAACCTCGCCCACGCAAGATCGCTCGACACGAATACCCAACACGCGCCCAGGGTCGACCGATGCTCACCCCTGGACGCCCGCCATCTCCTCCAACTACCTCCACGTCCGCGTCGCCGGTGAATTCCCACCCAACCGCATGCTTTCGGTTTCAACCATCACAATCCCGGGTGCCCACTATCTAAATGCGCGGCCGGAAACCGCCGCTGCTTTTGCCGTATGATGGCTCGCCGCGAGGATAATAATCTGTCCCTATGCTCGTTCTAGGTGTCGCCAGCCTCGATGCAAATTCCGGCATAGCCCTGCTCGACGGCAATTCCATTCTTGCCGCAATCGAAGAAGAAAAACTCAATCGCTCCGTTGCCGAAGAGAGCTTCCCTCGCCTGGCGATGTTCCGCTGCTTGCGGCAACACGGCGCGAAAATTTCCGATCTCGATCTTACCGCGCTCGCCGACCTGCCGCAGGAAGCCCGCCTCCGCGAATCCGGCCTCGGCTCGCAATTTTCCTCCGCGCGCAAACGCCGCGCCGCAAGAGACTCCCGCAAATCCGCCAGCCTCCGCGAACTACGCGACCACCTCAACGGCGTCAAGTTCCAGCACTTCGAGCATCATCTCTCCCACGCCGCCAGCACTTACTACACCTCCGATTTCGATCGCGCACTAATCCTCACCCTCGACGGCGGCGCCGGCTCCCGCTGTGGCCAGATTTCCCTCGGCGAGGGCGACGAAATCCGTCCGCTGCGCGCCATGGATTTTCCCGATTCACTCGGCTGGTTCTATTCGCGCATCACCGCGCTGCTCGGTCTCCGCCCCCATCGCGACGAGCACAAGATTCAGTGGCTCGGCCGCCAAGGCCAGCCCGAATACCTGCCCGTCTTCCGCAAAGTCTTCCGTCGCGATTCCCGCGGCTTGCCGGTTCTCGATCGTCGATACTTCGCCGCCGGACCCAACGAGCGCGGCACTTTCTCCCCACAGTTCTACCGTGAGCTGAAGATTCACAAGGACAAGTTCCGCGAAGAGCCCGCGATCTGTGCCGCCCTCGCGCGCAGCGCCCAGCTCTTTCTCGAAGAATCCGTTCTCGAACTGGCCCATCGCTTCCAGGCACACACCGGCGCCGATTCTATCTGTCTCGCCGGCGGAGTTTTTCTGAATGTGCTGCTGGTTCGCGCGCTAGAAAAGCGCGGTACTTTCGATCGCGTTCACGTGCAACCGGTTTCCGGCAACGCCGGCACCGCACTGGGCGCTGGGTTCCTGGCGCGCAAGAAAATGTGCGGCAAATCCGGCCGCGCCGCGCTCACCACCCTCGCGCTCGGCCCCGAATTCACTTCCCACGAAGTGAAGGCCGTTCTCGACAACTGCAAAATCATCTATCGGTACATGTCCGGCGAAGATCAGATGATCGCCGAGGCCGCCAATCTCTTGCAGCGCGACAAAATCGTGGCCTGGTGCCAGGGCCGCACCGAATACGGTCACCGCGCGCTAGGCAATCGCAGCATCCTGGCTTCACCCTTCTCCGAATACGTCATCGACAACATCAACCAGTTCATCAAGCACCGCGAAGACTTTCACCCATTTGCTCTATCGGTGCCCGCCGAGCGCGCCGCCGAATTTTTCGACGCCTCTCCCAACTGCAAGTTCATGGCCTCGCTGGCCACCCTGAAAAACTCCGTCCCCGCTCTCCAGCAATTCGCCTTCAACGGCACCGAAGTCCGCGTACACACCGTGGAAAAAAACTCCAATCCAGGTTTCTGGCGCCTCCTCCACAAATTCGGTGAGAGCGCCCCCGCTCCAATCCTGGTCAACACCTCCTTCAATCTCTTCGGCGAACCCCTGGTCTCCGACCCCCGCGGCGCCGTCCGCAGCTTCTACTGCGCCGGTATCGACGCCCTCGCGTTAGGCCCCTTCCTCGTCGTGAAATAACGTCCGTGACATACGATTGCCCGATGTACAGTAGGGATTCCCAGCAACCGAGCCCGGCAAGCAAGACCAAAAAGGACCCGCCGGCGGCATGCCCCCTTCCCTTGTAGGGGCGCACTTCACGTGCGTCCCTGCCACCCAATCGAAACGAAACTCGAACGTAAGCTCGATCGGCAATCGTCGAGCCAGACCACCGAGTCGGACCAACTAAACCTGTACGCCGGAACTTAGAGCTTGTCCTGTCCCTCGAAAATCACCTGCGTGAAAGCCGGGTGCCGCACTTTCCAGCCCTGAGCTTCAAAGGGTCGGTTTTAAGGGTGCGGGGTTAGCGCTCACTGCAAAACACAGACAATCGCCTGGCTTTTCAATCCTTCCGTTCAGTCGCATCACGGTTTCCAGATCCAAAGGCAAGCCATGATCCCCGCAATCGCCGGCAGCGCTGCGACCACAGCGCCCAGCGCATAGTTCTTCGCCGCCAAAACCCGCTCGGCAAAAAACTCCATCGCAAAGAAAACAACCGGATAAACCAGCGCCAGCAACCAACCCACTCGAACCAGAACCCGAATCGCCATCGGCGTTCCCGCCGAAAACTCTCCCGCCAGCGACATCACGCTGGCCACCAGCGTCAATGGCCACGGCAGGCACAAAAGCAAAGTCACAATCTTGCAGGTCAGAAAATATTTGTCGCGGCTCCTCAAAGGGAAAGGGGCACGCGCTATAGCCTCTGTTCGCCCTCGAAAATCACCTGCGCAAACGCCTGCGCCGACGTATGCGTGATGCTCAGCGCAACACGCTCCACTCCCAGCGCCGACGCCACCTTCGCCGCCTCTCCAGCCAGCGAAATTGTCGGCCTACCGCCGCTCTGCCGCACCACTTCCACATCCACCCACCGCACCCCGCGCGACCACCCCGTCCCCAGCGCCTTCATCGTCGCTTCCTTCGCCGCAAACCGCCCCGCGTACCGCTCATACTTGTTCTTGAACTTCTCGCAATACTGTCGCTCCCGCGGAGTATACACGCGTCGCAAGAACGCCTCTCCATGCCGCTCGATGGCCGCCTTCACCCGCTCCACTTCCGCAATATCAATCCCCATCCCAACAATCACGCCGCCTCCAATTCACCCAAACTCTCCGCGTACCTCCGCAAACTCAGCGCCTCTGCGTTATCTTTTTCCCAAATATTTCGCTACCCCTCGCCTGTAAAGGTTTTCCCGTGCCATCGGGAGAGCACGACCTTGTCGTGCCGTGACACCACGGCAACAACAGGCTTTAGCCGCTGAGGCTGCAGTAGAGCATTGAACTGCGATTATACTGATAAGGCCGTG
>DATNCJ010000099.1:0-2283 GCA_035607215.1 Candidatus Eiseniibacteriota bacterium
GTGGAGTTGGCGGCGATTACGTCCAATTTGCCGGCCGCCGACACAATCAATAGCGATGCGGCGGCGTACGGCGCCACGAATCACAATTCGCTGGACATCGAAGACCGGCCCACGGAATCCTCGGGAGATTTGAGCGCCGAAGTTATCCGCACCAGCCCGGAGTATTTTCGGGTGATACAAACCCCGCTGGTGGAGGGGCGCTTCTTCACCGAGGACGATGAAAATGGCAAATTGCCCGTGGCGATCATCGATGAGGCGACGGCAAGGCGCTACTGGTGGCCGGATCATGATCCGGTGGGCCGGCGGCTGCGTATCCGGTTGCGTTTCGGGCAGAATCCTGTGAATCCATGGAGCACCGTGGTGGGCGTGGTGAAAAATATCAAGCACGACGGGCTCGATGTCGATGGCGTGCCGCACCTCTATGTTCCGCTGAATCAATTTGTCGGGCGCACGTTGAGCTTGGCGCTGCGAACTTCGTTGCCGGCGAGCACGCTGGAGGCGCAACTTCGCGGCGCGATTCAGAGTGTAGATCCGGGGCTGCCGGTGTTCAACGTTACCTCGATGGATGAGGTACTGGATGCATCGCTGGCATCGCGCAGGTTTTCGGCGAATTTGGTGGCGGGATTTGCGGGGGGGGCGCTCTTGCTGGCCTCGATCGGAATTTACGGCTTGCTAGCCTATATGGTTGGCCAAAGATCACGCGAGATTGGTCTGCGGTTGGCGTTGGGTGCCCAGCGAGCGGATGTCTTGCGACTTGTCCTGGGGAAAGGTGTAGTCCTGGCTGGCCTCGGAATTGTGGCCGGCGTGATATTTTCCGCTTCTACCGCTTCGATGATGGCAAGTTTGCTCTATGGCGTTCGCCCGCATGATCCGGCCGTATTTCTGATGGTGCCTTTGCTTCTGCTCGTCGTTGCGATTGCCGCTAGCTACATTCCGGCTTGGCGAGCGACCAAGGGGATCCAATTGTGGCGCTGCGGGAATCGTGAGTTCCTTGGGCATGGACGCGTCGAGTGATGTGGGAACGGCCCGCGCCCACAGGGCATTGGAAGCGCGCGCAACCTCGGGCTCCACCATCCTGACCATCTAACCCAGTATCGAAAGGAGTTTGCCATGAGCAAGACCGCAGTTACCTCGCCCGAACTCGCGCCGCCGGTCGGCCCGTTTTCCCAGGCGATCAAAGTCGGTGGTTTCCTCTACTTCAGCGGTCAGGTCGGCCAAGACCCGGCCACTGGTAAGGTGGTCGAGGGGGGTATTGTGGCCGAGACAGAGCGCGTCTTCCAGAATCTCTCGGCGGTTCTCAAGGCGGCCGGCAGGACTTTCGATCACGTTGCGCGCGCCGGCGTGTATCTCACGAGCATGAGTGACTTCGGCGCGATGAATGGCATTTACGCCAAGCATTTCAGTCAGCCCTTTCCCGCCCGCACGACGATCGCGGTGGCCGCGCTGCCGTTCGGGGCCTGCGTTGAAATCGACCTCGTCGTCAAGGCTTGAGGCGACGCACGGAGGTTAATTCTATGAAGTACACATTTCACATCGTCGATGTTTTCAGTTCGACACCGTTCGGCGGCAATCAACTCGCGGTTCTGCCTGAGGCGGCTGGCATTTCGACCGAGGGCATGCAGAAGATTGCCCGCGAATTCAATTTCGGCGAAACGACCTTCGTCCTGCCGAAGAAGGATCCTGCGAACACGTGTCGCGTGCGCATCTTCACACCTCGGACGGAGCTCGACTTCGCGGGGGCTCCCTCGGTCGGCACAGCCTGTGCGCTTGTGATGAAACAGCACGTACGGCTCAGTGATCCAGTCCAGCTGATTCTGGAGGAGAATGTCAGTCCCGTGACGGTTCACGTCGCTCAGCGAAACGGGGGGTTTCACGGCACGTTGACGCTATCGGGGAAGGTCGAGGCACCGACCGGCGCACCTTCTCCGACTGAACTCGCCGCCGTCCTATCCGTCGAGCCCGCCGCGGTGAGCCAAGTCTTTTTCGCGGGCGTCGGTGTTCCACTCTGTTTTGCGCAACTGAACTCGAACGAGGCCGTCGATCGAGCGGCGATCAATCGGGCTGCCTGGGCGGCAACCCTCTCGCGAGCGTGGTCTCCCCACATCTTCTTCTTCGCAGGAAATCTACGGGATGGCGGCAAGCTGTATGCTCGTATGTGGGCACCCGCGCTCGGCGTCGAAGAAGATCCCGCGACAGGCAGCGCTTGTGCCGCCCTCGTCGGGGCCATGGCATCGAAGCATGATTTTGGCGAGACGGCCTATCGCCTTTCCATCCAGCAAGGTG
>DATNCJ010000105.1:0-66280 GCA_035607215.1 Candidatus Eiseniibacteriota bacterium
CGCCGCCTCGCTGATCAGCAATCCAACTTCCTTCGATCCTGTAAACGAAATAAATCGCGTCTTCGGATGCTTCACCAACGCATCCCCCGCCACCTCGCCCAATCCGGTCACAAACTGCAGCGCTTCCTTCGGCACGCCCGCCTCATACAAAATCTCCACCATCTTTGCCGCCACCGTCGGTGATTCCTCCGACGGCTTCAGCACCACCGTATTCCCAGTCACCAGCGCCGCCGCCGTCATTCCCGTCGCAATCGCCGCCGGAAAATTCCACGGCGGAATCGCCGCTCCCGCCCCCAGCGGAATGTACGTCAGAAAATTCCTCTCGCCCTTCATCGGCGTCACCGCATGCGGCCCCGCCAATCGCAGCATTTCCCGTCCGTAGTACTCCAGAAAATCAATCGTCTCCGCCGTATCGGCGTCCGCTTCCACCCACGACTTCCCCACCTCGTAGCAAATCCACGCTGAAATCTCGAACTTCCTCTCCCGCACGATCTGCGCCGCACGAAAAATAATCTCCACGCGCCGCTCTGCCGGCACCCGCTTCCACGACTCGAACGCCCTGTTCGCCGATTCCATCGCCTGCCCCGCCTGCTCCGCCGAGGCCGACTGAAACACGCCAATCACTTGTTTCGGGTGCGATGGATTCGTGGACATCAATTTCGCGGTGGTCACCACCGCCTTCCCACCGATCCACAACGGATATTCCCTACCCAGCTCCCCCGCCACTTTTTTCAGCGCCGCTTCCATCGCCGTCCGGTTTTCGGCGCGCGAAAAATCCACAAACGGTTCATTCGTGAACTCGCTCACCTGCACTCTAGCTTCCGCAGTCGCCATCACCAGTCTCCTCGTCGCCGGGCAAACGTCTCATTCTACTTCGCGCCTAACCGCACTCACAACCACTTCGACCATCCCTGCGGACGTCTACAGCACACAGCCGATTGCGGCGCGCACCCCTGCGCGGGAGAGTCTTCCGGCGGTCTCGTCCGCGCAAACTGGCCACCATCGTGGCGAACATATGGAGAAAGTTAAGCGAGTTCCGAAGAAACACGGCCTTACGGTCCTCCTTGTCGACGACAACCCCGCAATCCGTCGCGAGCTGTCCAAGCTGTACCTTTCCGATGGCTTCGCCATTTCCGGTCAAGCCGGCAACGGCCGCGAAGCCATCGACCTCGCCAAGAAAATTGCCCCCGACCTCATCGTCCTCGATCTCTCCATGCCCGTCCTCAACGGTCTCGACGCCGCTCCCCACCTCCGCAAACTGGCGCCCGATGCGGCAATCGTGCTCCTGACCATGTACCCCGTCGACGCCGTCTCCGCCCAGGCTCGGCAAGCCGGCGCCGATCTCGTCCTCTCCAAGACCGAATCCTCCGAAAACATCCTCACCAAATCCCACGCCGCAATCGACCACCGGCGCGCCCATCACACACGCTAAACATTCCTCTCAAACTGACCTCGTGCTCCTCATTCGCGTCCTCATTGCCATGTAGCCGCCGGGCTTTAGCCCGGCCAGCATCCAGCGCACTACTCGCCCTTTTGGAATCCTGATGTTGATCCGGCGATCAATTCGCTCCCACCTGCCTCCGCAAAAACTCCAGCGTCCTCCGATTGAACTCCTCCACCTTTTCATAAATCGGCGCGTGCGCGCACCCCTCAAAGACGACCAGCTCGGAATTCCGAATCCCATTCTTCAACGGCTCCGCGAAACGCAACGACGTCACCTGGTCCGTCCGCCCGAATGTGATCTGCGTCGGCGCCGCAATCTTCCCCAGTTGTGCCGACACGTCATGCCCGATCACCGCATGCGCCTGCTGCAAAAACGCCGCCACCGGCTGCGCCGGCCGGCTTCGCACAAATCCCGCCAATGACTCGATGTACTCCGGCTTCGCCGCATACAACTCCGGCGTAAAACACCACGGAAAGATCGCCGCCACCGTCATCTCGGCAACGCTCCCCAACGCCTCCGCCATCGTCTGGAAACCTCCGATCACCGTCTTGATGAACGGATCCGTCTTCGTCCACGCGCTATGCAGCGACAACGACTGCACCATGTCCGGATGCTTGGCCGCCAGCCACATCCCCACCGCCGTCCCCAGCGACAGCCCCGACACATGCGCTTTCCGGATTCCCACCGCTTGCATGAACGCGGCAATGTCGTCCGCCAGTGTCTCCGTCGAATATGCCCCGTCGGGCTTGTCCGACTCCCCCGTCCCCCGCAAATCCACCGAGATGCACGTAAAGTGCTTGGCGTACTCGGCCACTTGAAACGCATAGCAAGCGTGATCGGCCGACAAAAACGGAATCAGAATCAGCGGCTCCCCGCTCCCCTGCTGCTCGTAGTTCATCGTGATGTTCTTGACCGCGACCTTAGGCATCTCGCGCTCCTTCCGCACCCCGCAGCGCGCATCATACGCCTGGATCCCGATGTAGGCGCCGGGTTTCAACCCGGCGTCTCAACCCCAGCACCCCCCACCTGGCATCCACAACGCTCCGTGCGAGTAACTCCGGGCCGCACCGAAAGACCCCGCCCTTTGCGAGCGGCGCCGGCACCTCCACCGCGCCTTTTTTGCCATCGTCACAACCGACCCCCAGGACCACCGCCCGTGTGTGCACGCTCTATCCACGTCCCTTCTTGCACTTGCAGCCAACTCGAACGAAGTATCGCCTTTTTCCTCCAATTAGTACTATAATGTAATATTACTTTACAATTTATCTCATCCGCGCTACCCTGCGCCATGAACTCTCGAAATCCAGCTTCGCCCACCAGCCGCCTTCCTGCGTTTACCTTCACGGGTCACGGACCACAGGCCACCAGCCGCGCGCACAAGCGCAGCCTCGATTTCGATCTTCCCAGCAACAAATCTACGCGCAACCCGTTTCCCCTCAGCACTCTGCAGCCTCCTTGCAAATTGACGGGGGTATACCCCCAATCCCACTCTCAGAAAGCGAGCACTACCATGCATCCGCAAGCACTCGATCCCGCTTTCCTTCACTACTGTAGCCATCGCACCCCACCGGACGCCGCTGCCACTTCCCAGTCTTCGGCAACTCTGCCCTCTGCTCTCGCCACTCCCCCAAGTAGGTCCCGCAGGCCGAAGCCGACGTCACCGCCGAGTTCGGCAACCAGCTCCTCTCCACTCCCCAGCGCGCTGCCAACATCAACGCCTTCCTGGCTCGCCTGGCCATTCTCGTGGTCCAGAACCACATTTCCCCTCGCCGCGCCGCCGTCCTGGCTTACGTCTCGAACCTCCTGCTCGGTTCCTTGCCGGAAATCGACCGCGAAAACGACACCGGCCGCTTCCCCCCAAACTCGTCGCCCTAGCGGTCCAATCCGCCGCCGCGCATCCAACGGCGCACGCGGCCGCCGATCGATGCGCCGTTGCGGAATCGACTGAATGCGGTGAGGTGTCTTCAGGCCTGCCCGATCCAACGACCACTCAAGACAGGAAACCACCGAACCCAACTAGACCGGCTCGCGTTGCTCTAGCTGTAAAGCGAGGCTGAGCCCGCTTACACCGCCTGCAGATCGGTGTCCGGAGCTGGATATCCCAGGATGCGCAGCATGGCGACGATCTGACCTTTATGGTGAAACGCGTGCGTGATCACATGCAGCAGGATAAACGCCGGACTTCGCAACTCGCCGCCCCAATCCTGCGGAGGCTTCGCCAGCGTCGTGTTCAGCTCCGCTTCGCTCAGGCTGTCGAGATAAACACGCGTCGCTTCCCGAATCCGGCCCTTCGTCGCCTGCAGCGCCGGCATCGTCGCTACATCTTCTTCCCGCCAGCCTGCAAACGCCTTGTACTGCAAATCGTGCACCCAGCCTTCCTCGCAGCTGAGAATGTGCAACAGCTGCTTCCACACCGAGGGATGGCCGAATCCAGACACTGGCTCGCGGAGCAAATGATCCGGAACGGTCAAGACATGGCGCAACAAAAGATCCACCCTCTCGTGCATCAACCCATGCAATTCCCGAATTCCGGCCTTGTTGAACATTGTGGGTGCCTCCAAGTATTTACCTGCGACCACGGGCTGGCCTCGCCAAAGAGCGCGCCCGCCGGATGTAGAAACAATTGTCCACGTCCATCAGATACCGCCGTTTCGTTACCATCCTTTGCGCTTCTGCGGCCGGTCCTGGCCTCGCCCCGGCGAGCTCTCTTTCGGCAGGGCCACAAGCAACTCGAACGCTTCCGCCATCGGTCCTTTGTTCCCGCGCAGGTCAGTCTCACGGGCGCTCTAGCGAAATCTGCGCTTGCTTGCTGATTTGGAATTTTTTGGGTTGTCGCGTCATTTATTCCCCCGCAACGAAAATGTTTGAGCATACGCCTTCCCCGGGATGCTCGCTCAACTCTGGTTGGCTCTCACTTTCTGGCTTCGCGCTTTGCTCCAGTACTGTCGGTCCAAGCCTTGTCGGACCAGTGTCTTGATCACCGCTTGGCGGCTGATGTTCAGTTCCTCCGCAGCGTCATCGAGCTCGCGCAGCATGCCGGCAGTGAAATCTACATTGACTCGCTGTATGGGTTCGACCATTCGCCCGGCATTGGTGAAGAATGGCGAAACGTCCTTTCCCCGCTCGGCCAGCCGGGCGATCGATTCCGCAGAAACCGCTTTGCCCTTCTTACGAGTGCTCTTCATACAACTCCTTTTCCTTCCTCATCGCGCGCCACAGCGTCACCAAATGTAAAAATTTGCCATCGGCATCGTCGCGAACTTCAAAAATCAGGGAGTATAGTTGCTGCCCAACTCATCCGATCGCACGAAATTGCCCGGACTCATCGGCACACTCATCCAGATAGTACGGGTGCGAGAAAATCTCCTGCGCTTCCTCGAACCCTATACCACGCTTCGGATTGCTCCACAGCCTCCTGCTCTTACGAAGATCAAAATGAAATCGCATCGGAGTGGTATAACAGTTATATCACACCCCTTAGAGGCCGGCTTCACGGACTTGCCACTACCTAGAGGCGGCTAGATAATCCGCAGCGCAGGGCGTCGGCGTATGCAACGCTGGCGCATGTCGAGGACCACACTGTGGCTATTACGTTTCGATCGACCTATCCCGTCGAGCGCACCATGGCGTTCGAGCGTGAATATCATCCGAACTTGCGGCTTACCTTGCCCGAGAAGCAGCACCTGCTCAAACGTGCCATCGTTATCTGGATGTTTGAAAGGGGCCGGCTGGTCGGCGAAACCTACGGAATCACCCTGGACGGGCAGGATGAAATGCCCGGCTGCCCGCGCGATCCGCACGCCATCTACTGCTACTCCAACACTATCCTTGGAAAATACAAGGGCAAGGGCTACGGCTCGATCCTGAAGGCCGCGTTCATCGGCCGCGTCTCACCGCATTTCCATCGCATCTACGGACACGCGCGCCCGGGAGCCAGCCAGGCGCTGAACAAGAAATTCGGTGCGCGCTTTCTGCACACCCATCGCAACTGGTTCCAGACCGGCGAGGACTATAAATCCTACGTGCTGGATCTGGAAGGCGCGACGGATTGAAGTAAGAAGGAAGGAAGCAAGGAGGCAAGGAGGGGAAGATTTCGAGAACGGCCGGAGCGTTGGTCATCGGTGACCGGAAGCCCTGGCAAAAACCGGGGACTCGATGGTGCCGCTGACTTTGAAGGGAAATGACAGCAAGCCATCCTTTACGGTGGCGCCCGCGAAGCGCGCGAACGTGTTGGTGAAAAATCCCTGCTTGGTGGTGATGCGCGCGACGCCTTGGTAGTCCAGCTCGTCCGAGCCGTCCACGTTCACGTTTCCGGCGGCGTCGACATCGACGCCGTAGCCGTCGATATCGATGGTCTTGCTGCTGATGCGCAGGTTGGCCAGTTCCAGATCGGTGGAGATGCGGTTGAACGAAGCGGGATTATCCTTCGCGGGGCCCTGATTGTTGAATTTCACCAGGCGCATCAGATTTTCGTTGAGCGCCAGGCTGGGCACGCGGCCATTGTGCAGCGTCACGTGCCCTTGCCCGCGAATTCCCGCGAGCGGCCGGCGGGTGTGCAGGATTTGTCCAGCCAGTGTGAGGTCGCCTTCCATCTGGCCGGTCATTTTGCCGCGTCCGTTCTCAAAGGGCTGCAACACCGCGACCATATCGACGCCGCTGAATTTTGCGGTGGTTCGAAACGCCGGACGTTTCCCGGTCAAATCGAAAAAGAGCGATCCGGAAGCGTGCCCGCCGCACGCATCGGCTTTCAGGTCGGCCAGAAAAACTTGCTTGGCCCAGAGCTGCAGCGTGAAGCTCAGGTTCTTCGCATCGATGACGCCAAAACTGAAGTGCTCCGCCCGAACGCGTCCCTGGCCGCCCATCGAACTGGCGGACGGATCGATCATGGCGTCCACATTCACGCGATCGAGTTCGCCATAAATTTCATGTGCTTCCAAGAACACCGGGCCCGGCGCATTCGACGGCAACAGGTTCGAGGCCACCAGTTGTCCGCGGAGGATGGTCACCCGGCCGATCTCGCCCAACGTGAATGGCTTGTTCGCCGGCTTGGTGTTGGGATTCTCGAAATTCCACGGACCGTCGGGATCGGACGTCGGATTCACCGACGGGCGGTCGAGCACCAGCGAGGTGATCACGATGTGCCGATGCAACAAAGCTCGTGGATCCAGCTGGGCGTCGATGCGCGCCACTTTCACCATGTAGCCCGCGGGAAACGGCGGCGCGTTGCGCAAGCCGAAATCTTCGACGCTGATCGCCAGCGGGAAAAAGCGCAGCGCGAGCCGCCCGATCTCCACGGGCTTCCCAGTTCTCTGCTGCAGATAGGAGATCACCCGCGGCCGATAGCGATCGACATTTAGCAAAAGGCGAACAGCCAGCGCGATGGCGATCAACGCGGCAGCGGTGATTAGAAGAGCGACTTTGCGGCGCGTGGCCATAACGATGGTGAAGCCATAAAGAATGGTGAAGAATGATACGGGAATTTGGATGCGCCAGGCCCCAACAAGAGGATGCGTTGAGATGTTCTGGCTAAATGCGCAGGCGTTGGAATGCCGTGGTCTGCAGCCTGGGCCTGGTTACGGATTGCGTGGCGACGCTAGATTCGAAACCCTGCCTACCCCCCGAGAGGGCCTCAAGCCACGCGTTCGGGCGTGGCGTAGGACTAGTACCAGATACAACACCGGGGCCCACATGACCGGAGCATTGGCGAAACCTAGGAGGCAAACTGGGGTTCCTATAAGTAAGGCGCCGGGGAGCCCAGTGAAAATCCCGGCTGAAGCAGCCCTATGTCACTATAATTGTGACACTTAATGGAAGCGCAACAGGATCTTTTGGGGAGGATTTCATGCGTAAATGGATGCCGATGTGGACTTTGCTGGCGACGCTGGCGGTGGCCCTGTGGCCGACGGCCTCAAGCGCCCAGGTTGCTGTGGGCGTATCAATTCGGGTTGGTCCGCCGGCCATTCCGGTGTACGAACAGCCGCCCTGCCCGGTGGAAGGCTATCTGTGGACGCCGGGCTATTGGGCTTACGGCAACACCGGCTACTACTGGGTGCCGGGAGTGTGGGTGGCGCCTCCCCGGCCGGGATTCTTGTGGACGCCGGGCTATTGGGGCTGGAATGAAGGCGTGTACCGCTGGCATGCCGGCTACTGGGGCCCGCACGTTGGCTTCTATGGCGGCGTGAATTACGGCTTTGGTTACGGCGGCGTGGGATTTTACGGCGGGGAGTGGCGCGGAAACCACTTTCACTACAACACCGCGGTGGTACGAGTGAACACCACCGTTGTGCACAACACCTACATCAACCGCACGGTGATCGTGAATAATACGAATCGCGTGGCCTACAACGGCGGACCGAGCGGAATCAACCGCCGGGCAAATGCGGATGAAGAGCGCTGGGGCCGGGAATCTCATGTGCAGGCGACCAGCGTGCAGATGTCGCACCAGAACAACGCCAGAGCAAATCGTGGAAACTTTGCGTCTGAGAATCACGGACGCCCGGCAACGCCGGCGATGAGCCGTGTGGGCGCGCGTGAGGTCCATCAGCAGGACCGTATTGCGAATGGTGTGCGATCGGGCCAGCTGACGCCTCACGAGACCGCCCACGTCGAACGCCAGGAAGGGCGCATCAACCAGCAGGTGCACAACGAACGCGCGGCCAATGGGGGTCACTTGACCGGCCAGGAACGCGCGCAAGTCAACCGCGAGCAGAATCACGTGAGCCGCGAAATCCAGCGGGACAAGCACAATGACCGCGTGGATCGTCCGGCGGACGGCGATCACGGGCGACCGCACCGGTAACCGTTCGTCCAGAATAATAAGTAGAAGAGCCGCCTCCCGCCGAAGTGCTTCGCCGGAGGCGGTTTTCTTTACCAGAAACTCACAGAAGGTGAACAGGATTTGCGGTAGGATAACTATAACCTGGCCCATTGGAACGGAAAGTCCGATGGAACGAGAACGACGCCGGGTGCCCAGGTACCAGTTCATAGCCCCTGCTGAATTGGTGGAAGAGGCCTCGGGCGCGCGGTCCAAGTCGTGGGTGGCGGATTTAGGATCGCAGGGATGTTCCCTCAGCGTCAGCAACCCGCTACGCGCAGGTAGCATTGTCCAGTTGAAAATCGGAACCGATCCAAGGGAGCCCTTTCAAGCGCGATCGATTGTCGTTCATTCCAACGGCGAGCACGCCGGCTTGCTGTTCAGCGAGATCAAACCACATTCGTCGGCGATTCTGGAAAAGTGGCTGGCGTCAGCGAAATTTCCGAAACAAACGAGCACGAAGCACGCGGATTGATGCCGGAGACACGGCGTTCGTTGCGGATTCCTGCGTATTAAGGAACGACCTGAACGGAGTTGCTGGCCAAGGCCATAGGTGAGTAAGTGTCTCAGTTGCTCGCAGTGTAACACCCGAAGTGCGTGATTTCTTAGACGTTTGAACCCGCTACATGATCCGGGCGTTCTTGAGACCGGCCGGTTCGCGCAGTCTTGACAGCGCGTGAGAGGCATGATGATACTTGCGCCTCTCGAGCGATCGTGCTGACAGACGTGCGCCGAAAAGCGCGAAGGGACCTCATGAAAATTGAGCTGGCAGGGATTTTGGTTGTGGGTTTGCTGCTGCCGGGGACGGCGATGATGGCACAGACACAGGATAGTGCTGGGGCGGCGGGCGCGGGAGTTGCGAAGGTGGAGTTTGAAAACGAGCAGATTCGCGTGGTGCGGGTGTCGTATGCGCCGCACCAGAAATCGGCGATGCACAGCCATGCGGGGCGATTTGTGGTGACTTTGACGAAGAACCACACGCGGAGCATTGCGCCAGACGGGGCGGCAAAGACTTCCGAGCGCGCGGCGCATGAATATTATTGGGGCGACGCGGTGACGCACCAGATCGAGAATTTGTCGGACGAGCGGATGGAGAACATTGAGATTGAATTCAAGCTTTCAAAGACGGTGGGCGTGGAAGTGAAGCCGCCGAACAAGGCTCCGGTAGCGGGTAATGGGACGGAGAACGATCCGGTACCGGTGGAACGTGAGCCGCATCATCATGTGGTGTTCGAGAATCAATACTTGCGATTGCTGGATGTGCTGGTCCCGGCGGGCGAGATGACTTTGTTCCATACGCATTCGCTGGACAATGTGGCGGTGTTGCTGGCGGACACTACTTTGAAGAATCAGAATCCGGGAGAGGATTGGACGGAGCGGCCGATTACACATGGGTCGGTGGGATTTCGGGCGGGAACGAAGACGCCTTATACGCACCGGATCATGAACCCCGGGTCGGTGGTGTTTCATGTGATGGATGTGGAGATTTTGCCGTGAGGATCGGGAGCGAAAATATCTCGTCGAATTGCGTCGTGTAGTGATTGCGCCACGGTCCCCCCACTGCGCAGCCCGCGCTCGTCGTTGTCCTACAGAAAATTGGCGAGCGCAGGAAAAAGCGGGCTGCTGCGGTCGGGATGACAGGATTTGCTCATCGTGAGAATTGAGAGTCACTTTGTTGGGGCTGGCGGGGCGGGGAGCATGTTGCGGATGGCGGCGATGCGCCAGCCTTCTGGCGTGTGGATGACGAGCAGAGCGGTCCACATTTTGCGGGTTTCGCCACCCACCAGGCCGGTGAGTTCGTAGCGGCCGTCGGCTAGAGCGACTTCCTTGGAGAGAAACCGGACAGACTCCACGGTGATGGTGCGCTGGCCGCCGATGTTGCGGGAGCTGGCGAGGGTGCCGCGGACGACGGCGTCGCGGCCCTTGCGCCATTCGCCGGAGGAGACGAGTTGATCGGCGTCGGCGGTGAAGAGAGATTCGAGGGCATGGGCGTCCTGATGGTCGCGGGCGTCCATGTATTTCTGCACGATGTCGCGGATGGGGGCCGGATCAGGATCGCGGGTGGCGGCGGCGTCTCGCGATGCGAGCGACGCCAGAACGATGGCGGCCAGCGATAATCCAAAAATCTTACCCATCAGGCCAAGCAGTTTACGCATCCGCGACTCCAGAAAAGCGGCGATCTTTGGCGAGATCAGTCTACCGCCAAATGCGGGCCAACGTTGACAGCGGTAGTTGACGGGAGAATACTTGGGGTCCGCAACGCAGTTTGCGTATATGTGAGCGTGGTGACTCCATGAAAAAAGCAAAAACCAAAAAGAGCGCAGCGAAAAAAGGCGGCACTGCGCGGGCGAAGGCAAAATCGGCAGCCCCGAAGACGAAGATCGGCGCCGCCGAGGCGGATCTGGGCGCGAAGCTCAGCTTCAATCACGCCATGATTTATGCGCGAGACGTGGGTAAGGCGATTCTTTTTTATCGCGACCTTCTGGGATTCAAAGTGATCGAGGATTTTCGCCACGAAAACCAGTCGGTGTACGCGCGGCTGCGGGCTCCCGGGGGAGAGGGAACAATCGCGCTGCATCAAGCGGCGCCGGGAGCGCCGGTGACGAGCGACGGAGTGCGGTTGTATTTCGAAATTCGCGAGCTGGATGACTTTTGCCGGAAGCTGCAGCAGAAGAATTTTTATATCACGCAGATGCCGAGGATGATGCCGTGGGGCTGGCGGCACGCGTATCTGAACGATCCGGATGGGCATGAAATCAGCTTGTATTGGGCGGGCGAGAACCGCATGAAGAAGACGGTGATACAGGCAGCGGCGAAGGCGGCGCGGGCCTAGACGATGGCGAAAGACCAGGGGATGAAAGACGAGAGGAGACGAACGTGAGCATGAAGATTCTGGCGTTGGTGTTGACGTTCGTGGCGCTGCAAGCGCCGGTTTTTGCGCAAGCAACGAAAACAGGAGGCAGCTCGACGGGAAGTGGAGGTTCGACGTCTTCTTCACCGCCAGCGACCGTGGATCCGGCAAAAATGATGAATCGGGACCTGGACACATTGCACAAAATGGGGCGAGCCGGGGATCGGCTGACGGGCAATGTTACGGTGACAGGCGGGTCAGTCCCGTGGGATCCGATTACGGTAACCGTGGTGTGCGATGGAAAAGAAAAGTACACAACGAACACGGACGGGAAGGGATTTTTCGCGATCAATTCCGTCGACGATCGCGGGCCGAATACGGTGAAGGCCGATCCCAAACCGGCCGGATGGCAGTACCTGGGATGTGATGTGCAAGCGGTGCTGCCGGGTTTCAATTCGAGCACGCTGGCGATCGCAAACCGCGGCCTGACCGACAGCACGAACATCGGCACGATCAAGCTAACGCGCGAGGAGAATTCCGGTGGCAGCGCGGTAAGCAGCACGACGGCGAGCGCTCCTAAAGATGCAGCGAAAGCGTTCGAAAAAGCGCGGGCGGCGTGGCTGGAGAACAAGCCTGCCAATGCAATGAAAGAACTACAGAAGGCGGTGCAGGAGTATCCGCTGTTTGCCGAGGCGTGGTATCAGATGGGGCGGCTGCAGGAAGGGAGCAATCCGACGGAAGCCGCGAATGTGTTCCGCAAGGCTGCGGAGGCCGATCCAAGATATGTTTCCCCGCACGTGCAACTGGCGTTGCTGGCGAGCCAGGGGCAGAAGTGGCAGGAGGTTGTGGATGAGACGAAGCGTGCGCTGGATCTCGACCCTCGGGGAACGGCGCTGCTGTGGTATTACAACGCGCTGGGAAATTTTCAGTTGAACGATATGGGAGTGGCGGAATCCTCAGCCACCAAAGCGCTGGCGATGGATCCACTACACGAGCAACAGAACACCGAGCAACTACTGGCGGTGGTGCTAGTCAAGAAGATGGATTACGCGGGCGCGCTGGCACATTTGAAGAATTGCCTGACGTATTTCCCGCCGGGGCCGAATCTCGATCTTGTGAAGGAACAGATTGCGCAGATTGAGCCAGCAGTGAAGAAGCCGAGCTAGTTCGGCGCGGCGGCGGTGACGAAACCGGCTTTCACGCAGTCACAATACCCACATTATGGGCGCCCACAATCCGATCAGGCCGTGAGCTCACGGACGGCTTCGGAGAAGATGCTGGTGTGGGCGTCGATGTCGTATTCCGTTGTGGCGGGACACATCAGGGCCATGTTGTGGAAGGGCGTGAGCAGGACGCCGCGGTTGAGCGCGTAAAGGTGGAGGAAGCGCTCGAGTTCGAAATCAGAGGCGGCGTAGGATTCGGCGCCGTTGCGCGGGGGGTGCTGCGTGAAGGTGTATTCAACTCGGGAGCCGAGGCGCGTGACGCTCCAGGGCAGTTGCGTGGCACGGATTTGCGCGGCGACGCCGTCGGCGAAGCGCTCCGCGAGCGGGATCATATGTTCGAAGGCTGCGGGTGTGAGCGCATGCTCTAGCGTGGCGCGCATGGCGGCGAGTGAGAGCGCATTGCCGGCGAGAGTGCCGCCAATTCCACCGACGTCGCAATCTTCCAAATGAATGCGGGCGGAGATGCGCTGGGCTACTTCTTCGGTGCAGCCGTAGGTAGCACCAGGGATGCCGCTGCCGATCGGCTTGCCAAAGACCAGGAGATCGGGATCGAGCGTCCATTCGCGGGTGCACCCGCCGGGGCCGGCACAAATGGTGTGGGTTTCGTCGGCGATGAGGAGTGAACCGTAGCGGCGGGTGAGTTCGCGGGCGGCGCGCCAGTAGCCGTCGTCGGGGAGGATGATGCCGACGTTGGTCATGGCGGGCTCGGCGAGGACGCAGGCGACATCGTTGTGCTTGAGGGCCGATTCGAGGGCGGCGAGATCGTTGAACTCGACGACGCGGGTGGTCTCGGCGGGATTGACCGGCGGGCCGATGTTGCCGCGGCGCGGGCCGACGGCGCTCGTGGTGGCGTCGATGATGGTAGCGAAGGATTCGTCGACGGTGCCGTGATAGCAAAAGTTGAAGACGAGAATTTTCGGGCGCTGGGTGATTTCGCGAGCGATGCGGATGGCGAAGCGGTTGGCGTCGGTGGCGGTCAGCGTGAATTGCCAGAATGGAAGGCCGAAGCGGCGGCGGAGTTCTTCGCCGACCCAGAGGGAGTCTTCGGTCGGAAGCATCAGGGTGATGCCTTCGCGGACGCGGCGGGCGATGGCGTCGGCGACAACTGGCGGCGAGTGACCGGTCATCGCGCCGGTGTCGCCGAGGCAGAGGTCGATGTAGTCGCGGCCGTCGACATCGGTGAAGTGCGCACCCTGCGCGGATTTCACGAAGATCGGGAAAGGGCCGGCCCATTTCTTCATCCAGTTCATGGGGACGCCACCGAGCAGCGAGGACTGGGCGCGCTGGTAGTGGGCGGCGGACTGTGGATGATCGGAGATGAATCGCTGGGTCTCTCGAGTGTGAAGCTGGTTCAGTCTGGCGCGATCTATTTCGGTCATGAGAGCGCGGGTAATTTAGCAGAAAGACGGCGGCGAAAGCGATTCGGGGAGGAGACTGGAACTTGATTTACCGCGACGCAGCTAACCCGAAGCTTGCAGTCGAAAAACGGGAATCTCCGGGCGGACGTTGAAACGAACTTGCAGCAAATGGCCAACCCCACGGCTGATGTACATGCGACGGTTCCCGGATAGTGCGAACTCGCCAGAGGTGTAGCGTTTATTCTTGACCGGGAGCAAAGGCGGCGGCAGGAACGGAGGTTTGCACTGACCTCCGTGAGTATGACCGCAAAGGATCCAGCCTTCGTATTGGCCCCACACCGACTCATCCGCGGTGTCCGGATTGTGGCACAACACGATCGTGGAGGCATCCCCACTCTTCTTGATGATGATCTCCCCGGGATCGAAAACAGGGCTCCACAAATCTTCCAGTCCGACGAACTGCAGTCCGGAGATGGTCACCGCCTCGTTGCGAAGCAGCGTCACTCCTGCGTTGCGCACGATGGCGCTGACGCGATCCGCTACATCGAGCATGCTCCAGCCGAAACCGTAGTCGTGATTTCCCAAAATTCCGATGGTGCCGATGCGTCCGTGAGGCAGCTCTGGGGAGATGCGCTGAAGATGTTCCAGTTCGCGCGCACCACGGTAGGTGATCCAGTCTCCAGTATAAATCACAAAGTCGGGAACGAGTTGCCGCACTCGCCGGAAGGATTCGAGAATGTAAGCGTCGTCCACGCGCGGACCGACATGGGTATCGCTGATTTGCGCAAGGGTGCACCCTTCGAGCGAAGCCGGCAAACCGCAAACCGGCAACGCGGGGAACGTGAATTCAAGCCAGTGCGGCTCGACCTGCCAGGTGTACAAACCCGTGGCCAAAGCAAGCGATCCAACGGCCGAAAACGATTTCAGTGCTTGGCGTCGAGTAGGCATTCCATGGTTCCGGCTGGCCCGATCACAGCAGGTCCCGGTTTTCACCGCGGGCGTCTATTGCACGCATGCACACATCCTCACATTAGCAGAATCCGAGGGCGAGATACGCGGCAGTTGGCGAGGCTGCAACTAGCTCAGCGCAGCGAGTGAATGATTTCGCGCGCGGCGTTGGCCCCGGATGCGCCTGTCAGGCCGTTGCCGGGGTGCGTGCCGGAGCCGCAGAGATAGAGGCCGCGGATCGGCGTTTGGTAGCGGGCCCAGTCGAGGACCGGGCGCATGGTGAAAAGCTGATCGAGAGCGAGTTCGCCGTGGAAAACGTGGCCGCCGGTGAATCCGTAGGCGGCCTCCAGATCGTGTGGAGTGATGACCTGCATGGATTCGATGAGCTCGGTGATACCGGGCGCGTAGATGGAAAGCGTTTCGACGACGGTCTCGCCGAGTTCCTGGCGCTTGTTGCTCCAGTCGCCGCTTTTCAGTTTGTAAGGGGCGAACTGAACGTAGGCGGAGAGCACATGCTTGCCTTCGGGCGCGAGCGACGGATCGAGCAGCGTGGGGATGGTGACGTCCAAATAGGGCGCGGACGAGAGCTGGCCGTATTTCGAAGCATCGAAGGCGCGTTCGAGATAATCGATCTCGGGTCCGATATGGATGCGGCCCGAGAGCGCCTTGATGAAGCCGTCGGGCGCGATGGCGTCGGTGAGCGCAGGAAAAACGGGCAAGACGCCGAGCGCGAGATTGACCTTGGCAACGGTGCCGGCGGCGCGGATGTTTCGAATGCGCAGTGCGAATGTCGGATCGAGCTGCGAGGGATCCACAAGGTTGAAGAAAGTGCGCTTGGGATCGACGCCGGAAACAACCGCCTCGGTGGCGATTTCTTCGCCGTCGACGAGGATCACGGCATTGACGGCACCGTTCTTGATGCGAATTTGCTGCACGTGCGAATCGGTGCGGATTTCGACACCAGCTTGGCGAGCTGCGTCGGCTAGCGCGCGTGTGAACGCCCCCAGGCCGCCACGTGGAAATCTCGCCGGTCCAACGGGATGGGGATCGGCGGCGGCGCGCAGCAGCAACACCGCGGTGCTGCCGGCAGACCAGGGGCCGAGCGCGGTGCCAAAAATACCGCGCGCAGCGACCACTGCGCG
Source organism: Candidatus Eiseniibacteriota bacterium (assembly GCA_035607215.1). Classification (GTDB taxonomy): domain Bacteria; phylum Acidobacteriota; class Terriglobia; order Acidiferrales; family UBA7541; genus Acidiferrum. The sequence continues at coordinate 15,781 of DATNCJ010000105.1, forward strand.
AATCAATTCCGTGTCGAAAAATTCCGCGGCAAAATCTGCGGCAGCCATGGGGCCCCAGCGCAGCAGATTGAAGATGCCGTCTTTGCCGAGGCCGCGGACGTTGCGGCCAGTCTTGAAAAGATTCCAGAGATCCTTGGGCGAAGGCGATTCGATGTCTGGGGGCGTGATCGAGGCAATCTGCGCGCAGACTTCGGCGACGTGCTCGAGCGCGTCGGCGAATTTCGTGTAGTTGGCGGCGTCTTTGGCGGAGAGATGCGCCATGCCGCCGGCGGTCTTAGCGTGATCGTTGTAGAACAGCAGGGCCTTGCCGTCGGGGGTCGGCGCGAAAACGCGTGGGTCGGGATCGTAGAGGTGGAGGCCGAAGCGCTCGAGTTGCATGTCGCGCGCGACGTCGGAGCGAAGCGGGCCAACGGTGTGCGCCAGTGTGGAAACGCGAAAGCCGGGATGAAATTCCTCGGTGATGGCGCCGCCACCGACTATTTCTCGGCGCTCGAGGATGAGCGGCTTGAATCCGCCCTTGGCGAGATAAAACGCGGCCACCAGCGCATTGTGACCGCCACCGATGAACACCACGTGCTGTCCGATGGGCATGGTCAGTTTTTCTCGCGGTTGTGCGATGAGGGGGAAGCGGATTCAACCGCGGGCTCAGGGACCGGTGGTGGCACGGGCTCGACGAAGTCTGCCGATTTCGGCGTCTGGGTGCGCGGTGTCGCGCCCGACTTACCCGGGTGCCTGGCTGCGGAGATTTTCTGCCAATCCTTGAGAATCACCTGGCTGGCGATGCGCCCTGGCGCGCCCATGATGCCGCCGCCGGGGTGAGTGGCGGAGCCGCACATATAAAGGTTGTCGATCGGGGTGCGGTAGTAGGCCCAGCCAGGTACGGGCCGCAGGAAGAAAAGCTGCTCGAGCGAAAGTTCGCCCTGAAAGATATTGCCCTGGGTCAGGCCAAACTCGCGCTCCAGATCGAGCGGCGTCAGCACTTGCCGGCCGACGACAATTTTTTTGATGTTGGGAGCATGCTCGGCAATGGTGTTGACGACGGTGTCGCCGAAGGCGTCGCGCTGATCGTCCCAGGTACCTTTGGCGAGCTTGTACGGCGCGTACTGCACGAAGCACGAGAGCACATGCTTGCCCGGCGGCGCGACGCTGGGATCAGTAAGGCTGGGAATGACCATGTCGATGTATGGACGGCGCGAAAAATGACCGTACTTCGCGTCATCGTAGGCGCGCTCCATATACTCGATGCCCGGTGAAATCGAAATCGCGCCACGAAGGTGCGCGCCGGGGCCAGGCATGCACCTGAAGTCGGGCAGAGCGTCGAGTGCCACGTTCACTTTGCCGGAAGAGCCGCGGTATTTATAACGGCGAACGCTGGCGAGAAAATCGGAAGGTAGATCGTTGGGTTCGATGAATTTTTCGAAGGTGAGATGCGGATCGACGCTGGAGGAAACGACGCCTGCGGAAATTTCCTCTCCAGATTTCAGCGCCACACCAGTTGCGCGGCCGTTCTTGATCAGAATTTTGTCCACTGCGGCCTGCGTACGAATTTCGACACCGGCCTCGCGCGCGGCCGCGCCGATGGCGTTGGAAATCGCACCGGTGCCGCCGCGGCTGAATCCCCAAGAGCGAAACGCGCCGTCAATCTCGCCCATGTAGTGGTGCAGCAAGACATACGCCGTGCCCGGCGAGCGAATGCCCAGGAACGTGCCGATAATGCCGGAGGCCGACATGGTGGCCTTGAGGACGTCGGTCTCGAACCACTGATCCAGAAAATCCGCGGCGCTCATGGTCATGAGCTGAACAAGCGTGTAACGCTCGTCCGAGGAGAGCGAGCGGAAGCGCTGCATCAGAAAATGGAGCTGTTTGAGATCGCGCGGATGCAGCGTCGTGGGATCCGGCGGGATCATCGACAGCAGCGGCTTCACGAAGCGGCACATCGGAGTCATCATTTTCGAGAATTCGTCGTAGGCTTCGGCGTCGAGCCGCGAGTGCCGGCGAATCTCGCGCTGGGTGCGTGCATGATCGTTCATACGCCACAGGTAATCGCCATTGAGCATCGGGGAAAAGGTGCCATCGAGGGGCAGAATTTCCAGTCCATGCCGCGGAAGGTCAAGCTCGCGAATGATTTCAGGGCGCAAAAGCGAGACTACGTAGGAGCATTCCGAGAAAAGAAAGCCGGGAATGATCTCTTCAGTGACCGCGGCGCCACCCAAAACGTGGCGGCGTTCCAGCGCGAGGACTTTTTTGCCCGCCTTCGCCAGATACGCAGCATTGACCAGGCCGTTGTGCCCGCCGCCGATCACGATTACGTCATAGTGCTGCGCCATCGGTATAACTCCGCCGTGAGTCCGCAATGAGAAGAAGAAGCTGCGGTGGAAGATTGGACATTGTACCGGGAGCAGCGAGGGAGGTACAAGCAGACCCCAGTCGCGGGATACGATAGCTTCGCCCTTTTGCAGAGAGTATCTTAACAGCCCGGGCACTAAGACATAGGCTCGGCGAAAATTTCGGAGGCTATTTGCCCCATGTCCCGTCCGGGCGGCACCGAAGTCGATGTACAGAAACTCGGATACGAGATAGCCGAGCCCATTTCGTATGAGGCTTTCCCGATCGACGGAGAGCCCTCCAACGATACCGCGAAGAGCGATGCGCCCTCCAAATCCGTCCGCAGCGAAAGGTCTGCGCGTTATGCCGAGGACTGGGATGACGCACAAAAGGAGAGACCGCAAGCTTCAGACTATGACTCGCGCAAATTTCGCCCATCCGAGCGCGCCCACCAATCCAGTTTGACGCGCGGCACCCAGCGAGATACGCGCGCCGTTTGGATTGTGCACGGGATGGGCCAGCAGGTTCCATTCGAGACGCTCGACAGCCTCACAAACGGCCTCCTGCAGTCCTTTCGGGAGCTAAATGCGCCGCAGCCTGCTCCAACGCCGCGCCTGCGCACGGTGAGAATTGGCAAAGAAGTCTTGCAGCGCGTTGAGCTGGACGTGACGGGAGAACACGGGGACTACGAGTTACATCTATACGAATCCTATTGGTCGCCAAAGACCGAAGGAGTAGCAAATCTGACCGATGTGGTCAGCTTCCTATGGGATGGCGGCACGCGCGGGCTGATGAACTCCTTCCGCGATTTCAATCGCGCGATGTTCGGCGGCATGGCGCTCTTCAAGATTCGCCTGCGCACGGCGGTGTGGATCGGTCTGACGCTGGCGACGCTCGCGGCGCTTACGGCGATCAACGGCGTAATTGCCGCGGCAGCGGCGGCGCAACTCAACATCAGCGCATTCGATGTGTTACACGATCATTGGGAGGCGCTAGCGGCGCTGGCCAGCTGCATGACCGCGGTAGCCTTCAGCTTCGGCGTGCTGCTGTTCCTGGGCTCTCTCGCCAAACCTCGAAACCTCTCGCGATGGCAGAGGCGCCTCATCTCGATTCTGAGTTGGCTTGGATTTATGGGCACGCTGACAACCATCCTGAAGACGTCCGCGCTCATGCTGGTGTTTACGCGCCCCGAATTGCTAGGCCGGGTGCAAAACCGGTTTGGAGACCTGGCTCGGGTGCCCACACAGCCGCTGCAGGGTTTTGCGACGCTGGTGATTTTTGCGTGCATCGCGCTGAGCATGGTGGCGTTGATGGGTCGCGCATTCTCGCGATCGGAAGGATCAGAGCCAGTGGAGAACCGGTTCCTGATCGCGCTGTTTGTGCTTTCGTATCCGGTGCACGTGATCGCGGTCCTGGGTCCCGCATGGATCTGGTTCCACCGCGATCCTTGGACGTGGTTGCCGCACGTGCTGAGTTTTGTTTACAAGTCCTGGTGGGTGTGGCCCTTTCTGATCGCGCTGAGCGCAAAGGTTCGCGGCGTGATGGTCCAGTATGTCGGCGACGTGGCCATCTACGTCACCTCGAACAAGCTGAATCGGTTCGACGAAGTGAGGACGAAGGTCAAGGAAGCCGCCCGAACAGTTGCGTCCGCCGTTTATCTCGCGTTCAAGCCGAACTCGCAGGAATTCCTCTACGAACACATCGCGATCGTGGGGCACTCCCTGGGATCAGTCATCGCCTACGACACGCTGAATCGTCTAATGCTGGACGACTGGCTGAATAAGAATCAGCTGGGCGTCGCGAGCCGGACGCGAACGATGGTCACTTTTGGTTCGCCGCTGAACAAAACAGCATTCTTTTTCACGATTCAGGGAAGCGACTCGCTGCACATCCGCGAACGCCTGGCGTCCACGGTGCAGCCGCTCATCCAGAGCTATCCGAAATTCCGGAAGCGCACGTTTAAGTGGATCAACGTGCACTCCGGGAATGACATTATTTCCGGACCGCTCAGGTTTTATGATTTGCCGGGTATGCAGGAGAAAGATAACCCATCACCGTTCGCCATCAAGAACGTGGTCGACAAGGATGCAGCGGTTCCGATCGTGGCGCATGTGGACTATTGGAAGAATCCATGCATCTGGCGGGAGCTGCGGCAACAGATCGCGCCTTGATATAGATGGATGGATGCAGGTGAAGTGGGCTTACTTCGCGTCCGGTGGATATTTTGGCGGAATTTCCGCGTAGCCGGGTGCCGCGGTTTTGAGGTTCACCGGGATCGACGCTGTGGCGTCACCCATGGACCAGCGAATGCCTCCGGCGAGCAGGTGCAGGTGGAATTCGTTTTGCCAATTTTCCGCGCGGTCGCCGATCGCGGTGTAGAAGACTTTGCCCTTGCCGTGCAGGCGCGCCCAGACCACTGGATAGGGCGCGCGCTTGTAGGCGTTGCCGTTCATGGTGGTGGTGTCCAGAGTGCAGATGACATGTAGATCGGGCGCGAAATCTTTGAGGGAATACCATTCCTCGTTGAGGCTGACCGGCGAGGTGACTCTTTCCAGCCCCGGAAATTTCGGATCATTGATAATCACGTTGGCGGTCTGAAGGCGCGGATCTTTGTCGCGGCCGTGCAGGATGAATTCGCCACCCAGCATTTTCAGATAAGGATCGGATTTCTCGCCATGGGCAATGTAGCGGTTTGAGAGATCTTTCGGGTCCGGCTGGGTGTGGAACGAGTCGCTGGCCGCGTGAACTCCGACAAATCCCATCCCGTTGTGAATAGAGTCGAGCAACGTCTGCTTGCCTTTTTCGGACATCGGCGGGTTCTTGTCGGTGCCCTCCTCGGTCAGGACGCCGGTGGTGAAAAAGACGACTGCGGCGTAATCGTGAAATTCCTTGGAGTCGAAAATCCGGCCGTCCTTGCCGGCGGTCAGTTCGAAATTGTTGGCATCTGAAAAATTGCGCAGCGCCGTTTCCATGATGCTGGGTTTGCCGTTCTCCACTTTGATCACCGCGTGCTCAAAGCCCGACGATTTCGTGAACAGCAGCACTTTTTTCTTGCCGGCCGCGACCGATGGCCTGGCCACCAGCAATCCGGCACCGGCAACCGCGGTGGTGCGCAGGAAATCACGTCGCGTGGATGAATGGCTCATTGCTGTTTTCCCCCTGAACGCCGAACCAGCGACGTCGCAGCCGCTCCAATGCCTAGTTGCGCAAGCCGGGGTAGTGTACTGGCAGAGGTAGACACAGGCAAGCACTCGAAGTGGCCATTCGGACGGGTACTCGTTCGCTGCGCGGGGCCTTTGGTTCCATTGCTGCGTGCACGCCCCGCCGCGAAGATGATGCCATGAGTAAACGAGCGATTTGTATCCTCGGGCTCCTGCTTGGCATTGCCGCGCCGGTATTTGCGCAAGATCAGGGTAAGGTTTTCGACTGGCAGCCTGCCAACGATGAATCGGTCCGTATGGATCCGGCGAATTATCACACCGGCCGCACGTATCGTCCCGGACCACAGGGCGGCAGCATTCACGTGGACATTGAAGCACAGAGGCCGGTCACGATCGCACTCACCGCGGCCGACGATTGGAACGCCGCGCTGCAGCGGCCGGAGCTAATCGGCAGCCTCAACTATCTCTGTCTGCGTGAGCATGTCGTCAAGACTACTTACCTCTGCGATCTGCCGGCGCAGCCCATGACTTTGGTGATCCGCGATGAGCGCAACAATCCGGATCGCGCCGTTTTTGCCGGTTTGGGCGCGGTGCTGGATCCGCACGACAGGGTCGATCACGCCGTCGGCGTTGGCATCGCAACGATTTTCACCGGCGAAGGCTCGCCGACGCGCCGCTTCGCGGCACCGAACGATATTCATATCCAATATTATCGCTGGGCCTGCGTCAGCAATTGCATCCAGCCTGAATTTCAATGGATTCGGCAGGCGAAGGAAAAGTACGAGCTGACGTCATTCCTGAAGGTCTATAACGGATTCACGCCGGAGCGCGACGGCGAACAGGTCAGTGTGAAGATCAAGTCTCCTGTGCCGATGGTGGTAGCCATTATTCCGTCAAATGTCGCCGGCCAGCTCCATGGCAGAACGGACGCTCTCGAAACCGCGCTGGAAAACAATAGTTGCCAGCAGCGCGGTGTGCAAAACCTCGAATTTCAGTGCAGCTTCAACGCCGCGGACGGCCCGCAAGCGCTGATCGTCGGCCCCGAACCTGGCGGCAAGGTGCCCCACAAGAAGGCCGAAATCGAAATGTACGCCTCCAAGTGCGTGGCCAATTGCGTTGTCCCGGCTGCGGCAACGCAAGCCGCGGCAGGCAACAATCCGTAGTCGAAAATGATATCCGGCGGGCGTCCCTTGCTGTGACCTCATCTGGCCTTCTATAATTTCGCTGCGTTTGCCGCGGAGGACTTCCTGTGCCGGTCGGAACTGCATTTCACGAACGAACGATGGCGCTGTGCGAGAGCCTGAACTATCGCGAATGGTCGGGCTACTACACCGTCGGCGTTTATGAGATGCATCACGAGCATGAGTACAACGCCATCCGCAATTCGTCCGCGCTCATCGACATTTCGCCGCTGTTCAAATACCGAATCACCGGCCGCGACGCGACTAAATTCGTCAATCGCGTGATCTCGCGGGACATCAACAAGGTCAGCGTCGATCAGGTCATCTATTGCTGTTGGTGCGATCCCGAAGGCAAAGTGATCGACGACGGCACGATCACGCGGCTGGGTGAGAACGAGTATCGCTGGACGGCCGCTGATCCCAGCCTGCGCTGGTTCCAGCAGAACGCGCTCGGCCTGGATGTGAGGATCGAGGATATTTCCGAGCAGGTTGCGGCGCTGGCGCTGCAGGGGCCAACTTCGGGCAAACTGCTGATGGCGGCTGCGGAGGCGAATATCGCCAACCTGAAATATTTTCGGGTCACACGCGGAAAGATTTCAGGTGTTAACGTCGACATTTCGCGCACCGGATACACCGGCGATCTCGGGTTCGAGATCTGGGTTCCATGGAAAGATGCCCTGCGCGTGTGGGATAAGTTGATGAACGAAGGCGAAGTCTTCGACATTCACGCGGCCGGAATGATCGCCCTCGATGTGGCGCGCATCGAGGCCGGGCTGATCCTGATCGAAGTGGACTACACCTCGAGCAAGAAGGCGGTGATCGATTCACAGAAATATTCCCCGGCGGAAATTGGCCTGGGCAAACTGGTCGACCTGAAGAAGGACAATTTCGTGGGACGTGACGCGTTGGCCGCTGAAGCAAAGAAAGGAGCCGCGCGCGCGCTGGTGGGGCTGGAAATCAACTGGAATGAGGTGGAAGCGCTGTTCGACAAAATGGGAATGGCGCCGCAGGTTCCCAGCATGGCCTCACGCGTCGCGGTCCCGATCTATCGCGGCGGCCGCGTGGTCGGCAAGGCTACGTCGACGACGTGGTCGCCGACGCTGAAAAAAATGATCGCGCTTGCGAGCGTCGAGCGCCATCAGGCCACGATCGGCACAACGTTGAATATGGAAATGACGGTGGAAGCCGTTCGTCACACGGTGTCGGCGAAAGTGGTGCCGCTGCCATTTTTCAACCCCGCGCGCAAAACCGGCGTCCCTATCGACTGAAGCTGTCGGCAATGCGGCTGCGGCTCAGGCTCGGTTGCCCTATCGCAGGCAGGATGGTTGCGCTGCACCGTGCGAAACATCGAGACTGCCGAACCTAGTTTTCGCGGGCAAATTTTTCGACTGATTCGAGCATATCGTCCAGCGCCTGGCGGTCCAACAATTTTCCGCGAACAAAGACCGCCCGGATCCTGCCGATGTTCCCCATGTTGTCGAGCGGATTGCCGTCCAGCAGCACGAGGTCCGCGAATTTCCCGCGTTCGATCGTTCCTTGCGTCTCCGATTTCCCCAAGAACTCCGCCGGGCGTTTCGTAGCGGCCTGCAGGGCCTGTAGAGGCGTCAGCCCCGCCTGAACCAGCAAGCCCAACTCCACGTGCAATCCCATTCCAGGAACCACGTAAGGCGCGGCCGTGTCCGTCCCTGCCAGAATCGCTACGCCGGCTTTTTCCATCTGCTCCACTACCTCCAGCGACCTGGCGAAAAGTTTCTCTCGCAGCGCAAATTCCGCCGGCGATGCGAACTTGTCTTGCGCCTCGGCGGCTTGCTTCCATTTCTGGACGATCGATCTCGGAACGAACCTCAAAGAGTCTTCCGTAGCCGACCGCGCCTGCACCGACGGGAAAGCGTCTTCGCGCAGCAAAATCAGCGTGGGTGTCTGCCAGGTCGCATTGCGGACAAACGTCGCGATCAATTTCGCGGTCATTGGTTCCGATTGGGTCGCCAACAGCTCGCGCTGCCACGCAAATTCTCTCGCGTGCGCTTCCGAAGGTGTAGCGCCCTTCGGCCGCGCCTGCATTTGCTCGCGCATGAGCCGCGGCTCGTCGCTGGCGCATGCTCGCAGCACTCCGGTGAGGTGCTCGATGCTTTTCTGCCCCCCGTCGGAAGCCTCCGCGGCGACCACGCGATCTGGAACGTGCCCGACAAACGCAATCTTCTCGCGCTTCGCGGCCGCCGCAATCGCAAAGTATGCGTCGCGCCCCAAAATCGACTGCACCTTGATGAAATCAACTCCCTGCTGCACCAGAGTGCGCACATCTTCGGCCGCCTGCGTTGCGTTGGTGACCACCAGGGACGGTTCGAACGATGGCGGACTGCCATCGAGATACGGCCCGGCGAAAAACATTTCAGGCCCAATGCGCTTCCCGCGCTTGATATCGTCGCGCAGGGGCTTCAGCGATTCGAGATATCCACCCATATCCCGCACCGTGGTAATGCCGTGGGCCACCAGCAGCGGCAGGATGAATTCCCTGCTGCCATTCGGCTCTCCCGATCCGGTCAAGTGCACGTGTGAATCCACCAGCCCGGGGATCAGAAATTTTCCCGAGGCGTCGATGACCAAAGTTTCGCGATCAACGGTGACCTGTGCCGACTCCGCGATCTGCGCGATCTTCTGGCCCGCTAAGATGACCGTCATGTTTCGTTGAATGGGCGAACCGGTCGCGTCGATCACGTTCGCATGCGTGATTGCAATTCGCGTATCGTGCTTTTGCGGATTTGAGCAACCCGCTGCCAGCAAGCACACGAATATTCCCGGCAGCAACTGGCTCACCGTTCGTTTCAGGAGTGTAAGCTTCCCGCCGCGCACGATCGGTATTGGATGCGTCATAACAGACAGCGGTTCGGCTTGGACTTGGTGAGCGTTACTGCGACAATCGATTGTATTTCTTCAACACCGCTCGCAGCTGATCTTGCGGCAAGGCGCGAACTCGATGATTGTCGATCCCCACCATCGTTTCCGCCGCCACCATCGAATTGATGATGGCTTCCTCAGTGCCCTGCACGGTCGCCGCAAAAATCGGTCCCAGCATGTCGTTCGGCAGCATCTTCAGATCCACAACGTGATTGGTGGCTGCCGCGCCCGGATTCGCCGTCGAAAACGCGATAAAAATGTCACCCGACCCATCGCCAGAAATGCTTCCGTTCCGCCCTAGTCCCAGCGACACGCGCCGCGCCAATCGCTTTAGCTGCTGTCCTATCAACGGGGCATCGGTGGCCACGACCACGATGATCGACCCGCGATCTTCGCCTGCGAATCGTGTGGATGCATACGGATCTTCGGTCGCGATCTCCCGCCCCACTGGAATTCCGGCGATGCGCAAGACATCCCGCGTGCCATAATTGCACTGCACCAGCACGCCCACTGTGTACGCGCCCGCACGTTTCACGTCCACACGGCGGGAAGCGGTTCCGATTCCGCCCTTGAATCCGTTGCAGATCATCCCCGTTCCGCCGCCGACATTCCCTTCTTCGACGCGCCCGCCATGCGAAGCCTCGATGGCCTGAAACGCGTGCTCCGGCTTGACGTGAAATCCGTTGGTATCGTTCAAATATCCGTCATAGGTTTCCGCGACCACCGGCAGCGACCACCAATACCCGTCCGGCTCCGGTTTTCCATGTTTCACGCGCCACTCAATCACCGCGTCGCGAACCACGCCAACGCTGTGGGTGTTCGTGATCATCACCGGTCCCTGCAAAAATCCGGACTCCTCCACCCATGTCGTGCCGGTCATCTCGCCGTTCCCGTTCAGACTCCACCATCCCGCGAAATAAGAGTTGTTCGCGGAATCCTTGCCGCGCGGCATCACCGCGGTGACGCCCGTCCGGACCGGTCCTTTGCCGACGAGCAACTTCCCTTCCCCGGAAATCAGCGTCGTATGTCCGACGGTCACGCCCGCCACGTCGGTGATGGCATTCAACGGTCCCGGCGTTCCATCAAACGGCACGCCGAGATCCCGCGCCCGGGGCTTCCCATGGGCCGCCTCCTGGCCGCCGGCTATAAATACGCCGACACCGAACACAAACGCACTCGCGCACAAAATGATTCCGGCCAAAGTAAGGCGCATTCGTTTTCTCTCCAAGGTTCGAGCGACCACAACAAATCATCGAAGCTTTAGAGTGTATTAAGACTCCGGCGTTAAATCGAATCAAACACTTTCGTAATCGCCGCTCCTAGTGCCCTCGCGATTAACTCCGATTCCTCCGGCATCACGATAAACGGCGGCGCCAGCAGGATATGGTCGCCCCGCTCGCCGTCTACGCATCCCTGCGTAGGATAGGTCAGCACATTTTCTTCCAGCGCCGCCTGACGCACGCGCTCTGCAATCCGCTCGGCCTTTGCGAACGGCTCGCGCGTCGACTTATCCTTCACAAATTCCACGCCGATCAGCATTCCCAGCCCACGCACTTCCCCTACATTCGAATGCGACTCCAGCCGCGCCAATCGCGACCTCAGATCCGCAGCGGCCGACTCCACGCGTTCGAACAATCTATGCGCTTCGATGTAATCCAGCACCGCATTCCCCGCTGCCGTCGCCACCGGATGCGCCTGATACGTAAATCCGTGCTGAAAAGCTCCGGACCCGCGCGCAAACACCTCCGCGACTCGCGCCGAAACCAGCACGGCGCCCAACGGCGCATAGCCGCTGCCCACACCCTTGCCCACCAAAATCAAGTCCGGCTCCACGCCCCAATGCTGCACCGCAAAGGCCCTGCCGGTGCGCCCCATCCCGCTCATCACTTCATCCGCGATCAACAAGATTCCGCGCGTCCGGCAAATTTCCGCGATGCGTTGCGCGTATCCATCGGGAGGCGCCGCAGCTCCCAGCGTTGCGCCCACGACCGGCTCAAAAATGAACGCAGCGACGTCCCGCGCGCCGTCTTTCTCCAAAAAGGAATCCAGATCCGCCGCGCAAGCCACGCCGCAATCCGCGCAATCCAACCCGAATTCGCAGTGATAGCAGAAACACGGCGCCACGTGCCCCCACTCCGCTAGCATCGGCGCATACGGCATGCGCCGCGCCACATTGCCGCTGACGGTCATCGCGCCCAGCGTGCTCCCGTGATAACTCTGGCGTCGCGACACCACGCGATATCTCGACCCTTGTCCGCTTTCCAGATGAAACTGCCGGGCCAGCTTGATCGCCGTTTCCGTCGCCTCCGACCCGCCCGACGTAAAATAAGCGAGCCCGCCACGACGGAAATTCCCGGGCGCCAACTGCAGCAATCGCTCCGCAAGCTTCTCCGCGGCCTGCGAATGAAATTGTGAGGTATGCGCAAACGCAATCCGCGAGGCCTGCTCCGCCATGGCCCGGGCGATCTCGCCGACGCCATGCCCGATACTGACCACCGCCGCCTGCCCTGAGGCGTCCAGCAGCCGCCGGCCGTCGGCAGTGTAAATCCAGCACCCCTCGCCACGAATGGCGAGCGGAAATGATTTTCGAAGATTGCGCGAAAAAAGAGATGAGCTTGTAGGCATGCGACGCGCCGATTGTAACAGACCAACTCGGCGAAACTTGGAGTGTGTTACGCTGTCGCGATTTTTCGCCATGCGCCGAGGATCGCTTGCCCATTTCCGATAGTCAATCTCTGGTTCGCAGCATCGGCCGCGCCAGCCTGACCGCGCTGATGATCAACTCGATCATCGGCAGCGGCATCTTTGGCCTGCCTTCGGTCGTCTCTACGCATCTCGGCAAGCATGCTCCCATCGCGTACTTCATTGCCGGCGTCGGAATGGCCGTCGTTGCCGGCACGCTCAGCGAAGTCGCTTCGCAATTCCACGAAAGCGGCGGCCCTTATCTTTACGCTCGCGAAACGCAAGGCCGCTTCATCGGCATCCAAATCGCTTGGCTCACCTGGCTCTCGCGCCTGGCCGCTGGATCCGGCACCGCAAATCTCTTTACCACCTATCTCGGGCAAATCCTTCCGCGAGCGACGCAGCCGCTTTACCGCGCCGCCATTCTCACGGCGCTGGTGGCTATCCTCGCTACCTTCAACTACATCGGCGTAAAGTCAGGAGCGCGCGTCAGCGATTTCTTTACCGCCACAAAAGTTTCCCTGCTGGTTGTTTTCGTCGTCGCGGGACTAATCTGGATGAAAATCCACGGCAGCGTCACGCCCGTACCCCTCACCCATGCCGTCACCGCCACCGATTGGCTCGAAGCCACGCTCGTTCTCGTCTATGCTTATGGCGGTTTTGAAGCCGTCCTGCTTGCCACCGGCGAAATACGCGATCCGCGCCGTGATGCACCCTTCGCGCTCCTCATTGGCCTCGCGGTGGTCGCGGTCATCTACTCGCTGATTCAAGTCGTCGTCAGCGGCACGCTCGCCGATCCCGCATCCACGCAAAAGCCGCTGGCGGAATCAGCGTTTCACATCTTTGGGGCCGGAGCGGCTGCAGCCATCTCCCTAGGCGCGCTGGTCTCCATCTATGGCTATCTCAGCGCCAACATGCTGCATACCCCGCGGCTCACCTTTGCCCTCGCTGAGCGCGGCGACTTCCCCGCTCTCTTCGCGCGCATCCATCCCAAATTTCACACACCGCATATTTCGATCCTTCTCTACACCGTGCTGCTGCTAGCGTTCACTCTGTGGGGCAACTTTCGCTGGAACATTACACTCTCGGCGATCGCCCGCCTGTTCACCTACAGCTCGATTGCGATCGCGTTGCTGGTGTTGCGGCGCCGTCAGCCCCATGCGAGCGCTTTTCGCCTCCCCGCCGGCAAATTCCTGGCGGTGCTTGCGATCGCCTTCTGCGTGGTCTTGTTCGCCCGCGCCCCACTCAGCAACTCCTCCGCGGTCGTCATCACGATCCTGCTGGCAGGCATCAATTACGCCGCCGTTCGAAGCCGCCAAGCGCCGACCTAGACCATTTTGGCAAGCTCCTTCCTGACTGCGGCATGACTCCGCGCTTCTGCCCGCCTGGCGCAAATTGTCATTCTGGGTCGTCAAATGGAGGACACTGAATCGTGGCCATGAAGCGCACCGGATCAAGCTGGATACCCGCCGATCAGTATGGCAAGTCGCTACCGAAATTCTCGGTCAACCTGCTGGTGCGCGATGTCGCGCAATCTCTCCCTTTCTACCGCGATGTTCTCGGCGCTACCGTGCGCTACTCCGATGCGGATTTTGCAGCTTTGCATCTGCTCGGCTTCGATTTCATGCTGCACTCCGATCACACCTACGACCACCACGCACTTTATGCTCGACTCCAGACTCCCGGCCTTCGGGGGACGGGCGCTGAACTCCGCATCCTCGGCATTGATCCCGATGCCGTTCACACTCGCGCCCGAGCCGCTCAGGCCACCATCCTCCAGCCACCCACCGACTACCCGCACGGTTGGCGCGACATCACCATCGCTGATCCCGACGGCTACATCTGGGCTGTCGGCCTCCCTCTTCCGTAGACGCGCCCAGCCCTTCATTCGAGCCTGGAAAATCGATCGATGCGAAGTTTCCAACCTCCGCCCCCGTTCACATTTCTGCCAATCCCAGTACAATGCTTGCTCCGAAAATGCCTCGCACCTTCCTCATCGACACCGACACCGCTTCCGACGACGCCGTAGCCCTGATCATGGCCCTTCGTTCCAAAGCGATTCGCGTAGCGGCCATAACAGTAGTCGCCGGCAATGTTTCCATTTCCCAGGCGGTGAACAACGCCCTCTATTGCGCCGAAATCTGCGACTCCAATGTTCCCGTTTTCCCTGGCGCCGCCACTCCGCTGCTCCGCGAACTCACCACCGCCGAGTGGTTCCATGGCAAAGACGGCCTCGGCGACCACGGCTACGCGCCAACCAAACGGCGCGCTGAATCGACGCCTGCCGCCGATGCCATCATCGAAACGATCCGCGCCAACCCCGGAATCGAAATCGTCACGCTTGGTCCGCTGACAAATCTGGCGCTTGCGCTCTCCCGCGAACCGAATCTTGCGAAGTCCGTCGCGCGCTGCGTCATCATGGGCGGCAATCCTTGCTGCGAGGGCAACGTCACTCCCGCCGCCGAATTCAATATCTGGGTAGATCCCGAGGCGGCCCGCATCGTCTTCCACTCTGGCCTCAATATCGAAATGGTTGGCTGGCATCTCTGCCGCGGCCAAGCGGCTCTCAATCACAAAGACATCGAGCACGTGCTCGCGCTAAAAACGCCGCTCGCTGAATTCACGGTCCGCTGCAATTCGGTCGCGCAGTATGCCTACTTCAAACAAACCGGCGAGCGCGGCATCTCCCTGCCCGATCCCGTCGCCATGGCCATCGCAGTCGATCCAAAGCTCTGCACCAGCTCCAGCCAACACCACGTCGAAATCGAGACCGTCAGCGACCTCACCCGCGGGAAGACGGTAGTCGATCGCCTCAACGTAACGGCCGATACCCGAAACCGCGATACCTGGTCCCAAGTCCACGCCCGCCAACCCAACAAGATCCACATCTGCTGGACTCTCGACATCCCCGCCTGGAAAGCCGCGCTATACTCTTCGCTGGCTAGTTGACGACCGATCGCGGCAAGCCGGAGTCACCTTGGCGTCGCACGTAGCTGGCTAGTACAAACGAACGCTCGATGGTCAGCAACAGCCTTAGCAAGGACCACCGGAGGTCGGGCCTTCAGGTCCAACATCAGAGCGGCGCAGAACCCGGCTTTCGCCGCTGCGGAATTTGGGTTCGTTAGCGGTCACTGCGTCTCAAGGCCTGGGTGCTCCACACGCCGTTTCTGTGTGTGGGACGGTCACCGTATCTTGGCATATGAAGTAGAATCACACACCGGTAGCACAGCCACTCCTGGCTGTGCAGCCCAATGCGCCTTGACACATAAATTAGGATCAGTCACCAGTCTTTCGTAATAAATCCAGCACCACGGGAATTACAAAAACCATGCCCCAACGCATCCTCGTCACCGGTGGCGCCGGCTTTATCGGCAGCGTCATCACCAAACAACTGGTCGATCGCGGCGACGAAGTCCTCGTCTTCGATAATCTCTCGAATGGCCGTGAAGGGGCCGTTCCCCAAGGCGCGACGCTGGTCAACGGTGATCTCTCCGATCGCGGCGAAATCGACCGCATTTTCGAAAATCGCCCGGTCGACGCGGTCATTCATCTCGCCGCTTCGATCGAAGCCGGCGAATCCATGAAATTCCCCGAAAAATATTTCCGCAACAACACCGCCAACACCCTCACGCTGCTCGAAGCAGTCATCGCACACAAAGTTCCCCGCTTCGTTTTTTCGTCCACCGCGGCTCTCTACGGCACTCCCGACCGTACTCCCATCGAGGAAGGCGATCCGCTGCGTCCCACCAACACGTACGGCGAATCCAAACTCCTCGTCGAGCGGATGCTGGCCTGGTTTCACGGCATTCACGGCCTGCGCTACGCCTGCTTGCGCTACTTCAACGCCGCCGGGGCGACCAAGGAGCAAGGCGAAGATCACCGTCCCGAATCGCACCTCATTCCCTTGATTCTGCAAGTCGCATCCGGCAAGCGCGAGTACATCTCTATTTTTGGCACGGACTACCCCACGCCCGACGGCACTTGCGTCCGCGACTATATTCACGTCAGCGATCTAGCTAGCGCGCACCTGCTCGTCCTCGACGCTCTCCGCGACAAAGACAAGCTCATCTACAATCTCGGTACCGGCCGAGGCTTCACGGTCCGCGAAGTCATCGACACCGTACGCAAAGTCACCGGGCATCCGATCCCCGCCCGCGAAGAGGCTCGGCGCGCCGGCGACCCCGCCGTCCTGGTCGCCAGCTCGGACAAGATCAAGCGCGAACTCAACTGGCAGCCTCAATATCCCGATCTCCAAGACATCGTGAAAAGCGCCTGGACCTGGTTCCAAACTCACCCCAACGGCTACGGCAACCCGGCCAGGTAGGCCGAATCCTTATGAATCTTCTTCCCCGTAAACTCCGTGCTCTGACTCTTGCGCTTTCGGCGTTAAATCTTTCTCCGCTGTGCGAACCCTCAGCGTACTCTGCGTCTCAGCGTTATCTTTTGCCCTTTCCTTCCTGCTCTTCTTTCATCGAGGTGCACCCAAAATGAACCAACGTTCTACGCGCCGCGAATTCCTTACCACCGTCGCCGCCGCCTCGGCTGCATCGCTCTTGCCCCGAGCTGCCTTCGCCTCCCCATCGCTGCTCTATCCCCCGATGGATCTCTCCCATTTCAACACGCCGATCTCGCCCGCTCCCTCGGACATCCGCTTCGGCTACGCCTCTATCACCTGGGATGGTGACGACCGCAAAGCCATCGAAGATATCGCCGCCATGGGCTTCCACGGCATTCAACTCCGCTCCAACTGCATCGAGGAATTCAAAAATGAACCCGCTGTCGTGCGTGACCTTCTCGCTCAACACAAACTCACCTTTGTCGCGCTCTCCAGTGGAGGGCTCTCCATCGACCGTCCCGAAGCTGACGAACTCGCCAAGCACCTCGCCCACGCCAAATTCGTGAAAGACGCCGGCGGCCTCTACATGCAAGTCACCGACGACCGCCCCAAAAACCGCGCCATCACCACCGCCGACTACAAACACCTCGGCAAACTCATGACCGAACTCGGCAAACGCACCGCCGACATCGGAATCCAACTCGGCTATCACAATCACATGAACACACTCGGCGAGCGCCCCGAAGAAGTCGACCAGATTCTCGCCAGCGCCGATCCGCGCTACGCCAAACTCGAACTCGATGTCGCCCACTACCTGCAAGGCGGCGGGGATCCAGTGAAAGCCATCGAGAAATATCACGACCGCCTGCTGTGGCTGCACCTTAAGGACGTGCAGCGAACCACGAATCCCGACATTCACAAGGCTTACGTCTTTGTCGAACTCGGCCAGGGCCAGGTGGATTTCCCCGCAGTCTTCGCCGCGCTGCACAAAGTCAATTTTCGGGGATGGGCCATCGTCGAGCTCGATGCCGTGCCCGACAAATCGCGCACACCGAAAGATTCCGGCGAAATGAGCAAGAAATATCTCGCCGAGAAATTGGGGATCACCGTATGAAGTCCGTCTTCCGTGTCGCAGTTATCAACGACGAAATCGGCCAGGACTTCGGCCATGCCTGCGAGATCGCGTCACGCGAATTCGGCATGGAATGGATCGAGCTGCGCGGCATGTGGAACAAAAATTTGCTGCGCCTCGACGCCAGGGAAGTCGAAGAAGCTCGCCGCATCCTCGAAAAATACAAGCTGCGCGTCACCGACATCGCCAGCCCGCTCTTCAAGGTCGATTGGCCCGGCGCGCCGCTCTCGAAATTCAGCCCCAAGCGCGATCAGTTCAACGCCGACTTCACATTCGAACAACAAGGCGAAGTTCTGGAACGGAGCATCGCACTCGCCAAAGCCTTCAACACCGACCGCGTGCGCTGCTTCGATTTCTGGCGCCTCGACGATCGCGCTCCGCATCGCGACGCGATGAACGAAAAATTACTCGACGCCGCAAACACCGCCGGAAAAAGCGGAATTACGCTGGTCCTGGAAAACGAACCATCCTGCAACACCGGCACCGGCGCCGAATCCGCAAAAGTTCTCGCTGCCGTGAAATCGCCGCACCTGATGCTGAACTGGGATGCCGGCAACGCCGCCACGCTCGGCGAAAAGCCGTTTCCCGACGGCTACAATCTGCTGCCGAAGGAGCGCATCGGCCATTGCCACTGCAAGGACGTGACCACCAAAGCCAGCGGCGAGCATCACGACTGGGCCGCCATGGGACGCGGCACCATCGACTGGCCCGGCCAGTTCACCGCCCTCAAACGCGACGGCTATCATCTCGCCGTCAGCCTCGAAACCCACTGGGACGGCGCCGGCACCCCCGAAGAATCCACGCGCCAAAGCTGGGCCGGCATGAAAAAACAACTCCAATCCATCGGGGCCCTCGCGTAACACCAACACTGTTGTGTACCAACGTATAGCTCCGATTTATTCGGAGGTGCGAGCTTTAGCTCGCACGTACAGAGATGCTCTCAACGGGCTGTAGCCCCTGCAGAAAGCTTTTCGTTTTTGCTTCTGCAGGCGCCGGGCTTCAGCCCGGCGTTGCACTTCCGTTCGCTAGCCAATCTCCTCAATTCCCGGCCAACTCTTTCAACAGCGCCTTGCCCTTGCGAAACCACGGGCGCTCCACGCGTTGCATGTAGCGCGGCAACGTGCGCTTCTTCGCCAGCAGCTTCTGCGTCCACTCGCGCGCTTCGTCGCGCCGATTCTGTAATTTCAGAAAGCACGCGTAGTTGTAAAGCGTTTCCGGCGTCGTCGAGAACCGCGTCACCTCGGCGAAGAGCGGCTCGGCGCGCTCCATCTGGCCCGTCCGCGCGTACGCATCGGCCAGCAAACCTGTCGCTCGATAGTAGTCAAACTTGATGTCCCTGCTGACCACTCGCTGCAGATCAGGAATCGCCGCCGTCAAATCATTCAATCCCAGCGAGCACTGCGCGCGATGATAAAACGCGTGCGGCGAGTCAGCACGCGCTGCAATTGCTTTGTTGAACGCTTCGCGGCCCTTCGCGTACTGTTTCTGCTCCAGACAAAGCTCGCCCAATTCTTCGTAGTTGCCCGCCGACGGATTGTCCAGAATCTGCGTTTGCAGCGTCTGGATTCTCGATCGCCGCCCAAATCCCTGAAACACGCCCCGCAGTAGCCCCAGGTCTGGTATGACTTCCACCAGAATGTAGGCGCCCGCTCCCAGCGACCCGCCAAAGAAAATGATGTAGATCCAGTAATTTTCCGGCCGCCGCTTCACGAAGTGCACCAGCGCGATGGCCTGCAGCACCAGACCCCAGGGATAGAAGAGGTATCGCCCGAACATGGATGACCACCTGATTACTAGAATGTCGGTTTCCGGGCACGCCGGTCAAACAGAACGTGGTCGGCGAGCTACTCCCAGTTATTACTGCATTAACGCGGAAAGGCCTGCTAACATTTAGCATATGAATCCGGTCGAAACACTCGGCCTCGCCTTGGGCGCCGGATTTTCCTCCGGCCTCAACCTTTACGCCACCATCGCGACGCTCGGCCTGCTGGAGCGATTCCACATCGCGCATTTGCCGGGATCGCTCCAAGTACTGGCGCACCCCTGGGTGATCGGAATCGCCGTTGCGCTCTATGTCCTCGAATTTCTCGCCGACAAGATTCCTTATGTCGATACCGCGTGGGATGCCGTGCACACCGTGATTCGGCCGCCCGCTGCCGCGATTCTGGCTTACGCGTCGGTCGGCGCGGCACCGGCGGAATGGCGGTGGGGAGCTGCGCTTTTGGCCGGCGGCGTGGCGCTAACTTCGCATGGGACCAAGGCGAGCACGCGGGCGGCTGCCAACACGATTCCTGAGCCGTTCAGCAACTGGACTTTGAGCCTGGGCGAAGACGTGCTCGCCGTTTGGCTGAGCTGGATGGCGGCGGCGCATCCGCGGGCGACGATTGTGATTGTCGCGGCGCTTGTGGTTCTTGCCGGCTTCCTGTTGTTCCACCTCTTTCGTTTTTTGCGGCGCGCTGTGCAGCGTTTGCTTGCGGCGTAGGCCTTGGCTCGCGTTATGCTGACTGCTCGCTTGCACATTTCCCTGTGCCTGGGTTGTCTCTAAACCCTCAGGCCTGAAGGCCTGAGCTACAGTGTTTTTCCAATTCACCTTCCTTCTACTTCACGTACGTCGCTAGCCAGTCAAAGAATGTTTTGTACCAGAATTGGGCGTTTTGCGGTTTGAGGACCCAGTGGCCTTCGTCGGGGAAGATGACCAGCTTTGACGGGACGCCCTGGCGCTGCAGGGCGCTGAAGAATTCGGCGGACTGCGTGTAAGGAACGCGGAAGTCCAGCTCGCCGCAGATTATCAGCGTGGGGGTTTTGTATTTTCCCAACTCGGCGGCGTAGGTCATGGGCGACCACTTTTTGTAATTTTCGGGAGCGCTCCAGGGCGTGCCCATCATGTCGTGCTCTTCAAACCAGAGCTCTTCGGTACCATACATTGCGGGTTTGTCCCAGATTCCCGCGTGGCTGATGATCGCTTTGAAGCGCCCGGTGTGCGTGGCGATCCAGTTGGCCATGTAGCCGCCGTAAGAGCCGCCGGCCGCGGCCATTTTTGTGCCGTCGATGAATTTGTATTTCGCCAGCGTGACGTCCACGCCTTTCATCACGTCGGTGTACGCCTTGCCGCCCCAGTCGTTGGTGATTTCATCGGTGAATTTCTGGCTGTAGCCGGTGGAACCACGCCGGTTGATCATCAGGCTGACGTATCCGGCGGCGGAAAAGACCTGCGGGTTCCAGCGATAACTCCAGGCATTGGAAAACTGGGTTTGCGGCCCGCCGTGCAAGATGACCAGCAGAGGATATTTCTTCGTGGCGTCGAAATTCGGCGGGCGCAGCAGCATGGCCTGCACACGCGTGCCATCGACGGCGTCGAACCAGAAGGTATCCGGAGTGGGCAGCTCGATGTTGGCCAGAATCGAGTCGTTGTGATGAGTCAGCTGCCTGGCGTCAGAGCCGGGCTGCGCGGCGAAAATCTCGCCCGGCAGAGTGAGCCCGGTGCGCGCGAAAGCGATGATTTTGCCGTCTTTGCTGATCGATAGTTCGTGATTGAATCCCTCGGCGACAATTTTCTTGGGAACCGCGCCCGCGCGGGCCTCGATCGAGTACACCGGCTGTAATGTCTCGTTTTCCGCCACAAAGTAGATCGTCTTGCTGTCGGCGGACCAGGCCAGTTCGGCGGCGCTGCGATCGAAAGAAGTCTCGGTCAGGTTCTCGTTTTTCTCGCCCTGCCGGTCGTACAGCCACACGCGCCAGCGATCGGCTTCATAGCCGTTAGTGAGCTGCGCGTGGTAGGCAATGTACTTTCCATCAGGCGAGTAAACAGGATTGCCGTCGTAGCCAGTATTTTTGGTGATGCGTTTGGGTTCGCCACCGGCCACTGGAACGAGGAACAAATCGGCGTTGGTGCTGATGGCTTCGATTTTTTCGGTGACTGCGGTGAAGCAAATTTCGGAACCGTCGGGTGAGAAATTGAGATCGTTTTCGTCGCCGCGTACATCGGGAGGCACGTCGTAGTTCGCCCCTGCGGTAAGGTCACGCGGGGCACTGCTTGCTTCGGTTTGCGCGGCGTTGGCGGGCGCGGGAACCACGAACAGGTGGCTGCGCTTGCCTTCGGTCCAGTGATTCCAGTGGCGGTATAGGAGGCTCTCAGCAACGTGCGCCTTGACCTTGTTTTTCTCCTTGGCTTCCTCGCGCGCCTTGTTGCAGGCATCGTCTTTGCAGTCCGGATAGACCGACGAAGTGAAGGCGATCGTTTTTCCGTCCGGCGACCATTTCACGACGTCAGCGCCGCTGGAAAGATGCGTCCATGCGTGCGCTTCGCCGCCATCCATGGGCAGCACGTAGACCTGTGACTCGCCGGAGCGTGAGGAAATGAAGGCCAGCATTTTTCCGTCGGGTGACCACACCGGAGAAGTATCGCGCCCGCTTTGCGTCAACTGAATCGGCGCGCCGCTATCGGTGGAAACCATCCAGAGATTGCTGGCGTTGCGGTTGGCGTCCATGTCCGGAGTGGCGACGGCATAGGCCACCCACTTTCCATCGGGCGAGATTTGGGGCGCGGCGACGCGATGGAGCTTGATCATGTCGTCGAAGGTGATGGCGCGCCCGGGCTGCTGCGCGCGCGTGGCGACCGCTCCCGCCGAGCCGCCCAGCAGAACCGCCACCACCGCTAAAATCACACCGCGCCGCCCGCCGATGCTCGTCATGGGAATGCCCTCGCTTGTACAGGTGGGATGAAAGAGCCCCTGCCAAACGGTGAATATGTCACGAATGCGGCGAGATGCCAAGCAAGCGCGATCGTGGGGACGAGGTTCATGCGCGATTGGCGTCTGCCGCCGATGGAGCGGATTCGGTGGAGTCGCCGTCGCGCTGGCCGGGGAAATCGAAGACGACCCTGGGAACCTCGTCGTCCAACTGCTTCTCGACGGCGCGCTGGTTTTCCATGGCGGTGCGCAGTGCGAGATTGCCGGCATAGATAAGGACGGCGGCGCGGCGCGGGGAAATGCGGCCCTGGGCCAGCAGGCGAACGACGTTGAAGACGAGGGAGTGGATGTCCTCAAGGCTGAAAAGTTCCGTGAGGTTGTGAGCAACTCGGCGGAAACGTCGGCGGAGTCCCCCTGATCCTGAGCTTGTTTGTGGCGGAAGCAGAGGCGGGAGCTGGAGTCGAGGATCAAGAGCTGACAGCGATTGCCGCGAGCGTCTACGTGCGAGCAACGATTGGCACTGGAGGAACCGCGAGAGGGCGCGGAACTGCGAGCAGGCGCCGCCGAGGGCGGCAATTCATTGGTGGAGCTGTGGTTAACGGTTTGAGAGGTCATGGTAGGTCCTTAAGATGAAAGAAGATTTGGAGTCCCCGGGTGGTTTGCGTAGTTGACTGAAAGAAAAGGAGTTGCGGGGAGTACGATGCTGGAAGTTATTGAAAAGAAAGGGCGGATGTGTCGCGGGGATTTGTGGAAGCAAGGCGGGCCGGAGAGGTGATTGGCTGAGACTCACGATAGATAATAACACGTATCGTTAACTAAGTCAATACATATTTTAAGAGGTACTAGGGGGTTTTGGTTCTTTTTCTTTAGGGGAGCGCCCGGGAGACGGGTCTTCCCTTGAAGCCGAGTGCTGCGCGGACGGTTGGCGTCCGTTGGGTGCGGCCCACGGGAGGCGCAGAAAGCCCGGAGTGGAGTTAACTTTTTTCCATGGCGAACTCGGATTGGAGGTTTTCGAGGTCGCGGGAGATGGTGGCTACGGCCAGGGGCCGGCTGGATTGGAAGTAGGTGACTTTGCAGTTGCCTTTGGAGGGGTCGCCTTCGATTTCGGTTTTTTCCCACTTTTCGGCGTGGCCGACGTAGTTGATGGCGACGTCGTAGTGCTGGCTCCAGAAAAAAGGCACAACGTCGAATTTCCGTTTTTGGCCGAGGATGTTTTTGGCGACGGTCTGGCCTTGGCGCATGGCAACCACCCAGTGCTCGACGCGGATGTTCTGGCCGGAGTGCGGGTCGGGCCAGCGCGTGTTGTCACCGGCGGCGAAGATGCCGGGCTGGCTGGTCTCGAGATACTCGTTGACGACGATACCGCGGTCGATGGCGACGCCGGCGTTCTGCGCGAGGGTGAGATCGGGGCGGACGCCGACGCCGAGAACGATGAAGTCGGCTTCGAGTGTGCCGCCGCCGTTCAGGGTGACTTTGCGGCCCTCCATTTTTGAGACGGTTTCGCCGAGGTGGAAAGCGACACCGTGGGATTCGTGGAGGGCACGGATGAACCGGCCGATTTCGGGGCCGAGGACGCGCTCGAGAGGCTGGTGACTGGGAGCGACGACATCGACGGCGATTTCGCGCTTGCGGAGAGAGGCGGCGACTTCGAGGCCGATGAAGCTTGAGCCGATGACGACGACGCGCTTGGCGGAGGCGGTCTTTGCGACGATGGCGCGGCTGTCGGCGAAGGTGCGGAGATAGTGGACCACGGAATCAGGCGCACCGGGAACCGGAATGTGGACGGGATCAGCACCGGTGGCGAGCAGAAGCGCGCCAAAGTCGAGCGATTTGCCGTTGTCGAGCGTGACGCGCTTGTTTTTAGCGTCGATGGAAGTGGCACGCGTGCTCAGCAGCAGATCGATGTTCTGCCCGGCGTAGTAGTTTTCGAGGCGCAGGGGCATCCACTCCGGCGGCGCATTGCCGGAAAGAAAATCCTTGGAGAGATTGGGACGATCGTAAGGCCCGGAGTCGTCCGCGGAAACGATGGTGAGAGGATTCTTGTAGCCGAGGCGGCGCAGCATTTCGGCAGCGGCGAGTCCGGCGGCGCCTCCGCCGATGATCACGACGGAGGAGGGATTCGCGGCAAGAGGTTGCGGAGCAGGCTGCGCGAGCTTTTCGCGGACGAAGACCTGGTCGTCGACTTTTTCGGTGCGCCAGCAGGAAATCCAATCCAAGGCGGGAGCGGCTACGGCCTCGCCGGTGCGGAGATCGAAGCAGGCGTGATGCCAGGGGCAGCGAACGGTGTCTCCAACGACAAGGCCATCGGCGAGAGGGCCGTGATAGTGGCTGCATTGCGCGCCCACGGCGAAGAAGTTGTGGCCACGGCGGGCGAGGATGGCGTCTTCGCCGTCAACCAGGCCGAGAAGGATGGAATTGTCGGCGAGGGCGTTGAGGGGAGTTCCTTGTTTCAGATCGGGTTTGGGTGCATCGGGCATTTTTGGCGCGGCCTCGGAGTTTGGATGAAAGGGAGATGGTACAGGATATGGAGGTTGGGAGGAAAAGTCGGGTGGGAGTCGCGGCGATTGCAATCCCGTTCCGTTGATAAGCAGATTGCATGCACATCTAGTTTGGGTGGTGTTGGATCTAAACCCTCAGGCCTGAAGGCCAGAGCTACAGGGTGATGTCAGAGAGTGATGTCAGGGGGTGCGGTGGGGGCGGACGGCGATGAGGGACATTTGTTCGAGGTCGGGGTAGCTGCTTTCGGCGTCGGCGGTGCGTTGCGGCACGGGCGGGATTTGTTGCAGTAGGGTTTCGGCGGGGAGCGGGCCGGAGAAGAATTTTTTGTAAACGCGATGGTAGTCCGCGGAATCGGAGAGATTGTCGAGGTAGATGGTGACGGAGACGACCTGGTCGAACTTCATGCCGGCTTCCTCGAGGTTGTCGAGCTGGTTGCGCATGGTCTGGCGGGCCTGGTTGGCGGTGGACTCGGCGAAGACACCGCTGTTGGGGCCGGGAGTGAAACCGCTCTTCGCGGAGCAGAACAGCGTGTCTCCGGCGAAGACGCAGGGGCTGGCGGTGGGGCTGGGGGGCATATTTTTAGGACGGATGGCGTGACGCTGGGAGAGGTCGCGGACGGCGATGCCGGTGTAGGCGATGTGATTGTTTTCGGGGAGGCTGGAAACCTTGATGGTGGCGCGTCCGGGAGTGTTGCCGAACTCGAAGCGTTGGGAGTAGAGCTGGTTCATGACCTGCGCGGGGATCGCGGCAGTGAGATAGGGATTGACGAAGACCATGTGGGCGAGGGTGAGGTTGGCGGATTCGCAGACGGATTTGAGATTGTCGAGGGCCTGGTCGACCTGTGCGGCGGGTGCGGCGGGAATTTTGCCGGTGGCGGGATCGGCGCCGAGCATGGTGGAGATGAAAAGGCGGTCGTGGGTGAGCATGCCGGGGGAATAGGATTTGCCGGGCTTAAAATTTTTCGGAGTGACGGGTTGCTTGTCTTTGAGATCGAGGACGGCGATGGCGTTGATCTGGATCTGCGGCTCGGGGAGTTTGGCTACGCCGAGGACGGAGCGGGCTGGGGGAGTTTTCGGGAAATAGGCGGCGAAGGATTGGTCGAGCGCAGCGTAGTTGTCGATGTTTTCGAGGTAGACCTGGAGGTAGACGAGGTTGTCGAGGGTGAGGTGGGCGGCTTCGAGGATGGATTTGAGGTTGTCGAGGGATTGGCGGACCTGGGCGGGGAAGTCGGTGGGTCCCGGCCCGTTTGTGGTGTGCGGGCCCTGGGCGGAGATATAGAGATAGCCGTCTGCTTCGATGGCCGGGGAGGGTTGGTTGGGATTTGGGTTGATGGGTTGGATTTGAGCGCGGGTGGGGAGGGAGAGGAGGAAGAAGAAGAGGAGGGCCAAGACCGAGGTCCTGGCGAGGAGCGAAGGGAGATGAGCTTTAAGCCCGCGCCCTGAAAAGTGCGGCGTGCGGCACCCACGGAGTTTGGGGGAGCGGGGGATGATGGTCTCACCGATCCTGGTGCGGGAAAAATCGAGCCAGGGTCCCTCCACTGCGCTCGCGTTCGCTCGCGTCGCTCGGGATGACAGAAAAAGCAGGAGAGGGCGCGACGGGATCATGCGGGTTTTGCCTTACGAGCAGCGGCGAGGATGGCGCGGAGGCGATTGCCTACGATGATTTCTTCGCCGGGTTGGATGGTCATGGAGATGAGCTCGATGTGGTCGGGAGCTTTGTGCTCCTTGGCGGTGGGCTTGGCGGTGCCTTCGCGGACGGCTTCGACGAGGCTGGGATTGTCAGGGCCGAGGACTTCGATGCAAGGGTCGCTTTGGCGGAGCGCGGTGACGCAGTCGGCGAGCGTGAAGCCCCAGGCTTGCTGATCCCAGGAAACCTTGAGCGTCGGGTAGCGGTTTCCGTCGTCGGGGATGTAAATGCTGGTGGTGACGCCGGGAACGGTTTCGACGAGCTTGCCGATGCGGTCGACGCGGGCGTTCCACTCGGCGTAGAGTTTTTTCTGGTCGATCTTGAGCCAGGTTTCGACGGCGGTGAGCGCGCCGATGACCTCTTCCTTGCCGACTTTCATGGGGCGGCAGACCGCGCCTTCCCATGGGGCGCAGTTGCGGAGCGCGGCATCGATGAGGTCTTTGCGGCCGAGGAGGACGCCGCTGCATTGCGGGCCTTGCAGGCCTTTGCCGCCGGAGAAGGTGTAGAGATCGATTTTCATCTTGGCGTAGAGGGTGAGATTGTCGGCGGGAGGGATGCCTGCGGCATCGTCGAGGAGCATGGGAACTTTGTGGGATTTGGCGACGGCGAGATCCTGGGCGAGGCGGTCGCCGAGGTTGGTGGTGTAGATCATCGCAGTCTTGTCGTTGACGGCGTTGGCGATTTCGTCGGGCGTGTCGACGAGGACGAGCTTGGCGCCGGTGAGGCGGATGGCACTGTCGAAGGCGCTGCGGCCGCCGGACATGATGACTTCGTGCTTGAGGCCGGTGACGTCGGGGAGCTGCCAGATTTTTGCGGGATCGCTGCCGGCGATGCACGCAGCGGTGGCCGCCGCCATGGCTCCCGCGGCACCGGAGGTGACGATGCCGGATTCGGCGCCGGTGAGTGCGGCGAGTTTGCGGCCGACGGCTTGCTGGAGCTCGACCATGTTCACGAAGTGGCGGGAAGCCTCTTCCATGGCGACGCGCACTTGAGGAAGCGGGAGCGAGCCGGAGAGATAGGTCCACGTGCCGCGACAGTTGATGATGGTTTTGAGGCCGAGGCGAGTGTAGACGTTTTCTTTTGTGGCGACGCCGACGGCGGCCGCTGACTTGGCGTAGAGATTTTGCGCGGCGATTTGCGCGAGCAGCGGCGATGCGGCCACCATTTTCATGAAGTGACGGCGGCTGGAGCCTTGCTGAGTGCGAGACATGTGGTTCCCTCCGTGGCGCGGTTGGCGCGCACAAGTTCGTTCGAATGAAATCGTTATTTGGCGAAGATCAGCGTTCCAAAGTGTTCGGGCACGTGATTGGGGTCGCGATTGGCGGCGCAGGTCGGCTGCCAGCACATGAAGTGGCGCTGCGGGTCTTCGCCGAGGCCGTCGATACGATAGAGATTGCCGCGCCATTTTGTGCCGGGCTTGACGGCGTGTTCGCTGACGGATTTCAGCGGGACTTTGGCGGCGGCGTACCAGACGTGATTTTTTTCGTCGATGCGGCCCTGGCGCTGCCAGCCAGAATCCCAGTTGGCTTCGTACTTTTCCTTGCCGAGATCGATGGCGAGATCGACCCAGTCGCCGGTCGGTGCGATTTCGAATTCGCGATAGTGCTTGATGTCGGTGAAGTCGTCGCCGAGGAAAAATTCGACGACGTCGCGGTCCCAGAGCTTGAGGTGATCTTTGGTGGGATCGGCAGGCCAGAGATTGAGGACGGTGTAAGGCGAGACGAAGAGTAGATAGAGGTCGGTGTCGGTCCAGAAGGCGCGGACTTGGGTTTTGAGATTGGGGTAGTCGAGGCTTTTGGTAGTGCAGTCGGCGATGATCCAGGCGGAGGAGACGTGCTTCCAGGTGGCGGAGTGCGGATCGGTGTTGAGTTCCGGCGAATGCTTGACGTGGGGAACGGAGATGGAGGCCATCGGCGTGGTGACTTCGCAGACTTCAGCGGCGAGGGCGCTGAAGGCGACCATGGACGCGAGCGCGGGCAGCAAAATGTAGCGGATCGATTTCATGGTCATGGGCGGGGCGCGTTTCTGAGTTCGGGTGAAATTTCGTAAGCTTTTTCGAACTCCGTTTGCGCCGCAGCCTCCTTTCCTTCCTGGTGCAAGGCCAACGCAAGGTTGTAGTGCGCTTCGGCGTAGCCGGGTTTGAGGCGCAGAGCTTCGGCGAATTCGGATTGCGCTTTGGTTGCTTCGCCGGATTGCAGGAGGACCAGGCCGAGATTGTTGTGGGCTTCGGCGAACTTCGGTTCGCGGCGGAGGAGATCGCGGAAAACGTTGGCGGCGCCGGGCAAGTCATTTTTCTGGCTGAGGACCAGGCCGAGCTGGATACGCGCGTCGGTGTATTTGGGATCGAGGCTGATGGCTTCGCTGAGTTCGCGGGCGGCATCGTCGAGGCGATCGGATTGCGCCAGCGCAAGACCGAGATTGTAATGGCCTTCGGCAAGATCGGGGTCGGACATGACCGCTTGCTGGAATTGGGCGGTAGCGCGCGAGCGATCGTTCTGCCTCCAATACAGCAGACCGAGACTGGAATGCGCCTGCGCATAGTCGGGCTGTAGCTCCAGCGCCTTTTCGAATGCGGACTGCGCGCGCGCGGCGTCGCCTTGGCGTTCATAAGTGACGCCGAGATAGTAGTGGCCGGTGGGCAGTTCGGGGCTTTGCTCGACGGCTCGTTCGAACGAGGAGAGCGCGTCGTCCAGGCGCTGCTGTTTGAGGGATTCAACGCCTTGCAGGATCTGCAATTTTGCCTGCGCCAGGCGCGTGCGGAATTCGCGCAGGCCATTCAGCTCGTTGAGTTCCTTCTGACTGGCTTCCGTTTTGCCTTGAGCGCGCAGGGCGATTCCGAGATTGTAGTGCGCTTTTTCAAAATCCGGCTGGAGCGCGATCGCGCGCTGAAAAGCGGCGATCGCTCCGGGCAGGTCGTGACCGACCTTCAATTCCATACCGAGGTCATACTGCGCTTCGGGATCCTGAGGATTGAGTTCGACCGCTTTGCGGAATTGCGCAAGGGCGCCGGGATGATCGCCGTTGCGGCGCAGCGTGGTTCCCAGCAACAAATGCGCGGGGGCTAATCGCGGGTTCATCTGGATCGCGCGACGGCTATGCGCCGCCGAGGCGTTCAGATCGCCAAGCTCCAATTCGGCAAGGCCAAGTTCGAAATAGACGTCGGCGGAGGGCTTGGAGGCTGCGGCAGCGCGAAGCTGGGTTGCGGCAGCGGCGAAATTCTTTTGTTGCGCGTAGATGCGCGCGAGAAGGCGATGAGCGCCGACGTTGGCGGGCTCGAGTGCAGTGGCGGCGGTGAGTTCCTTGACGGCAGCGGGCTGTTCGCCGAGATCGAACCAGGTGGCGCCGAGTCCATAGTGGGCGTCGGCCCATTTGGGCTTGAGGCGCAGCGCAGCCTGGAACTCTTCCACGGCCTGTTTCGGTTCGCCTTTGTATTTGAGCGTCAGAGCCAAGTTGTAGTGAGTAGAGGCGTCGCTGGGTTCGAGTTCCAGAGCTTTTTGATAGTTGGAGATCGCATCATCCCACGATTTGCTGCGAGAAAATTCGATGGCCCTTTGGCGATAGGTTTCGGCGGTTGGCGCTTGAGCGAACGATGGCCCGGATATCAACAGCGCCAAAACAAACAGCGAAGCCGGCCTATGAAAGGCGATCAACGTAAGCCCCGAGGTCGAAGCACCAACAGATGCTAATCGCAAAATGATGGCGGGCGAAGCGAAAAGCGCCTCGCCCGCCGGATTCGCTCCATCGGCTACCAGTAGAACTTGGCGCTGATCTGGCCGATGCGCGGATCGCGAGCTTTGCCGACAATTCCGAAGCCCGAGCTGCTGATATCGCCGCCCGGATTCTTAAACTGTGCATGGTTGAAGATGTTGAAAAACTCGACTCGGATATCGAAAGCCAGATTTTCCTTGATTCTGGTGCGCTTCAATATTCCGAAATCGGTGTTGTTGAATCCCGGACCGTGGAAGAACCGGCGGTTGGCGGTGCCGAAGGTTCCTAGAGCGCAGTTTTGGACGAAAGCCCCTACCGTCGGCACGCACGGATCCGCGGCATTCGGATCGGGTGGTATGAAATAGCATCCCGTGACCGTGGGGCAATCCGGGTTTGCATCCCGAGGATTGAGGGTTTTTACGTTGCCGATGCGGTCCGGCATATCTGTGGATGAACTACCGACCAGCGATACATCTCCGTTGCCCTGGTTCAGCTGGATCGGAAACCCAGTGGCGAAACGCGTTATCCCTTGCATCTGCCAGCCCTGCGTTAGGCGCTTGGGCGCGTTGGCGAACGCACGGTCGAAGGGGATGGCCCAGATGTAACTGACCACGAAGTTGTGGGTGATATCGCTGGAAGACAGTCCGCGGCTCAACTTGGGATTTTCGAAATTCACCAGGTCACCGAAGGCCGAAGAATTGTCCAAGGCTTTGGCGAATGTATAGGCCGCGAGGAACGTCACGTCGCTGGCTCTGCGCTCCAAGGTAATCTGCCCGGCGTTGTATATCGAATTGGCCTTCGTCAAAGTGAAAGTGTTGCCGTAGCCGTAACACACCTGGATAGCCGAGCCGGGACAGAAATCTGGATTGAGGATCGAGTGCCTTGTACCGTAAACGCAACCCGGGAGCGGCGTCGGGCTAGCCGTCGAACAGGGAACAGCAGCCGACGGAAGCTGAAAAACATCATTCTCCGCACCAGGTTCGCAGCCGGTGGCGCCGGTGATCGCGTCAATAGCCCCTTGCGCGGTCAACTGCATGCAAAGTGCCGCGTCACCCGGGTTGGCTTCCTGAGATGTGACGAGGCGGTGCCCCTCGGTCCCCACGTAAGCCAGTGTCAGCACCGTTGATTTGGTCAGCTGGCGTTCGATCGAGAGATTGAAGTGCTCCGCGTAAGGCAGCTTATTGTGAATACCGTAGCCCGGAAAATAGTTGATCGGCTCGAACACCGAGAAGTCCAGTGTCTTGTTCGATGGGTCGCCCGGAGTCGGCAGGGCGTAGGGAAAACGCTGTCCCAAGGATTGCCCGTTGGTTCGAATCAGGAATGGTTGGTCAAACATGACCGAAACGGGGGATTGCCAATATAGTCCGAACGGAGCATCCGCCACCTCGTAGAAAAGGTTTAAGTCTTCAACTGACGTGTAGTAGATGCCGTAAGCCGCCCGGATACTGGTCTTGCCCGGGCCGCCGAAGACCTTGCCCAATAACCCCTCGCTAAAGTTGGGCGAATAGGCGAGCCCGAGGCGCGGGCCGAAGTTGTTGTATTTCGTGGGGGCGAGCGTTTTGGGAATGCCAGCATCACCCGGGAATACCAACCCTTGGGGAGCAAGTGGAAAGACCGTGGACTGTTGCCCAGGAACCCAGGCCTGAATCTTTCCTTGCGTGTCGTACCACGGCATGCTCACTTCCCAGCGCAGGCCAAGGTTGAGCGTGAGGTTGGACTTGACCTTCCACGAGTCCTGGGCGAAGGCACCTCCATAGCGTGTGCGGGAATCAAGAACCTGCTTGGCAGCCTGGATGTACGCGCCACCACAGGAAACGCAGGTCGCGCCGAGGAGGAAATCCGCGACGTCGTTGCCGGTCACCGTACCATCGAAGTTGAATTGCCCATTCGGGCTGGCAAAGTTTCGTTCGTTCACCTGCAAGTAGCGGAATTCACCGCCGAACTTCCAGGTATGTCTTCCGAAGGACTTTGAGAATACGTCGCTAACCATGTAGGTGGTGTTGGGCTGGAAGGTATTGAGAGTGGGCACGCCGATGTTCAACCCGATCTGACCAAAGCTAATCTGAGGCAAGTACTCCTTGTATCCGGGAAGCGAGGCAATGCCGAGGGTATCGGCGCCGGTCACGAAACCAAGGGAAGAAAGGTCGGCAAAACTCCCGGCCGGATTGTCTATGTGAGCGACGTTCCGGAAGACGCTGAACCGCGCCTCGTTGACAGCCG
Source organism: Candidatus Eiseniibacteriota bacterium (assembly GCA_035607215.1). Taxonomy (GTDB): domain Bacteria; phylum Acidobacteriota; class Terriglobia; order Acidiferrales; family UBA7541; genus Acidiferrum. Next base: position 48,294 of record DATNCJ010000105.1, read on the forward strand.
TGGCTCCTACGGTTTTGGTGTTGCTCATCACGAACTGTTGCGCCCGCGAAGGAGTGGTCGTTCCGAAGCCCGGCACCTGGGAAAACTGGTTCAACGAGATTGCGCTGTTAAGATTCGCGTTATCGAGATGGTAATACCAGGACCAATTTCCGGTCTTCTGGTTATTGAAGTCCACCCGCTCGCCAAACTTGTTATCATTGGCGATATTTCGCTGACTGTTGTTCGAATAGTTGTTGGTGTCTCCCGCAGACGTCGGCGCCGGAATAAACGGGAGGTAACTCGCGACCGGTGCTGCCCAGGCCGCCCGTGGGATTACGCCATTGGGAAATACGCAGTCGGTTGTAGCAGCACAGCCTGCGAAGCTATACGGCTCGTCTTGCGCGACGGCATAGCCCAAACGCTGGGAGAGGACCTGCGCCCAGTAAGCTCCATCGACAGTACCGGTCAAGGCTCCAGGATCAAAGTTGCCTGCAAGCTGGTCAGTCGTGGGCACCGTGACTTGGCCGGTCTCCGCACCTTGCACTTCCCGGGTTCCCTGATAGTCCGAGAACCAGAACAGCTTGTTCTTCCATATCGGCCCGCCTGCCGCATACCCAAACTGATTGCGCCGCAATTCGGACTTCGATGAAGTGAAATAATTCTTAGCGTCCAGCTTGTCGTTGCGCCAGAACTCGAAGACGTCGCCGTGGAAGCCGTTAGTGCCGGACTTGGTGATGGCGTTCACGATCGCGCCGCTGAATTTTCCGTATTCCGCATCGAAGCTGTTGGTGATCAGCCGGAATTCCTCGATCGAGTCGAGGTTGGGAACCATGCCGGCGCCCAAGTTGCGCCCCTCGCTGACATCGCCGCCGTTCACCAGGAACGCGTTCGCCGTTTCGCGCTGGCCGTTAACGGAGATGTTGCCCGGGTTCAGGTTTCCGGAAACCGGTCGATCTTGCTGAATCGACTCGGCTGTGGCGGGAGCCACGCCGGCCTGCAATCCGAGCAGATCGATGTAGCTGCGCCCATTGAGTGGTAGCGCCAGCATCTTCTTTGAATCGATCACGTCACCGAGCTGGGTATTTTCGGTGTCTACGCGCACGGCATTCGCGGAAACGTTTACTGCCTCGGACACCGTGCCGACGTCGAGTGTGATGTCGAGCCGGTACTGATCGTTCACTTCGAGAGTGATGTCGGTCGCAGAATATTGCCGGAAGCCGGTGGAGCTTGCGGTGACTTTATAGTGGCCCGCCGGCAAGGCCAGGAAATGGTAGGTGCCGTCAGCGGCCGAAGTGGTCTCCTGACTGAGGTTGGTTTCCACGTTTGTGGCTCTGATCACCGCGCCGGCAATCAAGCCTTGAGAGCGATCACGAACGACACCGAGAATCGATCCGGTGACGTCGGCCTTAGTTACGTTGGTGCAAAACAGCAGCATTAAAACGAATGAAACGATTGTCCAATTCGAGCGACGAACATTCCCCATGCGACCCTCCACGGAAGGAGTACTTGCCCGGTACAATGTCACGAAGCTCTGGGAGAATCAAGTGCGCGTGTCCTTCTGCGCACGAGTCGAGTGCGTACCGGGCGTGATTTTGCTACGCGGCAGCGATTTCTTGCGATCCGGCAGGCTCTAAATATTCTTGTGGATGGCATCGCCAAGCATGTCTCAGCCCAATTTTGGTTTGTATTGCAGACCCACCGGTGCGCGACACGTCAACGTTATAAACATTTTAACAAAATCCGTGATGATGACCGGATCATGGGACTCTTGCCCGTAAACTAGCGGTATGCTGCCGCTTGTATCTCGTAAAGCTCCGCGTACTGCCCGCCCTTGGCCATCAATTCGTCATGCGTGCCGACTTCAACCAGCCGCGCTCCGTCGAGCACAACAATCAAATCGGCCATGCGCACGGTTGAGAAACGATGCGAAACAAGGATGGTGATACGGCCCGTGCCTTTCCTTTCGCTGCCCTGCGCCGCGGCGGCGTAGCGTTCGAACAGGGCGTGTTCGGTCTCCGCGTCGAGTGCGGCCGTCGGTTCGTCAAGAACGAGCAGGAGAGGCTGGTCACGCATGAAACCCCGCGCGAGCGCGAGCTTCTGCCACTGGCCGAACGAGAGTTCCACACCAGCCGGCCAAGTTGGACCAAGTTGCGTCTCCAGACCCGACGGCAGACGGGCGACAACGTCACCGGCGCCAGAACGATCGACCGCCGCGAGCACGGCGGGCTCATCATCCATCCGGGGAACGTCGCCCAGGCCAACGGTGTGGCGAACGCGAAACTCAAAACGGAAGAAATCTTGGAACGCGCCGGCGACCCGTTCGCGCCACCGGTCGGTCGAGATCCGTGCCAGCGGCACTTCGTCAACGTAGATCGAACCGGAAGAAGGCTCGTACATCTTTGCCAGCAACTTCACGAGAGTCGTCTTCCCGGCTCCGTTCTCACCAACGATAGCGACCACTGCCCCAGCCGGCAAGGCCACCGAGACATCGTCCAGCACAACACGGGACGTGCCGGGGTAAGCGAACGAAACATGGTCGAGCCGGATGTTGCGGTGCACCGCGACGGGAACAGACAGGTCCGCGGCAGCCGCCACGGACGCGGCATAATCCTCAAGCCAAGCCAAGCGTCGCGAACCGTCCATCCAGAATCCGCGTAGAAATCCAATCTCTCCGACCGTGGCGCCGATATACGCCGAGAGGCGCGCGCCCGCGGCCAGCACCAACAGCACAGCGCTTGCTGGTCGATGCAAAAAGGAGGACACGAATACGACAGCACCGACATACGCGAGTCCGAAAACCGCCCAGGCGAGCGCATGCCACAACGCCGAACCCCACCGAGCCTTTGCGACTGGTCCATATCCGCGCTCCCAAGCGGAGCGGCGACCCTGAATGAGACGGTCTCCGATGCCGGTCACCCGCACGTCCTTCCCAGGCGGCGCCGTCGTGGCAATCATGAACAAATGCCGAGCCAGCCGATGGCTCGGCGCCGCGCGCTCCTGCGCATCTCGTTCGACGCCGGGCCTCCACGTCGATGTCAAAACTGTCGGCACGGCGAAGACCGCAAGAAGAAGAAGCGCCGGATGGATCGACACCAGCAGCGCCAGCGTGACGCCTAAGCGCAGGATCCAGCCAACGGTTGAGAACACCGACATGTACATGTGGTCGAGCACGAAGACCTGATTGCGGAGCATCGACAAGCGATCGAGGTATTCCGGGCGTTCCTGATGCGCGATCGTTGCGATAGACGCTTGCAGTCTGGCGACGTGGGACTCGAGAGCGATCGTCACCCTGTCGCGAAAGCGCCGTTGCACGCGGGTGCTGACCGTGCGCAGGAACCAAGTGGCGACCGCCGAAATGGCCAGGCCGACTGCCGCGATCTGGATCAGACTCGACCGATGCTCCAGAACGCCTTTGCCGAGCAACATAAGCCAGAGAGCCAGCAAAGCGTCCGGTAAGGCGGCAAACTGCGACAACACAAATGCCCAGAGCATCAAACGCGGCTCGTGACGATAGCCCAACTTGCACAACCGCCACATCGACGACAGCGCCGGAGGCAACGGATCGATGGCGCTCTTTCGTTCAGGCGAGGACGTCATACGCTGTGCCTTCTTCATCGGTTGGAGCGTGAAACCGCTGCGCTTGCAGATCGAACATGGTCCGGTAGCGCCCGCCCAAATCCATCAACTCGTCGTGGGTCCCAAGCTCGATCACGCGGCCGTGCTCCAACACGCAGATGCGATCCGCGTGACGAACCGTCGAAAAACGGTGAGAAATCAGGATCGTCGTGCAATGACGCGTTGCCGCAAGGAGTCGATCGAAGATCTCCGCCTCTCCGCGCACATCGAGCTGCGCAGTCGGTTCGTCGAGCAAAACGACACCAGCACCCAGGTCGACCGACGCCAACGCCCGAGCCAGTGCAACACGTTGCCATTGGCCGCCAGACAGGTCCGTTCCGCCTTCATAACCTCGTGCAAGCACGGTATCGAGGGCGGCGAGATTCGCTGCTCCCGCCGATTCAAGAGCGGCCCGAATCACTTCGTCCGGCGCACCCGCCGGAGCCACGTTGTCGCGCAGTGGCAATTCCAGTCGCAGGAAGTCCTGGAAAACAGCGGTGATTCGTCTACGCCAAGACGCAGGGTCGAACTCGCGCAGATCTATGCCGTCAATTTCGATCGCGCCGGATTGCGGATCGTAGAAACGGCAAAGCAGTTTTGCGATGGTCGTTTTGCCGGCACCGTTCTGCCCGACGATCGCAAGAGATGAACCCGCCGGGATCGTAAGATCGAGGTGTTCGAGCACGAAGGCGCCATCCTCATACCCGAACGTGACGTCGCGAAGACGAATTTCGCGAGCGGGCATCGCATCTGCGGAACGAGAACCCGAGTGCAGTGCTCCGACCGGACGCATCGCCGTCTCAAGTCTCAACACCGCAGCCACCGGAGCAGCCGCGCCGTCGAGCGCCCAGCTGAACCCGCCGAATGCAATCATGGATACGCCGACCGCGCTCTGCGCATACGTCACGGCTTCACCCAGACTCAGGCGGCCATGTGCAGCCGCGCTTGCGATCGCCCAAATAACCAGGACATTTGCGGACAAAACCAGGAGCAGACTCCAAAGGAGCGGGCGCTCGCGAAGACGGGTGGCTGCATACTGCAATTCATGCAATCGAGTTCGCCTTGAAATGAACCGATCAATCGTCCAGTTCGCCAGTCCGAACAATCGAAGTTCCTTGCTGGCCGGCGGATCGACGGCCAGGCGATAGGCGTAATCGGAATCCCGCTGTGCTGCGCGCACTTCTTCCGTGTTGCGGTCGCGCCAAACGGCGCTCTCCCGCAGAAGCCAGTGCGTGGCAAGCCACGCGGCGCCCAGCACGATGGGAGCCCACCATGCGTATCTAAAAAGAATCGCAGCGGACGCGAGGCCTCCAATCATTTCGACCATCCCGCTGGCGATGAAATCCATAGAGATCGACAGCGGAGGCCCCGTCATTCCGAGATCGAAATCGCGCGCGACGGTAAGATCGTTCGTGAGTGAGGGGTCTTCCAGATGCTTCATGCCGGGAGGGCGCACGCAGGACTCGGTCAGCCGATCATAGAGCCACGCTGCGGTGCGGTCGCCAAGGTTGGTGCTGAGCGCCTGATGGATTGGACTGAGGACCTGAAGCAGAACGAAGGTTGCGCCAACGAATGTGAGTGGGAGGACTAGCGGCTGTCCGTGCTGCACTGCCCCCACCAGAACGCCCATCGCGACCGCAAACCCGGCAGGGAGCGTTCCTCGCAACAGCAAAACGATCCACCATGCCGTGCCCAGGCCCAAGTCCGCCTTAGGCAACACCGCAAAGAACTTCCATTCCTTACGCTCGCTGAGCCGTTCGAGCATGGGCGCATTCTGCCACAGCGCTCGGCATCCTCACAGGCTTGGCTTTGTTAATCGCATTACTCAATCGTTCCCCGTGCCCCTATTACCGGTGAAATCGACCAGGAGGCACTTCCTGCGGTTGCCGCGTTTGCCAGGCAACGCAGGTCTAGTAAACGCAGCTCCATGAACTCCGGTTTACTCTGCCGCCTCCTTTCGCTATAGTTCCGCCAACGTTTACACGTCCATGGTTTTCCAGGGCGTCCCGTGACAACGGCGTTGGTGGCGGTGCCGGCAGAGAGCTCCCATCCGATCTATCGCGCGCTTACCGCTCGCCGCACTCTCACAGCTCTCGTTCTGATCGGGGCCGTGCTACATCTCTGGGCCTATCTGGCCGACACAGGTCTCTATCTCGACGAAATTCTGCTGTCCTATAGCATTTTGGATGTTCCCCTACTCGATCTGCTCACTCGGCCGCTTCCGCTAGACCAGGTTGCCCCGCTGGGATTTCTGCTCGTCGAACGTGCCGCCATCACAATTTTCGGCCACCAAGAATTGGCGCTAAGACTCTTCCCATTCCTGTGCGCCATTGCTCGGGCGACATTGTCTACGTCTTCCCACTTCCTTCCGTTGGCGTGCGGTTTTACGGCCCTGGTTTTGGACTCCAGCGCACTGACTGGATCGTGAGCGTCTGCGACCGAAACGAGACGCGGGGCCTACATTAGGGATGTCGATCGCTTTCGCGGCGCTCCCCGTTTTGGATTCTTACCGGAGCGGCCGCCCAATGCGTTTTGCCCGGTCTGCCGTTCTCCAATACCTGGGCACGATAGGAAAGCGGATTGACATGTTGTCGTTTCCTTCTCCAACCTACGGTTCGGTTACGCTGGAGCTCTACGATCTTAGCGATCCAACTCGCCTAAACCGCGCGGATGCTGGAACCTTCCCGGTACAACCAATGGCGACCGATCCGCGGCCTGGTTGTCGCGACTTTCTCTCTCGCTGGCCGGGGGAACAGGTATCATTCTGCCGCCTCCTCCTTACCGGAAATATGGATCTGGGCCGGTTGAGTCCGGTAACCGCGTTTTATCAGACTTACCCAGAATCGGAACCAAGTCGTCTTCCACGATGCCGATAGCTAGGACTAGCCCGAAGATAGACAGTGTGTTGAGAGAAAATTCTAGACCAAGCATGGTCGAGAACCTCCCAACCAGCGACACAGGAAGGACCAGAAGTGGAATGATTGACGCTCGCCACGTCTGAAGGAACACCGGTACTGCAATCATCACGAGAATCAGCGCTTCAATAAAAGTGTGTCCCACAGCACGAATCGATTCGCGCACGATATTGTCTCAAAGGATTGATAGATCGGCGCCAAGTTCCCAGTGGACGTAATCAACGACAGCTTGGGGACCACAGCTGAAAGGGGTTAGCCCCGCTCGCTGTGTGTCGAGCCGGGCTATTTGCCAGCGGCTAACGACCTGGAGACTAGAAGTAGAGTTTCGCTCCAAGCTGGAAGACGCGCGGGTCAAAGGCAGAAGTGACCTGGCCAAAGTTGCTGGAGCCGAGGCCGTTGCTGACTTGGTTAAACTCCGTGTGGTTCCAGGTGTTGAAGCTTTCGACGCGCAACTCAAAGCGGCTGCCGCGAGTCTCGCTGATCACGAAGCTCTTGAACAGCGACAGATTCCAATTGTCGCGGCCGGGTCCCCGCAGCGAGTTATGTCCGGCATTGCCGAACGCGCCCACAGCCGGATTGACGAACGCTGACGTATCGAACCACTCTGCGACCGTATGCGGGTAGGAGACATGGCCGACCTGGTCCGGACGGTTGGTGGCGTTGGGCAGACCATTGGCGCTCTGTCCGCCGGTGAGTTGCGGGTTGATCGGGAGCCCCGAGGTGATGGTGACGATGCCGGATACTTCCCATCCGCCGAGCGCTGTTTTTAGCAACCTGTTGTTGTGGTGGCGGAAGACTGGGATGTCATAGATGAAATTGACCGATGCGTTGTGCGTGCGGTCGAAGCCACCTGGGCCGACGTCGTATTTCCAACCCGCGTAGGGATTGGAGATATTGCCCAAGTCGCCGCCGCCATTGCCGGCAGTGGTCGGATCGATGGTACGCGAGAGAGTGTAGAAGGCGCGAAGGTTAAGGTCGCGGCCCAGCTGCGAGGTTAGGTCAACCTGAAGCGAGTTGTAGTGGGAATTCGCTTCGTTGGCGCTCATGCGGATGGAGTGGAATCCCGGATAGGGCAAGCCCGGCGCCAAGGTATAGATGCCACCGGCGATGAGCGAAGGAAGCGCGCTCGGGTCCGGCAGATTGCTCTCCCCGTAGTCGTTCTGGTGGCGGTTCTGGTTTCCGACGTAGGCGATGGACAGCACCGACTTGGCGCTTATCTGGCGCTGAACGCCGATGCTCCATTGATAGCTGGCGGGAAGGTTGTAGTTGTCAATCTGCAAACCGGTGATCGACGGCGCCACAATGGGCTGAGCCGCTATCGTGCCAGTTGCGAGCGCGATAGTCGGATTCTGGAAGGTGACGCTGTTCAGATTTGCAGCAAAACTGAAGGGAATGTTGGGGCCAGCGTTGTACATGTCGTTGCCTTGAATGCGCTCGTACATAATGCCGAAGCCGCCGCGGACAACGGTTTTGCCACCGCCCGTCAAGTCATAGGCAAAGCCCAACCGCGGACCGAATGGGGCCCAGTGATTGTTGACCAAGCCTTTCGGAACTCCGCCCTGGCCGGGAATGCCGATGCCGTTCAGGTAGAGAGGAACGCCAGCGAGAATCGGATTCGGACTGGTGCCGAGCCCTGGGCTGGCCGGGTCGATGTTTCCGTTGGGTAGAAGAGTTGCGGCATCCGCTGGGTTGTAAAGAGAGGGATAGAAGTTGCCCATGCGGTTGTTGGCTTCATAGGTGTGGGGCACGCCATCCCAGCGCAGGCCGAGGTTGAGCGTCAACCTGCGATTGACGCGCCAGTTGTCTTGAACGTAGGCGGCCCACGAAACGTTGTTCCATTTCCCGCTGTCCTGGACGCCGAGTTCGGTGTAGCTCTTGGCGTCGCCGAGAAGGAAGTCGGCGAAGTCATTTCCGGTGTAGGTACCATCGAAGTTGAATGCGCCTTGCGTGACGCCAAACAAGTCTTGAACTTTCTTGTAGAGTGCCCAGCTTGCGCCGAACTTCAGCTGGTGAGAGCCCTTGGTCAGCGAAATGTCATCGCGAATCTGGTAGTCATCAGCAACGTTGTGCCACGGCCAGCTAGAGATTTCGAATTTCGTGCCGGTTGAACCGTTCAAGTCGATATTGGGAATGCGGTTGTCATTGTTGGGGCCGGTGAACAGTCGCGAGGTGGTGGAGTCATATCCGCTGGGTAGCGAGAGACTGCTCAACCCGGAACCCGGAAAGGGAACGATGTTGATGCGGTTGCCGTTGTAGTTGAAGGCGGTCTCGTTTAGCAAATTGGGGCTGATCGTGTACGTTGCGTGAACGACGGCGCTGTACGACGGGTTACCAAACGTATCGCCCACCGACGGAACGTTAGCGCTGCTCCACTGGCTGGTAGAGAAGCCCTGCGAGACCTGCTCAGCGATATAATGTCCGAACACCGAGAACTTGCTGCTGAAATTGTGATCGATGCGGACGATCTCTTCCTTCAAGTTCGTTGGTGAGGTGGCAGAGCCAGTGAAGGTGTTACCAGAAGTGGGCGCCGGGAAAATTCCAGCGGTGACCAGCGCCGTGGCGTTGGGGCTGATCATGCAGCTGGGAATCGTATTTCCCGGGAACGGCGAACCTTGCACGACGCCTGCGGGAAGAACCCCACCGGGGCAATTTGCCGCGAGAACGGACGCCGCGACTTGCGTCTGGCTCGGAACGTTGATAACCGTGGTGCCAAAGTCGCCACCGTAAGCGGAAGGGAGGGGCACCGGCTGTGCGGTGTTGACGGTGCCCTGGATCAGTCGGCGCCATTCCATGTTGTAGAAGAAGAAGGTTTTCTTGCGCTCCCGATTGTACAACTTTCCGAAAGTGACCGGGCCGCCGACGTTGAAGCCGAAGACATTTAGACGCAACTTGGCGACCGGCTGGGGGGCGCTGTTGAAGAAGTTGCGAGCGTCGAATGCGTCATTGCGGTTGAACTCCCAAGCCGAAGCGTGGAGTGTGCTGGAACCGGACTTGAGCACCATGGTCATGGTGCCGCCCGAAGAGAGGCCATAGTCGGCGCTGTAGTTGGAAGTCAAAGCGCGGAACTCTGCGATTGCGTCGCTGGACGGAGCGATGCTCATGCCGCCGGCGCCGCCGCGGTCGTCATCCTCACCACCATCGAGCAAGTAGATGTTGTGGTTCTGGCGCATGCCGTTGAATTCGACGCTGGCGTCTCCACCTACAGGAGTATTGACGACCCCGGCGCTCATGCCATTTCCGCCGATCTGGCTCGAAGCGCCTGGCGTTAGAGCAGCGAGCTGATACATGCTGCGGCCACTCACGGCGATCTGCGAGATTTGCTGGCCGGTGATGACGTTGCTTTGCTCACCCGAATCGGTTTGGACTCGAACGGCATTGGCTTCGACGGTGACCGTTTCGGTGGCGCTACCGAGCTGCAGTTGGAAATCCAGACGCGTACGATCACCAACCTGAAGGACGACATTTTTCTGCTCGGCCGTCTTGAATCCTGAGGTCTCGGCCTTGACCGTGTAGTGGCCGATGTGAAGGTCTGCGAGGACATATTGACCTGCCTCATTCGTTGGAATCGTGCGAGTGAGTCCGGTATCCAGATTGGTGATTGTGATTTGCACACCTGGGACCGTAGCTCCGCTGGGATCGGTGACTGTGCCAACGATGCTCGCTTCCTGAGCCATAGCCGGGCAGGGCAACCAACAGAGAAATGTAGAGAAGACTAGTAAGAGACGCGCGACGCGCCCACGGCTGTGAATCAAAGACCTTCCAAAATTCAATACTCCGAGTGAATACATAGGATTGCCTCCACTCCGACGATTTATTCTCGACAATTTCCGAGAAACTTATCGAGTCAGGTGGTAGGTGGCAATATCCACTTGAGGTGTTTCCGATATGACCACATACTTTGAGCATGAAACGCGTCTCGAGCGGTATTTCTCCAGTCATCGCGGTGGATCGGAAAGCAAACAAGCCTCTACATAAGCAGATCTACGACGCCTACCGCGCGATGATCGTGGGCCGCAATCTGCGTGCGGGCCAGCAAATTCCCGCGAGCCGAACCCTCGCGTCTGATCTGAAGATTTCTCGGATTCCGGTCCTTACCGCCTATGCCCAACTTCTCGCAGAGGGCTATTTCGAGGCGCGCGTGGGCGCGGGGACCTTTGTGTGCAGTTCGCTGCCCGATCAGACGACGTCCAGTGTGCGGCGCACGAAACAATCGATGCCGGTTCGCGCCGCAAAACGCATCATTGCACGGCGCGCTCTGCGCCTTCCGGCTTATGAAGGAGTCCCTTGGCTGCGGGGACTCGGGGCATTCAGCGTCAGCCAGCCGGCTTACGACCAATTCCCTTTCCAAGTCTGGTCGACGCTGGTCATGCGACATTGCCGAAATCCCCATGCGAGCGATCTTCATTATGGCGGCCCGATGGGACTTGGACCCTTGCGCGAAGCAATTTGTACGTATCTTCGAACGGCTCGCGCGGTTCGCTGCGATCCTGAACAGGTCATGGTCGTTTCCGGTTCCCAACAGGCGCTGGAGATCTGCGCCCGCGTACTGCTCGACACGAAGGATTCCGCCTGGGTGGAAGAACCGGGCTACTGGTTAACGCGGCACGTATTGACTCTAGCGGGTTGCCTTCTGGTGCCGGTTCCAGTGGACGCTGAAGGATTGGATGTGACCGCGGGAATTAAACGGTGTCGGAAGAGTCGCGCCGTGTTTGTAGCACCTTCGCATCAATATCCGCTAGGCGCCACAATGAGCGCTTCGCGCCGCCTGCAGCTTCTGCAATGGGGAGAAAGTTCGGGTTGCTGGATTGTGGAGGACGACTATGACAGCGAGTATCGCTACGGAAGCATGCCTATCGCTTCGCTGCAGGGCCTAGACGCGAATTCTCGGGTCATCTATATGGGCACTTTCAGCAAGACGCTCTTCCCTTCGCTGCGGTTGGGTTACGTGGTGATTCCGCGCGACCTGGTCAGTCGCTTCGCTGCCATCCGCCAGGCCATGGATATCGGGTCTCCCTACCTCTACCAGGCGGTCCTCACGGATTTCATGAACGAAGGGCATTTCGCACGACACATTCGCAGGATGCGCCTGCTGTATAACGATCGCCGCACCGCGCTGATCGACAGTCTGCGCACTGAATTTGGCTCCGCCGTGGAGGTACATGGTGCCGAAGCCGGCATGCACTGCCTGGTCACGTTCCCTGAGGGCTTTGCAGACACAGAGATTGCCCAACACGCTGCACGCGAAAAACTTTGGCTGACACCTCTCTCCCCTTCTTATCTTGGGAAGACCACCCGGCAAGGATTTATCCTGGGGTTTAGCAGCACTCCGGCCGCGGAAATGCCAAGCGCTGTCCAGCATCTCAAGAAAGTGCTGACCTCGCACGGAAGCCTGCCCATTCGAAACAAGAAGGAAACTTTGGCACGCGCGGTTTAGCGCTCGTGGGCAAGAACGCGTCGTTGGCGGCTCGCTTGGTCGCCCATTTGCGTAGTGGTCATGTCGATACCGCTGGAAGTGGATATTGCCGGTAGCGACGTGGCGTGGGAGATTTACGCTCGGAACCAGCTGACGGATGTCTTCAGTCTCGCTCAACCTCCGAGCGGAGCAGAAATATGAACAGCGCTCCCATTCTCATCTGTACCTTTCCAAACGCATTCCTTCTAGTTCTGGAGCCAGTCTTCTGGCCCTACGTCGCCGGCATCGCCGTTTTGGCTCTCGGGCTGACCGTATTGCTCAGGAGTGGCAAATCGCCCGCGATAGGTATCGAAAAAGCTGTAGCCCTTGGTCCGATGTTTTTCGCTGTACCGATGGCCGTATTTGGAGGCGACCACTTCATGGTTCCGCAGATCGTCGCGTCCATGGTTCCGTCCTGGATTCCGGGCCATCTGTTCTGGACGTATTTCGTAGGCACGGCCCTGATCGCGGCGGCTCTCAGCATTGTTGTGGACAAATGTTCGACATTGGCTGCGACCTTCCTCGGCTTGATGATCTTCTCCTTCGTGCTGCTGTTGCATGTGCCGAAGCTGGCCGCGAACCCGGGAGACAGGATCACACTCGCAGTTCTTCTGAGGGACCTGTCTTTCAGCGCGGGGGCTTTCGCTTTTGCGATCGCTCACGGGCGAAAATCCGTGGCTGACTTCACGCATAAGGTGACAGTCGCGTTGCGTTTCGCCATCGCCATCCCCACGCTTTTCTTCGGCGTCGAACACTTCCTTCATCCGCAGTTTGTGCCGGTCGTTCCTCTCAATCAGCTGATGCCCTCCTGGATTCCGGCGCACCTTTTCGTGTCTTATATGACTGGCACCTCGCTGATCGGCTGTGGTTCGTTGATGCTGGTCAATTGGAAAGCGCGCGCTGCGGCAATTTGGCTGGGCATTGTTGCTCTGGCAATGGTGGTGCTCATCTACCTTCCGATGGTAATCGCCAAGCCTTCCGATATCGGAAATGGACTGAACTATTTCGTTGATACACTGGCCTTCAGCGGCACCGCCCTCCTCCTCGCCGGTGCTCTGACAGCGGAGGAGCTGAGAGAGAGAGCGCACCAGCACGATCTGGCCCATCGAACAACGCAGGCTGGAAACGCTGACCTACGGAAATCCAGGCGTAGGGAAATGAATAGGATGACATCACGATCGACAGTTGGATTTATTGCCGCTTTCCTGCTGGCCGGGGTTCTGACTTCATTGACTACACCGCGGACGACTGGGGCGCAAACGGCCCCTTCCCCAGTCCTTGTGGAACTCTTCACTTCCGAGGGATGCTCCAGTTGTCCGCCCGCAGATGAGCTCCTGACCAAGCTACAAGCGGACCAGCCCATTCCTGGCGTCCAGATTATTGGACTCGAGGAGCACGTCGACTATTGGAATCATGATGGCTGGATGGACCCGTACTCCGATGCGGAATGGACCACGCGCCAACAGGATTACGTCGCCAGATTCAAGGGCGCCAGCTCGTACACGCCGCAGATGGTCGTAGACGGGCAAAGAGAATTCTTGGGCAACAATCCGAAGGCTGCGGTAGACGTGATTCGTGAATCCGCGCAAAAACAGAAGGTGTCAATCGCTATCAACACAACACCTCCAGCAAAGGGTGACACGCAACGCTTTGACGTTCGAGTCGGAAATTTACCGGCCTCCAACGGTCAGGATAAGGCCGACGTCTGGCTGGTCGTTGCCGAAGAGGGTCTTCAGGGTTCGGCTAAAGCAGGAGAGAACAATGGCAAATCCTGGAAGCATGCCGCGATCGTCCGGTCCATGCAAAAGATAGGTTCAGCCGCGTCGAGCAGTACCGAGCCGTTCGTGTCCACTCCACAGATCAAGCTGAAGTCCATTTGGAAGAAAGACAATCTGAGAATCGTTGTGTTCGTTCAAGAGAGAAAAACGTGGCGCATTATTGGCGTCGCCACCACCAAAGTCGCGGGCTGATGCCCGGCAACTGCCGTCTCCCGCTGAAAGACGCTGAGCCGAGAACAAATCGCCACAATGGCGACTGGATGTTCACAAGAGGACGATCAGCTACAGCGTGAAGAGGCTGGCGTCGTTAAGACATCAATGAGGACTTGGCGCTTCGTCGCGTAGACGAAGTGTTGGAAATCCGTGTAACATTCCGGCCATGTCGAAATCCTTCTCAGTGTCCGTTCGATTACGACGGGTTACCATCGAAACAGCATTTGTCTCCGTTCCTTTGTCTCCTAACCTCGTGGAGCCGAATTTTGAGCTATCCGGATCAATCAACGCGAAGAAACTCATGCAGGCTGCTGTTGATCTTGGAAGGCAACCCTCGGTCACTTAAACACCCGAAGGTGAGGCGACGATAACTCCGCATCCGATTCAGGCTCCACCGGACTAGTCGGCAGCGGGTGCACGGCGGTACTGCGTCAACTTGGCCGGTTACCGCGGCCGGCTCAAGCGGTCGAGGAAAACGGACAAGCGAGACTTGTGCCGGAACCATGCGCTTCCTAGGTGCGCGGTTCAGACATCCTCTAGTTGCGCTTCGGTCATGCCAAAATAGTGACCTAGTTCGTGGATTACTGTCAGGCGGATTTCATTTCGAATTTCGTCGTCGTTGGAGCAGACCGCCTCGATGTTTTTCTGGTAGAGCACGATGCGGTCGGGACCCGCAGGCAGGTCAAACACGCTTTTCTTGGTTTTTGGTACCCCTTCGAAGACACCGAGCACCAGAGTCTCAGCATCGTCCGAATCAATGATGCCGGAATTTCGCGGGCCTCTACCTGACAGCTGCTCGGGAGGCACGTTCTCGACGAGAACGGCGACGTTCTGAATTCGCTTGCGAAACCTGGTAGGCAGCGCCCCCAGCGCCTCCTCCACCAGTTTGACGAACTTCTCTCGTTCCATCTTACGTTCCTCGGCCGGACGGCAGGCCAAATCATTTGTTTCATATTAGCTCGTAGCTGCTTCGGGTCCAGAGCGGTCTGACCTGTGATCAAGAAGATCTGAACTTCAAGTACCACGGCTCGATCAAACGCGGTTGAGATACACAACAAGCGTGCCAAAAAAGCGCGTATAAATGGTTATGCGGATGGACACGCCGAGTCTTCCTTACGGCACTTATTTCGGTGATGGCGAGATTTGCCAGGAACTTCCGGGCTCCGTATCGCTTCTGACGCCGACGTTGCACGCCGAAGACACGAACGTGGTGTCCGAATTGCGCAAGCCCAAGCCCTACGGTGCGGCAGTCGCTTGGTTACACAGTCTTGAATTGGGCCAAGGCTTCTTCTCGGCGGTCACGTTCGGAGAAATTCAAAAGGGTGTCGAACTCACGCGTCGTGAGGCCGTGAATGCGAGCCGTGGCGGCTATCATGGCGTCTTCACCTAGGGTATCAGACAACTGCTTCCGCCGCTTCTTCCGGCCGGCATGCATTCTCGTGCTCGTGCAAAGGTACATCTCGTTTGACTGCCCGCTGGCGACACACCAAGCGACGGCGTAGTAGCATTAGGCCTAGGAGGGGTCCTGGAAATGGACGATCCCCTATTTGCGAAACTTCGCAGACTGGTCGGCCAGCACGAAAAACTCGTGTACGAAGCGGTCAAAGCGGGTAGCGTGGCCCAACTCCCGCATGAGAGCCAGCTCTTTGCGAAGGCGATGCAAGAACACATGCACCTCAAGCACGTTCACAATGCTCTGGAGTTCGCCGACTTCGCGAGGGTGAACCCTATGAGATCACCGTGGGAGGCAAACCTGTGAATCCGCTGGCCCACTTGACCGCGCATGCAGCGGTCAATGGGGAGGTCGAACAGGATCCTGTGGTAAGGGCCGCATTTGAAAAGATGGTGAGCACTGGAACCTCAGCGCATCACGCCGAGCACATTCTGGGTGCACTGCTCTTCGAAATAGAGTGGGAAACCGCCCGTGCCTTAGAGGCGGGAAAAGATATCGAGAAATTGCAGAAGATGTACATCCACAAACTTCAAAAACTCAGTAGGGATTCGGCCTTTCGCAAGAAACTCGCTAAACGATTCACGGCTGATCATTCTGCATTTGAATAGAAGACTCCACCGACACAATGCCAAAATCCACATGATTTCATAACAATGCTGGCTCCCCCGTAGACTCTGTGGTTATTCAACGACCAAGGCTCGGGAGGAAGGAGCCAGACATGGTTATAGGCGTAGATTATCACCCGAGCTTTCAGACGATTGCGTTTTTAATGGAAGAGACTGGTCAGTGTGGTGAACAGGAACTGAACCACGGCGATGGTGAGGCCGAGAAGTTCTATCGCGACCTACATCAGAGAGGAGTCCGCGTGCGGGTGGGCTTGGAGGCCACCGGATATTCACGCTGATCGCGGCCAGTACATAACAGAGACATTCCAACATGGCGATGGCACCGCTTATATTTGCACAAAGCTTGATGCCGGCCTCAAAGGCGAATGGCCATAGAGCGGGGGCCGGATTTGTCCGGCCTTTCCAAACCATGGCAGACTGGCATTCAGCGAGGAAGCAACTATGGCTACCGTCCGTCAAAATCCCGAAAAGTGGCTCGCCGCCGCAAAGGCTACGCTGCATGTGGACGAGGCTGACCCGCGAGTAGTACGAATCCTAGAATTGGGTAGGAAATTGCAAAGCGGAGCTGGGCTTACACAAGCGGAGTTAGCAGAGGAAGAAGAATTGCTTCAGAACGAGCTGATCGACGATTACACCAAGAAGTATTTGTCGTCTGAAACTAGGAAATAAGGACAAGAGACATTAAGCTCTCGATGCGTCCAAGTGTTCTTTCGCGGATGTACTTTCCTTTAGTAATCTGAGCACGTCGTTTCTGCTACTGACGCTGCGGATGTTCTGCGTTGGCGTCGAATATTTGCCCTACGTTCCGCGCATTGGCGCGGAGTGCAATGAGGGCTTCATCGCATCTCAATTCCGTAGGCCTCCATGTCTGAAACCGCGTCTTTTTGTGGAATAAACCTTGTGATGTGGCGCTCTGCGCTGAGCTAACAACATCGGTCTTCGCGCAAACTCCGTGCTCAACTGTCATGCTTTTCTTCTGCCGCTGAGCGGCTTCCACAAACGTGATTATCTGCAAGCTGGAGGACGCCATACTCCTCAAGCAAGCGAACGACGATCGCCGCCACTTCGTGCTCGAAGTTCGAAAGCTATCGTCGTTTGATTTCAAGCGAGCGTTAACCTGGTCGGAGTGGGCCTGCAAACGCGCGGAGATACTTTGAAGGCGGCTGGCTTCGGTTAGTTCAGCCAGGGCGTCGGCTACAATCTTTCGGGCAGTCTCTTCTGCAAGATGCATCGCCGCATCAATATTGCCGGGCGCTCCGCGTGGCCCGATTGGTCCAACTGGACCGGGGATGGGCGCTCTAGATTCGAGCGTCGCGACCTTGTCTTCTAACGCGGCGATATGGGCGTGGACGAAAAGGGCATGGGTTTCCACGCCTTCCGTCGCTTCCGAAAGACATGGCTGCGAGCCGAGCGGTGCCAGGAAGACATCAACAACTTCTGGATGGGCCATCAACCCGAGACAATGTCCGAACTCTACTCCCGAATGGAGTTCGAATTGGAGCGTCGTCCCGATGAAGCCGAGCGAATTGGAGTTGGTTTCACGGTCCCAACTATCGAAGTTGCTCCAAGTGCTCCAAGAAATAGCGAAGTACATGCACTCGAATTAGTTGGGTAACAGCAGTAGAATCAAAAGAGTAGCCAAGGATGCGCCCGTAGCTCAGTTGGATAGAGCGTCTGCCTTCTAAGGAAGCAGATAAAAGCCACAAGTGTTTTGCTGAGCGTCGCTTACGGTTTTTCTCTCCCGACTTGTCGCCTTCAGTTGTACCGAAATTGTTCCAAAGTCATCGCCGCTTCCGCGGGTTTCATCCCACACTTCATTCTGTGCTATCGGGAACTTGTACTGAACACCAGAAAGTCAGGGAAACGAGGCTCGGAAGGCACGCGTTGCCCCTGGCACGGTAAGCAGAACCATCAACCAACGTCACGATGATTGAGATTGAAGGTTTGGCGCGCCCG
>DATNCJ010000096.1:0-40609 GCA_035607215.1 Candidatus Eiseniibacteriota bacterium
CCCGCCGGTCTCGGCAGTTTCGTTCAGATCACCGCTCACTCGTTCGCCGCCGCGGCAGCCGCTTGCTCCAACCGCTCCAGCCCAGTGTGCGCAGCGCGTTGCTCGGCTTCCTTCTTCGTGGTGCCCTCGGCGCTGGCCAGGCACTCGCCGCCCACCCACACTTCAATCTGAAATTTCTTCTGATGATCCGGTCCGCTTTCCCCGGCCACACGATATTCCGCCGGAGGCTGCCCGCGTCCCTGCAAGAATTCCTGCAACGCCGACTTGCGGTCCGAGTCCGCGATGCGTTCGCCGCGTTCTTCCAGTGCTTTTTCGAACAAGGAGTGCCGTAGTACTTCGCGGGCTGCAAATAGACCGCCGTCCAGATACACAGCGGCGATCACCGCTTCAAAGGCGTCTGCCAGCAGTGCCGGCTTGTCTCGGCCGCCGGTTTTCTCTTCGCCACGACCTAACCGGAAATGCTCGCCAAGGCGCAAACGTCGCGCCGCCAGTTCCAGAGCACGCGCATTCACCAGACGCGCCCGGCTCTTGGACAATTGCCCTTCGCTCCATTCCGGAAACAACGCGATCAGGTACTCGCTGGCAAGCATGTCGAGCACCGCGTCGCCCAAAAATTCGAACTGCTCGTTGTCCTGAGGCAGGTGCCCCGACGCGCCTTCTGCTACATGCACGGCGCGCAATTCCGGAATCGCCGAACTGTGGGTTAGGGCGCGCTCGAGCAATTCAGGCCTGGAGAATTGATAGCCAAGCCGTTCCTCAAGTTGCTCCCTCGTGCCAATCATCGTCAGGGCGATTCCGGCCTCCCATCTTGCCATCCACATTCCGTTGTGGCCTTCAGTTCGGGGCGCTCATCTGGGTAGATCCCGCCTTTTTTGCCTCGTCCGCGCCGGCCTTGCAAGTCGGCTGTAACGAACTTTGAATCGCCGCGCACTTGTTGAACGCAGTCGCCGCCGCCTCGTAGTGCGACGTCTTGCTGTGCGCCATGCCCAGCAAGTAGTAGTTCACGGGATCCTGCTGCGGATGGGTATCGGCTTTGATGGACTGTTCTAGTTCCGGAATGGCCTCCGCGAATTTCGCCTTGCGGATGTACACCAGTCCCAGCCCGCCGTGCGCCATTTCCAGCGTGTCGTTCTTCGCCATCAGGAAGGCCTCATCCGTCAAATTCGCGGGCTTCGTCAACGTTGGCGTGATCTCGATGGCACGCTTGGAATACTGCTCCGCCTTATCGAGTTGCTGTTGCGCATCAGGTGCCTTCCCGTTGAAGCTTCGGGCAATCGTTTGCGCTACGACCGCCAGGACCGGCGCGTCGTTGGGATTAAGCGCGAGTTCCTTGTCTCCGGCATCGAGCAACTTCGGCACCTGGTTGGTCGCAAAATAACCGGACACCAGCCCTTGATAGACAACTCCGCGATACTTGCTCTGCGGGTATTTTTGAATGAAGTCTTCACCCAGCTGATTCTTTTTTGCCGGATCGGCCACCGGCGCTTCCTGGAATGCCTTGAACGCGGCCTCCTCTTCGGGAGAAACCTGCGCCGCAGCCTGCTGATCCATCGAGATTGGCGCGGGCTCCTTGCTCTTGTCGCCTGGTGCGGGCTGTTGTTGCTGAGGCGGCTGCTGCGCGGCCGGTGGATTCTGCTGGCCGCCTTGCGCGTCGCGACTCCTGGCAGCAGCTACGCCGGCGCCGGCGAGCAAGGCCGCAAGCGCAGCCGCGGTGATCACTGTGTGAAACGTGGCTCTCATCGTGTTCTTCTCCTAAAAAGAATGGTTTGAACGCTGGGTCCGCGCCTGTCCGGGACTTGCAGCGCCAACCTTGGACTTTTGGACTCTTGCAGAGCTACTCCGTACCTAAATCAGATGTTTTTCAGGGGCGTTCGGACTGCTTTTCGGTTCCGAACGCCGCCAGCCCCTTTTGTGCCGCCTGCCGGGCCTGCTCCGGCCCGCCGCTCACATCCAGAGCGGCTTGGTATTCTGTCTTCGCTTGCTCGCGCTGGCCTTCATCATCGTAAATCCGCGCCAGATAAATGTGCGACCACGTCAGCACCATCGGATCTCGGGTAGCGGCATGATCTCCGGTGGTCAAGCGCCCGAAAACTTCTTTCGCGCGCGCGCCGTCACGATCCAGCAGTGCCACCAGACCGAGCCCGTACCAGGCACGTGGCTGGTCCGGATATTTCGCCAGCACGCGATTGAATGACGCTTCCGCCGCTCGCGGATTTTTCTCCGCGATGCGCCGCTCGCCTTCGGTCAATGCCGCAATCGCTTCGGTATCGTTTGGAATCGTTGTCGGGTGCGGCTTGCGCTGCCGCGCGACTTCTTCCGCTGCGGTGGGTTCCGTGGTTTTTGGGCCGGTATCCGCCGCCGCAAACTGCAGCGCCTGCACGCGTTTCAACTCCGCAGTGGCGTCGATCTTGCGAACCATCTCCGGAAAATACAGCCGCATGGCCGGCTCGGAGCCTTCGAATCCGGCCAGCGCAGTGAACAGCGGCCGCACCAGCACGTAACCATCCGCATCATCCTGAGTAATGGCCGCTTCGCGCTCGCCCGGCGACATTCGGCGTAGTTTTAACTCAACGGCGCGCACCAGGCACTCCGAAAAATACGATGGCGGATCGTCCTTCAGGTCGGCCGCCAGCCTCGGCGCGCGAGTCGCCGCGTCGAACAGCGGCTTTTTAACGGCCACCACATGCGGATACTGCAAGGGCAGCGGGTCCAGCAAAAAGTGCAGGTACGCGTGCCTCACCACATCAATGGGCACGTCGTTCGCACCGCTCAGCACGATGGAGTAATGATCCCCGGAATTTCGCACGTTAGTGATGCGCCCCACCAGCGGCTCGACGATAATCGTGAAGGTACGCGGATTCGCCGGGTTGGAAAGTTCACGCAGATAATTTGTCGCCACGAAAATGATCTGCGACACTTCCTCGTGCAACTCGTCGATCTCGCGGTTGTATACCGACTGCATCGACCGCCACAGATACCCGATCTTCTGTTCCTTGTAGTAGGCGGACAGAACCTCGTTGAAACCTTCCAGCGAAATCACCTCTGGCGGTAGTTCATCGCGGTGCAGGGTCAGCGCGAAATTCGGCGAAGGTCCGGCCACCAGCGCGAACCAGATATATTGCGACAGCATCGCCCCGGAATCCGCCAGCGCGTGTTTGTTGTAAAACTCGCGCAGCGCATCCACCGCCGGACCCTGTTGCTGTTGCATGCGTTCGCGCAACTGCGAACGCATCGGCGACCAATTCTCCGCGCTGACGTTAGACTCGAATCCCGCGGCCAACAGCGCGCACATGGTTGTGAACATGGCCTCGTTACCGTCCACGGTAACGTTGGTAACCGGCGCAGCTCGATATTGACGTCGAGCTGCGTCCGCCGGAGCGACCTTTCCCGGCGCTTGCGCCGGTGCTTGCCCCGCGGCTGGCGCGGACTTTGCCGGCTCCTCCGGTTTCTGCGCCTGGGCACCGGCCGCAGGCGGCAACCCAGCCCCGCCAGACGCGGCTGTCAGTGCCGCCAAAACCCACATCGCCCTACCAATTTTTGGAAAAATGCTTGCCATGTAACTCGTCGAGGTCCTTGTAGTTCCCACCCAATCAACTGCGAAAATCACTTCAACAGATCTTTAGCTGCCAGCCTTGCTGACAGAGTTGGCGCTGGAAATCTTTACTTTCCACAGCATCGGCGCACCGCCCTGTCAACATACAAGGCGATCCTGCATTCCGTCAAGGAATCGGAGTTTCCTCAAAAAGATCGCAAAGCCTATGTTTCCAGCCGGGAAGCCGGTAGGCCGTCGGCCAACGCTTGCCTCTTCCCGCCGCATCTGTTAACTGTGAAGATGCCGCTGCACCGCGCAAAGGATGGATGGCTCAATGCCTAGAATCTCGCCCAGAATCACCGTCCTGTGGGTCTGGGCCGCCGTTTGCGTCGCAGCATGCCCTTCGATCCTGCATGCACAACTCGTCCGCGATGACCTATCCCCAAACAAACAAGCTCCAGCCGCCACGGCAGTGGCGCCGGTGCCCGGTGTGCAGACTTCGCCCGGCAAAAGCCGCCTCTCCCAGGAACTTCAAATCACCGGCGATCAGTTCTGGTCCGACACCGGCATTGACGTGAAACCTGGCGAGCACGTGGTGATCACCGCCACCGGCAACCTTCGTTACGCTGACGCCCAGGAAGACAACGGTCCCGACGGGCAAGCTCGCAGCTTCAAGGATCTGCTGCGCATCCTTCCCTTTCCCAATGGCGGGCGCGGAGCGCTCATCGGCCGCATCGGCGACAAAGACATCGGCCAGCCGCTGTTGATCGGCGCGCATCAGGACGTCACCGCTCCGGTCGGGGGCCGCCTGTGGATCGGCATCAATCAGATGAGCAACGACATCGGCAATGGCACCTACAAGGTCCGCATTGAAGTAAATGCCGCCGACGCAGGCTCGACCTATGCCGCCGTCAAAGTCGTCGACAAGATGCCCGGCATCGATAACGCCCTGTTCGCTAAAATCCCGCGCCGCATCGGCGACAAAGAGGGCAATCCCGGCGACATGGTTAATTTCCTGATCCTCGGCTCCGAAGACAGCATGAAGAAAGTTTTCACCGCCGCGGGCTGGGTCCACGTTGACGCCGACGTGCGCGGCACCGTACTGCAAGGCTTGATCGCCAGCCTCTCCAAAGAGTCCTACCTCACCCTGCCCATGAGCCCGTTGTATCTGTTTGGCCGCCAGCAGGATTACGGCTGGGCACACGCCGAACCGATCAGCGTGGTCGCTTCACGCAATCACCTGCGCATCTGGAAAGCGCCCTTTGAAGTAAACGGCCAAGTAGTGTGGGTCGGCGCCGCCACCCACGACATTGGCTTTGAGCGCGACAACCGCAACAACGGCATCACACACAAAATCGATCCGGATATTGACCTGGAACGCGACTACGTTGAAAAAACACTATCGGCAACCGGCGAGGTCGTCGAAGCTTCCCACTTCACTCCCGAGAATCCGCTGAAGGAAGCTAAGACCGCCACCGGCGGCAGCTTCCACTCCAATGGCCAAGTGTTGGTCCTCAAGCTGCGCGACAACAGTAAAAATTTGTCCGCTACTTCCGCAAATCATTCGTCGCGTTGACGAATCCCGCGTAGGAATTGCCTTTACCCTACGACATTCGTCAAAGTTCCAATCCTGTCGATGACGATCTGAATTTCGTCGCCGTTCTTTAGCGTGAATGAATCGGGCGGCACAATTCCCGTGCCCGTCAGTAGAAAGCACCCATTTGGAAATGAGTTGTCTCGATACAGGTAGTCCACTAAGCCCGCCGGCTCTCTCTTCAGTTTCGCCAGAGTAGTCGCGCCCGAAAACGCCGCCTGCCCCGCTCGCAAGATCGCGAGCCGGATCTCCGTCGAAGCCGGCAGGGCTGACGACGAAACCAGGATCCCCGGCCCCAGCGCGCAACTCCGGTGATAAATCTTCGCTTGCGGCAGATACAGCGGGTTCTCGCCTTCGATATCCCGCGAACTCATGTCATTTCCGATCGTGTATCCGGTAATCTTCCCGCCCGGGCTGATCAACAACGTCAATTCCGGCTCGGGTACCGACCACGAAGCGTCCCCGCGGATCGCTACCTTTCCACCGTGGCCCACCACACGATGTGCGCTGCTCTTGAAAAACAGCTCTGGCCGCTCGGCGCGGTACACGCGATCGTAAAAATCCCCGCCGCCTGCCGACTTGGACTCCTCCATCCGTGCATCGCGGCTGCGGTAGTAGGTAACGCCCGCCGCCCACACCTCCTGTTTCCCGATGGGCGCCAGCAGCGACTCAGGGTTCGCCAGTGGACCTTCCGCCGGATTCCGCGGCTCCTTCAACGCATTTTGGAGATAAACTTCCAGATCTTCCCGTGCCGTGAGCGCGTCCCACGATTCCCTCGCCAGCAGAAAAAAAGCTCGATCCTGCTCCACGACACAACCCTGATCCGTCCGATAAAGTCTCATTCTGCTCTGTGACCTCTGTGCTCTCGGTGGTTAAAAACGTTGTCTTCCCTGCTCACACCCCGAACTGCCGGAAATGATGATCCATATGCAGATACGCCCACCGCATCCAGTCTGTCTCGGTCATCGCTGGAAACATAGGGTGCCGCGCCCAGACGAAATCCCGCGTGTGCGCCGTGAATCTCTCAAATAAGGTCCGAAGTTGCTGCACGTCCGCAGCGAACTCCACCGGTCTGGTGCCGCCGATCAGTTGATCCACCTCCGGCATCGTCTTTAGCCCGTGTGGCCACGGTATCCCCGAGTACAGAGCCACCCACTTCATCACCCCGCGGCCAAAATTTCCCGGCATCATCGATAGCGGCCTCTCTCCCATCACGCCTCGAAATGAATCCGCCAAATGGCACACCATCTGATGCGCCGACATCTTCCCCCATCGTCGCGCTGAATCCATCTTCACGCGTCCCATCCGCGCCAAAATCTCCGCCCGCTCCGCTTCATTCGCCAGAGTCTTCATTCCGCCGCGCTCTCCAAAGATTATTCTTATGCTTGCTCATTATCCTACGAGTCCGCCGCCCTGAATCCGCGGAAACTGGCGCACCAATTGACCCTCGTGTACGATAAATTGCGCCAGCTAAGGAGAGCTAATGAGCCGTCCCGCAGGAACCTACGCCGTTTTTGAAACCTCGCAAGGCAATATCGTCATCAAGCTGCTCGAAAAAGAAGCGCCCAAGACCGTCGCCAACTTTGTGGGCCTCGCCGAAGGTACCCAGGAATTCAAGGACGCCCGCACCGGACAGAAAAAGAAGGGCAACTATTACGACGGCCTCGTCTTTCACCGCGTGATTCCCGATTTCATGATTCAGGGCGGATGCCCCGAGGGCAGCGGCCGCGGCGGCCCGGGTTACACGTTTGGCGACGAATTCCACCCGTCTCTAAAGCACTCCAAGGCCGGCAAGCTCTCGATGGCCAATGCCGGACCCGGCACCAACGGCAGCCAATTTTTCATCACCGTCGCGGCCACACCCTGGCTCGACCACAAGCACACCATCTTCGGCGAAGTGATCGAAGGCCAGGAAGTCGCCGACAAAATTTCCAAGCTGCCGCGCGACTCCAGCGACCGCCCGCGCACCCCGGTCACCATGAATAAGGTACGGATCGAACGCGTCCAGTAGCGGCGTAGTGCTGGTTGTTGCAGACGCGGCTTTAAGCGCGCGGTCTTGAGTCAACCTTTAGCATGCTCTTAACAACGTTTTAAGGAATTTCCCAAGCCCGGATTTGTCTTGCGAGCGACGCGTTTCATGCTCACGCCACAAAATCTTCTCCGCATCATCATCGAGCTGATCTTCGTCCTGCTCGGCGGCCTGATCGTCTGGCTCGGCCTCGCCGGAAAGATCTTCTTCGTCGCTCAACCGGTCCCTTGGATGATTCTCAGCATCGCTCTTATCCTCTGGGGCCTGCGTGCTCTCTATAAACCCGGCCGCTGGTGGACGCGCTGGGAAAACTGGACACGCGGCCTCTCGCTGACGCTTCTCGGGGTGGTGATGCTGGTGATTTCACGCGCGCCGTTTCACTGGATCGGCAACCTGGTCGCCATTGCGGGCATTCTGCTGGTCACCCGAGGGCTGATCGGCTCGTTCCTGGTCTTGCGTCCTCGCTGAGCTCGCCATCGGGAATCCGCGCCACCGAAATAGCGCACGCGGCGAATTCTCTATAGGCGGATACCGCCGCTTGGATATAATGCGCCACCTGCGGCCCCTTCCCTCGACAGTCATCGTTTCAGGGCAACCGCATACCCCGGATCGTTGCACTCAAGGAGACGCACATGCTCAAGGATTTCAAGGCATTCGTAATGCGCGGCAACGTGCTGGATTTGGCCGTGGGTGTCATCATCGGCGCGGCCTTTGGGAAGATCGTCTCTTCCCTGGTCGACGATGTCCTCATGCCCCCCATCGGAAAAGCCCTCGGTCACGTGGATTTCTCAAATCTTTTCATCAATTTAACCGAAATACATTTCGATACGATCGCAGCGGCCAAGGCGGCGGGAAAGCCGACTCTCAACTACGGCCTCTTCCTCAACACCATCATCAACTTCCTGATCGTCGCCTTCTGCGTCTTCCTCATCATTCAGATCGTTCAGCGCTGGATCGACAAACCAGCCCCTGCGGCAGCTCCTATAACAAAAGACTGCCCGCAGTGCGCGATGTCCATTCCCATCGCCGCAAAAAAATGCGGCCACTGCACCACCCAACTTGCCTGAAAAGACCAAAGCATCTTGAGTGGCCTACCTTTCGCGCGGTTTGCGAAGGTGGGAACCTCGGGCCGCACCACGCACTACACGAAAATCGCGATGCTCAACCATATGTTCTGGCTTCTTCTGTTGCGCGTGGAGGATGTTCCGAACTGTCGGCTGCAAACTTTCCATCTAGCTCTTCAGCTTGCGCTTCTTCTGATTTGCCTCAAGGTGCGCGCGTAACCTTCCAACAACCGCGTCTTCCTCGCCCTCATCAATTTCCTTTTGCACTTCCTCCAGCGCAAAGTGCACCACGTCATGATGGTGCAGTTCCTCGCCCGCCACAATTTCGCTGAACCGTAGCCACAACCGGTGCAGCAATTGCACCTCGTTCGCGGTCAGGTTCGGCGCATGCGGCCCGAGGACTTTGTAAATCTTGTCCCCGTTGGGCATGTGAATTTCCAGGTTGAATTGCGGCTTCTGATCACCCAGTTTTTCCCACGCCTCGCCAACTTGCCGCGCCTGCTCCTCGGTCTGCTCCTTGGCCGAATGTCCGACCACAATGGTGCTGGATTGCAGCGACGTCGCCGCGCGCAAAATACCGTCCCACAGATCATTCGCCGCTACCACCGCCAGCCGGATCGATTTCCCGCGTTTCTCGGCCATCGACAACGCCTGCGTAAACAAACGCTGCTCGATGCTTCCGAACAACTGATCGGCATCCAACTCGTTCTCGCCCGACGCCGACCGCTGCAACAACCGCACGTGCAGCACCACGACATCGCGCCGCCCGGGCTTCACGCGGTCCAGCACATTCCCCAGGTGATACAAATTAAAATGATTGCTGACCGGCACGAGGATATTGCCAGCCCGTGCGCCTACCGCCGATGGACTCAGTTCGCTCTCGAGCTCCAGGTTGAACTGGTCCATGTCCACGTGCGAGACCCCGCCGGCGCGCTGTTTCGCCCTTTTCTCGGAAATCGTGAACACCACGTACAAAAGCGCCGAGAAAACGCCGCCGGCCATGGTCGCAATCGGTTTCGTAAACAGGTTGGTCACCGCGATCACGAACAGCGTCAAGGTGATCAATCCCAATCCGATCGGTACCTGCACCCCTCGAATCTTTAGATTGAACGGCACCTGGAATTCGCGCTGCCCCGGCACGGTGTAGCGCAACACCAGCACCGCCAAACCGTTCATCGCAAAACTCCAGATCACGCCGAAAGCGTACAGGTTCGCAAGGAAGGTGACATTGCCGTGGCTGATCAGGATGGTCAGTATCTGCAATCCCACGACGATGTTGATGATCCGGTAGCTGGTACCGAACTTCGGATGTGGCTGCCGGAACCACTCGCTCAGCACGCCGTCTTCGGAAACGCGGTTTAGCACGCCATTTGACCCGACGATCGCGGTGTTTACCGCCCCGGCGAGGATCAGCGTGCCCACCACCACCACAAACCCATGAAAAATCAGCCGCGCATAGATCGGCCCGGCCAGATTCATCGCCAGGCCGCCGATCAGGTTCTCCAGGAAGCCCTGCCGAACGTCGTCCGGAATGATCATCACCGCAAAAAACGAAACCAGCGAAGTGAACAACAGGCTGTAAACGAAGATCACCATGCCCGCTTTTTTCAGGTTGGGCAGCTTCGGGCTTTCAATTTCGCGGTATACCTGCGCCAGCGATTCCTCTCCGCTCATGGCCAGTACCGAGTGTCCCAGCGCAATGAAGATGGCTACGACCCCGAACATCTGCGGCAAGTTGCTATGCGCCAGCCAGCCCACTGCATCCGGCGTCAAATGGATGTTCCTTGGATAGGGAAACGGCGGGAGCGGCGAGTGCCGCAGCACAATCGTGTACACGCACCAGACGATGAGGACCACCACCATCACGGTGACCAGCTTCATGATGTGCAGGGCTTTTTCGCTCGACTCGTGGACGCCTTTGGTGTTCTCCCACCAGAAGTACAGCGTCACAACGATCGCGAACGTCGCGGCAATTCGCGAGATCGTCACCTCGGTAAACGACGGGCCCAGGTGCAGATAAACCGTCAGTTCGCTGAGCAGGCCGCCCAGGTACTGGCCCGCCGATACACCGCTGATCGGGCCGGTTAAGATGTAGTCGAACATCAGCGCCGAAACGCTGAATTTGGCCAGTGTTCCGCCCAGGGACTGCTTCACCGCGCGGTACACGCCCCCGCGCACGAACATGCTGCAGCTTTCCACGTACACGGCGCGCACCGCATACGAAAACAACATGATTGCCAGGATGAACCACGGCGCGGTCTTCCCGATGAAGCCCTCGGCCTCGCCACCGGCGTAATACGCCGAGGAAGCCAGGTCGTTCAAAACGATAGCCGCCGCCCGCCAGAACGAAATGAACGTCAGAAGAGCCGTCGTGGCAACTATGACGCGCGGAATACCGTTGCCCCGGCTCCGTGTGGCAGCGGGGCTAGTTGGAGTGCTGCTCATGTCTGGGTGATGGTGATCTGCAGGCTAAAATGCTCGCATTTTTCTCAGCCGAAGTCTACTTGGCCGGGCACCCTTCGACAACCGTCTTTGCGCAGCAGATAAACGACTAGGCTGCGACGCCTTTCGGCCAGTTTCCAGTTGCTGGCAGTGCGCCGCAAAGGATCAGCGACGCCCCGCAGAACGCCAGCGCCACAAATAGGCTGCTCCATTCGTCTCCATTGTGCGGATGCGCGATTACTCGCGGCCCATGCAGCACTAGCACCCAGAGCCCGAACATGAGCGCCAATCCGGCGGCCGCAACCGACCCTAGAATGTTCACAGCGATCGCCAGGCCGGCCACTATCATTCCGGTTCCGGTGAAATAGATCCAGAACGCGTGCGCGGGAAACCATGCGGGCACCAAGGTCACCAAAAACGTGGCGTACAGGAAGTGCTGCCACCCGAAAATCACCATTGATACTCCAAGCACCAGCCGGCCTATCAGGACAAGCTTGCCCCCGTCCGCGGACCGGGCGACGCCTCCTCCCGGTAACACTCCCGCCAGGGCGAACGCTGCACCCGCCAGCGCAAAAGGCTCGAACGCGCGCGTGCGCCCGATTCCGTCATGCACCACCTCGCCGAAATGCTGGAGATGAAGGAAAATCACACAAAATAGGAAGAGCCCGCCAATCACGAGCGCCGACAACTGCGCTTTCTTCCGGATCGCCAAACTGACAGCCGTGACGATCAGCGCCACGCCGACAAGGTATGCGCCGGTCGCGCCGCCTGGCGCCCATGGCGGAACCGGCGGCAACCCGCCCACGTATTTCCCATAGTGCAGGTATTGAATCCCAAACACCGCCATAGCAATGGCAAACAGCAATTGCCCCACACCAATCGGCTTTATCACACCCATCCCCCGGTCCATTCCCCTTTGACGTTGCCAGTAGAGTACCGCATCAACTCACTTTCAGCGTCGTCATCGAATAGGTTCCAAAGGGCTACTCCAGGAGCCGACTTCACATTTTTATTGATAAGGACTATAAGGATTTGGTACTATTTCGCCTGCAGAAAGTTGCGGCCCGACGATGCTTCCGGCCGTTCTTTTTTGGACCCGCCTGCCCCACGCCAATTAGTCGCCTGTATCCGTTTGATAACAATAGACTTTAACCCGATCTGAACCAGCAGTTACAAAAAGCGTGCTACTAAGTCCTTAAACCCGGGTATATACCCCCGGCGAAAGGATTTCGCCCCATCAACCTGAAAAAAGCCTGCAAAAGGCCTTAGTACTGAAACTCGCGCCGGCAATCTGCGCAGGGACACATGGTTCGGAGCTGCTCATAGCTGTAGATTCCCGTGGCGTGCCCATCGCTGAAGGTGATCTGGATCGCGTAATTCCCTACCGACGTGGCCGCCTTCGCCGTCGCTTTGGGCTTGAACATCGGCAGGACCGCCGTTGCCGCCGAAGCCGGCCCAGCCCCCGAAAACTCGCGTTTCTTCTCGCGCTCGTCATTGCAAGTAGCGCACGGACACACGTCCCGCAGGTACGGGAAATCGTAATGACTGGCGTGCCCGTCGGCCCACGTAATGTCCACACCGGCGCCGTTGGACACGTGAATCTTCACGCTCGCGGGCTTCTTTCTCGGATCGATAAAGATTGGCATTGGGCGATTTCAGCGTCTACGGCTTGTGGTTTCCGTTGCAGCAGTCACCCGTCGGAATTGGATTTCCGTGTGGGCATGTCTTGGGATGACCAAGGAAGGTACAGATGCGCTGATCCAGCTCTGGGCTGATGATGTGCTCGAATTTGCAGGCCTGGTTGTGGGCTTCGGAATCGTCGACCGAGAAAGTGTCTTTGAACAACCGCTCGGCCAGGCGGTGACGGCGGACCACATCGCGAGCGCGCCGGTTGCCGTAGTCCGTCAAGCGCACTTCGCCATCGTGCAACTCCACCAGCCGGCGGTCGGACATGCGCGTTAACAAGCGGATCGACGGTTCTTCAGGTAGCAAGGGCAGATGGCCGTGCGGCACATCGTTCGCGTAAAGATGATTCACCTGCGCGGGCTTCCCTTCCTCGCCGCAGATCCAGATTTGCCCCAGCAGGTGATCGAAACGGATTTCGTCGTCGGTGGTGGGATTGCAGCAGTCGGCAGTATCTGCAAGCGGGCACGCCAGCGGATGCCCAGGCCCGTGCTGCGCGGTGTCGAAATGCAAGTGCCCGTGCGCCAGCTCGATGCGCCGGTCTGCTTGGCGCGCGATGTCCGGATCGTGCGTGACCATCAGGATCGTGTGGCCCGCGCCATGCAGTTCGCGGAACAACTGCAGCACGATGGCTTCGTTGGCTTCGTCGAGATTACCGGTCGGCTCGTCGGCTAGAATCAGCTTCGGCTGATTGATCAGCGCCCTTGCGATGGCCACGCGCTGCTGCTCGCCGCCGGAAAGCTGCGCAGGCAGGTGCGTGAGGCGATCACCGAGACCGACACGGAGCAGCGCGTCGGCGGCCTGCGATTCATCCGTGATGCTATGAAAATACTGCGCCAGCATGACGTTTTCCACGGCGCTGAGATAGGGCACGAGGTGAAACTGCTGAAAAACAAATCCAATTTTTTCCGCGCGATAGCGCACCATCTGGCTTTCGCTGAGCTTCGCCAGATCGGTGCCATCGACCGTCACGCGGCCCGACGTCATTTTGTCCAGCCCGCCCAAAATATTGATCAGCGTGGTCTTGCCGGAACCCGACGGCCCCATCAGCGCAACCCATTCGCCCGGTTGAATGTTGAACGAAAGCGAATCCACCGCTCGCAGCGGTCCATACTGCTTGGTCAGCGATTCAATGATGACCTGCGAACTCAAGCCTCACCCCGAAACACTTCGGCGGGACGCACCGTCGCCAGCCGGCGCAGCGGCAGCGCCCCGGCGATCGCGACGATGATGGTCAGCACCACAGCTACAGGATACACAATCAGCCGCGGCCGCGCCGCCACACCAAACACGGCGTGGCCGAGCCAGATCGACAGCGCGATACCAGCCGCCGCTCCCAGCGCGCCGCCGATCAATCCAAGCACCGCGGCCTCCGCCAGGAAAATGCGCAGCACGCGCCGCGTAGCTCCGCCGATCGCCTTCATCAACCCGACGTCATTCTTGCGCTCCATGGCGGCATTGGTCATCCCAGCCATCACGCAAAGCGCGGTGAGCACGAGCACAAGCACCACCGTCGCGGTGAGCAGCCCACTGATGCGGTTGTAGATCTTGCCCTCCGCTTCCGTGAACTGCCGAATCGGGCGAACGTCGGCGTCGGGGAATTGTTTCTGCAGATTCGTGAGGTAGCTTTCGATTGCGCCAGGTGTACCAACCGCGCCGATCTCAATCAGGCTTATGCGGCCGGAAAGTTCGGTGAGTTGCTGCGCTCCTTGCAAACGGATAGCGACCTGATTGTCTTCCGGGCCACCTGTGGTCTGAATCCGATCGACTTTGCAAGCCGCCTCGCTTCCCTGTGCGCGTAGAAAAAATGTGTCTTCTGGCTTCAAACCAACCTCACTCGCCACTCTTGCCCCGACCGTGCACGATCCAGCGTTGGCGCTGCTTCCAGCGATCACCACGGGATGGTGACTTTGGCCCGGCTTGTAGGCCTCCCCGACGACGTAAAGCAGGGAGTTTACAAAAACCGTCTGAGCACCGAGTTCGCGAGGTATTGTGCCCGCGATCGATTCGCTCAGAGTGACGGGAACAGATGTTTGCGTCGTGCGTGGAGCAACAATCACGTTGGGGCCGAAGGCGCGGAATTCAGTGGTGAGGCGGCGCTTGGCGTCGACTTGGAGATTGAGCAGCGCCGAGGTGATGGCGGCGCCGACTCCTAGCGCGAGGAGGAGGACAAAGAGGCGAGGGCGGTTGGCGGCGAGGAGGCGGCGGACGATGCGCCAGAACATGGCGCGATTGTCGAAGGGCGGATTCGGCATCATTCGCCTCGCAAGATTGGCGCGGGCTCGTAGCGCGCGGCGCGGCGCAGCGGGACCGCGCTGCCGAGCAGCGTCACAATCGCGGCTAGCGCCAGGATCACCAGCAGCACCAGCAGCGAGGGCGAAGGTGCTGCTCCGAAGATGCGCTCGCCCAGCAGTCGCGCGAGAAAAATGCCGAGCGCGTAGCCGATTCCACCGCCGACAAACGCGAGCAGAAGCTGTTCGGCTGCTAGCAGGAAGCCTACGATGCCCGAACCGGCGCCGAGCGCCTTCATCAAACCGATCTCGGTGCGGCGCTCGATCACCGACGCAGCCGACGACGCTCCCACGGCAAGCCCGGCAGCGAGCAGCGCCGCAAACGTGACCAGCCACAACAGCGTCCGCACACGAGTCAGCACACGGCCTTCGCCCTCGGCTACACGCCGAATCACGCGCACATCCGAGCCGGGCAAAACCTGCTTGATCGAATACGCGATCGATGAAACGTAAGGAGAGCAACTCCACCGCTCCAGCTCGTCAGGGTTCATCGTGGCAGGATCGCGGCGCCCGAAATCGTCTTCGGGTTTTGTTAGAGCGGAGACGTAGAGCCGGCGATACTGGCCGGGTGCAGCAGCGATTTGCTGAACGATGGTCAGCGGCAGGACGACCGCATCCTCTTCGGATCCTCCCGTGGAAAGCAGCCCTCGAACGACGAGAGAGTGGCTTTTGCGAATCGAGACGGCTGAGCTCTGATCGTCGACTAGCGCAGAGCTCTTGGGAGCGATGTCCCTGCCTTGCAGAGTGATCGTGTCGCCGGGCTTCAACCCCCTACGTTGGGCCAATTGCCGACCGACGACACATTCGTTTTTGCCTTCCGAAAACCAATGTCCGTCGACGTGCCACCAGGGATTTGTCTTCTCTATTCCGGTCGCGAAGGTCGCACCATCGCTGAGGGCTACGGGATGATTGATCCAAGTCCCAACGACCGGAACGTCAGCGACAACTCCTGGAGACGACCAGCTCTTCGACGCGGGAGACCATGCCCGAACCCGCGCTTCCAGCATTGGGCTGAAGGCGATGATGTTGTTGTGCCAGAAGACGGTTTTGATCTTGGGGAGGTCGGATTCGGGGAGGTAGGCGCCGGCGTTGACGGGCCTGTAGTCTACGCCGCCGATTTCCAGTGGGAGGGAGTCGGCTTGCGAGGTGACCAGTAGATTGGCGCCGAGGCTGCGGAATTCGCGGGCGAGGCGGTCGCCGACGTCGAGGGAGACGCTCAGCGCGGCCGTGGCTACGGCCATGCCTAGAGCTAACGCTGCGCCGGTGAGGAGTTTGTGGCGCGGGCGGCGACGGAAGGAATCGGCGACTAGGCGAAGGAACATTTCTTGTGCGTTTCGTTTAGCGAGTTTCTTCGATTTCTGACCTCGCCCAACGGTTGAGACCTCGATTTCGCTTAAACCGCACACAGCCAAAGTGGCCGTGCTACTTCGGAATTTCCTTCGTGGCTTGGGTCAGCGACGAAATATTCAGCACAAGGTCGGTGCCGTCTACGTGGGCCGGAACGCCGATGGGGTTGCAGCCGCCGGCTTGGCCGATCGACGGCACGTAGATGGCAGAGCCGCAGTGGCGGCAAATCACATTTTGCCCGTCTTGCCGGTAGCCATCGGCGCCGCAGATGCGGCAGGCATCGAGGGCAGTGCCCCAGCCGTCGGGCTTCTTAATGATCATGAAGCGCGCCGTCTGGCCGCCGGCAATTTCTGCGGCGAAGAGATGCATGGCGCCGTCTTGAACTTCGCTCAGGGGCACGCGCAACTCGTCCCCGTGCGCCGCGATCGGTGCGACTTTCGGAGCAGCGGTACCGGCGCGGGCGTAGATGAAGTCGGCGGTCAGCGCCAAGATGACCACCAGGCAAGCCGAAGCTGCGGCGATCATCCAGCTGCGCTGGCGCCGATTCTGCGCCTCCAGCAGGCGACGTTCCGCTTGACCGTTAACTTGCTGTGCCGTGGCGGAATGCGACGCGGACTGCCACTCACGAAGTACCAGCAAAGCGGCGGCACCAAAAATAAAGACGAAGAAGAACAATTCGTTGCGCACGATCGGGCCAATCACGGCCATTTCCGTCTTGCTGGAAGGCAGCCACTGCGCTTCGCTCATCTCGTGCAGGCCGCTAAGCGCGAGCTGAAACGCAACCAAGATCAGGATGACGCTGGTAGCGGCGAAAAAGCGATGCAGCGGAATACGCAGGGTGCCCTTAAAGAAAAACAGCCCGACGGCGACGGCAGCCGCGATACCGGCAAGAGTCCCGACCCAAATCTGCAAGCCTTCGGTGGAAAGCTCGACGGCGCGCAGGATCAGCGCCAATTCGACCCCTTCGCGCAGCACCATCAGGAATACGAAAAGGAAGATGCCCCAGCCGGCGGTTCCCCCCGCGCGTGCCGCATAGGCCTCCACCTTTTGCTCAATATCTTTTTTCAGGTGGCGCGCAACGCGATTCATCCATAGGATCATCGTAATGACGAAGCCGGCGGCTACCAGAAACAGCAGGCCCTCGAAGCCGTCCTGGTTGATTTGCAAACGCTCCAGCGCGATGGCCACGCCCAGGCTCAGGGCGGCAGCAACGATAACGCCATACCAGACAAAACGCGCCAGTTGCGCGCGGCCGGTCCGGGAAAGATAGACGAGGATAATGCCGACGACTAGCGAGGCTTCCACGCCTTCACGGAGCGAAACTAGAAAGGCCGAGAGCACGGAAACTCCAGTTGTAATTCAGTTGCAACTAACTTCTAAGCTTACGCTTATTAGCTACTTACGTCAACCGGACCAACCTGGTCCGATATCTTCACGCTAGAATACCTTGACCATGGCTTGGCCACAAATCTCGCGACCGGCGGCGGCACTGTTATCGTCGGCGCTCCTTGTTTGCGCGCCGCTTCCGGCACAGCAGCCGGCTCCAGGACCGGCGCAAAGTCAGAGTCAAGGACCGACCCAGGTTCACGCTACTCCGCAATCCCTGAAGGCTTTCGCGCCTGATCCCAAACGCGCGCAAAAAGCCATCGAAAAGGGAGAAAAAGCCGAGGCCGAAGGGCGCTCCGCCGAAGCCCTGGCAGCGTATGACGAGGCGGTGCGCTACGCCCCGCAAGATATGGCCATCGTGGCTCGGAGCGCAACTCTGAGGTCGAAACTCGTGCGCGCGCATGTCGACAATGCCGAGCAGCTTGGGCTGGCCGGAAACGTTTCCGAAGCCATCGCAGAATTGCGGGCGGCCCTGCGAGTTGATGCCACCAATTCGGTGGTGCACGAACGCATCGCGCAGATGGAATCGATGAAAGGCGACGAACCGCTGCCTCCCCGCCCGCAGCCGGCCGAGGGGCTGCCTGAGGCGAAACCCCAGGACGGCAAGCACAGTTTTGACTTACGCGGCGATACCAAAACGGCTTACCAGCAAGTGGCCATGGCCTACGGACTCAAAGCGACGTTTGATCCCGACCTGCAGGCACGCAATGTGCGCGTGCGCGTGGAAAACGTCGATTTCAAGACAGCGATGGAAGTGCTGGGCCAGCAGACTGGTACTTTTTATCGGCCGCTGAATCACGGACTGATTTTCGTCGCCGCCGACACACTGGAAAGACGCCGCCAATACGGCTTGCAAGTTGAGCAATCGTTCCTGCTACCGTCTTCAGTGGCCCCCGAGGAAATGACCGAACTGTTGCGCGTGCTGCGCGAAATCACCGGATCTGCGCGCATCGAATTGGATTCGCACAATCGCAGCATTACCCTTCGCGATTCCCTCGAACGCGTCGAGCTGGCAGGCCAGGTGATCCGGCAAGTGGAGCACGCGCGCGGCGAGATGATGCTGGAGGTGGAGCTGCTGGAAGTGAACCGCGACAAAGCCAGGCAGCTAGGCATAACGCCGCCCTCTTCCGCACAAGCTTTTCTGATCAGCCCCAACGACGTGCGCGCCTTGTCGCAGGCGGCGGACTTGTCGAATGCGCTGACCATCGTGGGCCAGCTGTTCAGCGCGAAAGGATTTTCCAGCGTGCCCGGGTTCACGCTGTTTGGAGGAGGAGCCTCAACGTTCCTTTTGACCCTGCCGGGAGTGGCGGCCAACTTTTCCGACGCTCTGAGCCTGGTGCAGAGCGGAAGACAGGTGCTGCTGCGCGCGCAGAACGGCAAGCCGGCAACGTTCTTTGTAGGCGACCGGTATCCGGTGACCCTGTCTTTGCTGTCGGGGAGCATAGGGACGGGCTCAGGAACGGGTACTGTGCCTTCGCTGACCGCGATTCCAACATCCACCACGTTTCCCGAAACCACATTCGCGGTGGGCAACAATCCCTCGGCGGTAGTGGCCGCGACGTTCAGCGGCGGGACCCTGCCGGATCTGGCGGTAGCGAATCAGAACGACAATACCATCAGCATTTTGCTCAATCAGGACGGCGGAAATTTTGTGGCTCAGGCGAATTCGCCGTTTGTGCTGGCGGCCAACGAAACCGGACCCGTAGCCATGGCTTCGGGCGTTTTTGGAAACACGGTGACCAACTCCAACGGCGTGGTGGTCTCGCCACCGGGCCTGGTGGTGGCCAACTCAACATCCAACAACGTCGCGGTGCTGCTGGGAAATGGGGACGGCACGTTCACCGAGGCAGCGGGATCGCCCTTTCCTGTGGGGACAAATCCGAGCGCCGTGGCGGTTGCCGATTTCAACGGCGACGGTAACCTCGATTTCGCGGTGGCCAACAAGGGCGACAATACCATTTCCGTCTTCAAAGGTGACGGTCAGGGCGGATTCACGCCCTTTCCGGCTTCGCCTTTCGCGCTGACCAACACCACCACGATTTCGGAATCCGGGCCGGTGGCGCTGGCTACCGCTAATTTCCGCAACACAACCATTGGCAACAATTCGACGGTGCAGGAAACCGATCTGGCGGTGCTGAATCAGACCTCCAACAATGTTTCGATTTTGCTGCCGTCGGTGGACAACAACGGCAACGTCACCTTCACGGAGCAGACCAGCTCGCCGATTCCTGTCGGAACCAATCCGGTGGCGATCGCCGCGGGAGACCTGGACAGCGACGGAGTCCCCGATCTTGCGGTGGTGAACCAGGGCGACAACTCCATTTCGATCTTGATGGGCAGCACCAACTCGGACGCGACATTTACACAGGCGGTAGGCTCGCCGCTACCGACAGCCACGACGCCGGCCGGTATCGTGATCGCCAATTTTACCGGTGGCAACGTGCCCAGCCTGGCGGTGACCAACAAGGGCGTGAACACGCTGGGAATTTACATCGGACTCGGGCAAGGGGCTTTTTCCAATCGCCTGGAAATTGCCACGCCAACCAGTCCTTCGGCGATCACCACCGCGATTCTCACGACGAGCGGATTGCCGGACGTGGCGCTGACCGCACTGGGCGACACTGCGTCGCAGGGCGTGGTCACCATCATTCAGGATTCGTCGAGCTTCGCCAACGGAGCGACGCCCACGCAAACGCCCTATCCCGGCGCGGAATACATCGATCTGGGCGTTAAGGTGAAGGCTACGCCCACGCTGCATCCCAATCGCGACGTAACGTTGCAGCTGGAATTTGAGATTCGCGCGCTGGCGGGCACCAGCTTGAACGGCATCCCGGTAATTTCCAATCGCACGCTGAGCCAGACCATTCGGCTGAAGGAAGATGAGACCTCGCTGGTCGCGGGCCTGCTCGATGACCAGGAGATCCGTGCAATCACCGGACTGCCGGGATTCGCGAATTTGCCCGGGCTTGGCTATGCGTTCAGCAACCACAGCAGCACCAACAACGAGACGGAGTTCTTGATTCTAGTGACCCCGCGAAGGCTGCGTTCGCCGGTGCGGCAGGACGGGACGATATTTGCGGGACGCGGCGATCCGAGCGGGCGTGCCTCGATCGGAGCGGGCGCCGTGCCACAGCCGGCCCCTCCACCGGCACCGGCACCGGAACAACCGGCCCAACCGGAGCAGCCGCCGCCGGATCCGGAAAATTAGGGCTGCGGACGGCGTCAGGAACTCATTCCGCAAAGCATGTTGCAATACTTCGCACGGGCGAAAGCCCGGCGCTCAATCCCAATTGGCGAGTCTCAATTGGCTTTCGTCAGCGGGTGGCCGGCGAGATTTTCGAGGATCCGCAGCGGCGATAGCTGCGGGCGCACCATCGCGTCGCGCGAAATGATGAACGTCTGCTCCAGCGCATACTGGCCTTCCAGCACGGCATGACTCACGAAGTCGGTCAATACGATCCAGGTGGAGTGCGGCGGAAATTCCCAGCGCTGCTTGGGGCAGCTTTGCTGGAATTCGGAATTCTCCTTCATGGCGTTGTGGCAGTTGTGCATGAATTCATCATAAGGAGAGCGGTTGGCGCCCGGCAGGTGCGCCGCCTTTGCGATGGAGCGAAAGGTCCGCGCGAGAGCGCCCGCTCCTTCGGCTCGAGGAAGGCCGATCGCTTTCGCGAAGTGCGGGCCGACCACATCGAACGTCTGGCTGGTGATCCACACGCG
This sequence comes from Candidatus Eiseniibacteriota bacterium, assembly GCA_035607215.1. Classification (GTDB taxonomy): domain Bacteria; phylum Acidobacteriota; class Terriglobia; order Acidiferrales; family UBA7541; genus Acidiferrum. Next base: position 21,086 of record DATNCJ010000096.1, read on the forward strand.
ATTTTGTGCCGGATTGATATTGGTGAACAGGCGCAGGATGCGGTCGCCGTTGGTCGGCCGCGTGGGGAAAGCGTCGACGTGCGGGAGATCATTGCGCGCGCGCAGGCGTGCGGGACGCCCGCGCTCTTCCAGCGGGCGATAACTGGCGTAGTCGAGCTTCCATTTACCTTGGTACGGCGTCAGCAAACTGTCCAGGAACTTCGAGGAGCGCTGCGAATATCCGCGGACAATCGCGCGCAGGCGTTCGACGCCAGGTCCGGATGATTCCTCGACACCCGTGATGCGATCAACGGCCGGACGGTAGGCGATGTTTTTGTGCAGCGCCGTATCCGTCTGCTTGCGTGTCAGGAGAAATTGAATGTCTTCGTCAGGAAAATCGAACGGTGTGCGAGGAAAATAGAGGATGTTGCCCGCTTCCAGTTCGCCGCAAAGAATGCGGCCGCGGTCGGGGCTCGGTTCGTCAGCGACGTTGACGAGACGGCTCATGCCACGAACGGCGTTCTGCGCTGTGGAAGTCGATGACGCTGCTGACATCTGCTCTCCGCGAAAACTATAGCGGCTGCGTTACGGCCTTACAAGTCCGGAAACACTGCCTTCTACGGTAAGGGCTCGAACACCACGACGGGTTGATACGTTCGAGGTACGACGGCCTGGGCGATGGCGATCAGGCTTCCCTGCTGATTGAAAACGCGGAGCCGCGGGGGGCGAACCTCGCCGGCGTCAAGTTCGGAGGTGGAGCCCGGAGGCGATTCGAGGCGCCCCGGTTGAATCTGCGCGAGCGTAACGTTGAACTTCGATCCGTGGCGCACGCGGTGCTCTACGACTGGAAGCACGCTGGCGCGCGGAAAACTCGGCAGTAGGTGTTCCAAGCGGATCAGGCAGTCGGCGAATTTTCCGGCGCGCGCGGCTTCGGCCAGTTCTTCGAGCTTGATGGCCTGATCGAGCGAAAATTCCCCAACGGCCAGGCGGCTGATCTCGGCGAGATGCGCGCCGCATCCTAGTTTTTCTCCCATTTCGTGAGCCAGAGAGCGGATGTATGTGCCCGAGGAACACTCAATCACGAATCGCGCGATGCTGCCTTCGACTCCCGTCAGTCTGTAGTAAAAGACTTCCACTTCAACCGGCTTCAGTTCGACCGGCTGTTTCTTGCGCGCTAGCTCATAAGCGGGGCGGCCATGGATTTTCTTAGCCGAAAAAATCGGCGGCATCTGCTCGAAACGTCCGACGCGCTCGGCGGCGAAGCGCTTGAGGATTTCTTGCTCCAAGCGAGGTGAGGCATCCACACCTTGCGCTTCGCCGTCAGAGTCGTACGTGTCGGTGGCAAAGCCGAAGCGAAATCCGGCGGAGTATCGTTTGCGGCGGCCCGAATAAAACTGCACGAGGCGCGTGGCGCGGCCCAGAAGCAGCACCAGCACGCCGGTGGCGAGTGGGTCGAGCGTGCCGATGTGGCCGACCTGGCGGAAACCGGCAAGGTGGCGCACGGCGTCAACAACGTCGTGCGATGTCTTGCCCTTCGGCTTGTCGATCACCAGGGCGCCGTCAAAGGGCGCAGGCTGTGGCTGGCGCGGCATTCGCTCCTCGTCGTTAGCAGCTAAAGTTGGCGGCGGATGTGGCTGTGCTGCTTCACGGCGCGGCCGGCTTGTCCTTCTTCACTTCTTTTAAGAGCTGCTCGATGCGCTCGGCGCGTTCCTGGGTGAGATCCAGGGCAAAGTGTAGCTCCGGCAAGCGCCGAAGCTGCAGCCGCTCGATGATTTCGCTGCGGATGTATCCCGCGGCGTGTTCCAGCGCCTTGATCGCGTCCGTTTGCTCTTTGTCCGTGCCACGAGCGTGAACGAACACGCGCGCATGCTTCATATCCGGCTGGACGCGCACTTCGCTGACCACCACCATGCCTTCCAGTCGTGGATCCTTGAGCTCGCCCGCGAGCATAGCGTTGATTTCGTGCGCGATCTCTTCGCCCACGCGTTCGTGACGATGATTGGTCGGACTCATCTACATCCCCTGATACGTAAGCACTAATACGTAAGCACCTGCTGCAACGGCACAACTTGCCGGGCTATACGATCTCGAACTTCTGCCCGATCAGGAACGAGCCGAGAATGCGATCGGCTTCGTCCAGCACCTTTTGCAGTGACTCCTGTACGTGCTTTTCTTCGTTCGACAGCGTGACCACACCGACCACGGATCGTTGCCATACGTCCTGGTGGTCTAATTCCGCGACCGCCACGTTGAACTCGCGGCGCAACTTGTCTTTAAGGCTGCGCAGCACCTGCCTCTTGTCCTTCAGCGATTGCGCGTCAGGGATATGCAGCTCGAGGGTGAGCAGGCCGACCGGCATGGAGCGGCTCCGAAAACGGAGAAAGCTATCTGCGCGCCGCGGGTGCGCTTCCCTGCGCGGCGGCTTCCGCAGCGCTGAGTTTCGTCACCTGGAAACACTCCAGGATATCGCCGACCTTGACGTCGTTGAAATTGGCGATGCCCGCGCCGCATTCAAAACCGGTGCGGACTTCGCTGGCGTCATCCTTGAAGCGCTTCAGCGAGCTGAGCTTGGAGGTGTAGATCACCGCGGAGTCGCGCAGCACGCGAATCTGCGCGTCGCGCTTGAGCACGCCGTCCACGACGTAGCATCCGGCGACCGTGCCCGCGCCCTTGACCCGGAACGTATTGCGAACTTCAGCGCGGCCCAGATAGGTTTCCTGCAGAACTGGTTCCAGCAGGCCCTCCATGGCCTTCTTAATTTCGTCGGACACTTCGTAGATGATGTTGTGCGTGCGGATGTCGACGTGTTCCTGCTGCGCGAGATCAGCCGCCTTGCGTTCAGGCCGCACGCCAAAGGCGATCACAATCGCTCCTGAGGCGGACGCCAGCAGCACGTCGTTTTCGGTAACCGCGCCCACGCCCGAGCCAATTATCTTGAGCTTGACCTGGTCGGTGGAGAGCTTCGGCAGCATTTCGCTGAGTACTTCCACCGAACCCTGCACGTCGGCCTTGATGACGATGCCCAATTCCTTGACGTCGCCGGCCTTGAGCTGTTCGTGCAACTGGTCGAGCGTGATGCGCCCGCCGCTGGAGCGTGCCATGGCGGCATCGCGTTGCTTGGATTGACGGTACTCGACGATGTGACGCGCCTTGGCTTCGTCGGTGACCTGGAAGTTGTCGCCGGCATCGGGTGTGCCCTGCAAGCCGAGGACTTCGATCGGCGTTGAAGGCGGCGCATTTTTCGCCGGACGTCCACGATCATCGAACATCGCGCGCACTTTGCCGAACACCGCGCCGCAGATGAAGAAGTCGCCGGCGTTGAGCGTGCCGTTCTGCACCAAAATTGTCGCCACCGGACCGCGGCCTTTGTCCACGCGCGACTCCAGCACGGTGCCCACAGCCGGCGCGTCGGGATTGGCTTTCAGCTCACGCAGGTCGGCGAGGAGCAAAAGCGTTTCAAGCAGCTTGTCGATGCCGGTCTTCTGCTTGGCAGAAACTTCAACAAGTTCGGTGTCGCCGCCCCATTCCGCAGGCAGCAAACCGAGATCAGCGAGCTGCCGCTTCACGCGCTCGGGCTGCGCCTCTGGCTTATCGATCTTGTTGACCGCCACCACGATCGGCACATTCGCAGCTTTGGCGTGGTCGATGGCTTCCTTGGTCTGCGGCATCACGCCGTCGTCGGCAGCCACAACCAGCACGACGATGTCGGTGACTTTGGCGCCGCGCGCGCGCATGCGCGTGAACGCTTCGTGGCCCGGCGTATCCACAAAAACCACCGCGCGATCGTTGACCATCACCTTATAAGCGCCGATGTGCTGGGTGATCCCACCGGCCTCGCCCGCGGCGACGTCGGCCTCTCGAATTGCGTCGAGCAAACTGGTCTTGCCGTGGTCGACGTGACCCATCACCGTAACCACCGGCGGCCGCGGCTTCAGATTTTCCTTGGTCTCATCCTTGGCGACTTCCAGCACCATCTCTTCTTCGAAAGAGACCACGCTAACCACGCCGCTGAAGGCTTCGGCAAGCGTAGTCGCCGTCGGGACATCGAGCGCCTGGTTAATGCTGGCGAAAACTCCGCGATCCAGCAGCGTCTTCAGCAAATCCTTTGCGCGTACGTCGAGTTTTTCCGCCAGCTCGCGGATGGTAATTCCTTCGGTGATGGTGACATCGCGCGGCGGACGTGGTTCCGGCGGCGCGATTACCGCGGCAACGGCTCCGCGGCCACCTGCGCCCGGACGCTGGCGCGTGGGGTGAAGCTTGCGCTCACCTTCCATCTCGCGCTTGTCCGCGACGGGCCGCTGGCGCTGCGGCGGTTTACGTGTGTACAGCGGCTTGCCGGGCTCCGCCTTTGGCGGCATTTTGTCCGGCAACGGCGGCAACATTCCGGGACGTCCCGGCATGCGTGGCCCTGGACGCGAGCCTGTTGGCACCGGTCCGCGGCGCTGCTCAAAAGGTCGTGCCGGTCCGCCCGGACCTCCGGGTCCACCAGGCCCTCCTGGACGCGGCGGAAAAGAACGGCCTCCGCCTCCGGCTCCGCCACCAGAAGACAGCGGTCGGATGGGCTGGCCGGGGCGCGGCCCGCGAATTTGACTACCCGGTGTTGTGCCGGGAACCGGTCCGCGATTGCCAGTCGGCATCGGGCGCGAAGGAGCCTGCGGACGGGCACTGTGAGCACCGGGGGCGGCTGCGGCAGGCCGCACGGCAGAAGGCTGAGATCCAGGCTGGCCGCCGGGTCGTGGTGGTGGCGCGTTTGTCGGACGTTGCCCGGAGGCTGGGGGCGCGATGCTCGGCCTCGCCGCTGGTGCGCCAGGAGCGGCAGGCTCCGGCGGACGAATAGGTGTCGGCGCCGGACGCGCCGGAGCAGTCGCAGCCGGGGTCGCCGGCGGCGGAGTTTCCGGAGGTGCAGCCGGTTCAGCCGGTGCCTTCGCGGGAGCAGCGGGGGCAGCCGCTGCAGGCGCGGCGCTAGGCACAGGCGCGGGAGCTGCCGGAACTGAGGGCGTTGCGGCAGGCGGACGCGCAGCCGCAGGTACCGCAGGAGATGGCGAGGCGACACTCGGAGCGGCTGGTGGTCCCGCAGGCGGCTTGGCAGCAACAGGCGGCGCTGCGGCCGGAGCGGGAGGTGCAGGCGCCGCGGGCGCGGCCGCCGGGCGCATCCGCGCGGCTTTCGCCGCTGCGTCTCTGGCCTCCTTTTCGGCACGAGCCTTTTCTTCCGCGGCGGCTTCCGCGTCGGCGATGCCTTTCAGGTGCTTGCGGACCTTCTCCGCCACGTCTTCTGGGATCGAACTGGAGTGCGTCTTCTTTTCGCTAACGCCATATCCCGGCAAGAGGTCGATGATGGCTTTCGCCTTCACCTCAAGTTCGCGGGCTAGTTCATTGATTCGTACTTGGTTCGCTTCAGTCATGCGTCCTATCAGTCCCAGCTCCGCCGGAACTTTTGCTTCTTGATCTTGTTGATGCTAAGCGTTGTGCTTGTTAACGTCTTTCTCTTCGGCCTTGGTGTCACGCGATTCAGTGTCGTGCGACTCAGTGTCGTGCGATGGGGCGTCTTGCGCTTCGCCCTCAGCAACCGGTTCGGCCGTCGCCTGCTCTGTTTCCATGCCTGTAGCCTCACCTGATTCGCCTGAAGCGCCGGCGCCACCTTCGGCCGGAACTTCCGTCGAGGCTTGCTCACTGCCTTCCTCGGCAGGAACGGCCACCTCCGCGGCTGCTTCTGTCGCCTCTGCAGACTCGGCTTCGGAGGCTTCGCCGCTTTCACCAGCGGCGGCCGCTTCTCCGCCTTCGTAGAAGCGATTCACCGCCTGATAGATCTTGTCCACCATCTTCTCGCCGATGCCCGGAATCTCCATCAACTGCTCCGGTGTCATTCCCGCGAGCTTCTCGACGTTGGTGATGCCCGCCGCTTCAATCTTCTCGATGGTCTTCGCGCCCACGCCTGCCAGCGCCGTCAATGGAGTCGTAGGAGCCGTCAACGCGGTCATCTGCTCTTCGATCTCGCGGCGCTTCTCTTCTTCGCTCTTGATGTCGATATCCCAGCCGATCAGCTTGCTGGCCAGGCGCACGTTCTGTCCTTTTTTCCCGATGGCCAGCGACAGCTGCGAATCTTCGACGATCACCTCCAGCTTGTGATTCTCCGGATCGGTGATCTGCACGCGCGTCACTTTCGCCGGGCTCAGGGCCTTCTGGGCGAATGCCACGGTCTCTTCGCTGTACGGAATGATGTCGATCTTCTCGCCGCGCAGCTCGCGAATGATGGACTGCACGCGCATGCCCTTCATTCCCACGCACGCGCCTACGGGATCAACATCTTTGTCGCGGCTCGCCACCGCGACTTTCGTACGCTCGCCGGCTTCCCGGGCGGCATGGCGGATCTGCACCGTGCCGTCGTAAATTTCCGGCACTTCCATCTCGAACAGCCGCTGCACCAGCGCCGCGTCCGCTCGCGAAGTAATCACCTGCGGACCCTTCGCCGCGCGATCCACCATCTTGATAATCACGCGCAAACGCTCGCCGATGTTGTACGTCTCCAATTTCGACTGCTCGCGCTTCGGCAGCCGCGCCTCTGTGCGCCCCATGTCCACGATCAGGTCCGGGCCCTCGGCGCGCTTCACGATCACGGTGACCAACTCGCCGACACGATTGTGATACTCGTTAAAAATCGTGTCGCGCTCGGCTTCGCGCACCTTCTGCAAAATCACCTGCTTGGCGGTCTGCGCCGCGATGCGTCCCAGCACGTCGGTCGGCTTCTGCGTGACGATTTCCGTGCCCACTTCCGCCGCCGGATTTTTCTTCTTCGCCTCCGCCAGGCTCAGTTCCTTTTTCGGGTCGGCGACTTCCTCCACCACCGTGTACACCGAATACACGTCCACCTGGCCGGTTTCCTGATTGAACTTCGCGCGCAAGTCTTCTTCGGTCTTGTAATATTTTCGCGCCGCAACCACCATCGCATCCTCGATCGCCGACACCACCACTTCCGGCTCGATGTGCTTCTCGCGGCTCAACATTTCGATTTGCTGATAGAGCAGATTCGCCATTTTTCCGTTCGTTCCTAAGCTCGCTTTTCCGATTCTCTGACTCCTCCTGGAGTCAGCTCGCTATCGTCGATTCCAAAACACCCTCGACGTCTACCATTCGACGACCAAATTCGCCTTGCGGATCGCCTCGATCGGCACCTCCACAACCCGCGGTTCTTTATCTTTCGATTTCTTCAACTCCATCCGGACCCTACCGTCCGTGAATCCTGCCAGGCGTCCTTCAAAAAATTTCGCGTCGCCGATCGCTTCCACCGTCGAAATCTTCGCCAGGCGTCCCGTGAAGCGCTCGAAATCCTGGGGCCGCTTCAGTTCGCGATCCAGTCCCGGCGAACTGACCTCCAAGATGTACCCCGCTTCTCCGGGAATCAATTCCTCAACGTCGAGGATGACGCTCAACTGCTGGCTGACTTTCTCGCAGTCCAGGTGGCCGACTCCGCCATAACCCGGACCCGGGTCCGTCTCGACAACCTGGCCGCCGCCACCGGGAACCGTCGACCCAGCGGCAGGGGTTACCGGCACCCGGTCGATGTACACCCGCAAAAACCGCTGCTTGCCGACCTTCCATTCGACGTCGACAACTTCCAAACCCTCCGAACGAGCCACCCGCTCGGCGGCTGCGCGGACTTTCTCCAGATTCACGCAGAGACTCCCCGGCCTAGGCCGGTATCAGTTGCACTCCGTCCGGCGCCAACAAAAAAGTGGGCTGTGCGCCCACTCATCGTTCGACCGCTTCAGAGCGAAACAAGAGTATATTCCCGCAACACGACAAAATCAAGGTACGGGCAGGACGCACGCGACGGTCGAACTTCACCGGCGTGCTGGCCCTTCGCTCCTTGCGGAATTCATGCCAGAACAGACTGAGGACTATAACTGTTTTGCAATCAATAGAGACCGGTTCGCCAGGCTTTCCCGGGCGTCCGGGGTCAAGCCTGAATGGCAGAGGTGAGCCTGAATTGCAGCTATTGCGCGCCGCACTGTGACTGCATCGCTGCCTGCATTTCGTCGCTAAACAATGCTCCGCGCCACCGTGCCGAACAAAGCTGCGCCGGCGTTATGCCGGGTGATTCACGAAGGTCCGCCCCGGCTATATTCGCGCCGGTCAAGTCCGCGCCCCGGAGGATCGCGCCACTGAACACAGCCCCGCGCAGGTCTGCATTGCGCAAATCAGCGTCCAGCAGGATCGTCCCTTTCATCTGCGCGCCGGTCAAATTCGCCTGCATCAGCTTGGCGGAAGATAGGTCCGCTTCACGCAAGTCAGCGAACGACAGGATGCTTTGTTCCAGATGGGTATCACGCAAATCCGTGCGAGAGAGATCGGTGCGCAACATCTGCGCGTTACGCAAGTTCACCCCATACAAGGAGGCGCCTGGAAGCTTGGCGTTCGAGAGCTTCACGTTCTCCAGATTGGCGTAAGACATATCCGCGCCGCGCAGATCCGCGGCGTTGAAGTTCGCATTTTTCGCGTCCACGGATACCAGGGTTGCGCGTCCCAGCTGGGCGCGATCCAGAATGGCGTCGCGCAGGATCACTTCTCGCAAATTCGCGCCGCGCAAATCCGCTTCGGACAAATAGGCGCCTTCCAGATTGCCGCGCCAAAGCTTGGCATTCAACAAGAATGCCCGATAGGCGCGGGCGAATCGCAGATCCACCTGATTCAAGCGCACGCCTTGCACCGCGGCGAGCGATTCTTCGTTCCAATTGCCATGCGGCAGGGGCGAGAGCGTAGCTTCGGTGAGATCTGCATACGGACGGTAGCCCACGGACTGAAACGCTTGCGCGGCCCAGCGCCGCAGGCTGGCCGAGGAGCGTTCCGGAGCGGCATCGCTGTCTGCGGGAAGCCCGCGGATTACGCCGATGGACAGCAGCAAGATCACCAATCCGGCGACCAGCGCCGCCCGCGTGGCGTGAAAGACCATGCGCAGCAAATTTTTCGAGTCCTTGCGCAACGGATCACCGGGTCGCAGCACCCGCGCCACGATCGTGGGAACGCAAGTAGCCGTGGCGATCGCCAAGGTGAACAACACTGCTTGCAGCAGTGTCCCGCGGAAATCTTGCAGCACCAGGTATCGTAGCCAGAAAAGAAGCAGCGTGGCCGGAACCACCCAATAAGCCAGCGCCGTCGAAACAACCGTTTCCAGCATGGCAAACGACGACCGTCCGTCACGCGTCCAGCGGAAGTGCCGCCGCACCATGCCCATCAAATACCACGGTCCGTCCTTTTCCAGCGTCTGACCGTCCTGGAAGGTCGCCGGCAAAGCCGCCATGCTTCCCCACAACCGCAACAGCACAAAGTGAAATCGCAAATACACGGCAAATAGCAAAATCGGCCCGCCCAGATAAAAGCCGCCCATCGGCAGCAGGTTGCCAAGTTTCGGCACTGGGATTGCCGACGCGTTCATCACCAAGCGCACGTCCGACGTAAAGGCAATCAACAAAGCGCAAATGGCGCTGGCGGACAGCATCAGGAAATAGAACCAGCGCGCGATTTGTGTAGCGTCGGCAATGGCCTTGGAGCTGTCAAAGGCCGCCACCGTTTCCGGCAGGATGGCGTCGAACAAATTCGTTCCGCCCAGGCGGCCGACCCACACGCCTTCCGCGCCATAGAGATTCGCGCCCATCAGATTCGCGCCGCGCAACTCCGTGCCCAGCAGGTTCGTGTCGCGCATGTCCGCCTGCACCAGGCTCGCACCGCGCAGATTGGCCATCGACAGGTCGGCACTGGTCAGATTTGTGCGGTGCATGTGCGCGCCTTGCAGATTGACGCCGGTAAGATCGGCCTTGGAGAGATTCACGCCGGACAGATCGGCTTTAGCGCCGGATTCACCCCCGGTTTCTATCCACTGCCGATGTTGATCGAGCACTTCGGCGAGCTCGATCATTGAAATGCCCGCGAGCGTTTCTTCAGAGCGAGGTTCCGGAAGGATCAGTCCATTTTCCAGCTGCTCATCGGTAATCGCCGCTGATTCGGCGCCGGCGTTCGCGACCGTCGCTGCTTCTGCTTCCGCGGCTATTTTTGCAGTCACTTCGGCCACGGCCTCGGGGCTGGGCACAATTTCCAGCTCGGTTTGCGTTTCCAATCCCATTCGTCCTGCTCCTGTTTTGACTTCGCGCATTTCGATCCCAGTCGCGCCGGCTGGTAAGGCGCGCTCCGCCACGGCATGCAGGCCGCAGCTCGCTCGATTTGATCTCCACTATCGTTTCAGGCCTTGCAGACCGAGCCTTCCCCCGACCGCTGTGGATAGGCTATTGCCAAACGTTTTGTTCAAACGCTATTGACTGCAACGCTCTCCGGGCACCGTTCATCCTCGCGCACATGGCACACGTAAGTCGCCTGCCCGCAAGTACAGGCGGCCAACAGGTAACGGTGGTTGTAGGAAAGTACAGGAAGACTGGCAGGAAGCCGTTGGTCCCACTTGACTCGAGGGATGAAAATTGACAGCAAAAAAAACAGCCGGAGCGCTCCGCTGAGGGGCCGAGGCACTCCGGCTTATCCTGCCCGCCTCCGCAGTGAGCGAGCAAGAAACTTGTGAAAACTCAATACGCGAAATTTTCTACGACGGTATTATTTTACGTCGTCATCGCCGCGCAGAAATTCGTATCGCTCGATGGCAGCCACGACACCGATGGCACCTTCGTCGCGCGGCTCGGTGCGCTGTACGCGGCCGAGGCAGCGAACGCGGACAGGTCCGGCTAAAGTGATCTCGTTGGGTAAGGTCAAAAGGATCTCGATGGCGGAACCCTGTTTGACATCCTTGGAGAGGAAGAAATAAACGCCACGGGAGCTAACATCGCGAGATTCCGTGCTGGTCTCGCCAACCGCCGCACCTGTGGTCCATCGGACCGTAAGCGGCAGCCGCATTTGAAAGCGCTGGGTATTGCGGCGTTCTGAGCCGGTCAAAGCGTAGCCTCCTGATCGAAGGCAAAGTTTATCCGGGGTGGGGCTAGCCGACAATAGGACTCCGGATACAAAAACGATTCAATGCCGGAAAGTACGGATGTACCAGAACCGCCCACGGTACTCGCCAAACTACCTAAGCAGCCCATCTGAAAGGACTTACCAGGAATGCGACCCTGACGGCGAGCCCCACCGCGAAACGCTCTATGCCATTCCAACGCCCAAAATCGACTATAATTTAAACATTACAAAAGACTTACACACAGCCCCTTAGTCCTCGATAAAACCTATCCAAACCCGGTTCGATCCTCCGTGGGACCCCATTCGCAACCTTTTTCTTGACGTCTTCCCTTGAAGCAGATATCTGTTCGCGCGCTTCACGATCCACCTCTCGTGGAACAGATCGCGGTCAGAGCGAAAGGCCATCATGCTTTTCGATCACCCTACCCCCTTTTTTTTTGTGCTGCTCTTTGCCCTATCGGTGTTCGTCGAAATAGAACACCGTGCCGGCATGCGCCTGTCCGTCGACACCGACTCGTTGCGTCACGAACAACTCGTGGCCGCGCGAGACGCCATCGGATTGCTGCTGATTCTGCTGCTGGGCTTTACTCTGGCTAGGGCCATCGCTCGTTTGACCAGCGCAAGCGACTTCTCGTCAACGAGGCGAACTCCATCAGCACGACTGCGTGGCGCGCTCGTACGCTTCCCGAACCGGTCAACACAAAAGTGTTCGGATTGCCTCGCGAATATGTTGACGCGCGTGCGCGCTTCTCTGCTGCGCGCCTGGAGGGCAAGACTTGGAGCAGTCCATCATCACAGCGAAACATCTTCAGGACCAGCTGTGGGATCAAGCCGTTCTCGTGGCAAAAACCGCACCAACCGCGATCACCTCTCCTTTTATTTAGTCGCTTAACGAGACCATCGACCTGAGCGAAAAGCGCCTTGCAACTCTCGAGGATCGCGTTCCCCTTCCGATCTGGGTGATGTTGACATTGATTTCGCTGTTGGCTTGCCCGACCGTGGGGATGAGTGTGCGGCGGAGATTCCTGTACGTGATGCTGGTCACGCCGCTCATGATCGCCATCGTGATGGCGCTGATCGCCGACTTGAACAATCCTCGCGCCGGCCTGCTGCCGAACCGCCGATAAAAGCATGGAGCGCCTGCAGCACGACCTCTATTTGGAAAACGGCAAAAAATAGCGCGGGTTCGTTCTACGCGGATTGTCCGCGATCCAGCGTACCTAGGTTTGATCGATCAGCCGGTGATGAATCGCGTACAGCGCGAGCTCCAGGCGATCGGAAACGCCGAGCTTGTCAAAGATGTTGTGCAGGTGGTTCTTGACGGTTTGCTCGCTGATGAACAGTTTTTCGCCGATTTCCTTGTTGCGGAATCCCTGCGCCACCAGTTGCACGATTTCTTTTTCGCGATCGCTGAGCAGCGGCTTTTCGCGGCGCGGTCCCGACTCGGACGATTTCGAGAACGCCTTCATGACCTCTGCGGTCATGCGATTGTCCAGCCAGATTTCTCCCGCGAAAACGCGATGAATGCTCTTGACCAGCAGATCGGTGGCCGACTGCTTCAGGACGACGCCGCGTGCGCCGAGCCGCATGGCGCGAACTACATCGCGATCGTCTTCGGCGGCTGTGAGTACTACAACGCGCGTCGGCAACGTGTCGAAATTCACTTCTTCCAGGACCGCCAGGCCATCCTTGTCCGGCATGCGCAGGTCCAGCAACAGGATGTCCGGCTTCAGCTTCGCCAGCATCTTGATGCATTCGGCGCCATTTTGCGCTTCGCCAACGATGGTGATGTCCTCGTCGGCCCCGAGGAGCTTGCGCAGTCCATCGCGAAAAATCGCGTGGTCGTCCGCGAGGAGGACTCTTATTTGCTGTTTTGTTTTAGCCATGTCAACCGAGCGGAATCTCGATGGTTAGACGCGCGCCATGACCCGGATTGGACTCCACGGTCAACACGCCCCCCACGGTACGCGTACGCTCCTTGATGGAGATAGGACCCAGCCGCAATCGATCCAGTTCATCGCCGGTAAAGCGCCCGGCAAAGCTGAAACCCTCGCCGTTATCGTCTACTACAAGTACTAGGCTACTGTCGTCCTGCGACAGTTTTACCACGACGTGGGAAGCCTTCGCATGCTTTTTTATATTGTTGAGTGCTTCTCGGTAAATCTGGAATAACTCTCTGCACACACGATCCGGCGCCTGCACTTCCACCGAGTCGATCAGCACATCCAGCGCCAGGTTGGACTCGTTCCGGTAGCGCTCGGCGAAACCGATCATCAAGTCGACCAAATCGGCACTCTGGACCCTCACCGGCCGCATATCGGTAACCATCCGGCGCAGCTCGGCGGATTCATTCTTTACCGTCTGCTGTAGGTTGGCGAGTGCGGCAGCGCCCTGCTCGGGAGTAGCGACCACGGCCCGGCGGAGAACGTCGAGCTGAATTTCGACACTGAGCAGGGTCTGCAGGATGCCATCGTGCAGGTCGCGTGAGATGCGGCTGCGTTCTGCCTCGATCGCCCGTGCTCGTAAGTGACGCAAGAGAAAGACGTTTTCCAGCGAAGGGCCGATGTGCCGGGAGATGCGCTCGAACCAGGCAAGGTCGTCGCGCGTGAATCGCGAACGCCCATTGAGCAGGAACAGCCGCCCAGCTGGGCCCCCGCTCTGATCCAGGGTGACCGACATCATGGACCGCAGCGCTAGCAGCTGCTGTGTGGGTCCCGGAAGGCGCGGCAATGTTTTGAGCGTTCGCCCATCGCGACGATCCCATCCGAAACCCGAACCGGCGCCCGTCAGGCTGTTCCAGCAGATCGTGGCATCGGCGTCGTCCAGCAGCAGCCCTTCGGCCCGGGTCATGGGCAGGCTTTCGGGGATCAGGCGCTCGCTTTCGCCCGATTTCAGCCGCCACAAAAAGATGCGCTCCAGATCGTTATCTCGATAAATCAGCAGGGCTTCCGCAGCCTGGAATGCATGCGTCAACTCGTCGAGAAACAACCGCAGGCACTCTGAGAGTCCCTGATCGACCTCCATGGTGCTGGTGATGCGCGCGAAAAACTCGTTCTGGACAGCGAATAAGCGATTACGATCGCCGAGAAAAGCGATACCCGCCCCCGCGGCAAATGTGGCCCCCACGAAGCCAACCCAGTAGACAATCCTGAGCCAGTGCATTTCACCCCGCACCGCGGTCAGCAGCACGATTTCCAGAGAGAGCACGCCGGCGAGCGGAAATGCGGAGTTAAGCCCCCAGCGATTGCCGGCCACATAACAAACAAACAAGTACGGAAACCAGGCCGGCACCATCGAGGGACTCACCACGATGAAGTAGCCCAATGCAAGAAGATCGACGATCAGCGGCAAATGCCAGGCGCGCCCAGAAATCAACCTTTCCAATAAGATGGCGCCGCAGGCAACAACAAAATAGACGATCAGAAACGTGAACACGCCCGGGATGTGCTGGGACAAGGGCTGTTGCAAAAGCGCAATGAGAGCCAGTAGCACGGCGATCGGGCGGGCGTACGCGATTTGCCGCTCAAAATGGCGGCGGTCAGTTTCGTGCGGATTCATGCGCGGGGACGCCTTCCTGTTCGTGTCCTATGTTAGCAAGGGATCCGAGCCGACCATCACGTCTCGGCGCAAAGGGTAATCACCGAATGGACACCAATGAGACTGCGGCGATGCGCCTGCCGCGAGCTTCTGGCCCGCCGTAAAGAACCGGAAAGGAGCGGATCACGAAGCCGAAGCCGTACCACCCCCCGGCATTTGCGTATGTGTGGCAGACAAAGGGTTAGAGTTTATCGTTTTTAAGTATATCTTAAGGTAATAATTTACGCGCTCAAGAGCGCCCATAGAACGCGGAACCTCCTTTAATTTCAGCAGCTTATAGAGGTGGCTTTGTGGTGGCGTTTCGCGAGGATGCTTTCGAGCGACCCGCAAAAACAGTGCGAGGAGTCAGAGAAGCAGAAGGCTGGCCAGAAGGAGGAGCGAAGGGAGCGGTGATGGCGCGCCGGATCGCGGACTGTGGAGCGTCGTCAAGCAGGCGGACGGCTTTGCCGTCGGGCTCGATGCCCAGTTGCTTCCAGAGCGCCGCTAAATCGACCGGCATCGGGTCATCTTTCATCTTGCTGTACAGCTGGGTCAACACGTCGGCGCCAGTGGCTTTGTCGCCGACCTTCAAAGCGTCTTCCAGCTTCCAGTCTTCCCGGATGTCACCACCTGCATTTAGGATCGCCCGCAGCGCGTCTTGCAAGCCCTTCTGATTGTGCGTGGCCTCGCGGATCCGGACGTCCGCCAGGAAGCAAAACAACGCGCCGCCCCAATACGTGCTCGCCCAGGTGTGGGTGTGGTCGAGTCCTTTGTCATCGGTACGCGGTACGCCCTTCGGCATGTCGCGCGCCAGGTCAGCCCACATCGAGGAAGCGCTCATCTGGTTCGCCTGAATTCGGGCAATGGGTTCGATGTAGGTAGCCAGGCCCTCTTCGATCCAGTGATGATCGTCTTCCATCGATGGGAACGACAGATGCACCATTTCGTGGGTCAACATCCAATCTTCAGCCAAATCGGCTGCCTGCGTCTCGCTACCTACGCCTATCTTGATGAGGCAGCCGCTTATGCCCCAGGTCTGGCCGTGACGCACGCCTCGGCCCTCAAAGGGGCGAATCCGCAGCGTAAGGTGTGGCACCGGATATTTGCCGTAGTAGGTGGTGACCGCTTCGGCAGCCATCTGCACCCAGTGCAGCAGCTCTGTCTGCGTGAGCATCAAATCGCCGGACTCAATGGTGACATCGATGCGCCCGCCACCCACCAGAAGTGTGGAAGTCATATCCGCGGCAGCCCTGGGTTTAGACAGGAAAGAGAGGCAAAGCAGCGAGACGGCACACAGGCCGCACAACTTCCACAGCACCCGAGGTCGCGCCGCGAAGGCCATTCTGGCAAGTAGGTTCCGCTCGAGATCTTCCTTCCGTTGCAGCTACTAGGATGCAGGCCGCGGCTCTCCGGGTGCCCCGGTCGGAATCTTGATAAGCGAATCCACTGCAATCCTTCCAGGCCCGAAGATCAAGATAAGCAACGATGCGATCAAAAAGGTATACGGTGCGGCGGCGTAAAACTTATCGGGATCGGAAAAGATCGAAAACAACGCCTCGCGGTCGGCAGTGATATACGCCATCAGCATATTAATGGTGAGAACCAGCGCGGTTACCCGCGACAACAAGCCAATCGCCAGGAAAATGCCGCCGAAAAGCTCCAGCAACGAAATCGCGACCGCCATTTGCGCCGGCATTGGCAAATGGAGGCTGCCGAAAAATTCAGTCACATCGTTGAGCCTATGTAGCTTGCCCCAGCCGCTTTGAATCAGCTGGAACCCCCAATACAGGCGCACGAACAACAGGAATGGAGACCTCAAATAGGAGACGAAGTCGAAGAATCGACCATACGACTGGCGAAGCCGCGTCACTAGGTTATTCATCGTGGGATATGAGCCGCATCCGGCTCAAAAGTTTCAGGCAATGGCCGCTTTTTTCGGGGCCTTTTTCTCCGGCTTGCAAAACCAGCCCAGCGTCGCCCAATTCTGAAACCATTGCTGAACCAGCGCCGGCCTCTCGCTCTCCGGCACCTTGCTTTTCGTAAAGGCCGCCTCCATCGCCTTCCCGAGCGACTGGCCATCGCGCAGCGCCGTCAGGATAGCGAACTCTTCAGAGGCGATACGCCGGAAGTATACGGAGAAATCGACACGATGCACGACCAGAAAAATCGTGGCCGGTTTGAGTTTCGCGACCGCCTGCACCCGTTTGCGCTTGCGTTTCTCCTGAAACGCATTGCTGGCGAAGTCCGTGTCTTCATCCTCTTTTCGCACTGCCAGCAGCAGATCATCGACGGGATAGCGGAAATTCAGCAACTGCACATACGGCTGCAATTTCAGGCGAAGGTTCTCTCCCGCGGCGCCCGCCAGGTCTTCGACATCCAGCGCCGGTTCGGCCTTGCCATCGAAGGCTTCAATGTCGGCCCATTCCAGCCGAACGATATCTAGCGCCAGCGTCTGCTTCTCGCCGGCCCACTTTGGATGCTTGCGCAGCCATGATTCCAGCTTCGATCCCAGATTGCGAAGAGTAAACGAGGTCGATGGGCAATCGACGAGATACGCCTTGCACATGGCATCGAAACGCCGCTCGCCCAACACCGATCGCAGGCCAGGAAAATCTTCCGCCATGCTGGAAAGAAGCCGGAACCAATACTGGCGATTGTAAATCTCCAACCGCTCGAGAGAAGTCAATCGGTCATTCGGCTTGATGAATCGAGAGGCGTAAGCGCGCATGGAACCGCCGTCCGGCGCGGTACGCTGCGAGCGCTCCGCGGTTGTCAGCGGCTGCATCACCGCGCGGGCCATGGTTCGTTGGAGCCTGCGGAGCTTCATATGCGTAGCTTCATACCGCGGTCGCGAGAACAGTGGAAGCCAGGAACTTGTTCGCTTTCCGAGCTTCGTCGTGGACTTCCTTGAACGAAGGAATGCTGTCGTCCCATTCCAGCAGCGTCGCGGTATGCCCCGCGCATTGCACCGCGCGCTCGTACAATTTCCACACCGGATCAATTACCGGATGATCGTGGGTGTCCAGGATGTACTTGCGGTATTTGGAATGTCCCGCGATATGAATTTGCGCCACGCGCTCGGCGGGAACGCTGTTCACATAGGTCATCGGATCGAAATTGTGATTCTGCGAGGACACATAGATATTGTTTACGTCCAGCAGAATCCCGCAGTCGGCCCGCTCCACCACTTCGTTCAGGAATTCCCACTCGCTCATTTCGGAAACGTGAAATTCCGCGTAGCTGCTGACGTTCTCCACCGCCACCGGCACTTCCAGAAAATCCCGCACCTCGCGCACTTTTTGCGCCGTCAATTTCGCAGCCTCAAGGGTATAAGGCATCGGCAGCAGATCGTGCGTGTAGCGGCCGTCCACGCTGCCCCAGCAAAGATGATCGGAAACCCACGGTGTCTTGGTGCGCTTGACAAGTTCCTTGAGCCGCCGCAGATGCTCGCGATTCGGCTTTTCCGCCGAACCGAAATACATCGACACGCCGTGCTGCACGACTTTGTATTGTTCCAAAATCTGATCGAGGATCTGCAGCGGGCGCCCGCCATCGATCATGAAATTTTCAGAAATGATCTCGAACCAATCGACCACCGGTTTACGGCTCAAGATGTGATCGTAGTGCGGCGCGCGCAACCCAATCCCGATCCCATACTCCGTAAATCCATTAAACCGATTCGCAGGCATTACCGGATTCCCCCGAACTTGCGAAACCATGCGAGGGGCCGGCGACTACCACCAGCCCCCGCACAGACAGCAATCGTCAGTTGGACGTTGCCGTTGAGGCTGTTACTCGGGCATCTTGCTGCCGTCGGTCGCGCAGCCGCCCTTGCCCTTGCAAGAGTTCTTGCCCTTGCAGCCATTGTCACTGGACTTGCAGCCGCCCTTGCCCTTGCAGCTGTTCTGGCCCTTACAGGCGTGCTTTTCTTTTGCTTTCTTGTCGGCCTTGGCATCGTCTTGCGCGGTGGTGGCCGAAGCCTTCCCCGAGAAGCCCGAGGCCTTGATGGTGGCGCTGGTGCCCGCGAGCAAGCCCGCGATCGCCGCACCGGTGAGTAGGTACTTATTCGACTTTGTCATTTTCCCCAACGTCCTCCTGAATGATTTGACTGCTCATCACTTCTGGCAGAGTTGCCTGCCGGAAGACCGTGTTGATTTCATGAAAGCGCATGGGCCGCGGGGCGTGCGTTACGTACATTTGTGGATTGGGCCAGTACCTGGGCTCGCATGGACGGCGACGGCGCCCCCACATTACCCCCATCGGATATATCCCGCCACCTAAAGTTTCGCAATGCCTGCAAAAAATTTGTAACCTGCCGTTTACCAATGCCGTTCAGGCAATGCCTTGTCGAAGGCCGCCTTGTCGAAGGCCCTTGTCGCTGGGCGGTTAGAAAAATCCGAGGATCGCGCTGTAGTTCCGATGCTGGAAATGCCCGGGAGGTCGCAGTCGCGTTTCCCTGCGCTCCCCGCACGCGTCGCACTGTCCCGGCGATCTGGTCGGCGCTGAAAATCGGAGCCGAGCAGGTGCGCTCCGTGCACAGATAAGCAGCCGCGCGCTTCACCGCGGGATACTGCACGTCCGGGTTCGGCAGTTTTCCTTCGCGCGTGTCCCACCATTCCAGACGTCTGTAACTCGCCGGGTATTGCATGGCAGCCTGAAACAAAGCCTTCGCAGCCGGATCATCCTTGTAGCCCACTACCGTCAGGTGCAGCGGCGCGCGCGTCAATTCGAAGTCCGTCAAGAGCACGCTGGCGATCGGTAAACGGCTGGCCACCGCGCTCGCCGCCAGATAGCGCATGGCGTCATCGCTGATCCGTTTGTATTTGGCATCCCCGGTGTAGTGGAACAGCAGGTTAGACGCACGGGCCACTCCGACGTTTTCATCGCGTTGCGGATGCGGAAGGTAGGCCTGGTCCGTAGGCGTGGCCGCGGTTACAAACCCGGCGCCAGCCCGATTCCCGAAGGTGCGAGCGATAAACTCGATGGTAGTTTCCGCCTCGTGCAGCCACTTGCGATCTCCCG
>DATNCJ010000120.1:0-25385 GCA_035607215.1 Candidatus Eiseniibacteriota bacterium
TTTTGATGGGCACAGTCTGCCCCATGGCCAGCAACTTGATGTGCGTACCGCCAACATCAACGACGAGCACTTTAGGCGATCTTCCCTTGGGCAGCGTTTTCATTAAATTCCTTTCCCGCTAGCAGTGTACAGTTCTCCCAAGTGAAGTCAGAATCGTTGTAGCTAAACTGCCATTGAAAACGACCAACGCAAGATTCGCGCGCCGCATCTTAGCTCACCCAGGTGGCCGAGTGTGTGCGGAACTTTTCAATATCCTGAGCCGTAGTTGAAGGACAAGCATCTGCCGACGGGATTAGCCCGTCGGAACGAGGAACCTTAATGGGAGCCCTGCGACAGGATGTAGCGTACGCATTGCGCACTTTGCGCAAGTCGCCCGGGTTTGCATTAGTGGCCATTCTCACGCTGGCTCTGGGCATTGGAGCCTCCACGGCCATCTTTAGCGTCATCCACAACGTCCTGATGGAGCCTTTTCCGTATCGCGACGCGAGCCGCTTGGTCACGGCAATGATTCATGACACCGAGCGTAGCGAGCCGGGAGGACGCGCCTCATATCTCGGGCCGGAATTTCTCGACTACGTTGAACAGAACCGCTCCTTCGATGGCGTGGTTGCCGACTCCGACATGGATGTGCTCTACACCAAAAAGGAGGGAGCCGAAAATTATCACGGCCAGCGCGTGACTCCGGGCACGTTTGAATTCTTCGGCGTGCCTGCGCTTGTGGGCCGCGTCATGCAACCTGCCGACTACGAACCCGGCGCGCCCCCTGTTTTCGTGATGCGCTATAAGACTTGGGTGAACCAATTCAGCGCCGATCCCAACATCCTCAACCAGACATTCGTGCTTAACGATACGCCGCGAACGCTGATCGGCATCATGCCGCCCCGCTTTGCATGGGGCGGTGCAGATATGTGGATCCCGGAAAAGCCCGACCGTGCGGTCTCCACGTCAGCGAATGGCTTCCCGCTCCATTGGTTCTTGCTCGGTCACCTGAAGCCGGGAGTTTCCGAGAAAGAAGCGCAAGCCGACTTCGCGGTAATCGCCAAACGGCTATCGAAGGTCTATCCCAAGGAATATCCCAAACACTTCACGGTCGAGATCGAGTCACTTGCCAATCTGGTTGTGGGGCGCTTTCGCACCACCCTTTACATCGTGCTGGCCGCCGTCGGATTGCTGTTGCTGATCGGCTGCGGAAATGTTGCAAATCTATTGCTCGCTCGAGCCACTGGGCGTGAAAAGGAGTTTGCGATACGCGCGGCCCTTGGTGCCGGCCGTTGGCGACTTGTGCGCCAATTGCTGGTGGAAAGCCTGGTCCTCGCGTTGGGCGGCGCGGTATTCGGCGCGTTGATTGCGTGGGGAGGACTCAAATCTCTGGTCGCCGCGATCCCGCAGGAAATTATTCCCGAGGAAGCAGTCATCAGCCTCAACCCGCAGGTCCTTGCGTTCACGCTGATGGTGTCTGTGCTGACCGCTCTCGTTTTCGGCCTGGTACCGGCGCTTCAGGCTGCACGGCGCGATCTGAACGATCCATTGCGCGACTCGGGTAAAGGCGTGAGCGGCGGTTTCCGCCACGGTCGTCTGCGGGATGCGGTGGTGGTGCTGGAAGTGGCGCTGTCGTTGACCCTGCTGGTCGCCGCTGGATTGCTGATGCGCAGTTTCGTCGCGCTGCGCGAAGTGCACCTTGGCTTGCAGCCCGATCACATCCTGGTCGCGCGCCTGCCGCTCCCACACGACCGCTACAAAACCGCGGACCAGGTAGCTGGATTCTTTCGTCCGCTTCTGTTGCGGTTGAAAGCATTGCCCGGCGTCGTCGAGGTGACCGAAACCAGTAGTCTGCCTCCCTACGGCGGCATTGGCAGCGATATCGAAATCCCCGGCAAGTCTCACACTGAAAAATGGACGGCCCTATTTCAACTATGCAGTGAAGGCTACTTTCCGGTCCTGAAAATCCAATTCATCGATGGCCGCTCGTTCACGCCGGCCGAGGTAGACGGCAAGCGCAAGCTGGCGGTGGTGAATCAAACCTTTGTCCGCAAATATCTGGGAAACGACAATCCCATCGGCCAGCGAGTTCACATTGCGCAGCTCGAAACGTTCCCCGACCCGCTCCCGGATGCATGGTTCGAAATCATCGGCGTCGTGGGGGACGCCAAAAATCGCGGACTGCAGGACGCGCCGGAGCCCGAAGTGTGGGTCCCATATACCGTGACAGGTTCCGCCGCTCGCGGAGTATTGGTGCGCACAGCGCAGGAACCGATGTCGATGATGAACGCCGTGCGCCACGAGATCTGGGCCACCGACAACACCGTGGCGCTGACGCTGACCGGCACGCTGGAAGGCTATATCAGTCAATTCACTTTCGCAGGCCCGCGCTTTGGCTTCCTGCTGATGACGATCTTCGGTTGTATCGGATTGATTCTCGTCACCATCGGCGTCTACAGCGTACTGGCCTACACGGCCGCGCGCCGCACGCATGAAATGGGAATTCGTATGGCTCTCGGGGCCGAAGGACGTGACGTGCTGAAGCTGGTGATCGCCATGGGACTGAAGCTGGTGGCGCTCGGTGTGGTGATTGGAGTTGTCGCCAGCTTGTTGCTTGCGCGTGTTATCGCCACGCAGCTTTGGGGCGTATCCGCTTATGATCCGTTCACGCTGGGCGCCGTTTCTGTGCTGTTGTTGATCACCGGGCTGATCGCTTGCTGGATTCCGGCTCGCCGCGCCGCAAGAGTGGATCCGTTGGTGGCGCTGCGCTACGAGTGACCTCGTCCCCAAGATCAATTTGAAGCCGGCCTTCGCGTCTGACAACCGCGCCCAGATGTTGACGGTCGAATCCGCCAGACCTATACTCCGCGCGTTCCAAGCACTCTCAACGTCGAGAGGAGTCCAAGGATGCGATCAGCTGCCGGGCGCACGAGGATTCGCGTAATTTTCTCGCTGGGATTTGCGGCCGCACTTTCGCTTTCCGCACCGCATCCGGTCATCGCCCAGGACCCCCCGAAATATCAAGTGGATCCCGCCTGGCCGCGCGAACTGCCCAACAATTGGATCATGGGCCAGGTCGGCGGCATGGCCGTCGACAAGCACGATCACATCTGGGTGCTACAACGCCCCGCGACTGCCACGCCCGACGAACTCGGCGCCTCGCTGACGCCTCCGCGCTCCATGTGTTGCATGCCAACGCCGCCGGTCCTCGAATTCGACACCCAGGGAAACTTGCTGCAGTCCTGGGGCGGCCCCGGCGAAGGCTACGACTGGCCCAAAACCGAGCATGGCATCTACGTCGATCGCGACGACAACGTGTGGATCGGCTCCAATTCGTCAGAAGGCGATCGACAGGTCCTTAAGTTCACCGCGAAGGGCAAATTCCTCAAGCAGATCGGGCATCCTTCCAAAGATCCGTACGACAGCTCGCGCACCGACATCCTCGGCCGCACCGCGGGGATCGAAGTCGACGCCGACGCACACGAGCTCTATCTCGCCGACGGCTACGGCAACAAGCGCGTCATCGTCTTCGATTCCGAAACCGGCGCGTTCAAGCGCATGTGGGGCGCCTATGGCAACAAGCCTGATGACGCCGACCCCGGTCCCTACAATCCGACGGCGCCGCCCGATCAGCAATTTCGCAATCCGGTCCACTGCGTGCACATTTCCCACGACGGCCTGGTCTACGTTTGCGATCGCACCAACAACCGCATGCAAATCTTCACCAAGCAGGGCAAATTCGTAAAAGAGTTCAAGCTGCGCACGCAAACGCTGGGGATGGGCTCGGTCTGGCAGTTCGCTTTTTCCATCGACCCGCAGCAAAGATATCTGCTGGTAGCCGATGGCGAGGACAACGTGATCTGGACATTGCGCCGCGAAGACGGTGCCGTCGTCGGCCAGTTCGGTCACAACGGCCGCAACGCCGGCCAATTCCACTGGCTGCACCAGCTCGTCTCCGACAGTCAGGGCAACCTCTACACCGGCGAAGTCGACACCGGCAAACGCATCCAGAAATTCCTCCTCCAGAAAAAATAATTCGGTTCAACTCGCCATGCCCCCAGCTGTCATCCCGACCGTAGTGGCCAGGCTTTTTCTTCGCGCGGTTTTTGCGCGCCCGGCCAAGAAGCGGAGGGACCGTGGCTTGATCTCAACAGCAGCCACAACTCGGTGAGAGTCGCTTGAACTTTGGACCGCTCGAACTCGTACCCTTGACACGCACCCTTCAATAAACCAAAATCTCTAGGCGAACAAAAAGCGAAATTATGGATTTCGCTCCACCGCTCAACCAATGCCTGCTTCCTCCCTTGCCGACCTCCGCTCCCAAATCGAATCCGATCTCCGCGGTCGTGTCCTCTCCCCCTTCAACTATCGGGATCGCAACGTCTTCAACCTCGTTTCCACCGGCATCCCCGAAATGGACGCCCGCGTCGGCGGCCTTCCCCGCGGCGCCATGACCGAAATCTGCGGCCAACCCTGCTCCGGCCGCACCAGCGTCCTGCTGTCCGCTCTCGCGGCGCGCACCTCCGAAGGGGAAGCCTGCGCGCTGGTCGATGCACGCGACAGCTTTCATCCTGCTACCGCCCATGCCGTGGGCGTGCAACTCGATCGTCTCCTCTGGGTTCGCTGCCAGAGCATCGATCAATCCCTGCGCGCCACCGATCTGCTGATCCAAAGCGGCGGCTTCGGCATTGTTGCCGTGGATCTGAGCGACGTCTCCGCGCGTCTCGCTCGCCAGGTGCCGCTGCACGTCTGGTTTCGCTTTCGCCGCGCCGTGGAAGACACCTCCACTATCCTGCTCGTCCTGGAACAGGAGACCAACGCCAAAACCTGCGCGTCGCTGGTGCTACATCTGCAGGCCGGCCCGCCACTCTGGTCGGTAACGATGTCCTCGCTGCTGGAAGAGCATGTAGCTGCAAGGCAGGAAAACTCGGAATCGTGCTCGCACACACGGCTATGGCAAGGATTCAAAATCGAAACGGAGGTAGTTCGCTCGCGCATTCAGATAGAGACCGATTTAGATTCTGAAAATCATTCTGAAATTTCAAATAGAGCACCACTTGTCATCCTGAAGCGATCCGTCAAGGATCGCTGAAGGACCTCAACGTCAGATTGTTGGCCTCGGAATGTTGAGAGACCCCGCACAAGTGTCATCCCGAACCCGCGTTTTGTGCGGCGGGTGAAGGATCTGCTTTTCGTTTTAAGTGCCCGGACGAATGAGGAAAGCGCGATTCACAACCGATCTCTGCCATGGCTTTCGCATGCATCTACGTTCCCGATTTCTCCATTCAGGCCGCCGTGCGCGCCGACCCGACGCTACACAACCGTGCATTGACTCTCATAACCGGCACTCCGCCGCTATGGCACGTCGTCGCGGCGAGCCCCGCCGCCCTGCAAGCCGGCATTCAACTGGGTATGACCAAAGCCCAGGTCACCGAGTTCACCGGGATCGAAATCCGCGAACGCTGCGAAGCCCATGAAAAAGCCGCCCACGCCGCGCTGCTCGACGCCGGATGGAGCGTCTCTCCCCGTGTGGAAAACACTACGCCCGGCATGGTCGTGCTTGACCTCGAAGGGCTTGAATCTCTGTTCGGTTCCGACGAAAAAATCGCGCAAACATTGCAACAGCGCGCTGCGAGCGTCGGCATAACCCCAAATGTAGCCGTCGCTGCAAATATGGATGCGTCCATCGTCGCTGCACGCGGTTTTGCCGGTATCACACGGATTCCTCCCGGCGAAGAAAGCCGAAGGCTTGGCGAACTGCCGGTGCAAGTGCTGACCGTCGCCACGGAAACGCTTGAAATTCTGGAGCGTTGGGGTGTGCGAACCCTGCGCGCGCTGGCCGCACTGCCGGTCCTGCAACTCTCCGAACGATTGGGACAGGAAGGCGTCCGCTTGCACGCCTTAGCTCGCGGCTCATGGGCCCGCGCTCTCGTGCTGGCCGAGCCAAATTTGCAATTCCAGGAAGAAATGGAACTCGACGATAGCGTCGAGGAATTGGAGCCGCTCTCTTTCCTGCTTGGCCGCTTGTTGGATCAACTTTGTGCGCGGCTGGAAGCGCGAGCGCTGGCGCTTCGCGCCGTGCACGTGTGGTTCGCGCTGGAACCATCGTTTGAGGCCGAACTACAGACCGGAAAAGAAGAGTCGCGAAAGAAAACCGCCGCTAAAGAATACAAAAAAGTTCTGACCTTGCCGGTGGCCATGCGTGATCTGAAATTGCTGCTGAAATTGTTGCGATTGCTGCTGCAGGGGGATCCTCCGGCGTCCCCGGTTCAGAAAATTGTGCTCACAGGAGACGCAGCTCATCCGCGCGTAGTGCAGAGTGGCTTGTTCGTCCCCAAAGGGCCCGATCCGGAAAAGCTCGAACTCACCGTTGCTCGACTGGCCAAATTAGTTGGCGAAGGAAACGTCGGTGCGGCCGAAATAATGGACACCCATCGCTTCGAGAATTTCCGTATGAGCAGATTCGCCGACATCGCGGAGCCGACAAGGTGCCGGGGAAAAAGTCCCGACGCTGTGTTACGGACTGAAAACGCGGCATCGCTCGAGCGCGATCGTAAAAGCGGCGGCGCGCCGCCGCACGCCAAAAGTACAGGGTTTCGCGTGATTCGCCCACCGGTTCCCGTGAAAGTGGAATTGAGCGAAGCGCAGCCCGCGCAGGTATTTTTTCGCGGAGCGAAAGGCGAAGTCACCTCCGTTTCGGGGCCGTGGCGGTGTTCCGATGATTGGTGGCAGGAAGACGCCTGGGATCACGACGAATGGGATCTGGCCATCGATTTCAGCACGATCAGCCGCGAACGCGAACTGCGCGAGCGCCGCAACGATCCATTCCCGGCGCGTGGTGTCTACCGTGTTTTTTACGACGCCTTGAGGAAAGGCTGGTTCATGCGGGGTTTCTACGATTGAAATACACCGAACTTCATGCGCGGTCGGCGTTCAGCTTTCTCGAGGGTTCGTCGAACCCTGAAGAACTGGCGGGTGTGTGCGCCGAGCGTGAGATGTCGGCGATGGCCGTGCTCGATCGCGACGGTGTCTACGGTGGGCCGCGTTTCTACCAAGCCGCGAACAAAGCCAAGATCCAGGCGCACATCGGCGCGGAGGTCACCTCTGCGGAAGGCTGGCGTTATCCGCTGCTCGTGGAGTCGCGCGAGGGTTACCAGAATTTGTGCCGCGCCATCACCCAGATGAAACTGCGCTCGAAAAAAGGTGAAGGGCAAATCGCCGCCGCCGAGTTAGCGGAAAAGCACGCTGGGCTGATCTGCCTGACCGGCGGCGAAGAAGGACCGCTTGCCGACGCGCTGAAAAAAGGCGGGATCGCGCAGGGAACCGAGCGCGTTCGCGAGCTATGCGAAATCTTTGGCCGTGACAACGTTTATGTCGAATTGCAGCGGCACTTTTGCCGAGAAGAAGAAGCCCGCAATCAGGCCGCCGTGGACATCGCGCGGAAATTAGCTCTGCCGTTGCTGGCCACCAACGGCGTGTGCCATGCGCAGCCGCACGAAAGGGAATTGCTCGACGTTTTTACCTGCATCCGAAATCACAAAAATCTGGTTACCGCCGGGCGCTTGCTGAACCGCAATCGCGAACGCCACATTAAAACTCCTTCGGATATGAACAAGCTGTTCGCAGATCTGCCCGAAGCCATTGCCAACACCCAGATTGTTTCTTCCCGCTTGCAATACACGCTGAAAGATCTGGGATACGAGTTTCCGAAATATCCGGTGCCCGACGGCAAGTCACAAATGCAATTCCTGCGGGATCGCACTCGCGATGGCATGTATGCGCGCTACGGTCCGTGGAACGACAAGGCGCGCCTGCAAATCGAGCGCGAGCTGGCGCTGATCGAAAAGCTCGATCTGCCGGGATATTTTTTGATCGTCTGGGACATCGTTCGCTTCTGTCGGGAGAAAAATATTCTTGTGCAGGGCCGCGGCTCGGCCGCCAACAGCGCCGTGTGCTATGCGCTGGGGATCACCGCGGTTGACGCCGTCGGCATGGGATTGCTGTTCGAGCGGTTTCTCTCCGAAGAACGCGGCGAATGGCCGGACATCGATCTCGATCTGCCCAGCGGGGACCAGCGCGAAAAAGCGATTCAGTATGTCTACGAGCGTTACGGAAAACTGGGAGCGGCGATGACCGCGAACGTCATCACTTATCGTGGAAAATCTGCAGCCCGCGAGATGGGCAAAGCGCTCTCCTTCGATCCGGAAACTCTGGCACGGCTCGCGAGCCTGGTCAGCGCGTGGGAATACAAGGATTCCAATGACACGATGGAGCGCCATTTTCACGATGCCGGCTTTGACCTGAAACATCCCAAGATCCGCAAATTTTTCGAGTTGTGCATTCAGGTACAGGATTTGCCGCGGCATTTGGGGCAGCACTCGGGAGGACTAGTGGTCTGCCAGGGGCAGCTGGATTCGGTCGTCCCGCTGGAGCAGGCCACCATGCCCAATCGCGTCGTAGTGCAATGGGATAAAGAGGATTGTGCGGACATGGGCATCGTAAAGGTGGATCTGCTGGGGCTCGGAATGATGGCCGTGCTCGAGGATTCGCTGCAAATTATCCGCGAACATTATCAAGAAGAATTGGATCTTGCCCGATTGCCTGCGGGAGATCCGGTGGTTTACGACACGCTGCAAAAAGCGGACACCGTGGGAATGTTTCAGATCGAAAGCCGCGCGCAGATGTCGTGCCTGCCGCGGCTGCGCCCAAAAGAGTTTTACGACATCGTGGTGCAGGTGGCCATCATTCGGCCGGGACCCATTGTCGGCAAGATGGTTCATCCGTACCTGAAGCGCCGGCAAGGGCGCGAGCCTGCGGAATGTTTGCATCCTTCTTTGGAACCGGTGCTCAAGCGGACGCTGGGCGTGCCGCTTTTTCAGGAGCAACTGCTGCGCATGGCCATGATCGCCGCGGGATTCACCGGGGGTGAGGCCGAAGAGCTGCGCCGCGCGTTTGGCTTCAAGCGCTCCGAAAAATTGATGAAGGCGGTGGAGGTAAAGCTGCGGGCGGGGATGGAGAAAAACGGCATCACCGGCGCGACGCAGGATACCATCGTGAATTCCATCACCTCCTTCGCGTTGTACGGCTTTCCGGAATCGCATGCCGCAAGTTTTGCGTTGATCGCGTACTCCAGCGCTTATTTGAAGTGTCATTACCTGCCGGCATTCACCGCGGCGATGCTCAACAACCAGCCGATGGGCTTTTATCATCCGGCGACATTGGTGAAAGACGCCCAGCGTCATGGATTGCGTGTGCGTCCCATCGACGTGACGCAATCGGATTGGCGGTGCACGCTGGAAAGGATCGACGGCCAATTGGTGATGCGCCTCGGGCTTCGTTACGTCAAAGGCCTGCGTGAGGATGCCGGCCGCGAAATCGAACGCCAGCGTAAACTGCAAATGTTTCGCTCCATTGACGATCTAAAATTGCGCGTGCCTGCGCTTCAGAAATCGGAGTTGATGGCGCTGGCGGAGATCGGCGCGCTCAATTTTGTGGGCACCAAGCCGGGATTCCATCGGCGCGATGCGCTGTGGCAGATCGAACGCGTGTCGCGCCGCGCCGGACCGCTGCTGGAAACTTGCGAAGAGCGGGAAGAGACCGGGAGCGTAGCGGCTGAGGAATCTTCTTTTGCGAGGTCTCCTTTGCAGGCGATGACTGCGGAAGACCGGTTGGTGGCCGATTTTCGGAATACAGGGATGACTGTGGGGCCGCATCCGCTGAGCTATCACCGCGAGCAGTTCAAACGCGAAGGAATTCTTTCCGCGATGGATTTGCATCGTTTGTCCGATGGCGTGTTCGTTCGTGTCGCCGGCTCCGTGATTGCGCGGCAGCGGCCCGGAACCGCAAAGGGTTTTGTGTTCCTGAGCCTGGAAGATGAAACCGGAATCTCCAATGCCATCATCACGCCGCAACTTTTTCAGCGGGATCACGTCACCATCGTGCACCAGCAATTTCTGCTGATCGAAGGGCGCCTGCAGAATCAGGACAACGTAATCTCGGTAAAAGCCGAACGCATCCGCCCGCTGTCGGTTACACGAGCAGAAACCACTTCTCACGATTTTCACTGATCGGGTGACCCGGATTCCTCTCGCAAGCCGCCGACCATGCAGGTCTCGAGCAAGTTCAGACCGATTCGCCGGGCTGAAGCCTGGCGCCTACACAAGCGTGCCTAGTGTAGGGCGCCTAATGCTTCGCAGTTTGTTGATTTGCGGATAGAGTAGGCCTCCTTATCTTCTGCGGCGAGTGGTGATGACGATTCGAGAGCAAACATTCTGGCTGGATACGGTGGAGATGCCGATGCCGAAGGCGCGGGCGTTCCCGGACCGCGTGGATGTTGCGGTGATCGGCGCGGGATTCACTGGACTTTCGGCTGCGCGAACGCTGGCGAAACACGGTGCGACCGTCGTCGTGCTGGAATCCGAAACTGTCGGTTGGGGCGCAAGTTCGCGCAACGGCGGGATGGTGCTGACCGGATTGAAGCTGGGCGCGAATACTTTGATCGCACGGTACGGTCGAGACGCTACGCGACGGATGTACGCGGCTTCGCTGGCCTCCATCGATTGCGTGGAGCAGATTGTCCGCGAAGAAAGCATCGAGTGCGACTTTGCGCGGTGCGGGCACCTGGAAGTGGCGTGCAAAGCGAAACACTTTGCCGAATTCCAGAGCGGTGTCGAGGTGATTGCGCGGGAATTTGGCCACGCGCTGCGAATCGTGCCGAAAGAGCAGCTGGCCGCCGAGATCGGATCAAAGATCTATCACGGGGGCCTGGTCGATGAAACCAGCGCGGGTGTGAATCCGGCGCGCTACGTCGCGGGTCTGGCGCGAGCGGCGGACCGAGCCGGCGCGGGTATTTTCGAGCGCGCGCGGGTGACGGAAATTGTACGCGGCGCGGAGAACGGCGCATCCGGCTGGAAAGTGACCACAGCACGGGGAAAGCTTTGGGCGCGCGATGTTCTGGTGGCGACGAGCGGCTACACCAGTGGCGTCACTCCCGCGCTGCAGAAGAAAATTGTTCCCATCGGCTCCTACATCATCGTGACCGAGGTCTTGCCGGAGGCGCTGGCCGCGGAACTCAGCCCGCGCAACCGGATGATCTTTGACTCGAAGAACTACCTTTACTACTACCGACTGACCCCTGATCGGCGGATGCTATTTGGCGGGCGCGCGGCTTTTTTTCCGGAGACCGAGAGCAGCATCCGAACCAGCGCGGAGATTCTGCGGCGCGGGATGATCGACGTCTACCCGCAGCTGCGCGAGGCGAAGGTCGAGTACGTGTGGGGCGGGACGCTGGATTTTGCCTTCGACATCATGCCGCACGCCGGGCAGATCGACGGGATGTACTTCTCGCTCGGGTACGCAGGGCATGGCGTGGCGATGGCTACCTACCTTGGGAGCAAGATGGCCGAGGTAATCGCTGGGGACCGAGAGGTGGAGAATCCTTTCGCCGGGATTCCTTTCCCGGGAGCGCCGCTTGGCCTGTACAACGGCAAGCCGTGGTTTTTGCCGCTTGCCGGGGCCTGGTACAAGTTGCTGGACTGGGTGGCATGAGCAACTGAGACCTTGCGGCGGTTCGACGAGACCCGCGGGTGCTCAGCGGGCTTGAAAAAATGAATGGTCGCTAGGAGTAAGTACCAGGGAGTACTAAGTTTTAGTCCAAATATGGTCCGTAGGCTGGCAGCGCGAAAATTGGAGTGGAGGAGCGTGCCATCCGGGTGTTGACGTATGTACAGTAGGAAAGGGGTTAGCAGGTGGGCGCCTGTAGGTGTATGAGCGGCGACGTTTAAAACCTACTGTTTTGTGACACTTGCGGATGGATTCCTCGGGCAAAAAAAAACGCCCAAGTGGATGGGCGCGGAGGCATACTCTTATCTGTTCGATACTTTCCAAAACGGAAGAAGATTGTCAAGGAAAATCGCCGCATACGTCGGGCTTCTTGGAGGCGCAAAGCACACATTCCGATGGTCATGTTCGGCATCCGGCAAAGAGCGTGCGCTCGGGCGACAGTCGTCCTGCCGCAAATAGCGTGTGTCCTTGCTACTTGCTTGGAATACAATCTGGCGGCATTTTCGGCTTTGGTCGCAAGGAGAGGAATGTGAAGAACCGAGCTGGCCAGCTCGCACAGGTGATCGGTGTGTTTGTTGTGACCGCCGCGGTGCTGATTCTTGTGTCGGCAGGCAGCGAGCCAGCGCAGGGAGTGCTGCCTCAGGCCGCCGAGGAGAAGGCTACGGCGAATCCGCTGGCCGGGAATGCGGGGGCGAATGCGGAAGGGAAATCGTTGTTTCGGGCGAATTGCTCGCCTTGTCATGGATTGGGTGCGCGCGGCGGGGCGCGTGGGCCGGATTTGACATCGGGACGCTGGACGCATGGCGGGAGCGATGCGGAGATTTTTCGGACGATTTCGTCAGGCGTGCCGGGGACGCAGATGCCCGCGAATGGATTTGAGGATTCGGAGACGTGGGCGATCGTGGCGTACTTGCGGTCGCTGGCGCCTGCGCGTGCGGTGAAATTAGATGGTGATCCAGCCAAAGGCGAGAGGATTTTTGCTGGCGCCGGGGGTTGCGCGACTTGTCACATGGTGAATGGGCGCGGTGGGTTGCTAGGGCCGGATTTGTCGCGGGTGGGGGCCGCGCGGTCGGAGGAGTATCTGGTGGAGTCGATTCGGCAGCCGGATAAGGAATTGAGCGATGGGATGCTGGATCCGAACAATCATTACGGGTTGCCGTTGGTGTATGACACGGTGACGGTGGTTTTGAGGGATGGGGAGCGCGTGGTGGGAGTGGCGAAGAACGAAGATACTTTTTCGGTGCAGCTCCTGGATGTGAAGCAGGAGCTGCGGTTGTTTGAGAAGAAGGATGTGCAGGAAGTGCGGCACGAACGGACGTCTTTGATGCCGGCTTACACGGAGAAGATGATTGGGGAGTCGGAGTTGAAGGATTTGGTGGCTTATTTGGTGGGACTGCGAGGCCGGTGAAAAATGAGCGGACGGAACGTTGCGCCGGGTCGAGTTCAAATCATCGTGGGCTTGTGGTGGCTACGGAGCGACCGACCCTTTGCAGAAGGCGCAAAGGATGGGCCACCCAGGAGGCTCGTGTGCTGGTAGCTGCGAGCCTTTGGCGTAAGTTCCTGCTGGCGTCGACAGTGGTGATTCTTGTATCGGGGACCATCCGCGCGCAGGTCAGCTATGAACGCATACTTGGAGCTTCGGGGGAGCCTGAGAATTGGCTGACGTATTCGGGTGGGTATGCGGGTTGGCGGCATAGCGGGCTGGATCAGATTAATGTGGGGAATGTTTCGCGGCTTTCGTTGGCATGGGCGTTTCAGGTGGGGGATCTGGGGCAGTTTGAGACGACGCCGCTGGTGGTGGATGGCGTTTTGTATGGGACGGGGCAGAACGATCGGGCGTTTGCGTTGGACGCGCGGACGGGGCGGGCGATTTGGCGTTACCAGCGCACTTTGCCGGAGAAGCTGCAGCCTTGCTGCGGGGCGGTGAATCGCGGATTCGCGACCCTGGGGAACCGGTTGTTCATGGCGACGCTGGACGCGCATGTGATTGCACTGGATGCGAAGACGGGGAACTTGGTTTGGGACGTTGCGGTGGCGGATTACAAGCAGGCTTATACATTTACCGTCGCGCCCTTAGCGGTGAAGAACGAAGTGATCGTGGGAGTTTCCGGCGGCGAGTACGGCGTGCGCGGGTTTGTGGATGCGTACGATGCGGCGACGGGACGGCGATTGTGGCGATTCAATACCGTGCCGGGGCCGGGCGAGGCTGGACATGAGACCTGGGACGGCGATTCGTGGAAGACCGGCGGAGCGCCGGCTTGGATTACCGGATCCTATGATCCGGAATTGAATCTGGTTTTTTGGCCTACCGGGAATCCCGCGCCCAGTAACTTCGGTGGAGAGCGGAAGGGCGACAACCTATACAGCAACTCGATGCTGGCGTTGGATGCAGATACCGGAAAGCTGCGCTGGTACTTTCAGTTTACGCCCCACGATGTGCATGACTACGACGCCACGCAGATTCCGGTGTTGATTGATGCGGATTGGGAAGGGAAGAAGCGGAAGTTGTTGTTGCTGGCGAATCGGAACGGATTTTTCTATGTGCTGGATCGCACTGACGGGAAATTTCTGGCGGCCAAGCCGTTCGGGCAGGTGACATGGACTTCGGGCATCGGCGCTGACGGGAAACCGAGTCCGAAGGCAGATGGATCCGGGAAGAAAGAGGGCGAGAGGATTTGTCCTGGCGCTCTGGGAATGACGAACTGGTATTCGCCTTCGTACAGTCCACAGACAAACCTGATTTATGTGGCGACGTCGAATGAATGTGACATTTTTACGAGTGCGCCGCAGACGTATCGGGCGGGTCATGACTTTTTAGGGAGCGTGTACGTGCCTGATCCGGTGGAGCGGCCGCGCGGGGCGTTGAAAGCCCTGGATGTGATGACGGGCGAGGTGAAGTGGGAATTTCCTTATTTCAGCAATCCGAATGGTGGGGCGCTGTCGACCGCCGGTGGAGTCGTCTTCGCGGGGGACTCCGACGGCAACTTCATCGCCCTCGACGCTCGCACCGGCAAAGACATTTGGCATACCCAACTGGGCGCCGCGGTCTATTCCACTGCAATCACCTACCAGATACATGGCAAACAATATGTCGCCATCCCCGTCGGCGCCGCCCTCTACGCCTTCGCCATCGAAGGCGGCTAAACTGGCCTATGGCTTCGCTCGATTTAGTTTGTGAACTTACGGGCAAGTAGCCACGGTGAGCGACACATTCTGCGCCGCGGACGCGCCAGCTGCCGCGGCGAGTACACCGATGGATCCGCTGAACGTGCCTGTTGTCGTCGGGGTTCCGCTGAAAACTGGAGAATACGGATCAGAGAATGTCATGTTAGGAAGATTTGGAAAGCCGCTACCAAAAGTCAACAGCGGTATTCCGCCGCTCGTCTGCACTTGAAATGAGTAAGGCTTGCCCACACACGCATTCGGCCACGTGGCGGGACTCGTGATCACTAGTGGATCGGCGATCTGCAACGTATATTCTCGAGTCGCCGTTTGCGCCGGGCTTCCCGAATCCGTTGCCGTGATCCCAAAGGTATAAAATCCATTCACGGTCGGAATGCCACCCAGGTGACCGGTGGAAGACAGGTTTAACCCTGGTGGGAGCGTTCCCGCGCCTACGTTCCACGAAATGTTGCCGGTCCCCCCGTTCGTGGAAAACTGTGTATCGAACTGCACACCACGCAGGGTGGCCGCCACCAGGTTGTCCGGGCCAATGAAAATCGGATCAATCACACCGGTTATGTTCAGGTTATACCGCATGTCCGGTCGGGCGTCGCCTCGCCAGTCCAACACGTGGACATAAAGCGTTGCGGTGGCGTTTGATGGTCCTGGCACTTTCACGTCCAGCGCCGAATCTACTGTAGTGTCGTCGATATCGTCGTTCAGGCAGCTCGACGTATACGCTGGCGGTTCGCACGCACTCATCCGGCTGCCGTTCTGCGCCAACACCTCGATTACCGTGTCGAGCGAATCAGCAAAATAGCTTCGCTGGGCGAAGGTCTCGACGTGTACCATCGAGCCGCCCATTCCAACCAGTTGGAAGTAATCCGTATCCGGATTTCCCACCGTCGACTGGATCGGGTCGACGTATGGGCTGATCGAAAGCGTCTGGGTCCCATTACCAGTCCGGGTCGCGGTCGCAATGGAATCGTTTCGTCCCAGGCCCGGCCGGACACTGATGGTGTCATTCGTCTTCGCGGACTGCAGGGGATTAGAAGAGTCCATTACGCTAACGCGAAAATTAAACGTCCCGTTCTGTGTTGGTGTACCGTCGATCGATCCCGTCGACAGATTCAGCGACAATCCCTGCGGCAAGGCGCCAGCAATCACGTTGAACGTATACGGTGGCGTCCCTCCGCTCACCGGTATTTGCGAGTGATAGTCCACATTGAGCGGTGCCGGCGACAAAGGTGCTCCGCCGATGTTCAAGGGTGTCGGCGTCACTTGTATGTTCACCTGTTGGGTGAGCACATCTGCCGGTGTCGCGGAGTCTGTCAGTTGCACCGTGAAGTCATACGAGCCCAGTTGTGTTGGCGTGCCCGAAAGGAATCCCTGCGCGCTCAAAGTTAGTCCAGGCGGCAAACTGCCTGTCGAGACCAGGAACGTATAGGGCGTCACACCGCCGATGCCCTGAAATGACCCAAGGAAAGGTTTGTTGATGTACGCCGGGGGCAAGATAGGTATAACGGATAGCGGCACCAGAACCTGAAGGTTGCCGCTGAACGAATCCGTTTGCTGCGGTGCGCTGGAATCAGCTACCGTCACCACATAGCTAGTTCCTGCAAGGACCGTCGGAGTTCCATTCAAGGTCCCGGTCGCTCCATCTAGCGTTAACGCCTGCCCTTGCAGTCCCGTAATGCTCCAGTGATACGGCAATGTGCCGTTCACCGCCTGGAAGGTGTCCGAGTAAGGAACCCCGGCGATTCCCGTCTTGAGTGTGCCTTTGGATATCGCGAGGTTAGAATCCACCACAATCGTCACATCCAGTGTCGCCGTTTGTGGCGCGGTGTTGTCTTGCGCTTGTACGGTGAACAAGAAGCTACCCGTCTGGGTTGGTGTACCTCGAAGGTGCGCTAGCGAGCCCACGGACGGATCGGTCGAGAGCGATAATCCCGGCGGTAGTTGGCCCGCGGAAATCGTCCAGGAGCTGACGATCGCGCCAAACGCTTGAAAGTCCAAGGAATACGGAGCATTGATGTGCGCAGCCCTTGGAGACACGGGCGACACGATAAGGCGGTCGAGAATGGTGAAGGCCAAGTCCTCACTCGCGCTTCCGTTGCCGTCCGATGCCACGATCGTCGTAATAGCCATACCCGAAAGAACAGGGGTTCCCGAGATCGTTCCAGTGGCCTGGTTCAGTATCAGCCCGGCTGGAAGCGGATGTGCGGGCACTACGCCCCAGGCAATCGGAGCCGAATTACCCTTCGCGGTCAGCGTCTCCGAAAAGGGTACTCCCACGACGCACGTGATCGCTACATTACCTATGATCGTAATCACGTCGGCCGGCGGCTTCGAATTGCCGGCTTCGCCCGACGAAGCCCCTCCACCGCAGCCCGCTAGGGACACCAGCGCTGCCAGTGCCGCGGCCCACAGCGAAAACACCCGCCTCACAAGGCGTCCCGGTTTCACGCTGGCTCCATTGCTGCAGCAATCGATTCCGGCTCCCTCAAAACAATCGGAGCTCGCGGTGGTTTCAGAAACGCGGAGCCGTCCTCAAAGATGTCGAATCGGGGTGGGGTACCGTTCAGGATGAATGTTGTATTGCTCACTGTCTGTCCAGCCGTTACGGTGATCGGGTCCGCCTGCGTTGTATCGTCGAAGGCCGATTCATACTGGTGCCAAGATTCGTTCACGACGCCCTGGACCGGCTGGTCCAGCGGCCCCACGCTCGATCCGCCCGTGAAGTCAGAACGGATCGGCTCGATCTGGACCGCGTACGTTCCCGGCGTCACTGGGATCTCGTAGTACCCAATCAGTGCGGGATTTCGGCTGCCGAAGCTGCTGCCGTTCGTGTTGTCTCCTGAAATCGCTTGCCCGGGATTCCCCGTGAATCGAAAGCCCGATACCACCGACATTGCGATTCGCTTCGACTCATCCGCGGGAGTATTGGGATCGTCGACTCGACGGGCCACGACATTCACGCCCTGCGCCTGCGTAATTCCATCCGAAAACAACACGTACCCGCTGATCGTTCCGTAGTTTGCGGAGTAGGTCGCGTTTGGATACAGCTTGGAGATCCACGCCATGTCGTCGGGCGCAAGAATTGGCAACCCCGCAGATTTCCGCGATTGGCAAAATTCAATCGGGAACATTAGCGGGAGGCCCGCAAGCCGGTCTGTGTCACAACTGCCGACAGCTCCGCTGTTGAACAAATCGAGGTTGATCTGCGAATGATCCAGCCCTGAGAAATGTCCCAGCTCGTGCGTAATCGCCTCGTCGAACTGGTCCGCGCTGATTTCGAAATTGTCGGAATTCGGATTCGACACGCCGTCCTGAAACTTCCCGTTCATGAGAACGAGCGCCGACAGGATGCGCCCGGCTTGCCCATCCAGCTTGCACGTCGACGTGAATCCGATCACCAGCGGATCAAGGCCCAGCGCGCTCACCAGCGAACCGTTCGCATCGAAAATCACCGGATTCTGGGCACCGCTGTTGCAGCTGCCCTTGACCGTGTTGAAATCCGCCATGGTCTTCACATCGCCGCCGCTGACTCCCGCGATGGGCCCGCCATAGACAAACGAAATCGACGTGGTCGGAACTGATTGCCAGTTTTGGAAAAGGCTCTTGACGCGCGCCAGTCCCTGCGTATTTGCGATCACCGTCTGTCCCGAGGGATTCGTGCTCAGCGGCCCGGTATCCACGGTGTAGGTGACCGGAACGCTTGACGACCATACGAAGGCTTGTCCGGGCTGCGTCGCGGATGGCCCCGTCACGGTCAGCGGCCCGCCCGCGAATGTGGTTCCGCCGATGAGCAACAGCGTCAGAAACAGAGCGGAGACACGCCGCGTCATCGCTGCGCTCCAACCAATGTCGCGATGGCGTCTTCCAGGGACTCCAACGGCGCTTGATTAGCCGGTCTTGCCAGCATCGCTTGCGCTTGCCGCGAGAAATTTACTCCGCGATCCGCCGCTTTGCTGGGGAGTTGGTCGAAAAGACCGATGTTGGACCGCCCATTAATCGCCGTTGCGTTTCCCTTTCGGTCGCGGATGATGCGGAACCGTCCCTGATCCCGCCCAACAGGGCTCGTCAACCCGTATTGCGAGACGGGGTTGAGCAGGAGGAGCAACTCGCCTGCCTTGCGATAGCCGCCCGTATCGACGACATCGCGCGCGTCCAACAAGTACTGTCGGAAGGTGTAGGTCGCCGGCGCCGTACCCTTCAGCACTCTAGCCACGGAGATTGTGACCACCACCGTCTGCAAATTGGAGAACTGTGGATGCGGCTCAACCGTTGCCGAAACTACGTGTCCGCGCACAATGGTGCCGGCGCGCTGCACAAGGTAACTAAGATCGGCGCTGGCCGTCTGCGCGCCTCGCTGCGCGCGAGCGAAGGGGCTCGAGAAGAGGACAAGCGCCAGCACCAGAAAAAGCGCCGGCTTGAAGTGAAATTTCGCGAGCGTGGTTTGCTTACGTCGTCGACGGAGAAGACGCAACGGTGGCCCCTTTGAGGCTCTATCGAAGCTCCAAAGTCGCAATGATTCCGCTTTGGTGATTTTTACTAGTAGCGAATGTAAGGGCGGAGTAGATGGTTGGTCAATAGATCGATCGTACCGTTGTTCCACGACAACACGTCGCGTTGAATCGCGAAACCAGCTTCGAATCTTAAGCGATAGATCGCGTCGCGGGTTTGTGCCAGCGGCGCAGGGCGAGGTAGGCGATGGGGCCGACGGCGATGGCGGCGGGGCCAAAGATCAGGGCGATGTGGTCGCTGCCGAGCAGGGCTGCGCAGCCCATCAGCAGCGGAGCGCCTACGGCGTAGAGGAGGCCCTTGCGGCCTCCGGGGATTGCGAAGACGCGGGGCATATTGGGTTTGGTCTTGCGCAGGCGCCAGGCGGAGAGGACGGTCATCATGGAGGTGGCTACGCGGAGCCAGACGTAGACGGTGATGAGGCGAGTCATCGAATTTACGGACAACATGGCGTAGAGGCAGCCGGAGAAGAGGATGGCTACGGCGGGGGTGCCGAAGCGCGCGCTTTTTTTGGTGAAGACGGAGGAGAGGAATCCATCTTCAGCCATGGCGAATGGCATGCGCGTGCTGGCGAGGACGGTGCTGTTGAGCAGTGAGACGTTGGCGATCATGGCCGCGAGGGTCATCCAGATGCCGAGCCAGGGGCCGCCGACGAGTTGGGCAGCGGTGGGGAAGTAGCCGCCGCGCCAGTCCTGCCAATTGTTTAGAGCGGCCAGTGACGTCGCCGTCGGGAGAAAGTAGCTGGCCATCGAGAGCGGAATCACGCAGGCGAGCGCGAGCGGGTAGTTGCGCTGCGGATTTTCCACTTCTCCCGCAACCGTCGACAGTTGTTCATAGCCGGAATAGAGCCACAGACCCAGAGCAAGGCCCACGCCGAATACCTGGAACACTGGACGATGCGGCGGCACCAGGGGAACGAACGGATTGTGGTGCCATTTCGTAAATCCAATGAACACCATCACCGCAACCGGCGCGAGCACAAACAATTCCAGGGCGGTGGCTACCCGGCCCACGGCTTGAATGCCGCGGATGTTGATCCAGATAATTACCGCAACCAGTGCGATGGAGACGAGATAGTGTTTCCATCCGCTGATTTGCGGGAAGAAGAAGCCCAGATAGTCGGCGAAAAGAACCGCATAGATGCTGCCGAGAAGGAATGAAGCGGTCCAGTTCCACCAACCGGCAAGAAATCCCCAGAAATCACCGAAGGCGGCGCGGCTCCAACGATAGAAGCCGCCTTGTACCGGCATGGCGCCGGTCAGTTCGGCGGCCACCAGCGAAATTGGGATGCACCAGAAAAAAGGAACGATGAGGTGGTAGA
The DNA here is from genome assembly GCA_035607215.1 of Candidatus Eiseniibacteriota bacterium. GTDB lineage: Bacteria > Acidobacteriota > Terriglobia > Acidiferrales > UBA7541 > Acidiferrum. The sequence goes on from DATNCJ010000120.1 coordinate 20,549, forward strand.
GCAGCGTCATGCCTGGGCCGGAGTTGGTGATTTGATCTTCTAGGCCAAAGCAGCCGCCGGTGGTGTAGGAGTACATCACGAAGACGAGATAGAAAAGGCTGGCGTGCTTGGCGGTGGAGTGGAGGGGGTGGTTGGAGGAGTTCACGTATGCGCGCCGGGATTCAGTGAGTCACGTCGGGCAAAGTGCGGAGAAGGGCGCTCACACCATTCCATAGAATCTGTACACCGATGCAGACGAGCAAAAAAGAAGAAAGGCGCATGATGACGCTCATGCCTGTCGCGCCAAGGAGTCTCGCAAGGCGATCGGCGAAACCGTAAAAGATCACGATGGTAACCGCGATGATTGCGGCGGCGATCACCGCGGCGATGATGCCCACAAAATCGAAACCGAATCCTTTAGGCTCGTTGGCGCCCAGCGTGATGGCCACGGAGATAGAGCCAGGACCTACCGTGAGTGGAAGCGTGAGCGGATAGAAGGCGTTTTCAAAGACGTCCTGGGGCGGGGTCGTGCGATGGACTTCCGCCTTGTCCTCCTGTTCTTTGCGTTGCAGCATGGCCCATCCGGTGGAGATGACGATGAGTCCACCGCCGATCTGAACAATCGGAATGGAGATGCCGAAGAAGGCGAGGATGTGGGTACCGATCAGAAATGAAACAACAAGGAGAATGAAACTGTTCAAGGCTATGCGTTGTGCAAGCAGCATGCGCGATTCGCGGGAGTATTCGCGAGTCAACGAGAGGAAGATGGGGCTGCCGCCAATTGGGTTGACAATGGGGAAGAGCGCGCTGAGGAAGAGAAAAATGGTCTTGGCAGCGTGAAGCAAGCGGGCCTCCGGAGGTGGGAGTATAGCGGAGAAGCGCCGCGGCGCAAGCTGAACGGCAGTGTTGCCTGCGTGGCCGGTGATTCACTTTTAAGGTGTATCTCGTGAACGCGCTTGGCGATCGCGAAGGAAGATCAGCAGCTTGGCGGTAGTGACGGCTTGGCCCACATGGCGTTGTGTGTGGTCGGCAATGTGAACGAGCAAGCCTCCCAATGTGGTCGGCAGCGCTTTTTTGCCGACGATCCGCGGGGATTCAAACTTGGCTGTGGCGAGCGCAAGGACGCGTTCTCTAGCGTTTGCGAGCGATGTAGTGAGTTCTGCGAACAGTTCGCCGCGGTTTGCGCCGGGGTGCAATTCTGCTTTCAGCTCAGCTAGCTGATGGCTGGATAGGGCGCGGCCCTCCGCGTAGGTAAGCAGGCGGTCTGCGCTTCGAGAGATGTGCCGCAGGTGAAACGCGAGTGCAGGTAAGCCCGCGGGTGAAGCTTGGAACTCGGTGTCGGTGAGGCCGTGGCACCAGCGTTGCAGATCCTCTTCCGCGAGTTCGAGGGCATGTAGGACCCCGCGGGGAACGGCGGGAACCTCCTGGAGTGTGCCGCGGAGCCACGGTTCAGGTTGCGATGTTGCGATTCTTGCAGGCTTGTTGTTGTTGATCATGGATTTTTCTCGAATGACGGCGCGGTCTTTGGCGCGCATCCCCAATTTTAGGCCAAATGGCGTATCTTGCCGAAGTTGGCGGCGTGAGCTAGAGTCGTGCGCTCTGCAGAAAGCCGGAAAACAAAGGGAAGCCATGGCGAAGCGCACGAAAGCGATGAAAGGGCCGCAACCCAAGGGCACCAGCGGCGAAAAAGTTCGAATTCTGATTTCGCGGGCGCGGCTGCAGCGGCGCATCACCGAGCTGGCACGAGAGATTCGCAAGGACTTTCCGGACGAGCCATTGCACCTGGTCGGAGTGTTAAAGGGAGCGGTGTTTTTCTTGACGGACCTCGGGAAGCAGATGTCCGGGGAGGTTTCTTTCGATTTTATCGCCGTCTCGAGTTATGGGGTCGATACGCATTCCTCCGGACAAGTGCGGCTGACACGCGATCTGGACTCGAGCATCGAAGGAAAAACGGTGATTGTCGTGGAAGATATTCTCGACACCGGGATGACGCTGCAATATTTGCTGCGGATTTTCGAGCAGCGCAAGCCCAAGCGATTGCGTGTTGCGGTGCTGCTGGACAAGCCGGAGCGGCGCATCGCGGCGGTCACCGCGGATTACGTCGGATTTACGATTCCCAACGAATTTGTGGTGGGTTACGGTCTGGATTATGCGGAACGCTACAGGAACATGCCGGATGTCGGCGTATTGTCGCTGGGGACCGGCAGCGAGAAGAAGAGTGATTAAAAGGGGCGATCTAGTAAGCGCGGCCCGGTCTCCCGAGTTTGTTGTTGCCTTTTGCGGTTCGCGGTTGCCGATGTGGCTCGCCTGTTATAATACTCGATCGAATGAATCCCGCTGACTCTCAAGCACAACCAACTACAACGAACGGCGGCCCGGAAATCTCCGCGGAAGTTCTGGCGACGCTGACCGAGATCGGGGAAGAGGTTAATGCTTCTCTAGATCTGGACGAAGTCCTTGCGCGCGCGGCCGCGCTTATCAAGCGGCACATCGACTACGAAATCTTCGGCGTGTTGATGTTCGAGGGCGGCGATGGCTCGTATTTGAAGCATCGCTTCTCGATCGGATACCCGCGCGAGCTTGCGGCTACCTTGCGGGTTCCCGTGGGACAAGGGATCACTGGAACCGCGGCAGCGACCGGGCATCCGGTGCGCGTAAGCGATGTTTCGAAGGATCCGCGCTACATCAACGCGATTGAAAGCGTGAAGTCGGAATTAGCTGTGCCGTTGATGTTACAGGGCAAATGCATCGGCGTGCTGGATATCCAGAGCGGTTACGTGGACTACTTCACGCCGGAGCAGCAGAGCATTCTGACTTTGCTGGCGAGCCGGCTGGCCGTCGCCATTGAAAATGCTCGATTGTTTCAGAAGGTGCGCACACAGGCGGATACGCTGCTGCTACTGAACGAGGTGAGCCGCGAGACCAGCTCGATCCTGGATGTCGAAGAATTGCTGCGGCGCGCGGCCGAGCAGATCAAGCGCGTCATCGACTATCAGATCCTCAGCATTATGCTCTATGACGAAGAGCAGAAAGTGTTTCGTCACCGGCTGGATCTCAAGCATGGCCAGCGAACGCAAGGAAAATTGCGCGCGACCCCTAACGAGGGCATCGTAGGCGCAGCGGCTACTTTGAAAGAGCCGGTGATCGCGCCGGACGTCACCACCGATTCGCGCTACCTGATGGTCAATCCGGAGACCCGCTCGGAGCTGGCGATTCCGCTGATTCACAAAGGCAAAGTGATCGGGGTGCTCGATCTGGAGAGCCCACAACTGAATTACTTTACCGAAGGCCACGTGCAGACGCTCTCGATTCTGGCGGCGAATCTGGCGGTGTCACTGGAAAATGCCCGCCTATACGAGCAGGTAGCGCGCGACGAAGCGAGGCTGGAGCGCGACCTGCAGGCAGCGAAGCGAATCCAGGGCGCGCTGCTACGCCAGGCACCGTCCGAGGATTTCGGCCTGGATATGGCCGCCCGCTATCTGTCGGCGCGCGAACTGGGCGGCGACCTCTACGATTTCTTGCGCTATGGACCGCAGCAGTTGGGAATCGCGCTGGGAGATGTGAGCGGCAAGGGCACCGCCGCGGCTCTGTATGGCGCGGTAGCCATCGGGATTATGCGCAGCCTGGCGCCTCAGAAATTGCAGCCGGCGGAATTGTTGCGGCAGATGAATCAGATTGTGGGGGAGCGGCGAATCGAAGGCCGCTTCATGACCATTTGCTTCGCGACGTGGCAGAAGGGGCGAAGTAAGATGCGGGTGGCCAACGCTGGGCAGTCGCAGCCGCTGCTCTATAAGGATGGGCGATGCGGGAAGGTGGAACTGACTGGATTTCCGCTGGGGATTTTTGAGGAAGCGAGCTACGACGAGTGGGGTGTGACGCTGGAGCCCGGCGACATCATGGTATTTCATTCCGATGGCATCGCCGAGACGGCCAACAGCGAAGGGCAGTTCTTTGGAACTGAGCGCATTCGCAAATTGATCGAGAAGCAGCATGAGCTGAATGCCGCGGATCTGGCGGACCGCGTGTTTCGAGAAGTGGATTGGTTTGCGCAGGGCGCGCCGCCGTCCGATGATCGTACCTTGGTGGTATTGAAAGTTCGATGACCGCTCCGGCCGATCGCAATGCAAAGAATATCGCGTTCGTAGATCCCGCCACATTCACCCCTCATTTCGCATGGAAGAAATTGCCGAAAGCATCGGCTCGCGATTCGGTTGTTGTGTGCGAGAAAGTGCCGTTGGCGCGTGTTGCGGCGAAAGTGGGCACGCCGGCGTATGTCTACAGCCTGGCTGCGATCGATGATGCGCATCGCGAATTGCATCGTGGGCTGGACGGCTTAGCTCACACGTTGTGTTTTGCGGTGAAATCGAACGGTAATGCGGCGATCCTGAAACATGTCGCGAAAAAAGGGAATGGATTCGACATCGTTTCCGGCGGGGAACTCGATCTTTTGAGGCGCATTGGCGTTCGCGGGGATCGCATTGTCTTTTCCGGAGTAGGGAAGACCCGCGAAGAAATTCGCGAGGCATTGCGATATCGATCACGAGCAAACGGGCGGCGCGCCGGAATTCTGCTTTTCAACGTGGAGTCCCAGGCAGAGCTGGGGGTCCTGCTGGAAGAGGCGCAGCGACAGTCGCGACGCGGCGCCGATGTGCCGGGCGTCTCGATTCGCGTGAATCCGGACGTACAGGCCGGCGGGCATCCGCATATTTCCACCGGGCGTTACGAGCACAAATTTGGACTGGAGTGGGAAGAGGCCCGGCGCTTGTATCGCGCTCATCGCGCGTCCAAGTGGATACGGTGGGAGGGCATCAGCGTTCACATCGGATCGCAGATTGTGTCGTTGGAACCGTTTCGGCGA
>DATNCJ010000021.1:0-112496 GCA_035607215.1 Candidatus Eiseniibacteriota bacterium
ATGATGCCGACGCGGAGGGTGTCGTTGGCGCCGAGAACGCGAGTGGAGGCAAGGGCGGTGAGTCCGGTAGCGACGATGAAACTACGACGATCCATTTGAGGCGACATGGCGCGCATCTTAGCGCGTAACGAGGGTTGAAGAAAGCCGCAGGGAGCGCTCTATCGAGCGAGATGAAGGGCATATTCAGAAAGCTTGCGGGAATCAGACACGATGCGATAGAACAGCGGCAGCGTAATGAAACGTCCTATAGCGGTCACGATTCTGGGTGGTCTGTTCATCGCGGCGGGAACGGTCGGCCTCGTCTATCACCTGCGCGAAAGGCCGCTTGAGCCGCAGATCGTGTTGGTCTCGGTGATTCGCATCCTGGCCATCGTCGGCGGAATTTTTCTACTGCTGGGTCACAGCTGGGCGCGCTGGCTGCTCCTTGTTTGGCTCGTTTTTCACGTTGTGGTGAGCGCATTTCACTCGCTGTCAGAGGCGTTGGCGCACGCCGCGCTGTTGCTTCTGGTGGGCTATTTTCTGTTTTGGCCGCCTGCTTCCAGATATTTTCGGTCTTCGCCGTCGAGCGCAGGCGATGCTGGACCCAGCTGAGGTGTCAGAACTAACTCCGAATTGACATGCACGCATTTCATTTAAGGAAGCAGCGTGGGCTTGCGTGCGTCGCCGTATAGGTCGACTTTACGCTTCGGACGAAGCGTCCACATCCGGGAGGTCTGCGGCAGTGGCTGCTTTGAGCTCACGACGAATGGCGTCGGAAGGGAAGCCGGCGCGGAGCAGCGAACGATAGAGCGAGGCGATCTTATTGTCGGTGACTTCGCCGCGCGTGAGCTTGAGTTTGCGGTCGATGCGGAGGCGGATGGCAGCGCGTTCGGCGTCGGGGTCGGCGCTTTCGGCGATGGCGGCTTCGATGTGGGTGTCCGGAACGCCGCGGGCGCGGAGGTCACGCGCAATGCGATATGTCCCTTGCCTGCGGATCTCGGTGCGCTGGCGGGTGAATTGTTTGGCGTAGCGGGAGTCGTCGATCATGCCACTTTCGCGCAGGCGGGCGAGAACGACTTGTGCGAGCAGTTTGCTGGTGGCACGGCGCTCGAGGAGTTTCTTCATCTCGGAGACAGAGTGCGGGCGGCGCATCAAGGCGCGCTGGGCAGCTTCATAAAGCTCGGATTCGGTTTCGAGTTGGCGGGGTTTGCCGAACACGAAAGAAGAATAGAAGAAATCGAAGGGATTAGCCACAGCGGCACTGAGGCATGGAGTTCGGAATCGGGAAAGGAAAGGATCGGGGAACATTCGAAGTGCGGGCACGTGACGTGCCAAAGCGGACAGGGATTCGTAGGGTGTTTGCATGATTGATTGTCGGGCGTCCAGGGTCGTACATGGGAGGTGTGGGAGGAAAGCATGAAGCGAAAACCGAAGGTTCTTTTCTTTTCCACGGGAAACGCCAGCCGGAGTCAGATGGCAGAGCGGTTTCTGGAGGAGGTGACGCACGGGGAAATAGCAGCAGAAAGCACAGCGGTAAAGTCTGTGGATGTGAGTCCCACGGCGGTGGAGGTGATGAACGAAGTCGGCATCGACCTGATGACGCGGGAAGCAAAGCCGGTGGCGGAATCGCTGAAGGAACATTTTGCGTTTGTGGTAACGCTTTCGGACGACGCGAAGGAGCGCAGCCCGGTGTGGCCGTTCACGCGGAACCTGGAGCATTGGAATTTGCCCGATCCGGCGTCGGAGGAAGAGAGTGGGGAGCGAAAGCGCGAAGTGTTTCGCCATGTGCGTGACGATATTTCACGGAAGGTGATCGAGTTTTCGAGGCGGCTTGAGCCGCAGCTGCAGGGAGCAACGGGAGATCGGTCGCCGTAGTCTGGAGTTAGCGCAGCCGTAAAATAAATGAGCTGGCGCGGGGCCGTTATTCGCTGGGAGCTTTGAATCCTGGGATGCGGCCCCGCAGTAGTTTGATCTGGCCGTTGTGGTTGGATTCGTGTTCGCAGACGTGGAACCACTTGCAGTAATTGTTGGTTGGCCCCCAGCCCCAGGTTTTGTCGACCGTAGCCAACCATTTGTCATCGCGTTTTCGGAATTCGGCGAAGGTCTTCTCGCGAACTTCAGACAGTGTATTCAGGTAGAAGTCGAGCTCGTGGCCCTTGATGGATTTGCGTGCTGGCTCGCCCAGATCCATAGCGACCGCGAATTTCTGCTTGAAGTCTGCAGGCGCGTCCTTTTCATCCTTCATCGGATTATTTTCAAAAGTGAGGATCTGATAGATGCGGTCGGTGGCCGCCAGGTGGAGGAGCAGCGCGCCGATGGTGTTGGCCTTGTCGTCGAGCAGGAAGTCGAGTTCTTTCTGGCCCATGCCTTTGACGGAGTCGAGTACGACGCCGCGCATCCAGATCATTTGGGAAACGAGCGTGCCGATCTGCGGAGAGTAGCCTTTGCGCGGGCCGATGACGTTGGAACCTTCGGAGTCATCGGGAGCGGCGGGCGAAGCAAGAAGAGGTGCGGCGGGTAGAGTTGCCGCGAAGGCGGCGCCGGCCATCAGGAAATTCCGGCGAGTGGGACGACATTCGGCGGGGAACATGTTGCCTCCAATAAGCGACGAGATCATAGCCGTTGTGTTTACCCAGGGGCAAGGCGACTCGGATGGTCGCGGGGCTCAACTATCGGGCCTCAGAGGTTGATTTAACGTCGAATCGGGACCGTGGTCGCACTCGCAGGTAATCGCTTGGCCACCACCCTGAGGGCACTCCTCCACCTCCCAGTGAGGATCATGGAATCGGCCCTTTACCACAGCGCAATCGTGGCACGGAACTTCATCCGCGTGCCAATCCGAGGATTCACTCCCGTATCGATACGTGGAAGCGTTCTCCCATCGATGAGATAGTGCGTAATTTCCTGGGAGGTGCGAATCTTCTCGCGCCATTTCGCGGGCCACTCTTGCGATGGCGACATCTTCAGACCTCAGTCCGTCCGGGAAAGGGCCGGAAGACAATAATCGCGGCAGCGACGGATTTCAGCGTGCTTGACTGATTTTACTTGCGGGCGAAGCGCTCGAAGTCGGCCATTTGACGCTCCATTTCCTCGCGGGCGGAGTCGGAGGCGGAGCGGATGCCCTGGATGCGGAGGCGGAATTCGTCGGGGTTGGAGGCGCGGCCGAGTGCTTCTTCCAGGGTGATGAGTTGCTTGGTGTAGAGATCGAAGAGCGATTGGTCGAAGGTCTGCATGCCGTACTGGCTGGTGCCCGCGGCGATGGCGTCGTGGATCAGGCGGGTCTTGTCGGGATTGATGATGCAATCACGAACGTACGCAGTGGCGATCATGATTTCGACGGCAGGTACGCGGCCCTGATCGTCGGCGCGGCGCACGAGGCGCTGAGAGATGACGGCTTTGAGGGTGGCAGCCATCTGCAGGCGAATCTGTTTCTGCTCGGGAGGTGGGAAGACGGCGATGATACGTTGAATCGTCTCGGTGGCGTCGAGGGTGTGCAAAGTCGAGAAAACCAGGTGGCCAGTTTCCGCGGCAAGCAATGCCGTGGAAATGGTTTCGAGGTCGCGCATTTCCCCGACCAGAATGACGTCGGGATCCTGACGGAGGGCGGCGCGCAATGCGGTGGAGAAATTGGCAGTGTCGACTTCGACTTCGCGCTGATTGATGAAGCTCTTTTTGTCGCGATGCAGGAACTCGATGGGGTCTTCAATGGTGATGAGATGGTCGGAACGGTTGGCGTTGATGCGGTCGATCATGGCAGCCAGCGTGGTGGATTTGCCGGATCCGGTGGTGCCGGTGACCAAGACGAGCCCACGCTGCTCTTCGCAAATGCGATTGATGACCGACGGCAGATTTAGCTCTTCGGTGGTGCGAATTTTGGTCGGGATTACGCGCAGGACCATGCCGACGTTGCCGCGTTGCTGGAATACGTTGACGCGGAAGCGGCCGAGGCCTGCGACGCCATAAGCCATGTCCAACTCGGCGGTTTCTTTAAATTTTTGCTTCTGGCGGTTGGTCATCATGCTGAAGGCCATGGAGAGCATCTCTTCCGGCGTGATGCGCGGGACATCGGTGAGAGGCGTCAGCAGGCCGTCTATGCGGAGATAGGGGTGGTTGCCGACTTTGAGGTGCAAGTCGGACGACTTGTTTTCGACGGCGCGTCGAAGAAGATCGTCAATGTTTAGTGGCATGAAAAGTTAGCTCCGCGACCAGGGACGCTATTGGGCGAAAGTAGCACCCAGTACTAGGAAGGGGCAAGGAATGCGCGCATGGAGTTGCGGGGGTAGTTACTGGCGGATAGGCGCAAAGCGCCGACCATGCCGCGGTCAGGCCGGCTTTTTCAGGAAAAGGGAGTCATAGAGGAGGGCGGCAAGAAAACCTCCTGCCAGGGGGCCTACCCAGTACACGCCCTGGGACGCCCAATGCGACGAGGCCAAGGCGGGCCCGAAGGCACGGGCGGGATTCAGAGCTGCACCGGTGAATGGACCGGCGACCATGATTCCCAGGGTGATGGTCAGGCCGATGCCGAAGCCGGCGATGGAGCGGAAGGTGCCCTTTTCGTCGACCGCGGTGGCGAAGACGACGAGAACGAGGAAGAACGTGGTGATTGCCTCCAGGATCATGGCGGAAAGGCGAGAGAAGTCGCGTACCAGAGCGGGAGTTCCCAGCGCGACGGCGCGCCAGGTTTCTTCGGGCACGAGCGCCTTCAAGAGAAATGCGGCAACGATCGCGCCGGCCAGTTGAGCGGTCCAGTAGAGAACGACGTCCAGGGTGCTGACCCGCTTGGTAACCCAGAAGCCGATGGTGATCGCCGGGTTGAAGTGGCCGCCGGAAACGTGACCAAGCGCAGAGACCATGATGGCAATCGCAAGACCATGGGCGACAGCGATACCGAGGAGCCCAAGTGATCCGGCACCGTGCAAAAATTGATCCGCACAGATCGATCCTGCGCCGAAGAAAACCAGCGCGAACGTTCCGATGAATTCGGCGGTGAGCTTTTGGGGGATGGTGTACATCGGGAAGCCTCCGAATGCAGGTGAATTGTAGTTGAAGAAGCGGCGTGTGACGAGTGGCGAGTGACAAGCGGCGAGTGACAAGCGGGCGGCGAAAGCGGAAACCTACTCGAGCATCGAGGTTCGCGTTGGCGGAAACTGTGAACAAGAAAGGCTCGGCAAGGAGGAGAATTCGGCGCTAGATCTGACACTTTCGCCAGGGTTTGCGTCGAGATCGTTCGGGCACCCTTATCGGAAGCTCGCAGGATCACAACTTTTAGACTGAGTGGCCTAACGTGAGGCGGTTAGCGGGCGGCGCCGACGGGGGCATTCACCGGAGTGAGCCAGTTATGAATGTCGGGTTTGTTGCCGCTGGTCATCGCGAAGAACTCTTCCTGGAGCTTGCGGGTGATTGGTCCGGCGACTCCTTTGCCGACCTGGATGTGATCTACCGAGCGGATTGGCGTGACTTCGACGGCCGTGCCGACGAAGAAGACCTCGTCGACGATGTAGAGCATTTCGCGCGGGATGACCGTTTCTTTCACGGGGATTTTGAGATCTTGCGCCAGTGTGACGATAGCATCGCGAGTGATGCCGGGCAGGATGCTGGTCGACAGAGGCGGGGTGTAAAGCACGTCGTCGTGCACCAGGAAGACGTTCATGCCCGAGCCTTCGCTGACATGGCCGTCAGAATCGAGGGCGATGCCTTCGGCGTAGCCGTTGAAGCTGGCTTCCATGCGGATGAGCTGTGAGTTCATGTAGTTGGCCGCGGCTTTAGACATCGCGGGCAGGGTGTTGGGAGCGATGCGTGTCCAGGAACTGACACCGACATCGACGCCCTTGGAGAGTGCCTCGGGGCCGAGGTACGCGCCCCAGCTCCAACAGGCCATGTAGAGCTCGATCGGCGAGCTGAGCGGATTGACGCCGACTTCGCCGTAGCCGCGCATGGCCATGGGCTTGACGTAGCAGGAGTTCAGCTTGTTGCGACGCACGAGTTCGGTGGCGACGTTGCCGAATTGCTCGACGGAAAAGGGCAGCTCCATGCGATAAATCTTTGCGGAGTTGATGAGCCGCTGCATGTGCTCGCGGAGGCGGAAGATGGCAGGGCCCTGCTTGGTCTCGTAGCAGCGGATGCCTTCGAAGACCGCGGAACCGTAGCTGACCACGTGAGAAAGGACGTGCAGGGTGGCTTCGTCCCATTTGATCCAATTTCCGTTGTGCCAGATGGTATCGGTCTTGGCGATCGGCATGTCCGCTCCGTAGGCGCCCGTGAGCATGGCGGCGCGAAATTGCAGAATACGGTAGCAACCGGCGAGCGTCAATGAGTCGCGAGCTAGTGTGCGGCGAGAGCGGAACCAAATTGGCGCGTTGCGGCGTGGCGCTAAGTAAACCGTGGAAATTGACGGATGTCGCGATGGGCGGTTAGTTGGGGCTCTGGTTTGGTGCCGATTGGGGCTTTGCAGCAGGTGTCGATTGTGGCGTCGGCCGGTAGATTTTGTCCGAGTCGCCGGGTTTGTCGGGTTTGTCCGTGTTTTCGATGGAACGATAGGCGGCACGCGCATCCATAAGCAGAGACCCGGTGTAGTGCTCCCACACTCCGAGAAAGAGGAAGGGTAAAGCCGTGGCAGCAGCCCAGAGTTTGGCGTTGCGCGGGATTTTCGACTCTGGCTCCCAGCGAAACAGCTGCGCGGCGACGAAGAAGGTCAAAACGGCCCAGGCGAGAAGCGCACAGACCTCAATCCAGAGCTTCCAGATCGCGAGCGAAGAAAAGATGGACGCCTGTAAACCCCACACCAGGTAAGTAGCGGGAAGAAAGATGCCAAAATTTTGCGCCACCCTGGGTAAGGAAGCCAGAGGTATGGTTGCGCCGGAGAGAAAAATCAGCGGCAGCCAGATGAGCTGGTTGAGGACCTGGGTCTCCTGCATGGTATTGGTGACGCTGGCGACGACCAGGCCCATGGATGCGAAAGAAATGACGCCAATAGTGACAAGGATGGCGAAGGACAAAAGATTGCCGAAGTCGCTGACATGAAAGATGAAGCGAGCCAAGAGCAATTCGCTGACGACCGTGGGAATGGTCAGGACGTAGTTGGCCACGATGCTGGAGGCCAGCATGTCCACAGCGGTCACGGGGGTAACGTGGAAACGCCGGAGAATGCCTTGTTCGCGGAAGGTCACCAGAGCGGCGCTCAATCCCCAGAAGCTGCCCATAACCGCCATGGCAATGACTGGCCCAAGAAGAAATTTGACGATATGCGGATCACCCTTGGCGATGATGCCGGCGAACAGGAAGAAAAAGCCGAAAGGCATGATCACGCTGAAAAACAGGAACATTTTGTTGCGCAGCGTGAGGCGAATGCGCATCCGCGTAAGCGTCAGAAAGTGTTTCAATCGCGCAGCCTCCTTCCCGTGAGTTCGATGAAGACGTCCTCGAGCGAAGGCGTGGCGATTTCCAGCCCGACCAATTCGTTGCCGTGGGCTTCCAGATGCTTGACCAGCGAGACGATGGCTTGCGGAGGTCGCTGGCAGTGCAGGATGTAGGTGCCGTTCAGGCTGCGACAATCGGTTACGCCATCCAGCTGAACAAGGTCGCCTTCCGATTCGGCTTTGGCCAGACGGACCTCAATGCGCGTTTTGTCGCCGGAGCGGGCTTTGAGTTCTCGCGGGGTGCCGAGGGCAATGACCTTGCCGTGGTCGACGATGGCGACGCGATCGCAGAGGCGTTCGGCTTCTTCGATGTAGTGCGTGGTCATGACGATGGTCTTTTTCTCGCGGCGCAGCTCATCGATGATGTCGTAGATTTCACGGCGGACCTGCGGATCGAGGCCAGCAGTAGGCTCGTCAAAGAAGAGCACCCGAGGGTTGTTGACCAGGGCCATAGCGAGAGCGAGTCGCTGCTTCTGGCCGCCGGAGAGCTTGCTGTAGAAAGTATTGCGCTTTTCTTCCAGGCCGAAGCGCTTGAGTAATTCCTCGGGATCGCGGCGGCGGGAATAAAACCCCGCGAAGAGTTGCAGGGCTTCGAAGGTTTTCAATTTGTCGGGCAGGGAAGTGGATTGTAGTGCTGCGCCGATTTCATTTTTAAGGCCGCTGGCGTCTCGTTGGGGATCGAGGCCGCAGACTGAGACTTTGCCGCTATCAAGGGTGCGCAGGCCCTCCAGGATTTCGACGGTGGTGGTTTTACCGGCGCCGTTGGGTCCGAGCAGGCCAAAGACCTCGCCTTCCTGCACTGTAAAGCTGACGCCACGGACGGCTTCCACGTCGGCGTAGCGCTTCACGAGATCTTCTACCTGGATGACAGGTTCAGCCATTTTCGGGAATGGATAGGATAGCGTACATTCACGGATTTCCCGCAAAGGCGGCCGAGGAACGCTTCGCCGTCCAAACCAGCCGCAATGATCGCCGTCACCGCGGCCGACGCTTGGTTCTGCGTGGCGATTTTTCTTTCGATGCTGCTTTCTTGCGGGGTGGGACCCAGAGATATTGCTTCATTTTGACCCGGGATTCGATTACTTCGACGCCCTCCGATTCCAGGAGTTTTCTCTGGAGCGAACGATACGGTTCACGAATGACGATTTTGCCGTTTGCGGCAAGAACGCGGTGCCAGGGAATGCCTCTTCCGGAAGGCGTGGCGGCCATAGCGCGGCCTGCGCTGCGCGCGCCCCCGCGGAGGCGCAGAATCTTGGCCACTGCCCCATAGGATAGAACCCGGCCGCGTGGAATTTGTTTCACAAGCTTGTATACGGGATCCCAGAGCGACATGGAAGATTGGCCCTCGTTTGCGCAATTCCTGCTTAGCGGCGCGTGCGCCTTTACACCGTCGCCCGTGGCGACATCGTACAACTGGTGCACAACAAGACAAAATCCCCGCTGCGGTGTTTAACGAAATGACGGTTCAGGCCGATGACGAACACACTGACAAAAAAAGTGCAGCCCGGTTACAAAACGAAGAGTTGCCACCAACCGGAGCAGAATCGAGTTGCCAACCGATGGCATCTAACTAACAGAAAGCAGTCATTGCGCTTTGCGGCGATGCACGAAGCAAATGGAACAAAGCGAAAAAACGAATGGGGCCTTGCGGACGCTTGCATGTATTTTTTGACTATTACGCATCGGAAACATTCGTTGAGATTTGCCGTCAAAGTACTTGAGGCTGTAGTGGAAGCGCGGTACACTACAGATATTACGATGGTGGGTCGGTCCAAAGGAAAATATGGCTTTCGTTCGCCGCAAGGGGAACAGCTTCTACCTGGTGCACAACGTGCGCAAGGGCGACAAGGTGAAACAAATTCACCTGGCGAAGCTGGGCGAGCGAGCCATCATCACCGATCGAGTGGTGCGCGAAGTAAGCAAGAAACATCCGTTCGTGGAGTTGAATTGGCGTGCGTTGCGCGAACAAGTGAACAGCAGCAACCAGATCGATCTGGCGGATTCCAATTCGCCGGCGGTGCAAAGGCTGGTTGGCGAGCTGCGCGAGTTGAATATGGAACTCGCAGACCTGTTTCCGCCGATTCTCCGGATTTCCGAATCGCCCGCAGTGGCGCGGGAGTTGCTCTTACAGCTGCGACTCCTGCAGTCCACGCTTCAGGTCAAACTGTCTCAGTTTGATTATGGACGCGGGCGCGTTGGATCTGCGTCTTCGCAATTGAGGAGGCGCTAGGAGGCGGCCATGGCTGAATTCATTCTTCCTCTCGATCCCAATCAACGCAGCACGGATACGTTGGAGTTCCAGACCGCGTTGCGCTCGAAGATCGTCGGACAAGAAGAGGGCGTGCAGGCGCTGGTGGATTTGTACCAGGTGTTCTGCGCCGGGCTGAATTCACCGGGTCGGCCGGTGGGAAATCTCCTGTTTCTCGGCCCCACAGGCTCGGGCAAGACCCGTATCGTCGAAGCTGCGGCCGAAATCTTGTTCGGGGACCCGCGCTCGTTCATCAAAGTCGATTGCGCTGAATTTCAACACTCGCACGAGATTGCTAAATTGATCGGCTCGCCCCCGGGATACCTGGGCCATCGGGAGACCCATCCGCTGATTACCCAGGAAGAGTTGTCGAAGAGCCATAGCGACAAGCTCAAGCTTTCGTTCCTGTTGTTTGACGAAATTGAGAAGGCCTCGGACGCATTGTGGCAATTACTTCTCGGCATGCTGGATAAGGCAACTCTAACCTTAGGCGATAACCGCCGCGTAGATTTGTCGCGTACCGTGATTTTTCTGACCTCTAACCTGGGCAGCGGCGAAATTTCTGACTTGATGCAAGGCGGAATGGGTTTCATCCAGCCTGGCGACAAACCGGTCAGCGGCTTGGACCAAAAGGTCGAGCGCACCGCTGTGGAAGCAGCGCGCAAGAAGTTTTCGCCGGAGTTCATGAACCGGCTCGACAAGCTGGTGGTGTTCCATCCTTTGCAGCGCGATCAGCTGGAGGAAGTGCTGGAGATCGAATTGGGCCAGGTGCAGCAGCGCGTGCTGGAAACCGCCAAGGGCCAATTCCTGTTCCGTGTCACCCCTGCGGGTCGAGATTTTCTGCTCAAGGAAGGCACCGACCAACGCTACGGCGCGCGTCACCTGAAGCGCGCCATTGAACGATACGTCGTCTATCCGCTGGCGAATTTGCTGGCTACCGAGCAAGTGCATCTGGGCGACCTGGTGCGCATCGACTGGGACGGTATTCATAAGGATCTTACATTCGTGCGCGAAGGCGAAGGCGCGCTAGTGCAGACCGAAGAAGAAACGGCAGCGAAGGCCGCGGCGGTAGACGCGAAAGACGGTAAGACGGTGGATGCGCCAGCCGAGGCCGTGAGCGAGACCAAGAAGCCTCGCGTGGCTCTGCCTGCGACGGCTCCTGCAGCAGCGCCGCAAGCCTCGCGGAAAAAACCAGAGCGGTCGTAGCATCGCAATTCGGGGGCTGCGCACCCTCGAACTGCGAAAATCCATGAAACTTCGCAATCGGCCGGCTCTTCTGAGCCGGCCGATTGCTTTTTCAGGGCTACAGGCAGCGAGATCGCGACCAGGCGTATAATCGAGGATTCGATGGCTACTGAAGTTCAACACGAGCTTCGCAGTCTGTCCTGGGCCCACCCGCTGGTTCGCGACTGGTTTGTCGCCAAGTTTGGAACTCCCACCGAGCCGCAAGAAATGGGCTGGCCGCACATCCTCGAAGGCCGCACGACGCTCATTTCCGCGCCTACCGGTTCGGGCAAAACCCTGGCCGCATTTTTGGTGTGCATCGACCGGCTAGTGCGTAAGGCGCTGCGCGGCGAGCTGGCGGATAACACCGAGATTCTTTACGTCTCACCGCTAAAGGCGCTGGGCAACGACATTCAGAAGAACCTCGAAGGGCCGCTGGGTGAAATTCTACTGCTGGCGGGCGAACGTGGAATGCTGGTGCCGCCGATTCGCACGGCAGTGCGGACCGGCGACACGCTGGCGCACGAAAGGCGAGCCATCCTCGCTCATCCGCCACACATCCTGGTGACCACTCCCGAATCGCTCTACATCCTGCTGACGGCCGCGAAGAGCCGCGAAATTTTGAAGACGGTCGAAACCGTGATCGTCGACGAAATTCACGCCGTTGCCGACGATAAGCGAGGTGCGCATCTCGCGTTGTCGCTGGAGCGGCTGGAGCATTTGACGGGGAAGCCGCTGGCGCGCATTGGCCTTTCCGCCACGCAAAAACCGATCGAGATAGTCGCGGAATTCCTGACGGGCGGCGAGCGTCCCGCTCCCGTCATCGTCAACGTGGGGCACAAACGCGAAATGGACCTGGCCGTGGAGGTGCCTGCGAGCGAATTGGGTCCCGTCGCCTCCAATGAGATGTGGGGCGAGATGTATGACCGCATCGCGGCGCTGGCGCAGCAGCATCGGTCAACGTTGATTTTCGTGAACACGCGGCGGTTGGCCGAGCGCGTGGCGCATCATCTGGGCGAGCGGCTAGGTAACGACGCGGTGGCCGCGCATCACGGCAGTTTGTCGCGCAAGCTGCGACTGGCCGCCGAAAAGAAGCTCAAAGGGGGCGAAATTCGCGCGCTGGTGGCCACCGCTTCGCTGGAGCTGGGCATCGACATCGGCAGCGTTGACCTGGTTTGTCAGATTGGCTCACCTCGTGCGATCGCGGTTGCGCTGCAGCGGGTTGGCCGTGCCGGCCACTGGCGCGGTGCGATCCCAAAGGGCCGCATTTTCGCGACCACCCGTGATGAACTGGTGGAGTGCGCAGCCCTGGTTCGTGCAATTCGGCACGGCGAGCTGGACCGGTTGGAGATTCCGCCGGCGCCCATGGACATTTTGTCGCAGCAGATCGTGGCGATGTGTGCCGCCGAAGACTGGAACGAGGCGGAGCTGTTCCGCGCGGTGCGCAGGGCGTACCCATATCGCGATCTCGAGCTCAAGCAGTTCGATGCGATCGTGGAGATGCTGTCCGAAGGAATTGCCGCGCGGCGCGGGCGTTATGGTGCGTACCTGCACCGTGATCGCGTGAACGGAATGCTGCGCGCGCGACGCGGCGCTCGGCTCGCGGCGATCACCAGCGGTGGTGCGATTCCAGAGAACGCGCTGTACACCGTGGTGGCGATGCCGGAAGGCACGGTCGTCGGCACGCTTCACGAGGATTTCGCCGTGGAGAGTCTGGCAGGCGATGTCTTCTTGCTGGGGAATACATCCTGGCGTGTGCGCCGCGTGCAGGCCTCAGGCAGCGTGCTGGTCGAGGACGCCCAAGGAGCGGCACCGAGCCTTCCGTTCTGGCTCGGCGAGGCCCCTGCGCGAACGGCGGAGTTGTCGCACGGGGTGGCGGAACTGCGCGAGACCGTGAGTTCGCTCACTCGGGGCGTAGCACA
This sequence comes from Candidatus Eiseniibacteriota bacterium, assembly GCA_035607215.1. GTDB lineage: Bacteria > Acidobacteriota > Terriglobia > Acidiferrales > UBA7541 > Acidiferrum. Next base: position 12,789 of record DATNCJ010000021.1, read on the forward strand.
CGGGGCGACACGAGAGACCTCGCTTGAGATCAGCAATGCCGTGAGCTGGTTAAAGGCTGAATGCTGCGTGGACGATGCCGGCTCCGAGCAGATCGTCGATTACATCATTGCCGGGCGCACCGTGCTGGGGGCCGTCCCGACGCAGGACACCATTATCGCCGAACGCTTCTTCGACGAGGGCGGCGGCATGCAGTTAGTTATTCATGCGCCGTTCGGCGGACGCGTCAACAAGGCCTGGGGCTTGGCGCTGCGCAAACGCTTCTGCCGCTCGTTCAATTTCGAACTGCAAGCCGCGGCTACCGACAACGGATTGAATATTTCGCTAGCCGAGCAGCACAGTTTCCCGCTCAGCGACGTCTTCCATTTTCTGCATCCGAACTCGGTGCGCGAAGTGCTGGAACAAGCGGTTCTGGATTCACCCCTCTTCGGAACGCGCTGGCGGTGGGATGCGGGTCGGGCGCTGGCTTTGCTTCGTTTCCAGGGCGGCAAGAAGGTTGCGCCACAAATTCAACGCATGCGCGCCGACGATTTACTTGCCTCGGTATTCCCGGAAGCGCAAGCCTGTCAAGAAAATATCGTCGGCGACATCAAAATCCCCGACCATCCGCTGATCGCGGAGGTGATGAAAGACACGCTGACCGAGGCGATGGATATCGAGCGGCTGGTGCAGATTCTCCGGGACATCGGCAGCGGCAAGATCAAGTGTGTTGCTGTTGATACGCCGGTACCATCGCAGTTCTCGCACGAGATTCTCAACGCGAATCCTTACGCCTATCTCGACGATGCTCCCCTTGAGGAACGCCGGGCTCGTGCGGTAGAGATGCGGCGGATGTTGCCGGAGTCGGTGCTGTCCGAGGTGGGACACCTGGATCCGGCCGCGATAGACGAGGTGCGCGAGGATGCCTGGCCGGACGTGCGCGACGCCGAGGAATTGCACGATATTTTGTTGAGCCTTACAGCCTTTCCGCTGATCGACCAGTCCGCACCCGACGCACCGGCTGGTCAGAAGTTGCAATTGCGGTTAAGCGACTCCGGCGCGAGATGGCAAGTTCATTTTGAGCAATTGGCCGAACAGCGCCGCGCAACAATCGTGCGCGCTTACGACAAGAAGTTCTGGGTGGCGGCGGAGAGAGTCAGAACCTTTGGGCGAATTTTTCCGGATGCGCAATTCGAGATCGCTCTTCCCGAGGTTGAAGCCGGCGAACCCGCGTCGCGCGAAGATGCCGTATACGCGATGCTCACAGGGTGGCTAGGCCATGCGGGGCCCACCAGTGCGAGCGAATTGAGCCGTCTTCTCGGGCTGCCTATCGCCGAGGTGGATAAAGCGTTGCTCCGGCTGGAATCCACGGGCGCCGTCTTGCGCGGCAAATTCACCGATTTCACGGGGCCCGGTGAGATCGAATGGTGCGAGCGCCGCCTTCTCGCACGCATTCACCGTCTCACGCTCGGCTCATTGCGCAAGCAGGTGGCTTCGGTCACCCCGGCCGAGTTCATGCGTTGGCTATTGCGCTGGCAGCACGTTGCGCCTTCCAGCCAGGTCCTGGGCGAGCGCGGCATGCTGGAAATTCTTCAGCAGATGCAGGGCTTCGAGGCACCTGCCAATGCCTGGGAGCGCCAAATCCTGCGCCGGCGTATCGCCGACTACGATCCCAAGGTCCTCGACCAGCTGTGCCTGACCGGTGCGGCAGGATGGGGGCGGATATCGCCGCATCCCGCCACCTTGGAAGCCGCGTCGATTGACCGCCGGCGAATCGTGCCCACCAGCGTCGCGCCGATTACCTTTTTTGTTCGCGAAGATGCCGACTGGATGATCCCGCATCGCGAATCCGGCGAAAGCGAAGATAGTCTTCGCGGACTCAGCCAGGACGCCCGTGAAGTGCTGCACTATCTACAGCAGCGCGGCGCGTCTTTCTTTGCCGACATTGCTCGAGGGACTGGCAAACTCAAGTCCGCGATCGAATCTGCTCTGTGGGAGCTTGTCGCGGCCGGCCTGCTCACCGCCGATGGCTTCGATAATCTGCGCGCTCTGATCGATCCTAAGCGACGTTCCGGCCAAGGCAACGGAAAGAATGCCCGTCCCCGACATAGCGCCGGCCGCTGGTCGCTGCTCTACTCTGGCGAGCCGGTCGACCGCAACCGCGCCATGGAAGCCATCTGCTGGATGCTGTTGCGCCGCTATGGCGTCGTATTCCGCGAGTTGCTTACCCGCGAGACCATTCTGCCCAAGTGGCGGGAAGTGCTTATGTCTCTGAGACGATTGGAGGACCGCGGTGAGATTCGCGGCGGTCGCTTCGTAGGCGGCGGGTTTGTCGGGGAACAATTCGCCTTGCCGGTGGCGGTCGAATCCTTGCGGGCGCAGCGCGGCATGTCGGCCAGCGGGGAAACCGTCGCGGTTTCAGCCGCTGACCCTCTGAATCTGGTCGGCATTATCGTTCCGGGAGAGCGTGTCGCCGCCAATTCTGGCCGAATGGTGGCGTACCGTGACGGCGTCGCGGTTCCTCCCGAAGAACGGCCCGGAGTGGCAGTCCTCGCGGCTGGGTAAGAACACTCTAAAGTAAGACTTTAACGTTTCCCGGGCTGATAGACTGTGTCAAAAGGCCTCTTTTTGTCGTTCTGAGAATGACAGAAACTGTTCTAGTGCTCTCACTTTGCGTCCATATGGAACGGTGTCTCACCGGATGAGACAGTTTCCACAAATGCAACTCGCGCATATCATTGAATTTACTTGGTCTGTACTGATTCGAACCACCGAAAAGGGAATGGCATTTCCCATGCAATGATTTACCCCGCAACGCTTCGTGAGACAAGCTCTGCGATCGGGAGAGTCACAAATGAGAGCTGCCGTACGCCAGCAACTGGATCCAACGATCCGCAGCAATGACACTCGGGACTTCCATGGCTCACTGCGCGCCAAGATCGTCGGACAAGAAGAGGGTGTGCAGGCGCTGGTCGACATGTATCAGGTATTCTGCGCCGGCTTGAACTCGCCAGGGCGCCCGGTTGGCAACCTGCTGTTCCTCGGGCCCACGGGCTCGGGCAAGACCCGCATCGTCGAAGCGGCTGCCGAGATTCTGTTTGGAGATGCGCGCGCGATCATCAAGGTAGACTGCGCCGAATTCCAGCACTCCCATGAAATTGCGAAGTTGATCGGTTCGCCCCCAGGCTACTTGGGCCATCGCGAGACCCATCCCCTGATCACCCAGGAAGAGCTGGCCAAGAGCCACACCGAAAAGCTAAAGCTTTCGTTCCTGCTGTTTGATGAGATTGAGAAGGCTTCCGATGCCCTGTGGCAGTTGCTGCTCGGAATGCTCGATAAGGCGACTCTGACGTTGGGCGATAATCGCCGTGTTGACCTGTCTCAGACCGTAATCTTCCTGACTTCCAACCTCGGTGGCGGCGAAATCACCGAACTGATGAACGGCGGCATGGGCTTCGTTCAGCCCAAGGACAAGCCGACCGCTGGCCTGGATCAGAAGGTCGAGCGCACCGCGGTCGAAGCCGCTCGCCGCAAATTTTCCCCCGAGTTCATGAACCGGTTGGACAAGGTTGTGTGCTTCCACCCGCTCAAGCGCCAGCAGCTCGAAGAAGTCCTGGATATCGAGCTCGGCCAGGTACAACAACGCGTGCTGGAGACCGCTAAGGGCCAGTTTCTGTTCCGCGTCACCGGTCAGGGCAAAGACTTCCTGCTGCAGGAAGGCACTGACCAGCGCTATGGCGCACGCCACTTGAAGCGCGCCATCGAACGCCATGTCGTCTATCCGCTGGCGAACCTCCTCGCTACCGAGCAAGTTCACCTCGGCGACCTGGTGTGCATCGACTGGGACAAGACCCAGGACCGCCTGACATTCATCCGCGAAGGCGAGAATCTGGCAATGCCCGCGCGACGCCTGGAGCCAGCGGTGGCTCCGAAACCAGCGCAAGCCCGGGGCGGCAAGACCGTAGATGCTCCGGTGCCAGTACCGGAACCCATGCCGCGCACCGCGCGCTGAAATCGAATTTCCTCCTCCCTGCTCACCGCGCCCGAGTGGCAACACCCGGCCGTTTTTCTTTCCCTGAACGCCGGTGTAGAGTAAACCAAAGCCGGGATCCGTCATCCAATTCGGCAGAGCAGGGGAGTTCGTCATGACCCGGACGATAAATTGGGCTTTAGCGTTCGTTACGATTGGGTTGCTATTTGCCAACGCACCGCAGTCCCATGCGCAGAGAACGCAGCTAAAGGCGCCTTGGAATGTCTATTCGCCGAATACCGATGTTCAGGTCGGTAAGCAAAATGCCGATGTGATGGCTCGGAAGCTCCCGCTCTGCAACGACCCCCGCGTCGACAAATACCTCACGACGCTGGGCATGCGGCTGGTCGCAAAACTGCCGACCAAGGGTGTGCAGTATCCCTGGGAATTTCATTGCGTCAACGACAAGTCGATCAATGCATTTGCGCTGCCTGGCGGGTACGTCTTCGTGAATCGAGGAGCGATCGAGGCCGCCGACAACGAATCGCAGCTTGCTGCGGTCATGGGACATGAGCTTTCTCACGTGGCCTTGAGACACGGGACCGCGCAAGCCTCGAAGGCGCAATTGACGCAGGGAGCAGCCGGGATCCTTGGCGGCTTGCTGGGTGGCAGCACCGGCGGGCAACTGCTGACGCAGGGCGTCGCGCTCGGTGCGGGCGGCTTGCTATTGCATTACTCACGGGCCGATGAAACACAAGCTGACGTCATGGGCACCCAGGTGCTCTACGATACGGGCTACGACCCGCGGGCCATGGCGCAATTCTTCGAGAAACTCCAAGCCGAAACCGCCGGCAAGAATCCGCCTCAATTCCTGTCCGACCATCCCAACCCCGGAAATCGCGTCGAACGCGTCAATCAGGAAATTGACAAACTGGGCGGCCCTCCGGCGAATGGAAAGCGAGATTCCGCCGAATTTGAAGCCATCAAGCGCGAAGTGATGGCCTTGCCGGCTCCGAAGAAGGTCGCACCGGAGGTCGCTGCCGCAAACAGTGGGCCCCCGCCACCTCCATCGGCTAAGTTCGCGGAGTACGCCGGAACCTCCTATTCGCTGAAGTATCCGGACAATTGGGGCCAGTCGGATGACAAGAACGGCGCAACATTTGTGCCGCCAAACGGCGTGCTACAGGGTCGAGACGGCCAGGCCGCGCTCGCGTACGGTATGCTCGTGGACCTCAGCCCGATCCATGGCGATGCGAATAATCCCGACACGCTGAGAACAGCCACGCAGGTACTGATCCAGAATCTGCAGCACACCAATCCAAATTTGAAAATTTCGCGCGAACCGGGACAGGTGAAACTGAACGGACAGCCGGGCTTGTCGACCTATCTCAGCAACGATTCGCCCGCAGGCGGTCAGGAAACCGATTGGTTGATCACCGTGGTGCAGCCGCAAGGACTGCTTTCCTTCCTGTGTGTTGCCCCGCAAGCTGCCTACTCGGACTACGACAAAACCTTCAGCGCGATTCTGGATTCCGTGCGACTCTCGAAATAACAGAAAGGCAAAAGAAGGAAAGGGCGCCGCGTGAAGCTGGCGCCCTTTCTTTTTCTACGTCGCAATCGAAGCGGAACCCTAACCTCTCCTACCGGTCATCGTCATCGAAGCCGAGCCCCGGCAGCACTTGGACGTGCTCCGCTCGGACGGATTCGAGCTTCTGAGGATCCAGCTCAAGCGCCTTTAGGATTGTGGGTGCCACCTGCGCGGTTTCCACCGGACTAGTGACGGTCTTCGCCTCGAAATTCGGATTCGACAGCAACAGCATCACGTTGGTGTCGTCATGTCCCACACCGCCGTGTTCTTCCAGCTTCTTGCTGCTGCCGGTATACACAACGCCGAGGTTGGGCACCACGATGATATCCGGCGTCCGTGGATCCCCATTCGGCGGAAGTCCCGGGCTGTTGTACAGGAGCGAGAGGGCCGGGCCCGAGATGATCTGAGAGATTCCCGCCGCCGCAGCATTAGCCTCCAGCGTCGCCACTGCGCTGGCCGTCTTGCTCGAATCTGCAAGCCAGAGCAGTGAGATGTCGTCCTCGGTGGGTCCGATCCCTGTGGGATTTGTGGGCGACTCGGAATCAGGAAGCAGCGAAGCCAAAAGGTTCGCCGGTGTCTGGCCGTTGTTGCCCGACGGACCGGGAATCGGAAAAAAGCGGTTCGGGTCGATAGGCGACTGTCCGTGCTTTGCGCTAATCACGATCAGCGTCGATTGCAGGCGCCCCTGCCTTTTCAGGTGCTCCACCATTTCGCCAACCGAAAGGTCCACAAACTGAATTTCCGACAGCAGAGCGCTGCTCGGGGTTCCGTTCGCGTCCAAGTGCCCGCCTTTGCCTACGTTCTTCTCAATCAGTTTCTGGCCCACGCTGACGACCTGGAAGTTCATGCCAAACAGGTTCGGCATCGGCGCCGAAGACTTTCCATCGTGCGCCTTTCCATCTATTTCGTTCAGGATTGCGTTGACCTTGAGCGTGTCGTAGCACTGAATGTTCTGGAAGCTGTCCGTCCACGCTCCGGTTTGAGAAGGATCGGGGATAGGTGCGCACGACAGGCCGGTCGGAGTCGTAACGCCGGGCAGGCTGACCACGGTTGAATTGATTTCCGGCGAATAGTAGTCATCGATATTCTTGCCGTTCCCCGGGCCGGAGACCGACGAATACGACGGGTGTTTGTCAGACCACGCTGTATAGCCGCCCGCCGAGTGCACTACTCCAAAAATTGTATTGGTTCGCACGAAGTTCCAGGGATAAACCGGCGCGCAGCCCTTTGCAGGATCCCGCGGAAGGCGCATCGGATCTATCGAGTTGATTCCGCCTCCGCCGCTTGGCGCACCACCATTGAGCTGGCTCTGATCGAGGTCGATCCCTTCTTCGTATTCGGTGGTTGTACCCGTCGGCGCTGCTCCGGGCGTGCACGTGCCGGCGGCCACGCCGTTACCCGTGGTCTTCGCAGGAGGATCGAGCGAGCGGTCGTAAGCCACGTCGTAGAAAGCGCCCGTGGTACGCGGCGATCCGCCGCTCACCAGCGCGGTGAGGCCTGGAAAGGAGTCGGATGGCTTTGACGTCGTCGCGTCGAGGTAGTTGATGCCATTTTTTGCAAGCGCGGCCAAATTGGGGCAATACGGCGTTCCGCCGTTGATGGTGCTGATGCCGTTCGCGCAGTCGAGGTAATCCAGCGCGTGCATTCCGTCAATGCTGATCAAGAGAACATGGCGGATTTCGCCTCGATCGTGCTTGGAATTCTGAGAACGCGCAGCGGGCATCGTCAAACAAAGCGTCATGAAGGTCGCTGTCGCGAATACTTTTCTGAACATGGAAAATCCTCCTGACAGCCAATATTCGGTGCAGGTGTTACGCTTCGTAGGGTCGAGTGTGAAATTTGAGTTTCAGAAGGCTGAAAAACTTTTCAGGCGAGCATGAAAGCCCTTGTAGTGGCCGCCTTCCCAGGTGGGCGCATTTTCTGGAGATGACACGAAGGAAGGCAAACAGGCAACAGAGGAAGTGACGCTGCTCCCAAAGTCGACCGAACCCAACCACTATTTTTCTGATAACACCTCGATGCCTGCGGCCGACTTTTGCACGTACTCTTTCCCATACACGTCGGCTGCGCGGGCCAGCGCGTCGCTGATGCTTGGACAGATATTTTCCGCTCCGACGTGTCGCTCGAATTCGGCTTGCTTCATGAGTTGCGAGGGTTGTTCTCTTGCACCGCAGAGCAGCAGCGATCGACCGGACTCGTGAACCTGATCGGCGAGATCCCGAATAGCACCGAGACCGGTCGCGTCGATCGCGGTCATATTACGCAGACGGAGGATAATAATCGGTGGCAGGGTGTCCAAGCGGTCCAGGATATCGGAGAACTTATCGGTGGCTCCGAACAAGAACGGACCGTGGATGCGATATACCGTCGCATACTCCGGAATGTCCCGGCCCTGCAGGATGTGCGCGCGCCCGTCCTCGACATAATCTCGCGTCACCCGCGTGATGGTGGTGGTTCGCGAGACTTTGCGGATGAACATCAACGCCGCCAGAACCATGCCAACCTCGACCGCGAACGTAAGATCCGCGACAACTGTAAGAGTTAGAGTCAGCAGCCAAACGGCGATATCTGCGGCCGTAAGCTTCAGGATTTCGGGAATCTCCCGCCACTCACCCATGTTGTAGGCCACGATCATCAAGATCGCGGCAAGCGCAGCCAGTGGTACGTTTTTGACCAGAGGTGCCGCAAAGAGCACGATGGCCAGCAGGGTGAGCGCGTGAATCATTCCGGCAACCGGAGTCTTTGCGCCGGAGCGGACATTCGTAGCGGTCCGCGCAATCGCGCCAGTCGCCGGCAATCCGCCGAACAACGGCGAAACGATGTTGGCGACGCCTTGCGCCACGAGTTCCACGTTTGGATTGTGCTTATCCTTGCTCATTCGATCCGAAACCACCGCGGACATCAGTGATTCGATGGCGCCAAGCATGGCCACGGTAAACGCCGGAGACAGCAATTGCCGCAGCACGTTGTAGTGCAGCCTGGGAATGGCCAGAGTCGGCAAGCCGCTGGGTATCCCGCCGAACCGCGTTCCGATCGTCTCCACTGACAAATGCAGCAGGCTCACCGCCGCGGTAGCTCCGAACGTCACCAGGATTGCGCCGGGAATCCGCTTGGCGTACTTCAGGCAGAGGATCATTACAGCCAGGGAAGCCAACGATAAGAGTGTTGCGGGAAACGAGATGGTGTGCCACGCCTGTCCAAAAGCGCGCATGCGATGAAAAAAATCTCCGGGCACGCTTTGCATCTTCAATCCGAAAAAGTCTCGAATCTGCGTACTGGCGATCAGAATGGCGATGCCGTTAGTGAACCCGATGATGACCGGACGCGGGAAATACTTGACCGCCGTGCCCATGCCCGTGATTCCGAGGAGCATCAGCAGCACGCCCGCCATCATCGTGCAGGTGAACAATCCTTCGATGCCGTACTTGGCGATAATTCCAGAGACCACCACGACAAAGGCGCCAGTCGGGCCGCCGATCTGTGTTTTGGAACCGCCCAGCGCGGAGATCAGGAACCCAGTGACGATCGCGCAATAGATACCCGCTTGCGGACTAACCCCCGAAGCAATCGCGAAAGCCATAGCGAGCGGCAGGGCAACCAGGCCCACGGTGACGCCAGCCACCAGATCACTGAGGAATTTGCGCCGGTCGTAGGCTCGCAATAGCAGAACAGATTTGGGCAGCCAGGCGCTGAGGGCAGGACTCATCAATGATGGAACCCGACTAGGTCCGGATAGACCGCTTCAAAGCAGTCTAGCAAAATGAAGCCAAAGGGCGGGGAAGCCGCCATCGGACTGTGTCGTGAAATGAATTGCGTAGTGGCTAAGCCGTCGGCGTGACGGGTGTCGGCTCAATGTGTCTGGCGTGTTTGTGGCGATGCTGGTGATCCTCGGCTGCCGGCTGCCGCGAAGGATCCCAACGCAGGATCGGCCTACGCGCAGCTGCGACTTCATCCAGGCGCCGCACGCGAGTGCTGTGCGGCGCGGTCTTCACCAGTTCGGGATTCTCGGCGGCTTCTTGAGCGATGGAGCGCATGGCGTCGATGAACAGGTCGCATTCTTCCTTCGATTCCGATTCCGTGGGCTCGATCATCAGGGCCCCCGACACGATGAGCGGAAACGCTGTGGTGTAAGGGTGGAAGCCGTAGTCGATCAGCCGCTTGGCGATGTCCATGGTATTAATGCCGTTTTTTTTCTGGAAGGCGTCGCTGAACACCACTTCGTGCATGGAGGGCAAGGAATAAGGCAAATCGTAAACACCTTCGAGGTGCTTGCGGATGTAGTTCGCATTGAGCACCGCGTCTTCGGTGGCCTGACGGATTCCCGGGCCGTAGGCCAGAATGTAGGCGAGAGCGCGTACGAGCACCCCGAAATTTCCTGAAAAGGATTTTACCCTTCCGATGGAATCGGGCCGCACGGACTCGAGCGTGAGGTGCCCGCCGGCCTTCTCCACAAGAATTGGTACGGGACGGAACGGCGCGAGGATTTTCTTCATCGCCACCGGACCCGCGCCGGGCCCTCCACCCCCATGCGGCGTGGAAAAAGTCTTGTGCAGATTGAGGTGCATGACGTCAACGCCCAGATCGCCAGGACGCGTTACTCCCGCCAGCGCATTCATGTTGGCGCCGTCCATGTACAGCAAGGCGCCCTTGGCGTGCAGGATTTCGGCGATTTCCGGAATGCGTTCCTCGAAAATGCCGAGCGTCGAAGGATTGGTGATCATCAGCGCGGCCACATCTTCGGTAACCAGTTCACGGAGCTTGTCGACATCGATCTGGCCGTGCGATTCGGATTTGATGTTCTGGACTTCGTAGCCTGCAATCACCGCGGTTGCGGGATTGGTCCCGTGCGCTGAGTCGGGAATCAATACCTTTTTGCGCGCGTTGCCTTGCTTCTCGAGATACGCTCGGATCAGCAGCAATCCGGTGAGTTCGCCTTGCGCGCCGGCCGCGGGCTGCAAGGTGATCGAATCCATCCCGGTGATTTCTAGCAGGCAAGTTTCCAGCAGGCGAAGAATCTTGAGGCAGCCTTGGGATAGTTCCAATGGCTGCAGCGGATGCTCGGTGGCGATGCCATCGAGCCGCGCCACGAATTCATTCACGCGCGGGTTGTACTTCATGGTGCAGGAGCCCAACGGATACATGCCCAGATCGATGGCGTAATTCCATGTCGAGAGTCGCGTAAAGTGGCGAATCACTTCAATCTCGCTGACCTCGGGGAAATGTTCCACGCCATCACGACGGTGGTTCGCGCCCAATGCTTGAGCAGGATCGATTGCCGGTACGTCGAGCGGCGGCAATTCGAACGCGCGCTTCCCAGGCGACGATTTCTCGAAGATCAGCCCTTCATTCTGATTCGTATGTCGTGTAGCCTTCTTGATTCTCTTCGACATTTTTGCGTTTTTATCCCGTTACCAACGCCACAAAACTACAGCGGTTGCTCCAAAGCCCGGCGAACTCCCGCGACGAGCCGCTCGATGTCTTCGCGGCTGGTCGTTTCGGTCACGCATACCAAGGCATTCTTGGTCAGTTCCGGATAGTTCTGTCCCAAAGGCAGTGGCCCAACGATTTTCTCGCGCAGCAGGTAACCGTTTACGATCCGCGCCGACCGCGGCAGCTCGATCGTGAACTCGTTGAAAAACGGCCCGCTGAAAGTTCTGTGCACGCCGGGTATTTTCGTCAACTCAGAGAGCGCGAATTGTGCCTTGGCCAGATTTTGCTCGGCCATCTCGCGCAATCCCTCTTTTCCCAGCAGCGTCAAATGCACGGTGGCCGCCAGTGCGCAAAGCGCCTGATTGGTGCAAATGTTGGAAGTGGCCTTCTCGCGGCGAATGTGCTGTTCGCGGGTCGCCAAGGTAAGCACAAAACCGCGCCGCCCTTCGGTGTCGGTTGTTTGCCCAGCCAGGCGCCCGGGCATCTGCCGCACAAACTTATCCTTCGACGCGATCACCCCCACGAACGGCCCGCCATAGCTCGGCGGCAAACCGAAACTCTGGCCTTCCATCGCGACAATGTCCGCTTCCGCAGGCGGTCGAACCACGCCCAGCGACACGGCCTCGGTGAGGGCGACCACTAGTAGCGCACCCGCACCGTGGACGATGGCTGCAAGTTCGGGCACCGATTCAAGCACCCCAAGGAAGTTCGGCGATTGCACCACCAGCGCCGCGACATCGTCTTTCATTGCCGCGCGCAAGTTCTGCTGCGTCAACCTGCCGTCCGCAGAGAAAGGCAGCTCTTCCACCCGCAATCCCGAATTCTTCGCGTAGGTCTTGAGCACATCGCGATATTCCGGATGCAAGGAGCGCGCCATCAGCACGCGGTTGCGTCCGGTCACGCGCTCGGCCATCAACACCGCTTCCGTTGTCGCCGTCGACCCATCCCACATGGAGGCGTTCGCTACTTCCTGCCCGGTGAGCTGGCACATCAAGGTCTGGAATTCGAAGATCGCCTGCAATGTGCCCTGAGTGATTTCCGCCTGATACGGCGTGTAGGAAGTAAGAAATTCGCCGCGCTGGATGATCGCGTCCGTCACCACCGATCGCAAATGGTTGTAAACGCCGGCTCCCAGAAAACTGGTATACCCGACTGAATTTTCCCCTGCCCGCTGCTTAAAATAGTCGATGATCTCGGCTTCGGAAAAAGGTCCGGGTAATTTCAATGCCTCGCGCAAACGGAAACGTTCCGGAATACTGGAGAACAGTTCGTCGATCGATTCCGCGCCGATCGCCGCTAGCATTTCCTGACGCTCGGCCGGACTCTTCGGAAGATAGCGCATCAGGCCGAAGCTTCCTTGCCCTTCTCGGAAGCGATGAACGCTTCGTAGGCCGGCGCGTCCATTAGTGCTGAGACTTCTGCCGCATTGCTGAGTTTCACCTTCACCAGCCATGCGCTACCGTGGGGATCGGAGTTAATTTTCTCCGGTGTGTTGTGCAATTCCTCGTTCGCTTCAGTCACTTCGCCGCTCACCGGCGCGTAAATCTCGCTCACCGCCTTCACGGACTCTACGTTTCCGAACGACTTACCCGCGGTAATCTGCGATCCGACCTTGGGCAATTCGACGAACACCACGTCCCCCAATTCCTGCTGGGCATAGTCGGTGATGCCAATGCTAGCGATGTCCCCCTTGACATCCACCCATTCGTGCTGTTTGGTGTAGCGGAAATTTGCCGGATATGCCATGTCTACGCTCCTCGTCAGTCAATCGCCGGGTTCGCCTGAAAATTTTGAGGTCTTACGCCATCTTCGCAGCCTGCGGAGCCGCGACCTTCTTAGCGCGTTTGTAAAACGGAGTCGCAACCACTCGCGCCTCGCACTTGTTGGCGCGAATCTCCACAAACACCCGTGTCCCGATGTCCGCCAGCGTCGGCGGGACATACGCCAGCGCAATATTCTTGCACAATGTAGGGGATGGCGAACCGCTGGTGATCACACCCACCGCTTCGCCGGCTTCGTTGCAGACGCGATATTCATCGCGTCCAATGCCGCGCCCGATCATCTCCAGCCCCACTAGCGTCCGCTTGAATCCGTCGCTCTTCGCACGTTCCAGTGCGGCGCGTCCGATGAAGTCGCCCTTCTCCATCTTGCAATAGCGGTCCAGGCCGGCTTCCCAGACATTGATCGTCTCGCTGATCTCGTGCCCATACAGCGCCATTTTCGCTTCCAGGCGCAAAGTATTTCGCGCGCCAAGCCCACAGGGAATGATGCCGAACTCGCGACCCGCTTCCATCACCTGCGCCCAAACCCTCTCGCTGGTTGCGCAATCTGACGGCACATAAATCTCGAAGCCATCTTCACCCGTATATCCTGTCCGCGCGATCAAAGTATCCTTCAGACCGCACAGCGTCCCATGAGTGAACCAATAATTCTTGACGCTATCCAGATTCGCGTCGGTAAGCTTGCGCATCACCTCGATCGCGCGCGGACCTTGAATCGCCAGCTGCGTATACGCATCGCTCAGTTCGTCGACGACACAGTCGAAGTCCTTGGTATTCTCGCGAACCCAGTTGATGTCCTTCTTACGCGTTCCGGCGTTGATCACCAGCAAAAAATCGTCCTCGCCCAGCCGGTGCACGATCACATCATCGACAAAGGTGCCCTGCGGGTAGAGTAAAGCCGAGTAGTGTGCCTGCCCGATTGCCAGCTTCGACGCATCATTCATGCTGATGTGCTGCACCGCACCCAGCCCCCCGCCGCCGGCCCCAGGGGTAGACTGACCCGCTCCTTGGCCGTGCACACGAATGTCACCCATGTGGCTGACGTCGAAAACCCCCACGCCGCCGCGAACCGCCTTGTGCTCGGCCACCAAGCCGCCGCCAGCCGGATACTCCACCGGCATATCCCAGCCGCCAAAGTTGACCATCTTCGCGGCCAGGCGGCGATGTACCCCGTTCAGTGGCGTCTTTCGGAGTTCGCTGGTAGTTGGCGAGTTGACTGATTCCATTCCGCGTGCTCGGGCAGAAATTGATACTAGCATGCGCCCCGAGAGCGGTCAAAGAACGCTAGCCTCCGCAGCGACACAAGCGATCGTGGTTCCGTGCAATCGGAAAGGTCGGTTTCTGGCCGCGAACTTTCGCCAACCGTTGCCTTGCCGCGCGCCATATTGCTCAGGTACAGTTTTCAGGGGAGGCCGTCATGCCCGGTCCCATTCTCTGCTCCGTGTGCGACAAACCGGAAGGCCAATGCGTGTGCGAGAAGTACTGCACCATTTGCAAGGGCCAGCACAAAGTTCGTCTTTGCGCGGACGGCCTCTACTACTGCCCCGACTGCCGGGAAGCCTGCGACGTTTCACTCGCCAACACTAGTGTCGACTGAGCCGAAATCGGTTTGCCTGCAGTTCGATCCTGACCCCCGCTTTGCAGCAGGCGCGGGCGGCGTTGCGAAATTCTTCGCGGAAAATTCCGGACTCGAAGGCGACGCCCCGCAACAATTGCAAGCCGCGGTCACAGCTGCGTGCCTGGAAGTTTTTGAGCAGCATCCTAGCGACCGTCCGCTGAGCGTCACCTTTACGCGTCACGCGGATCGCATCGAGGTCGCGCTTTCGCGCGAAGGGCAATCCGCGCCGGCGGTTGGGCTCGACACCATTGCCGCTGGGGCCGCCGCTCTCAGCGGTGTCGATCGCATTCAGTATGAGAACCAGGGCAGCCGCAGCGTTACCCGGCTAACGAAATACACTAGCCAGGGCGCGCCGAGCCGTTAACCACTTCCATTCCACGATTCGCGCGCAAAAAAAGAAGCCACGCAATCCGTGCGCGGCTTCTCCACAACACCCTCAGGTTCGATTTTTACAGCTTGAACGCGAATGTATTTCGCCGGATCAGCGAGGTCATCTGGTCGTCGGTGAGGTTCATTCGCACCACAATTCGATCGCCAGATGGCGTCACGCTTGCCTGAGTAAGCAACTGTGCCATATCCGGATTCTCGGTTTTCGCCTGATATTGCTTGTACAGCAGCCCCATCTGCAGCAATTGCCCAAGCGAATTGGCATCTTCCACCGAGCCACATACCGCCTGAAACTTGCCGTCCAGCCCGCTGCCGGCATCCACGTTGATCAGCATGTTCTGCATTCGCTGGACCAGTTTCGCCGCGTCCGGGAATTGATTGATCTCCGGCGCCAACTGTTTCATCGCCAGCCGTGTATACGCCGGGTTCAGCACCGCCCAGACCACGCCGCTGCCGTTGGCTTCATTCACTAGAGGAAAAAACTTCTCGTTGCGTTGCAGCCCATCCTCGGTCCCGAATCGCACTTCAATCATCTTCTCCAGCAACGACCGGTGACCGAACGCAGCGGTGCTCGAATCAATAAAGAAAAAGAAAAGATCATTCGCGCCAGAGCCGGATCCGAACGCATAAAGGGTGTAATTCCGCGCCTTGAACGTAGGCAGCTTCTGCTTTTTGAAATAGGCCTCGGTTGTTTCTGGATTGTAGTTCCCCAGCGCAATGCCGACGATGTTCTCGCCGGTGGGAACCGCCGACGAACCTGCGCCATCCTTCTTGTTGTCCACGCCTTCCGCCACCAGGCCCCACGCTAGTTCCTCGACCTGCGTGTTGGGGTCTACACCCGCCGACGCCAGAAATTTTTCGAATTGCCGGAAGCGCTCCGGCAACATCTGCTCCTGCAACTGCGGAAACCACTTCATCGTTCGCGCCTTCTTCAAATCCGCGTACGCAAACTCGCCGACCTCCTTCGGGAACAGCGCGATAATATCGGCCCCTAACTGGCCTGCCCGCGCGGGCTTCGCCGAAAGCAGGGACATCGCAGCAAGCGCGCACGCAGCCGCAATTTTTACCACGCGCAGTCCCAACCGCGCCTGATCTCTCAGGAATTTGCCGTTGTGAATCATGCACTTTCTCCTTTTAGCCTGCGGAGGCCAGCCCCTAAGCGCTGGAGGTTCGGGACGCGTCACCCACGCGCTGGCGCAGCGCGGCGACCCTCTCTCGCATTGCTGTTACGTAAGCGGCATCGGCGGCCAGGCCGTCGAGATTGATCTCGACATTGGCTAACGCCCCTCTGACCCCGGCCGCAGCCATTAGCCGTGCTACTTCCAAGTCTGACTTCATGGATGCAGCCGCGATAGAAGCAAGTTGTCCTAGCCGTTCGAAAAGGGCAACGGTACGCTCTGCCACATGTAGCGGGACCTCCGCTGCCCCGCGCGTAGCTGCTTGAATAGCATTTTCGCGCGTTTTCACTTCCTGCGCATTGCCCTGCGGCAACTTGAACGCAGCTATTACCGCATCGTATGCAGCGGCGTCCCGATCGATCGCCTCAGCCAGCGCGTCCGCATCGTACCGCATCGCCTCCAGCGCGTCGGACAGCTTGTCCACGTGCGTTGCCTGCGTCTTCTTCTTCCGCGAAAGCCCAGCGACCATCTGCCCCAGCGAAGCCGCCAGCGCACCCGCGAACGCCGAGACACTACCGCCGCCGGGAGTCGCGTGAGGCGCCGCCACGGCATCCAGGAAGGGCCGCGCCAGTCCGGCGAGCGTGCTGTCTTTTGATGTTTCCGCAACCGCCGTGCCGCTCAGTGCTGCTTCCAGCCGGTTCTCAAATACTTGCTCCGGCGAAAAATTCTCGACCTGCAGGAAATAGTCTGCGGCCATCTCGATCGCTTTTTTCGGGATCAGCCCGACGATCTCGCTCCCAACCGGCGCCACGCCGTAGCGTTCCGCCTCGCGCTTCACCATCTCGTACACGCGATGCATGGGCGTCTGCTCGAAATCGGTCAGATTGATGGAAACCTGTGCCAGGTTGCGGCCTTTCAAATCCACGCCCATCGACTTCACGTAGCGCAGCCCGCCTGACGAAAATCGGATTGCCTTGGCAATTTTGTTCGCGATGCTTACATCCGAAGTATTCAGGTTCACGTTGTACGCGATCAGGAACTTGCGCGCGCCCACTACGGTAACGCCGGCGGTGGGATGCAACTTCGGCTCGCCCACGTCCGGCTGCCGCTCATGATTCTTCTTCAACTCTTCGCGCAACCCCTCAAACTGGCCCTTGCGCACATTCTCCAGATTCACGCGATCCGGTCGCGTTGCCGCTGCTTCGTAGAAAAAAATCGGGATCCGATAACGTGTCCAGATTTCTTTTCCCACGCGCCTCGCCAGCGCCGCGCAATCCTCCAAGGTCACGCCGTGAATAGGAATAAAAGGCACGACATCGGTGGCCCCAACCCGCGGATGTGCTCCCTTGTGGCTGTTCAGATCAATCAATTCCAAAGCCTTGCCCACACCGCGCAAAACCCCTTCGGCCACCGCGTCGGGATCCCCCGCGAGCGTCACCACGCTGCGGTTGTGGTCCGCGTCCATCTCCTTATCCAGCACGTAGACGCCGGCCACCGCACTCATAGCCGCCACAATCGCATCCACCTTGGCCGGATCGCGTCCCTCCGAAAAATTGGGCACACACTCAATCAATCGTCGCATCAGAATCGGTCCATCGCCTTGCCCCTCAGAATCGTTACTTCAATCGCTGTACCTTCAATCATAGGAGATTTCGCATACCCTCCGCCACCAACGAAGACCTGTCATCCCGACCGAAGCGACCCGGCTGTTTCTTGTACGCAGTCTTTGCGTGCTTGCCCTGAGGTACGAAGGGTTCGCGAAGTGGTGGAACCGTGCCGTGATCCCTGCATCACCGCAAATCGATGAGAGCCCCGCGCCCAACCCCCTCATCCCGCCTTCCAAATCACCTTACCCTGCTTCATCGTCATCCAACACCTATTCACGCCAAAGTAGTACGGAACCTCCCGATAATCCTCGACCTCAAACACCGCCAAATCCGCCAACTTCCCAACCTCCAAAGATCCAACGTCCTTCTCCCGTCGCAACGCATAAGCGCCGTTTATGGTGGCCGCGGCAATCGCCTCCGCCGGCGTCATCCGCAACTGCATACAGGCCAGCGATAAAATCATGCTCATACTCAAAGTCGGCGAAGTCCCCGGATTGTAGTCCGTCGCTAACCCCACGATCGCTCCCGCCTCGATCAATGCTCGCGCCGGAGCATATTGTTTCAACCCCAAATGAAAATCGCAGCCTGGCAACAACGTCGCCACCGTCCTCGATTTTCCCAGCGCCGCGATATCCCCTCGATTCACCTGCTCCAGATGGTCGCAGCTCGCCGCCCCCAGCTTGACCGCTAGTTGCGTCGCACCGGTCCGCGTCAGCTGTTCCGCATGAATCCGAGGCGCCAAACCGCGCTGCTTGCCGGCCTCCAGAATTTCCCGCGACTGCTCTCGCGTGAACGCTCCCCGATCGCAAAAGACATCGCAAAATTCCGCCAGCCGCTCCTCGGCCACTTCCGGCATCAGTCGGTCGACCAACAGGCGGACATACTCTGCCGCCCCACCCGGCCGCGCCCGAAACTCCGCCGGCACCACGTGCGCGCCCAAGAAGGTAGAAGAAATATCGAGCGGCTGTTCCGCTGCCAGCTCCCGATGCAAACGCAAAATCTTCAACTCGCTGGTGACGTCCAGCCCGTAGCCCGATTTCGCCTCGATCGTTGTCGTTCCATGTGCCGCAAACTCGCGCAAAGCCGCCCGGGCTCGGCCCTTCAAAGCCTCCGCCGTAGCCGCCCGCAGCTTCTTCACTGAATTGAGAATCCCGCCGCCCTTGCGCGCGATCTCCTCATAGCTGGCCCCGGCAATCTTCAGTTCATACTCTTCCGCCCTGCTAGCCGCATGAACCAGGTGTGTATGGGAATCGACGAATCCGGGCAGCACCACGCGTCCGCCAACATCCAGCTTCTGTGCCGACCGCGCTTCCGGCAGCCCCTCCACCTTGGCTCGATTTCCGGCCACTGCGATTCGCCGGTCTCGAATGAACAACGCGCCATCCCGAATCAAACCGAGATTCGACAGCGCCGCCCCACGCCGGGGCCCACGGCCCCGCAACGTCAACAGCTGAGAAGCACCAGTAATGAGAAGGGAATCGACCAAGGCGCCCGTATTATGCCCAAACCAAGCAGAGAAATCCGCTGAGTTAGTATTTGTCCTTGACAATTATTTAGATTCTTGGTACACTGCTGGTCGTAGAAAAGTGCCATCAAAAACGCCGGCGCCTGCCGGCGTTTTCGCTTTTACGCGAGTTTTTCAGGCACGAAAATATGTTGTCCGCAACCGCTTCAATAAGGGCGACTTTAAATCGACTAGAATCAGTACTTACGGTGAGGCCTCCCGTAGCTCGTTTATCGATTGTACATACGCAACTACCCAGGTATATGGCCCCTGAAGGCGAAGCCCAGGCGAAAGGTCTTGGCTCGGGGTAAAAACGTAACTAGGTACCAAGCTTCTTGTCGCCCAGCGGAGTACCTCCGATCGAAGCCCTTCACCCGGATGCCGTTACCTCAGCGGGAACCACCACCCAGAAAGGAGGACGCTGCCACAGCCTGTCCGCGATACGCCGGGACGAAAACTTCCTTCACAAAAGCTTCAAATGACGTCGGCGTAGTGTTTTTCGCCGACCGCGGCTCCAGCCCCACCACACGCCCGTCGTTGATGCCGTCGCACATTTCCAGGAAGGACTGCGTAAAGTTCTGCGAAAAGCCGATGCTCGCCAGGATCCCAGCCATCTGATCCTTTGGAGCCTGCATGTATGCTAGATCCGGCTTGCCGATCCCCGCGCCGATAATTTTTGCGACCTCGGAATAAGTCAGATCCCGCTGCCCCTGCAGTTCCCGAGTTTGCTGCCCCGAAAAGTCCAGTTTCAGCAACGCATCCCCCGCTGCTGCTCCGATGTCCCTGGTCGCGATCATGGGCAATACCGCATCGGCTTTCACCGGACCTGCCATAACGCCGAAATTCTTGATGGCATCAATTTGCGGCAATGTGTTCTCCATGAAATAACCTGCGCGCAGGAAAAGCACATTCAATCCCGGCACGCGTTCCAGCCGCCGTTCCACCGGATTCAGACCCGAAATCGGCCCGGAGCCCGTGGCGTGCTGCGCGCCGTAGCTGCTCAGGCCCACCAGGTAGCGCACCTTCGCAACCTCCAGTGCCGTGGCAGCCGCATCCGCTGCCTGCGCTTGAAATCCGCGATAATCCGGGTTGCTGACATTCGGCGGCACCATGAAATACGCCGCTCGAGCGCCTTCAAACGCCCGCGTCAAAGCCGCCGAATCGGTTTGATCCGCGACAAATGGTTCTGCGCCACGCGCCGCAATTTTCGCTAACCGCTCCTTGCTGCGTCCGACCGCGCGCACCTTTTCACCCCTGCTCAACAACGTCTCGGCCACAACCGATCCCGAATTTCCAGTAGCTCCCAAAACCACGTACATGGTTTTTCTCCTTTTCCTATGCTATGAGTTTCGATGCGCCAATGGTTCATCCCGGCACATTTTTCCGAAGTCCTACGTAGTACGGGCACTTTGCCTGTGTACCACGCTGCCCACGCCGCTTTGTTTCCGACGAGCACGTCGAGATCCACCGCGTAATCAAGGTTCTGACTTTCTCAATGAAAGATGAAAGGAGGGAACTACAACATCGGAATCTTCACGCCGGACTTCTTCGCGAACTCCGTAGCCTCGGCGTATCCCGCATCGACGTGCCGCACCACGCCCATCCCCGGATCATTGGTCAGCACCCGTTCGATCCGTGCCGCCATTTCCTTCGTGCCGTCGGCCACTGTCACCTGCCCGGAGTGCTGTGAATATCCAACGCCCACGCCACCGCCGTTGTGGATCGACACCCAGGAAGCCCCGCTTGCCGTGTTCACCAACGCATTCAGTAACGGCCAATCGGCGATGGCGTCTGAACCATCCAGCATCGATTCCGTCTCGCGATACGGCGAAGCCACCGATCCGCAGTCCAAATGATCACGGCCGATCACGATTGGCGCCTTCAGTTCGCCTCGTGCCACCAAATCGTTCAACGCCAAGCCGAACTTGTCGCGCTCACCGTAACCAAGCCAGCAGATCCGCGATGGCAAGCCTTGAAATTTCACACGCCTCTGCGCCAGCTTGATCCACCGGCTCAGGTGCTCGTTCTGCGGGAACATCTCCAGCACCAACTGATCCGCCCGCGCAATGTCTGACGCTTCGCCCGACAGCGCCGCCCACCGGAACGGCCCCTTGCCCTCGCAAAACAGCGGCCGAATATAGGCGGGCACAAATCCCGGAAAATCGTAGGCGTTCTTCACGCCCTGCTCGAAGGCAAAAGTGCGAATGTTGTTCCCGTAATCGAATGTGACCGATCCAAGCTTCTGCAAATCCAGCATGCCTTGAACATGCTCGGCCATGGCCGCCATCGATCGTTTCTTGTACTCCTCGGGATTCGCTTTGCGCAGCTCTAACGCGGCCTCCAGCGTCATTTTGTTCGGAACGTAGCCGCCAATCGGATCGTGTGCGCTGGTCTGATCGGTCAGCACATCCGGCACGATGCCGCGCTTGGCCATTTCCGGAATCAGATCGCCGCAATTTCCCACCAGGCCGACGGATGTAGCCTCGCCCTTGCGCACCGCATTCTTCAGAATGCGCAGTGCCTCATCAAGTTGGGTGACCATCACGTCGCAGTAGCCGGTCTTTACGCGCCGCTTGATGCGCTCCGGATCGACATCAATTCCCAAAAACGCCGCGCCATTCATCGTGGCAGCCAGCGGCTGTGCTCCACCCATTCCGCCCATTCCGCCGGACACTACGAGCTTGCCACTCAGGTTGCCGCCGAAATGTTTTGCGGCAGCCGCCGCGAACGTTTCAAATGTGCCCTGCAAGATTCCCTGGGTGCCGATGTAGATCCAGCTGCCCGCGGTCATTTGCCCGTACATCATCAGGCCGGCGCGGTCGAGCTCGTGAAACCGATCCCAGTTGTTCCAATGGCCCACCAGGTTGGAATTGCAGATCAATACGCGGGGTGCGTATTCATGGGTGCGAAAAATCGCCACGGGCTTGCCCGATTGCACCAGTAAGGTTTCGTCAGCCGCCAATTCCCTCAGCGATCGCACGATCGCATGAAACGACTCCCAATTCCGTGCCGCTTTGCCTGTCCCACCGTACACCACCAAATCTTGCGGACGCTCCGCAACTTCAGGATCGAGGTTGTTCATCAGCATGCGCAACGCCCCTTCCTGCTGCCAGCCTTTGCAGGAAATTTGCGTTCCGCGGGGCGCGCGAAATGGACCGCGCGAAAGAGAACTGTCGGCCACCGCTCCCGAAGTTGTCGTGCTTGCGCTCATGAAATGGCTCCGCGGGCCATCTTAGCGCAGCGATTCTTGATTTGCACGGCACGGCCGCTTACTAAGCCCCGCACTTACCTTGATGCGCGCGGGACGATGCGCCGGACAAGAACCGCAACGCGACGTGTTTCCTGGCAATTGCGGTTACCAGAACGTTAGAGTAAAGTGAGAAAACTTCGATGAGCTACGGCACTCTTCCCTCCAGATTCCTGAAGGCCATCGATTCGCTTCCCAACCCTAGGGCGCAGCTCACTCGCCGTGCCAACGTTTGGGAGCCGATTTCTTCCGCTGAATTTCTTCGCCGCGTCGCCGGTCTATCGATGGCCCTGGTCGAGTTGGGCGTCAAGCCGGGAGACCGGGTGGCACTGTTCGCTACCAATCGGCCGGAATGGCATACCGCGGATTTCGCCATCACCGGTGCCGGCGGCATCACCGTCCCGATCTACTTCAATGAATCGCCTGACCGCATGACCTACATCATGAATCATTCGGGCGCGAAGGTGATCGTGGTTGCAGGCACCGCTCAACTCGAGAAGCTGCTTCACCGGCGCGCGCAGATTCCTGAACTGGAACACGTCATCGTCGCTGACGGTGGTGACACCATTCCCACCGAGTGCCTTCGCTATGAAACGCTGATTGCCTCCGCAAGCGGTGCGGAGGTCGCGGCGTATCGCATGCGCGCTTCGCAGGTGCTTCCTGGCCAGCTGGCGTCGATCATCTACACATCGGGTACGACGGGTGAGCCGAAAGGCGTCATGCTGACGCACACCAACATCTGTTCCAATGCCACCGATTCCTGCGTGATCTTCGACATGAAACCCGGCGTTGACCTGGCCGTTTCTTTCCTTCCGCTCGCGCACATTTATGGCCGCACCATGGATTACGTGTTGCTGTTCGGTGGCATCAGCATTGCCTACGTCGAAGATGTGAATCTGCTTTCGCAGGCGTTGTTGGAAGTGCATCCCACGGTGATGGCGGCGGTTCCCCGGGTGTTTGAGAAAATCTATGCGCGCATCATGGAGCAGGGCAGCAAGAACATTGGAGCGAAGCGCAAGTTGTTTGACTGGGCCATGGAAACCGCCAAGCGCGCCGCGCCCTGGCGTTCCGGTCAAAAATCCGCAGGTTCGCTGCTAAAACTGCAATGGGCGCTGGCGGACAAGCTGGTGTACTCCAAAATTCGCGTTGGCACCGGCGGCCAGCTTCGCATCATATTTTCCGGCGGCGCGCCGCTCTCGAAGGTTCTCGCCGAATTTTTCTGGTCCGTCGGCATCGCCATTTACCAAGGCTATGGTTTGACCGAAACCTCGCCGGTGCTGACATCCAACTATCCGAACAATCGGGTCGGGAGTTCCGGCAAGCCGATTCCCAACGTTTCCATCCGAATTGCCGAGGACGGCGAGATTCTGGCCAAGGGTCCCTGCGTGATGCAGGGTTACTACAAAAGTCCGGATTCGACTCGCGAAGTGATGACCGAGGATGGCTGGTTTCGCACCGGCGACATCGGATATCTGGACGCCGACAACTACCTGTTCATCACCGATCGAAAGAAAGATTTGCTGAAGACCGCTGCCGGAAAATTCGTCGCGCCGCAGCCGATCGAAAACGCTCTCAAGACCAGCCCGTACATCCTGAATGCGATGGTAGTGGGCGATCAGCGGAAATTTGTGGTCGCGCTGCTGGTACCGAACCCGGTAACGGTGTCCGCGAAAGCCGCGGAGCAAGGAATCCATTTCACCTCGAGCGACGAGTTGGTGGGCCACCCGTGGGTCCGCACTTTAATCGAAGGGGAAGTGAACCGCCTCACAGCCCATTTGGCTCAGTGGGAAACGATCAAGAGATTCGCGCTGCTGGCGGAGGACTTCACCTTCGACAACGGCAGTCTTACCTTCACGATGAAGCTGAAACGCCGCGTGGTCGAGCTGAAGTATCGCGAAAGGATCGAACGTCTCTATGCCGATGTCGCCGAACCTCGGCCGATCCTTCAAAACTAACGAGAAAGAACCAATATGTGGAGTAGGGCCGACTCCTAGCCGATACGTATCTTCAGCCGGTGTTCCAACGGCTCCACCGGCTCAGCGCTTCATGCTCTTCATCTTCGAGGTGAATTCTTTGTGCCAATTGGTTGGCCCCCAGCGGCGGACGAAGTAACTAGTGCCTCACCGTAAGTTTGCGTCCGTTTGTCGACAGACTAACTGTCGAGTGCTTCTCTTGCCACCATTTCACCCAGGTTTCTGGTGAGTCGAAAGATTGATCAGTGATTAGTTTCAGTACGGACATGGCTTGGCCCAGAGTGGCAAGGGGATTGGTACTCATCAGGTCACCGACTAAATCACGCGCCTTGAGCCACTCCTGCTGCCTGGTGTTGTCCGGATTCTGTAGCCAGGGAATGTAGTCCTCGGGCGCAAAATAGTTTAGACCTGTCGCTTCACGAAGGCTTACAACATACCGTGTGTGAAATGGCTCGATTTGGCCGTACAAGTGGATCAGACCAATCCAATCTTGAGCGGCATCGCGGCTCATATTCCATGGCGCGGGTGGATTGCCAGTGAAGAAGTTCTGCCATTCCAACTTTGTTGCGAAATTCTGGCCGGTGAGGCGTTCCAGGAATTCTCTGGCGTCCCGATCTCGCTTTCCGGAGAGAATGCCAATTTGGTCCGCAGCGCCGAGTTTCAGTCCGCGAAGACGTTCCTCGCGGTCGAGTAAAGTTAAATGAGACACTTGGCCACCGTCGAGTTTATCCGTGGCTGGCTCAGCTTCGAGGTGGTGAGGCCCCAGGCGAATTATCTCTACGGGGCTCATAGAGGTGACGGTGTAAGAGCGATGAGCCATTTCGCTGATGGTGGGTTCATGAACTTCCAGGAACTCGTCCCTGCCGGACCAGACCAGATGTTCGTTGTTCTGATTCCACCAATCCTGCAGCTGCTCATACGAGGAGAATTCCCTTCCAAGCAACAACGTCAATTCCTGGCGGATCTCCTTGGTGCGTGGGCTTTCCCATTCGTCGGAGTCGATCAGCCAGAACCAGGCGCGTGCGGCATTGGCGTAGCCTACGGTGACTTGCTTCGGGTCATTGAGTGACGCCAGGTTTTTCCGATCGACGACCCCACACACGTGAGGACTTCCGGCCACACGGAAGATCAGGCCGTCTAGCGATTCCGAACGCGAGCCAATGCCCTTGTAGGCTTGCCAGAACCACTATTCGGAGGCGTTGGTGTAGTGGGCGCTTACGCAGCCTATTCCGCGCAGACCAAGAGGGGAGGGGGAGGCGGTCCACAATGCGGGCAGGAGAATAAAGAGTTGCGCGGCCAAACTCACCAATAGAACCTTCCACGTTGCCGGAGGTCGAAACCGTAGCGATGCATCCGGGGCAAGCGGAGATGCGGCGAATCCCGTATTCTCCACAGCGGGTTGCGTGTGTTCCAGCGGCCGCGCGCTGGGCTGCTCCGCCAGGCCGCTGAGGAGGGCCCACGGGAGACACACGAGCCAGAAACCAAGCAAAAGGTAAGGCAGCGAATAGAAGTAATACAAAATAATAAGGGGACCTCTGAAAAGCACCATCGCTGCAAAGAGACAGAGCACCAGAAGCCCGAAGGCGGCGGATAGGCACCTTAACCAGTATTTCCAGACTCGCTTTCCGAGGTTGACAGCGGGACCCACAGAAAAGAACACAGGGATGGGTGCGATGAGGAGAAGGCCCGGACCAACCACGACGATTCCGGCATAAGCGAGCGCGTCCGCAGCGTGGATGCTAGGAAACGCGGTGACCATCCACCCAGACACCATCACACCAGCGACCCACAAGGTGGCCGACTTGATGTAACAGCGCCAGGTGGACCGAAGGCCCGCCAAGATCACGGGAGGCGGGGCCCATTGCAAGAACTTCCAACGCAACAAGCCGAGTTCTATTCCACTCACCAGGCCAAGCAGGAGCAAAACCACGGAGACGTATCCGATTTGCAGACGTCCATGCGCATACGTCTCGGCGGACGCGTGGAAGCGACTCCGGAGAGCGCGAGACCTGGAGCCACGCTGCGAATCACGGCTTCTGTGCGGGTGGCAAAATTCGCCCGCCAAATGTAGAGGGGAACAAAAATGGCCGGAAGCAGTATGGTGAGCGCCAGGAACAGGCCGTGAGTGCGGTCGCTAGCGAGATCCGCAAGTAAAAGGTAGACAAGCAGGTAAAGAGCGCTACATCCGATCCACAAGGCGTGTGTCAAACGGTAAGAAGCTCGGAGCGAGTTCCCATACCAGACAGCTTCGGACACTGTGGATGCTCAGCTCCTCACTGATTACGGACTCGAACGCGGGTATGACGATCCATGATCTTAAGGATTTTAGCATCATGTGAATTGTTAACTTCGCATCGGTTCTCTGGATGCTTCGCTATTCGATAAACATCGGTTTGCCTCCCGCCTTGGAGAAGCCTCGCGCGAAAGGCTATTCCACCTCACCGGGAAAGCCTCAACGCAGAGGGCCCAGAGATTGGCGCCCTGAGGGCACGGAGATTGTTTGCCTGCGCTAAGGCGGCGCTGGTTAGAACGCGGAAAGAAGCTGCCGAATGCCTTCCGAGAATTCCCGCTCCTGCATGATCAGGCTGACGATCAGGTAACCGTCCGATTGAAAATCATAAAAATGTCCCGGATGAAGGTAGATGCCCTTGTTCGTCAGCAAATCAACCGCGAGATCATCATCTGGGCGAGTCGCAGGAACGCGAAGCACGGCATACCAACCGCCTTCGATCTCCAATCGGCTGCACGATTTTTTTTGCAGCAACTGGCGATCCAATTCCGCTACGTTGCGGCGAACTCGCGTCATTACCTGCTTTTGGAAGCCCAACCGCTGCTCTAGAAGCGCCGGCAAGGCAAGCTGCACGGGGGAGTTCATCGATAGGTAGGTGTCCGCGATGACTTCCAGGCGGTCCAGCGCCTGGGTTTTCAATTCCTGAGGTCCGCTGGTTACCAGCCAGGATACTTTCATCTGCGGCAGCCCTGAAATTTTCGACAGCCCGCTCATCGTAAACGTCAGCGCGTCCTTATTGACGGCCAGACTCTGAGGTTTGCGGCCCACCGAGCTGCGGTTGCGCGGATTCCTGGGTAAATCGCGGCGGACCGTGGTGTCTGCATAGGCAAAGTCCAAGAACACTTCGTCGGCAATTAATGCCATGCCGCGCTGCGCGCAAATGTCATTCATCGTCGTGAGCTCTTCGAATTTGGTGAAGTGCCCGGTCGGATTATTGGGATTCACTACGATTATTCCGCGCGTGCGGGGCGTAATGCCTTGTTCCAGGGCGTGAAAATCGATCTGCCATCCGTAGTCATAAATCAAACGGTACTGCACCAGGCGCACATCGTGGATGTCGGCGAGAAATCCAAACAGCGGATAGCTGGGCGCCGGCACCAGCAGCTCGTCGCCAGGATTGCACAAGGTGCGAAACACGAACGAATACGCTTCGCTCGTGCTGGTGGTCAGGACGATGTCGTCGGCGGGAATTTCGTCCTCGCGGCTCTTGTAGTAGTTCGCCACGGCCTGGCGCGCGGACAGAAGCCCCTTGGGATCGGGCGCGTAGGTGAGCGCGCCTTCATCTCCCAGGGCGTTGAGCACAGCTTCGCCTGGGCGCTCAAACCCTTCTTCCGTCGGATTCGATGCACTCAGGTCGTACAGCCGCTTGCCCGACGAGTGGTAGGCTGCAAGAGCCTCGCTCAGGCGGTTCGGGCTGAGATTCCAATTTGTGCGATCAGCGAACATTGTTCCGGGACTGGAACCAGGCGTCGCGGGAACCCACGCCTCGGCCGGTAATTTGTACGAATACAGTAGTTTCTCCTTGGATTAAAGCACCGTAACTGGACCTGCCCACTATAATGGCTCAGACGCGTCTATGCTGGCCCTGGTTGCATAGTTGGCCTGTGCCAGCTACGCTTCAGTACCTCTAGCCTCCTGCCCCGCACGTTGTTGCAGAGCAAGTATGCCGATGGTGTCCGAAGCTTGATTTGTCGCGCAGCCCCGAGGAGTTTAAACTTTCGATGAGGACTCTATGCCGGACGATCTAGTCATAGCGGGTCGCGCGTTTCGTTCCAGACTCATCGTGGGGACAGGTAAGTATCGCACGTTTCAGGAAATGGCGCGCGCGCACGCGGCTTCTGGAGCGGACATGGTGACTGTGGCGGTTCGCCGCGTCAATCTCACCGATCGATCCAAGGAATCGCTGCTCGATTTCATCGATCGCGAAAAAATGTTCATTCTGCCCAATACCGCGGGGTGTTATTCCGCGGACGAAGCCATTCGCACCGCTCGGCTGGCGCGCGAAGTGGGTCTATCCAACTGGGTGAAGCTGGAAGTGATCGGTGACCAGCAGACGCTGTTCCCTGACACCGAACAACTGATCGAAGCTACACGCGTGCTCGTCAAGGAAGGTTTCGTCGTGCTGCCGTATACCAATGACGATCTGATTGCCGCGCGGAAATTGATCGATGCAGGTGCGGCGGCGGTAATGCCGCTAGCTGCGCCGATCGGGTCGGGCTTGGGAATTCAGAATCCTGCGAACCTGCGGATTCTGCGAGAACGCATTACGGAAGTGCCGATGATCGTGGATGCCGGCGTTGGCACGGCGTCAGACGCAGCCCAGGCGATGGAACTTGGCGCGGACGGATTGCTGATGAACACTGCGATTGCCGAAGCGCAAGACGCCGCGCTGATGGCCGAAGCCATGCGAGACGCCACGATCGCGGGTCGCAAAGCGTATCTTGCCGGCCGCATGCCCAAGCGGCTGTACGCCGCAGCGTCCAGTCCGCTTGCTGGGGTCGTCCGCTAGATGCCCATGGGCTTGTCTATTTCTTCGCGATAATCCAGAAGCCGATCGCTGTGCTCACACACCATGCCACGACGGTCCACTTGAAGGAAACTGCAAAGCCGCGCAAATTGTCGAGCTTGGCTTTGCAGATTTTGGAAAGCTCGAAGACCTGATCGGTTATGTTGCGCAGCATCTGTTCCGGGCCTGCTGTGGACATCGCACGATAGTATTCATCACTATCCTTGTGCCGCAGGACGTGTTCGTAGTACAGCAACTCCGCCCCCTTGTTCGGCGTCTGATGATGTTTTGCGATGCGCGGAGTCATCGCGCGTGAGATCAGCGCCAGCGACCAGACGAATCCCACGGTTAGCAGGGCGTAGCTCGCAATGTAAAGCAAGGCGGCAAGCGCACCCGTGCTATCGCCCCACTTCATTTTGGGCACAACTTCGCTACCCAGCGGAATCGTGCTTGCTCCGAAGAAGAGAAGGAACGGGACCAGGTAGCCGGCTTTCAGGTCCGCGGCGCGGATGATGGCTTGTTGATCTTCAAAGTTGTGCCAGGCGAATTTTATCTGCTCGTCGACTGTGGACATGGTTTTTCCGGCCGTTTCCATGCCGAGACTTTACCCGAAGCTCTATCGCTCCGCCACCACAGGGCGACTACTCGTAGCGCAGGGTTTGCATCGGATCGACGCGAGTGGCGCGGCGGGCCGGGATGTAGCAGGCGGCGAGCGCGACGGCGGCCAGCACCGCGGTGACGCTGGCGAAGGTCGTGGCGTCGGTCGGCGCAACGCCGAAAAGCAGGCTAGCCATCAGGCGCGTGAGGCCGAACGCCGTGAGCAGGCCAGCAGCGAGGCCGATCATCACCATGCCGACGCCCTGCTTCATCACCAAACCGAGCACGTCGCCACCTTGCGCGCCCAACACCATGCGCAGGCCGAACTCTTTCGTGCGGCGGGCCACCGAGTATGACACCACGCCATAGATTCCTACCGTAGCGATGGCCAGGGCGACGATGGAGAAAAGCGACAACAGCAGCGTGAGGAAGCGCGGCCGGGCCTGGGCGCGCTCCAGCACATCGTCCATCGTACGTATATCTGCGATCGGCAGCGACGCATCCAGATCGTTGACTTGCTGGCGGATACTGCCGACAAGCTGGCGCGAATCGCCATTGCGCGCGCGCGAGACGACGTACATGTCGCTGATGCTAAGGGTTTCCGCTTGGGCGTAGGGAAGGTACAGTTCGGTGCCGGCAGGACGGTCCAGGCCGGCGTTCTTAGCGTCGTCGACGACGCCAACCACGGTAACCCAGGGATCTTGGGGTTTGTCGCCATACGTCTTGATGCGGCGGCCGATGGGATTTTGATTGGGCCAGAAGGTGTTAGCCATGGACTTATTGACGATCACGACGGAATTGGCACCCTTGGCATCGCGGTCGTCGAAGAAGCGGCCGTCCATCAGCCGAATGCCGAGCGTGGTGAAGTAATCCTTGCTGACAGCCTGATAGAAATCGACATTTTCAATCGGGCCGCCTTCCCGTTTCACAAAGCCTTCGATGCTGGTGTCGTTCATGTTGGGTGGGCGCAACGGGGGAAGACCGGACACTAGCGCTGTGGATTGCGCGGCGGGAAGATGTGCAATGCGTTCGTCAAGGCGCGACCAGAAATTTTCGAGCTTGGCGTTGTCGCTGTAGGTGCCGCTGGGCAGGGAAATTCGCATGGTCATCACGTTGTCCGCGGACAAGCCGGTGTGCACCGCTTGCAGTCTCCAGAAGGCGCGCAGCATTAATCCGCAGCCGATCAGTAGAACCAGAGCCATGGCCAGTTCGCCGACCACCAGCGTCCGGCGAAAAAGTTGCGCTCCGCCGGTGCCGGTGGTGCCGCCCGCGGTGTCCTTGAGTGAGCCGGAAATACCGCTAATCAGCAGCGGGATCAGCGGAGCGAGGCCAAACAGGGCACCGGTGACCAAACTGGTGACCAGCGTGAAGACCAGGACGCGCGCGTCCATCACGATTTCGTCGGCACGCGGTATCCCGCCGGCGTTGGTGATTTGCACCAGGCGGACGCCGCCGTAAGCAAGCGCGAGGCCCAGCGCGGCGCCGCACAGCGCAAGCAGGATTCCTTCGGTAACGAATTGCCGGGCGAGTCGCGACACGCCCGCTCCCAGCGCGCCGCGGATGGCGATTTCGCGGCGGCGCGCTTCGGCGCGCGCGAGCAGCAGGTTCGCGACGTTGACGCTGGCGATGAGTAGTACGAAAGCGACCGCGCCCAACAACATCAAAAGCGCCGGGCGTACGCTGGAGACGACTTCGGATTGCAGCGGATAACTGACCAGCGTGTGATTCTTCAGAGTGAAACTGTGCGTTTTGGGCGTGCGATGCTCGTCGTAATATTGCACCAGCGACTGCAATTCACCTTGCGACTGCGCCGTAGATACGCCGGGCTTCGTTCGGGCGATCAGGTAGTAATTGTGAGAGCTGCGGCCGCCCGGATTGGCCGGATCAATTTGCAGTGCCGCCCACACTTGCGCAGGATCTTCTTCTCCCGGAGGAAACTGAAAATCCTTGGGCATCACGCCGATGATGGTGCATTTTTTGCCGTCAAGCTGGGTCTCGCGGCCAATGATGTCACGGTCGCCGCCGAAGGCGCTGCGCCAGGTGCCGTAAGAAATGTCCGCTACCTTTGGCGCGCCGGGCTGGTCGTCGGATTCGGAGAGCAACCGCCCCATGACAGGCGCCACGCCGAGCGAGTTCAGCAAACCGCCGCTGACCAGCGCGCCGTTCAGGCGCACCGGCTGGGTCTTGCCGCCCATGTTGATACCCCCGGCGGCCCAGGCATCGAGCGAAGAAAAAGAGTGCGTATCGCGACGCAGCTCGAGAAATTCCGGACCGGAAGTCCAGAAGCGCGGGAGGCCGCCGTTGGGGAACGTGGGGAATTCAGTGTAAACGCGCAAGAGCTGTTCGGGATGCGCGTACGGGAGCGGGCGGAGAAGCACGGCGTTCACGACAGTGAAGATGCCGGTGGTTGCGCCGATGCCCAGCATCAGGCAAAGAACTGCGGCCACGGTGAAGCCGAAATTCTTGCGCATCATCCGCGCGGCGAACTGAAGGTCCTGCCAAAAGGTTTCCATCGATCGCTCCGTCATGTTGAGGTACGTGGTCTTTGCTCGTGATGTTCCGCAATTTGAAGACGAGATGCAACCCGGCGTTTTTGACGTCGCACCAGACCGATTGGTTTTAGGACATAAGGGCTATCTCACGGGCTGCGGAAGAAAAAATGCCAGGTGACGTCGACCAGAGCGTGGACGATGGCGGATGCGAAGATGGAGTTGGTCTTGCGCCACGTCCAGCCGTAAAAGAGGCCCGCGATGGAGGCGAGGATCACATAACGCCAGTTGGGGAAGCCCATGTTGGTGATGTGCGAGAAGCCGAACAGCATGGAGGCCGTCCACCAGCCGGCGAGGTCGCTCTTGGTGGACCGCGCTAGCATGTTTTGCAGCAGGCCCCGGAATAGAAACTCCTCGGGCCAGGCCGTGAAGCAGAGAATCGCGATGGCCAGCAGTGGTTGCGTTCTCCACTCCGACCAGCGCGGATCAAAATGAATGAAATGCATCGCGATGCCCAGCGGAATCGCGATCATGCCAAACACAGCGAAGCTTCCGAAGACGTACATCCACCAGCGGTGCCCCCAGCCGATGTTGTAGCCCACGCCGCTGATACGGCGGACAAGCAGAAACGTCGCGATTGCCACGGTCACCGACAAGAGTACGGTGAAGACGTAAGCGAGGCGCCCGCCCGGGAAAGGCCACAGCCAATGGGAGGGCGAGAATTTTACCGCTACCCAGATGGCGGCGAGCGTCACATAGTCCTGCCACGCCCCGGGCGCCTCGCGTTCCGCGGATGCCGCCAAACCCAGCGGCACAAAGACCCAGGCAACAACAGCTGCGACACGCGTGAACGCAAAAGTGTTTGTGCCGATGGCGTAAATCAGGTATCCAAGAATTATCGTCATCCCCAGCAGGTGGCCGCTGCCCCCGCCGAAACGCGAGGCGAGGAATTCCGCCGCGCCGCGCGCGGCGAAAAGCAGCATCACCGCGAAGAGGAATGCGAAGGTCGTCAGCGTGGCCGCGAACTCCCGGCCGCCGTAACCATGCCACGAAGCGTACAAGCCACCGATGAAGCACAGCACGGCCCACAGGCCGAGCGTCGAGAGTGCGCCGAGTTGTCGCGTCGCGGGCAAGTCAGGATTGTAACGCAGCCCGCGCGCACGAAATGGGGCGCAGAACGATGAGCCAGCTGCGCCAAAGCGGATCGCGCCTTGCGTACATCGACGGGATGCGCGGGTTAGCCTGCGTGCTTATGTTTCAATGGCACTGCTACAACTCCTGGCTTGCTCCGGGAGAACGGAACTCGTCGCTCTATATCTGGTCGGAGCTGGGTGGCACGCTGCCTGCTCCGCTGTTCATTTTTCTGTCGGGAATCTCCTTTGCGCTGGTAACCGAGAAATTACGCGAGAAAAGTATGGATCGAGGAGCGATCGCGAGAGCGACAATTCTTCGCGGGGCCGAAATTTACGGGCTGGGCTTGCTCTTCCGCGTCCAGGAATATGTCTTAGGGCTCCCTCACTCCCCGTGGACGGATCTGCTCCGCGTCGATGTGCTCAACATCCTGGGTCTGTGCATGATGCTGATGGGTATTGTTTGTTGGCTTACCGCCGCAAGAACAGAGCACCACGATCCCGCCAGCGCGAGAATTGGCCGAGCCGCCGAGATTTCGTCTTCGCGAAAACGCGCCATAGCGGGTGCCCTCGCCGTCGCCGCTTTCACCGCACTCGCCAGTCCGTTGCTCTGGACGACACTTCGTCCCTACTGGCTCCCATGGCCGTTGGAGTCCTACGTCAACGGCGTGCACACCTTCAATCAACCGCAGCCGTGGCTCTTCCCGCTATTCCCGTGGATGGCGTTTGCTTTCGCCGGACTGGCCGTTGGCTTTTTCCTGTTCTCCGACATTGCCAAGCGAAAGCAGGACCTGACCTTCGCAGGGATCGGAGGAGTTGGGATGCTGGCGTGCGTGCTGTCAGCGTTGTTCGACCAAAGTCCGATCTCGCTTTACTCTGCGGCGATTTATGACTACTGGCACACCAGTCCCAATTTTTTTCTGATGCGTTGCGGGCTCCTGCTGGTGATCTCGTTTCTCGTTTATGCCTGGTGCCGATGGGGATTCGCGCAGCGCGGCTTCAGCCCGATCATTCAGCTGGGCCAGACTTCTCTGCTGGTGTATTGGGTGCACATCGAGTTCGTTTATGGCCGGCTGTCGATCCTGCCCAAAGGGCAGTGCAGCATCCCCAAAGCGACCGCGGGCTTGCTGGTCATTTTCCTGGCGATGCTCATGCTTTCGACTCTCCGGACGCGCTGGAAGAAACGCCCGGCTAAGGTTTTGCAGCCGAGTCCGCCGCCGGTTGCTGCGACTGCGGAATCCGGATAATCACTTCGCCGGGCCTGGCGTGTTGCAATTCTTCGCGGGCGATTTTTTCGATCAGGTGAGGATCGCTCTTCAACGCCTTCACCTGCTGACCCAACTCACGGTTCTCTGAATTCAGCCGGTCGATATCTTTCTTCACCCGATCGATCTCCGTCTGCGTCCGGCGCATGGCGATGAATCCGTGAGCGCCAAAGACGTCGTGCACGACCAGGATCAGCACGAAAAGCCCCAGAATGGCACGACTGTGCTCTTTGAGAAACTCCGAGATTGTTTCGGAGAAATCCGTTCTCACCGGCTCAGCACCCACGCAGTCGCCTCTTTCACCAGCTTCGCGGAAGCCTTCGGGCTTTCCGCTTCGACATAGAGCCGCAGAAGAGGCTCCGTACCTGAGAGCCGCAGCAGCATCCAGCTTCCGTCGTCGAAAACGAATTTTGCGCCGTCGGTGCGGTCCACGGAAGCTACTTTTCGCCCGAGCAGTGTCGAAGCATCCACGGCAACCTTCCGGATCGCGTTTGCCTTTTGTTCGTCGCTGAGATGCAAATTCTCTCGGACGGGCCAGAATTCGCGGCCCACTTTCTTGAATAGTTGCTTCAGCTGCTCGGCGATCGAAACGCCTCGCGCCGCCAGCATCTCGGCCACGAGTAGGCAGGCGAGGATGCCGTCCTTCTCCGGTACGTGCCCGCGAATCGTAAGGCCGGCGCTTTCTTCGCCGCCCAGCGCGATCTTGTCGTCGCGAATCAGCTGGCCGATGTACTTGAAGCCCACCGGAGTCTGATGTGTCGACTGGCCGTGCGCTTTGGCGGCCGCGTCGATCAGTTGGGAAGTTGCCACGCTGCGCGCCGCGTCCATGTTCCACTTGCGAGACTCGACCAGGTAGTCGTAAACGAGGGCGAGAATGTGATTGGGCGACACCCAGGTGCCATCGCGATCGATGACTCCGAAACGATCGGCATCACCATCGGTCGCCAAACCCGCCGCGGCCTTCGAATCGAGCACCGCTCTGCGTAGCGGCGCGAGGTTTTCCTCCGAGACATCCGGGCCGGTGCCGTCGAACAGGCAATCGCGATCGGTGCGCATCGCACGCGCAGAAATTTTGTGTTCGGCCAGTGCGCCGTCCAGATAGCCCGCACCCGCTCCGTGAAGCGCATCAACCACGAATTTCGCCTTGCCCTTTCGCAGGGTATCGAAGCGCACGAGTTCTTCAAGGCGCTTCAAATAGGTGTTGCGAAGATTCACGGTCTCAGACTTTTTCTTGTCGCTGTGATGCACCGCGGATTTGGGAACACCACCGTCCGCGGCCAGCTTCGCGGCGCGTGCCTCGATGTCTTTGGTGACTTCAGGGAGCGCAGGTCCGGCGTCCGCCGAAGAAAATTTCAGGCCGTGATACTGCGCGGGGTTGTGGCTGGCGGTGAAGTTGATCGCGCCGTCCAGCTTGCGGCGCATGATTTCGTAAGCAATCGCGGGCGTCGGCGTGAACGTCTCGCACAGCAGCGTCTTGATGTGATTTTGTTGCAGGATATCGACGGCGAGCTGTGAGAATTCCTCGGAATAAAAGCGCGTGTCGTAGCCCACGAGGATCGTGGCATTTTTCTTCTTGCTGTTTACGTGTTCGGCGATCGCCGTGACCGCCAGGCGCACGCTTGCGAATGTAAAATCGTCGGCGATCAGGCCGCGCCAGCCGGAGGTGCCGAACTTGATGGGGGAAGTGACCATAGAGCGCTATTCTAGCCCGGACTCTGCAAGGAAAAGAAGTACGGAAGGCGATGTATTTCGTGGAGGGCGGAATGGTAGCGGGGAAGGACGGTCGGATCGTACTGGTGACCTGCGAATCGATGCACCAGGCGCAGAAGATTGCGAAGGTTGTAGTCGAGAAGCGCCTGGCAGCCTGCGTCAATATTCTTGGTGGCGTCATTCAGTCGGTCTATCGCTGGAAGGGGAGCGTCGAAAACGCGAAGGAAATGTTGATGGTGATCAAGACGACCAAGGGACGGTTGGCAGAGTTA
Organism: Candidatus Eiseniibacteriota bacterium; assembly: GCA_035607215.1. Classification (GTDB taxonomy): domain Bacteria; phylum Acidobacteriota; class Terriglobia; order Acidiferrales; family UBA7541; genus Acidiferrum. Next base: position 49,248 of record DATNCJ010000021.1, read on the forward strand.
GAGAGGGAAGTGAAGCGATTGCACAGCTATGAGGTGCCCGAGTTTGTGGTGCTGCCCATCGCGGCAGGCTCTCGAGAGTATCTTGGATGGCTGGAAGAAAGTGTCAAAGCATAGATTTGGTTTGACGCTGCGAGGAGGACCCTTGTTCGCGAAGAGAATTTCACTGGTAGTCTTGTTTCTTTGTGCCGCTCTTGCCGCTGCGTCCCGCAACGCTGGTGCGCAGCAGACCTACGAAGTGATCGTGCAAAATGGCGCGGTGATGAAGACCCGCGACGGCGTAAGACTCTTCGCTGACATTTACCGCCCAAGAGCGGAAGGCAAATTCCCTGTAATCCTCATGCGCACACCCTATGACAAGGCCGCGAGCTGGGCAGTGGGCCCGGCATATCAGTTGGTGCCGCACGGGTATGTGGTCGTGGTGCAGGACGTTCGCGGACGTTACACCTCCGACGGCGAGTGGTATCCGTTCCGGCATGAATCCGAAGACGGCTATGACACCGTCGAATGGGTTGCAGCGCTGCCGTACTCGAACGGCAGAGTCGGGATGATGGGCGGCTCCTACGTCGGCGCGACGCAGATGCTTGCCGCGATCGCGCATCCTCCGCATCTCGCGGGAATTTGCCCCGTGGTCACGGCCAGCAATTATCATGACGGCTGGACCTATCAAGGCGGCGCATTCGAGCAGTGGTTCGATCAGAACTGGACCACGCAGCTGGCAACAAATACGCTCTGGCGACTCATTGCCAAAAATACCAACGCGCTGGTAGGGGCGCACGCGCTTCCGCTCACGCAATATCCGTCGTTCAACTATGCCGCGCTGCCGGCCGGCGCTGCATCAACCGCGGAACTCGCGCCGTACTACCTTGATTGGCTGGCGCATCCGGAGTACGACGCCTATTGGAAGCAATGGTCGATCGAAGAGCATTTTGCAGACATCCAGGTTCCGACACTGCATATCGGTGGCTGGTACGACATTTTTCTGACCGGCACGCTGCGGAACTATATGGGTATCAAAGCCCACGGCGGTTCGGACGCGGCGCGCAACGGCCAACGACTCCTGGTGCAGATCGGCGGCCACGCCGGTTTTGGGCGGCGCATCGGCGACGTCGAATTTGGCGACGAAGCCCTCAAGTTTCCGTCCACGACGACGATCCTGGCCTGGTACGACTACTTGTTTAAAGACGTGCAGAACGAATTCGGCACCGAAGGCACGGCGGCAGGCAAACCCGTGCGCGTTTTTGTGATGGGCGAGAACAAATACCACCAGGAGTCGGATTGGCCTCCACCGCAGGGTAAACTGACGCGCTACTTTCTGCACTCTGCAGGCTCCGCCAATTCGCTGCGCGGCGACGGCAATCTTTCGACCACGGCGCCGAAAAAAGAGATGGTCGACAAATTTACCTACGATCCTGCGAATCCGGTCCCCACGATCGGTGGATCACTGTGCTGCGACGCCGAACACTACGAGCCGGGACCCCGCGATCAGCGTTCGGCGGAAAATCGTAACGATGTGCTGGTGTACTCGACCAAGCCGATGACCGAAGACATAGAAGTGACCGGCCCGGTCACTCTCGAATTGTGGGCAAAATCTTCCGCGGTCGATACTGACTTCACTGCCAAGCTTGTGGACGTCGCGCCCGACGGATTCGCGACCAATCTGGCCGATGGCATCCTGCGCATGCGCTACCGCGATTCACAGGAAAAGCCAACGCTGATGAATCCCGATCAAATCTATAAGGTCAGCGTGGACCTGTCGGCCACCAGCAACGTCTTCAAGAAAGGGCACCTGCTGCGACTGGACGTTTCCAGCAGCAACTTCCCGCGCTACGATCGCAACCTCAACACGGGAGCGGTGCAGGCAACCAGCCGAGATTTCGTCTCTGCCACCAACACAATTCTCCACGATGCGGAGCATCCCTCCGCGCTGGTCGTGACGGTGATGCCCACGCAAGCCGCACCCTAAGCGTGCGGCCTAGCAAGCGAAAAACTCTGAACTCAAGATCGCCCGAGTTTTTAGAAAACAAAGCGCTACTTGTGTTGGAAAGCCAGAACGCGCCCGAGGCTGTCGCGATGCGCACCGAGCTCCATCATCGACCCGAACGCCTCCCCGGCCGCCGGGTTTTCCTTGGCGTGAGCCGCTAACTGCGCAGTGTTCTTATCCAGACCATCGTCATTTGCATAGACCACCGCTAGATTGAAACCGCCCGGCGCGCCGCTGTGAATGGCCTGGGAATCGAAGTTGTACATCAGGATGGATCCATCGGCGACACCTGCATCCAAATCAGGCTGAATGTACTTCTTGAAGAAATTTTCGATGTCCTCATCGCGGCCGGGCTTGGCTTGCCAGAAGGCTACGCGAATAACTCCCGATGTCGCCCGGCCGGTCTTGCCGCCGTGGCCAATGGAGTGCAGCATGTGGTCCTCATGTTTGGTGGCGGTGGCAAGAGCCTGTGCCCTGGAAGCGGTGCGCAAGGCCTCGAGCGTCTTGGTTAAGCCAGCCTGCGTGGTAGAGACGAACCAGCTGGCATGTGTGTAGCCTTCCTCAGTGTGCACCAGCATGGCACTCGTTCCCCAGGCCACCAGCGTTCCATTGGCAACCTGCTTTTCCAGCACGGACACCGCCTGCTCCTGGGATTTCTCGAAATCCGCCCACTGCGCGCGCGGCACGGCCCAGTAGGATACGAACGTGTAGTGAGTTGGTTCCTGGGTCTGCGCCCGCACCGCCACGACACCCGATACGACTGCCAACGCGCACACCACTGCCACACAAACGAAACTTCTCCTGAACATTTGAAATGCCTCCGACCGTGAGAGTGCCCGCATATAGCGGGGGCCTGATCCAACCGACCCGATCCAATCGAACTGTTAAATCTTTATGAGAATAAATGTTGTGGATAAAGCCTAAAAGTGGCGCGAGCTTATGCGTGCGGCCACCCACTTGTCAAGAAAACAACGCTGAGTCAGTGGAGATCGAACCTACCGCAGTTCGGCGTTTTCGGCCTTGGCCTGGGAAGAACTGGGATGCCGGCACCACGCGAGGCGAGGGCTCAATTCCTGGAATCGGCCTTCGCCATTTCTATACGGAAGTTGTCCTGGCATTTTTGGGCTTTCGATAGCAGATCATTGAATTCCGGCAGTCCCGCAAGCGGAACCAAGGCACGATCTTTTTTCATGCCGGTGTAGCCGCAATAGCCGCCTTCGATGGCGTACTTCAGCAAGCGCATGGCCTTATCGTTCTGTCCGCACAGATGAGCGTCACCCGCAATGACGTAAGCGGGTTCGTGGTCTGAGTCTTCTAAGGCGCGATCAAGTTGTTCATTCGCGGTTTTTGCCGCCACCGATGAAGGATTGTCGACACAGCCGACAATGAGCTTGCCGTACGCCGAACTGTTCCTGGACGCGGCTTCACGCAACTCATCTCTTTTGCCTTGCAGCGCAAGGATGCGCAAGCGATTGACCTCCGTCCACATCGAGCCGGCATCGGCCTGCAGAAAATCCATGGCATGATCATAGTTGTCTAATTGGCGGAAGGTAAAATTGCAGGAACGAAATGCCGGGTTTCCACGATCGAGTGAAAGAGCCGCATCGCACTCCTTGGCTGATTCTCCGATCGCACCGCCGTAACGCAGCACGTAGGAGAGAGCAAAGTGCGCTTCGGCATTTTCCGGATGCCGCACTACCGTTTCCTTCGCTTCCCTATAGGCTTGGACGAGCTCACCGCGTTCCACATGATTCAGGGTCAAATCGCCAGCGGCAACGATAAGATTCGGATCCAGAGCGAGGGCGCGCTGCAGTGCGGCTTTAGACCGGTCGAACATTTTTGGGTCGGGGTGGCCGTAAGCGAATTCAGTGTGATAACGCTGGCCTAGAGCGGCCCAGGCCCGAGCGTAGTTCGGGTCCAGTCCAACAGCGCGTTCCAGGCTGGCGATGGCTTCGCGGTTCGGCGCGGTGTCGGTGGACATGGCCACGCTGCGAAGGTACAGATCGTAGGCCTGCTCGTTCTTGGTTCCTGAAGTTGCATCGTCAGAACTGCTCAATCCGCCGAGCGCCGGGATGAGTCCCTGGCGAATCTTGGCGGTGATCTGCCCGCGCATGGCCAGCATGTCGGGAGCAGCGACTGTCATCGTGTCACGCCAGAGTGTGCGGTTGTTCTCGACATCCACCGCTTCCAAAGTCATCTGCAGTTGCTGGCCTTCTTTCAGGTAGTGCCCGGTAACCACGTTGCTGACGTGCATGGCCAGGCCGGCCTGCTGTGCGTCCACGTTGGGCGAGTTGTATTTGCTGCTGGTGGAAAATGGGCGGATGGAGAGGGAATGCACATAGCTGAGCGAAGTCGCCACTTCGTCAGCGACAGCCAGGCGAAGGAAATCGACATCTTTGTCGCCGCCGAGGTTTTGCAGGGGGAGAACGGCGACACTCCGCTGGCTCGCGGAGACCGTTGAGGGCAAGGGCGTATGCCCACGCCAGAAAAGAAACGCCGCACCGGCCACAATCACGACGACAGCCATAGCCGCAATCCATCCAAAGGGGCGGCGAGTATTGCGGGCAGACGCCCCTGCCACACCTGGCGGCGGTGACACCGATGATGCCCGCTGTCGCGGCGGCGCTGATGCGCCATGGTCACCCGCGGATTTCGCGGTTGGTGCGAGCATCTCGTCACCGCTGGCCACGTCAGGGTACGCAGCGGAGCGCCCGGAATCGGTATCGCGACGGAGACGTTTGAGCTCGGCGCGCATCTCGGAAGCGTGCTGGACGCGCAGGTCGCGGTCCTTTTCGAGGGCGCGATTAATGATGTCTTCCAGTTTCGCCGGAAGATCGGGATTCAAGCGCACAGGCGAGAGTGGTGCGCGGTTCAGAATGGCGTCGAAAATCAGCCCGGAGGTGTCGCCGCGGAAGGGAAGCGCGCCGGTAGCCATTTCGTAGAGCACCACCCCGAAGGAAAACAGATCGCTGCGTGCGTCGACCTCTTTGCCGCGCACTTGCTCGGGCGACATGTACGCGACCGTCCCCAGAGTGGTCCCCGGGCTGGTGAGACGCTCGGGAGGCGCGCCTTCCGTGGTAGTGGAATCGGAAGCCGTCGCGGATGTTTCGGTGAACGAAACTTTGGCAAGCCCGAAGTCGAGTATCTTCGCGTGGCCGCGCTTGGTGATGAAAACGTTGGCGGGCTTAATGTCGCGGTGAACGATGCCTTCGCCATGCGCCGCGTCAAGCGCGTCGGCGATTTCGGTGGCAACGCGGAGAAGCTCATCCAGCTCCATGGGCCGCCCGGTGATGGCATGTTTCAGCGTGATGCCGTCCAGGAATTCCATGGCGATGAACGCGCGACCCGAGTCCTCGCCGATGTCGTGAATGGTGCAAATATTTGCGTGATTCAGTGCGGAAGCCGCTTGGGCTTCTCGTTGGAAACGAGCGAGCGTCTGCGGATCGCGCGCAACGTCTTCGGGTAGAAATTTCAACGCGACGTAGCGCTTCAGGCGCGTATCTTCGGCCTTGTAGACCACGCCCATACCGCCACCGCCGAGTTTTTCGACGATGCGATAGTGCGAGACCGTTTGGCCGATGAGGGAAGGGGCCTCGGGCATGTGCGCTGGATTTTAGGTGCAGCGACGCAGCCAGTCAATCACGCTACTGCAACTTGGCGTATTCCGCCTGGGCTTCTTTCAGGATGGGGATCTCGGCATCGCCGTTTTTCCAAAGCGCCAGGAAATCCTGGTAAGCGGTGCGCGCTTTCGCGACATCGCCGCCTTGCGCATAGGAACGCGCAAGGCCCACATGAGCGAGGGCGCCGGTTACGCAATTGCTGACCAGCCCCCGATGCTCGAGTAGCTTCTGGAACTCGGAGGCTGCGGCCGACGGCTGCTTGGCCGACAGATATGCTTCACCGCGGATGTAGGCCGGCAATATGCAAACGAAATTCAGTGCGCCGATCCCTTCCCCCAATTCATACGCAGCGGCGGGTTGCAGCGACTCAATGGCGCGCCCCGCGTTGCCGTGGTTCAGCTCCGATTGGGCACGGATGGTGGGCAGCCAGACCGATTGCATGATCGTGTTGACCGGGAACTTGCGGTTCAGCTCATCGGCAATCGCTTGCGATCGAGCGAAATCTCCGATGCGCGCAAACGCCAATGCGATCAGGATTTGTGCGTCACGCGTGTTCGCGATCTTCATCGATTCGCCAGCGAACTGCCGGGCCTGATCGCGATTACCGGCTAGCGCCTCCCGCAACGCCGCGTCCGCCAGCCACAAGGCGGCAGGCTCCTTCAGCTCAACGCGTTCCGCGCTGCCGGCTGCGCGTCGCGACAAGCTGCGAGCTTCGCCGAACGCGCCGCGAGCCGCGTTGGTATTCGAGTGCATGTACAAAATCAGATCTTCCCAGCCCGGCTTCCCCGTACTGAGTGCCACCTCTCGCTGGAGCGCAGCCGAATCGCCACGCAGGAAGGCCAGCGTATAGATATTTTCATGTAGAACCGGATCGTCCAACTTGTGCGTTGCGGCCTCCTCGATCGCTCCTTGTGCCTCGTCGAAGCGGTTTAGCGCTACATAGCTAGCCGTTAAGTTCAGGTAGTCCACGACGGTCGGCTCAACCTGCATGCCTTTGCGTTCCGCATCGACAGCGTCCTGATACTTTCCCCCGACCATGAATTCGTTCGCCAGGTTGGCATGTACCGTGACATCTCGCGGATACGTTTGGATCCACTGCTTGTAACCGTCGGTGGCCTTTTCTAGCTCACCTGTGGCGATGTCGTAGTACAAGGTCAGAATGTGGGAGCGCTCACGTTCGGTCACGCGATCGCGAAGTTCAAATGCCTTCTTGATCGCGGCAATGGAGAGATCGGTTTGGTTGAGGTTGTAGTACGCCCCGGCAAGCGAGGTGTACGCCATTGCGAAGTTCGGATCCAGTTCGACCGCGCGCTTGCCGTAAGGAATGCTCTCCGTGGTCCCTTTTTCCCGGCTGATTCGCCGCCCAATGCTGAAGGCCTTCAGTGCTTCTAGCGAAGTCGTGGTTGCCTCTTCAAGCGGCACGTCGAACTTTCTCACAGAATTAAGCGATTCACCCAAGTCGCTCCGCAATCTCGATGCGGCCTCGCCCAACGCGGAAAGAATCTTCTCTTTGCTGGGCGCCTCGGATTGCTGACGCGCCAGCGCGTCCCCGGTATTGCAGTTGACCGCTCGAAGTGAGACGGCGTAGTTACTGCCCAGGCTTGAGATGGAGCCCGCCATGAAGGCCTTTGCGCCGACACGCTGGCAGATTTCTCGCGCTAGATCGTTGGAGATGCGCGCCGCGCCTTGCTGCCCCATCATCTCCAGCGTCTGGTGAACCTTGTCATCGGAAACGATGTTGAGAAACGGCGATTGGCCCAGATTTACCGCCAATGCTTGCTTAAGCGTGTCGTCAAAGACCGCGTCGCCGGTGGAGTTTGTGAAATCCGCCAGCACGATGGTGTCTTTCTCGTTGAGCTTCGCCGACGCGCGGGAATGCCAGACGTACACGCCTGCGGCAAGAACCAGCGCCACGATGGCAGCGCCATACGCCAAGGGCTTTCGGGAACGCCCCTCGGTCGATTTAACTACGACCCCAGTGCCGCCAATGGCGACCTTCCGGCGGCCGCTCGAGACTTTCCTAGGCGTCGCTGGTGTTTCCTCCTCGACATCGGTCGCGGATTGCACCATCGACCAGCCCGAAGTTTCGCGCTTCAGCCGCTTCAAGTCGCTCCGAAGATCCGACGCGTGCTGGTAGCGCAGATCGCGATCCTTTTCCAGCGCTTTGTTGATGATGCGCTCGAGTTCTCCAGGAACATCGCTGTTGAACCGCACCGGTGCCACCGGCGAACGATGCAAAATACTGTCAAAGATCGCCGCCGACGTATCGCCCTTGAACGGTAGAACCCCGGTGGCCATCTCATAGAGCACCGCACCAAACGAAAACAGATCGCTGCGTGGGTCGAGCGGCTTTCCGAGCGCCTGCTCCGGCGACATGTAGGCAACCGTGCCCACGGTGCTGCCCGGATTGGTGAGGCGCTCTTCGGTGGTGCTTCCCGCATCGGTGGCGGCCGTTTCCGCCGAAGGGGATACCGTGGAAGCCGTCAGCTTGGCCAGACCGAAATCCAGGATCTTGGCATGGCCGCGTGCGGTTACGAAAATGTTCGCGGGCTTGATGTCGCGGTGAATGATTCCTTTCGCATGCGCGGCGTCCAGCGCGTCCGAAACATCGATTCCGGCATCCAGCAGGCGTTCGATTCCCAACGGTGCCCCGGTGATCAGATGCTTGAGCGTGACCCCTTCCATGAACTCCATGACGATAAATGCGCGGCCGTCATGCTCCTGAATGTCGTGGATGGTACAGATATTCGGATGATTGAGCGCCGACGCGGCGCGTGCCTCACGCTGGAACCGTTCCAGCGTCTGCGGATCTCTGGCCACGCCCTCGGGAAGAAATTTTAGGGCCACGAAACGGCTGAGCTTGCTGTCTTCGGCCTTATAGACCACACCCATGCCGCCGCCACCGAGTTTTTCCACGATGCGGTACTGGGAAATCGTTTGGCCGATCAGGGATGGAGAGTCCGGCATGTGCCGGGGATTCTAGGGTTGCTGTGACACAGAGTCAATGGAAGGGAACTGCAAGTTTCGGACAACGAAAGCCATTTACACGGCTTGTGCTTTGGAAATCTTGCCGCTGCCGCCCCACGCTGAATCGGCGTTAGACGTGAAGCAAGGCTTGATCGAGGTCGTTGATGATGTCTTCGACGTCTTCGATGCCCACTGACAGCCGCACCAGTCCTTCGGTGATGCCCACACGCTCCCGCACGTCGGCTGGCATCGATGCGTGCGTCATCAGCGCGGGCAGGGAAATCAGCGTCTCCACGCCCCCCAGGCTTTCCGCCAGCGAGCAAATCTTCACCTGATTCAGAAAACGCCGCGCCGCCTCCAGGCTCTGCAGATCGAACGCCAGCATTGCTCCGGGTCCTCGCTGCTGCCTGCGAGCAATTTCGTGCTGAGGATGCGACGTCAACCCCGGATAGTAAACCTTTTTGACTTTTGGATGCGCATCGAGGTGTCGCGCAACGGATATGCCGTTGGCATTGTGCTGCAACATGCGCACCGCCAAGGTTTTGATCCCCCGTGATACCAGGAAGCAATCCATCGGCGCCAGTCCGGTGCCCGCCGATCGTTGGATGAAGTAGATCTTCTCAGTGTCTTCGGCTCGTGTCAGTACCACCGCGCCGCCGGTGGAATCGCTATGTCCGTTGAGGTACTTGGTCATCGAATGCACCACGATGTGCGCGCCAAGCTCAATCGGCCGTTGCAGATACGGACTAAGAAAAGTGTTGTCCACCACCAGCGTAACGTTGCGCTCGTTCGCGATTGCCGCGATCGCCGCGATGTCCGAAACACGCATCGTCGGGTTGGTCGGCGTCTCCACATACAACAGTTTCGTGTTAGGACGTAATGCCGCCTTCACCGCATCTTGTGAAGCCGTGTCCACAAAGCTGAATTCCAATCCAAAGTGCACCAGTAGCTGTGTCGAAAGCCGGAACACCCCGCCATACACCGCCTCAGACACGATGGCGTGGTCTCCGGGCCGCAGCAAGCGAAACACCGCATCGATCGCCGCCATTCCCGACGAAAATACGTAAGCGCTTTGCCCGCCCTCCAGTTTCGCTACCGTCCGCTCCAGGGCCTTGCGGTTAGGATGATTTGTCCGTGCGTAGTCGTAACCTTTGTCCTTGCCCAACTCGGTCTGCACGTATGTGGAGGTCTGGTAGATTGGCGCCACAATGGCTCCGGTCGCTGCGTCCGGCTCCTGCCCTACGTGGATTGCATTCGTTGCAAAGCCCATGGAGTCTCCTGCTCGATGTCTTCTGTACGCCGTGCGGCAATAATTTGGAATCCGGTTTCGGCTGCGCTGATCCGCAGAGAGGTCGCCACGCCGCGGCGCGAAGCAGGCGCCGCGAACTCCGTGCCCTAAGTAGACGGAATCTCAGGCTATACCACAGCGGAACGACGCGGCGGCCGACGCCACCTTCTTGCCCACCCTGTCAGTCTCGTTCTGCTCGTCTCTGCACTACCGCGTTCCGACAAACCGTGCGAACACCTGAGTGATCGTAAGAGAAGGTATCGTAGCAAACCGACCGCGTCAAACGTCCAATTGTCCACGATTTCCGCAAGGTTCAAACCAAAGATATAACTCAACCAAGCTAAAGGTTGCCATGTAGCGGCCGCCTTCTGCTTGCCCTGAGGCACGAAGGGAGGCGGGCTTTTTTTTCCGACGTCTCGCCGGCGCGTTCTCCGGATGCAACCTAACCTCAACAACGGTGCTCCCGCCGCATCTAACGCAATAGGCAGGCACTTGACCAAACCCAGTCCCTTTGTGGAGGATTGAAGCGTGGCCCACATGACATTCCGACCGATCTTCGTGACGTGCGCTGCCTTCTTACTGTTCGCGCTCGCCGGAATGGCGAGCGCCCAGGCCCCCGCCGACGACAGCAAGGACAAAACGCCGCCCAAGACCGACCAAACCTCGCGCGTGACCATCGAGGTCGCCGGCGGCGAAAAAGATACACCCATCGAAAATGCCAGCGTCTACGTCAAGTACATCGAAGAACGCAAACTCATGAAGGATAAAAAGTTGGAACTGAACGTGAAGACCAATCGCGACGGCGCCGCCCATATTCCCGCAGCGCCCATGGGCCGCGTGCTCATTCAAGTCGTCGCCGATGGTTGGAAAACTTACGGGCGGTGGTACGACATCACCGACCTAAAACAAACATTCAAGATTCATCTGGAAAAGCCGCCGAAGTGGTACTGACCTCATGCATGCGAGCCATTGCTGCACCGAAATGGTGCAAAGCGCTTCAGGATACTGAGAAGCGTATACTTAGCGCGCAGCGGCCCACCCTTTTCCACAAACTTATCAACACTTGTGTTGAAAACTTCACGAAGCTGAAATATTTCCGAAGCAATTCGGCATCGCTCGTGCTCGCACGAGGAAATTTTTTTGACCTCTCGCGAATATCAATGATAAAGTCCGCCGCGGATTTTCGCCCATGACCGAAGGCATCGACCTCGATCTCGATCCTCCATTTTCTTTAGTACGAATGTTTTGGGGGAACATCACCGCTCGTCCGCTGCGTTGTGCCCTCAGCGTGACTGCCATCGCCATTCAAGTGATTCTCGTATTGATGATCGTTGGTCTCACCTCCGGCGTCATTTCCGAATGGGGCAAACGCGTGGAAGGCGTGGGCGCCGACATCATGGTCCAACCACCCAACGCGTCCATTTTCATTGCCTTTTCCAGCGCCGTTATGCCTGAAAGCTTGCGCGACCAGATCCAAGCGCTGCCCGGTGTGGACGAGGTCGCCCCCGTCGTTATTCTCACCGAGCCCAAAAACCTGATCATGATCTACGGCATCGACTACAAACGGTTTAACGCGCTCAGTCGCGGCTTTCTATACCGAGCTGGTCGCTTTTTTCAGGGGCCCGACGAAGTTCTCGCCGACGACATCATCGCCCAACAGAAACACCTTAAGGTAGGTGACCACGTCACTCTGCTCAACCGCACCTTCACCGTCAGCGGAATTGTCGCCCACGGCAAAGGCGCGCGCTACTTCATTCCCATCAAGACTGCCCAGGAGGCCGCCGGCGTCGAAAACCGTGTCTCCATGTTCTATGTGCGGAGCAAAGGCAATACCGAAGCCGCTCGCGCCGAAATCCTGAAGCTATCGCCGCAAAATCGCGTCCGCTCCATGTCCGAATATGTCAGTCTGATGAGCTCCTCAAATTTGCCGGAGCTGAAACCCTTTGTCCGTTGCATGGTCGGTCTCGGCATCGTCATCAGCTTCCTGGTGATTCTGCTCAACATGCACACCATGGTGATGGAGCGCACTCGCGAGGTCGGCATTCTCAAAGCCCTGGGTTTCTCCAAGCTCGACATCGTACGCATGTTGCTCGGCGAAACGTTGGTGCTCACATTGCTCGGCGCCAGCCTCGGAATCTTATTGACTTTCCTAACCCAGGCCATCCTGAAGGAAGTAAATCCCGGCCTGATGATCCTGATCACTGCGCGCTGGATCGCTTCCTCCATCGTCCTGGCATTAGTCGGCGCCGCAGCCGGAGTCGCCTATCCCGCGCTGCGCGCCGCAAGCTACGACCCGGTCGTAGCCCTGGCCTACGAGTAGACTCCCGTAGCGGCCGCCTTGCGCTTATCCTGAGGCACGAAGGAAGGCCAGCGCCTTTTCTCAGTAACTCTCCGTAAACCTCCAAAGCCAAATCCTTCCGCAAACCGTATAATCCCATCAGCCTTCACCCGCGGATCCAAGGAGAGAACCATGAAGCGCACCCGAATCGCCTTGCTGGCGGCAACAGCATGCTTGGCACTCACAACCACACTAGCCGCCCAAATGAATCTCAATCCTTTCAGGAAGCCCAACATCACCGACATCTTCCATCCGTTGGTGGGCAGTGGCGCCACCTACGAAATCCAGCACACCGACAACTCCGGTGAACCCACGCAGATGGAAATGGTTGTCGTGGGCACCGAAATGGTAGGCACTCAGCAGGGCTACTGGATGGAAATGGGACACACGGACCGCAAGACCGGCCAGATGAGCTATATAAAGATGCTTGTTACTCCCGACTTCCAGCCGCAAAGGGTTATCATCCAGGCGCCCGGAAAAGGTGCGATGGAAATGCCCTTCAATGCCATGGCCGGCGACAGGAAGAACCATGCACAAGAGGAACTCGATAAATGGCACAAGGTCGGCATGGAACCGGTGACCGTTCCGGCCGGGACTTTCCTGTGCCAGCATTGGAAGAAAGATTCAGGTGTCGGCGATGTGTGGGCCAGCGACAAAGTCACGCCCATCAGCATGGTCAAATCGGTGCAGGAACATGAAACGATGACTCTTCAGAAGACTATTTCCGGCGCGACCGACCACATTACCGGCCCAGTCACCAAGTTCGATCCGCAAGAGATGATGCGGCAGCGTCAGCGCCAGAAGCCCCAATAGGTGTCGCCAAGCTGAAATGGGGACTTGCCAAACCCGCAGGTCACCCGCCGGCGCTAGACTCCCGGCGTCCGGGATGCCAGCTCGCTGGTGACGTCTTCAATCATCGCCAGCGGGCAGGCCACGTGCACCCGCTCCTCTGGGTTCTTCACGTCCACGATGACTTTGCCGTTGTGCACGCTCACGCGCACGTGGTCCTTGCCGTCCCGCACCTCCACCAGTTCGGCATCCGGAAGCTTCTTCAGTTCCTTAGTCAGTGCCCGGATCGTCGGCATGAACTCCGCGAATTTTTCATGCGCCTCGCCCAATTTCTGATCCGGCACGAAATGCAGCACCATCGGCACGACCGCGGCGGGCGCCCACACGTGCACGTTGGTCCCATCGGCCCCGTGCTGCTCCACTTCCACATTCACCACCCCATCGCGAAACGTGTACACCGTGGCCATCGCCAAAGTCCCGGTAAATCCCAACGCCAACTTAGCCAAAAGCACCATTTCGTTTCCTCCCGCCAGATGTAATCGAGCAGCCGAGTCGATTCATCCGCTTGTCATCCCCAGCGCAGCGAGCGACCTGCTTTCTGGCACCGCACCGAGTCACCACCGGAACAACCGTAACTAGTCGCTGGAATTCTTCGAGTCCAGCCAAACACGCACGTTATTCTCCTCATCCTTCACCGAAACCAGCTCGGTATCCCCATTGGCCGCCAGCGCCCGCAGCCCCGCCACCAGGTCCAGCTCATCCTTGCCCGCGGAAAACAGCGCATCCACTACTTTCATCGGCACTTTTACTTCCACGCGCGAATTCTTCGGATGGTTCTTCTCGGTCACGTGCACCAGAAAGTAGTTGTTCTGCTTGGCCACCCGCACGTCATTGTCTTTGTTCTGTACGGTCACGAACTCCCCGTCCTTGGCTTCGCGCACCGCCGCCATCAACGCATGGATATCCACGCCTTGGCAGTCGAACTTGTCAATCGTCACCTTACCGTGATGCAGACGATTCTTGTCGATAGTCGGCAAAACCTTCTCCGCCAGTTCCAGCGGCACATTCACCCGCACGGTCTCATCCTTCGTCTGCTGATTGTCGACTCGTACATGCAGCCACCGGTCCTTCGACGCCGCTGCAGTCTGAGAATCCGCCTTTGCGGCTGCGTTCTGCGCCACACCGATTGCCGGCGTCAATGCCAGCGCCAAGCCAAGGATCGACACGAGTCCCAAAGTCTTTCGGCTGAGATTAGACATATAGCTGCCTCCTTCGCGGACGGTCGCAAAGCGGGTCCCCGGCCGGATCGGCAGGCAAAACAGCCGCCCCTCCGGTTCATGGCCAGATATACGAACACCCCATCGAAAATGTTTCGTGAAAAACAGGAGTGGCAGGTCAGTTCCCGGTAAGGGCGGCCTTTGCCCGCCCGGCCATTGCGTCTTGTCTCGGCGCCAGCCGTAGTAGCGCAGGTCGCGAGGGCGGCTAAACTCTTACGCCGCCGTCCACTTCAAAAACACCGTCGCCAAAGGCGGCAAAGTCAGTGCGATCGAATGCTCCCGGCCCGTCTGCGGCACCGGATCCGAATACAACCCGCCTTGATTCCCAACGTTTGAACCGCCATAGATCGCCGCATCGGTATTCAACACTTCCTTGTAAAATCCCGGCTGCGGCACGCCAATCCGATATCCGCGTCGTACCACCGGGGTCGCGTTCATCACCACCACCATCGTGTCTTCCGGCTTCTTCCCCCGTCGGATAAACGAAAACACGCTGTTGTCCGCGTCGTTGCAATCGATCCACTCAAATCCATGCCAGTCGAAGTCAATCTCGTGCAGCGCCGGCTCGCGTGCATTTAGTTTGTTCAAGTCCGAAATCAGGTTCTGCAGCCCGCGGTGCGGCTCGTATTGCAGCAAATGCCAATCCAGACTGCGCGCCTCGCTGAACTCCTGCCGCTGCCCGAATTCCTGCCCCATGAACAGCAGCTTCTTGCCCGGATGGCCGTAGTGATACCCGTACAGCAGCCGCAAATTCGCGAACTGTTGCCACATGTCTCCAGGCATCTTGTGCAGCAGCGAATTTTTCCCATGAACCACTTCGTCGTGCGAGAAGGGCAGCACGAAATTTTCGCTGAACGCATAGAGCATCGAAAACGTCAGCTTGTTCTGCTCGAACTTCCGGTGCACTGGATCCGACGAGAAATAGTGCAACGTGTCGTTCATCCAGCCCATATTCCACTTCAAGCTGAATCCCAGCCCACCCAGATATGTGGGCCGAGACACCGCAGGCCATGACGTCGACTCCTCCGCGATCGTCAAAATCCCCGGAAACCGTTCGAACGCCACTTCATTCAGCCGTTTGATAAATGCGATAGCCGGCAAGTTCTCGCGCCCGCCGAATTCATTCGGTACCCACTCGCCTTCCTTCCGCGAGTAATCCAGGTACAGCATCGACGCCACCGCATCCACCCGCAATCCATCGATGTGGTACTTGTCCAGCCAGAACAGCGCATTCGAAATCAGGTAATTCCGCACCTCGTTGCGCCCGTAGTTGTAAACCAGCGTGCCCCAATCCGGATGCGATCCCTGTCGCGGATCGGAGTGCTCGTACAGATGCGTGCCATCAAATTCCGCCAGCCCATGCACGTCGCGCGGAAAATGCGCCGGCGTCCAATCCAGAATCACGCCCAATCCTGCCTGATGGCAGCGATCGACAAACTCCATGAACTCCGTCGGCGTCCCGTATCTACTCGTTGCCGAGTAATACCCGATCGTCTGATATCCCCACGACCCGTCGAACGGATGCTCCATGATTGGCAACAGCTCAAGATGCGTATATCCAAGCTCTTTCACGTACGGAATCATCTGATCGCCCAGCTCACGGTACGTCAGCCAGCGATTCCCGTCCTCCGGCACGCGCCGCCACGCTCCCAGATGTACTTCATAGATCGACAGCGGCGACTCGAACCAATTCTTCTTCGGCCGCTGTGCCATCCACTGCTCGTCGTTCCACTTGTGATTATCCAGATTCGCGACGATCGATCCGGTCTGCGGCCGCAGCTCGGTGCGAAATGCATACGGATCGGCCTTCAGCGGGAGCATCTCGCCGCGCGGCCCGATGATTTCGAATTTGTAGACCGCGCCTTCGTTCAACTCCGGCAAAAATAATTCCCACACGCCCGACGACCCTCGGCTCCGCATGGGATTCGTGCGCCCGTCCCAGTGATTGAAGTCGCCCACCACACTCACGCGCCGTGCACTCGGCGCCCACACCGCGAAATTTACGCCGCGCACTCCCGCGATCTCTTGCTGGTGCGCTCCCAGCTTCGTGTACGTGTCGTAGTGCCGCCCTTCACCCATCAAATACAAATCGAAATCGCTCAGCGAATAGGGGAACGCGTAGGGATCATAAGCCTCCCAGGTGTGCCCGTTATCAGTCGCAAATCGAATCCGGTAGTTCGCCGGATCGGGCCGGTCCTTGTAGGTTTCCGGCAGAGTTGCTTCGAACAATCCTTCAGGCCGCCGCCTTTTTGCTTCAATCGCCCCCGGCACGCCAACTACCGTTACTTTCGCCGACGCTGCATTCGGGTTGTAAAACCGAATGACCCATCGCCGCCCAGCCCCCGTCTCCACCGGCTGCGGCCCCAGGGTGGCGAAGGGGTCCGCATTCCGCCCGCTCAACAGGGCATCGATCTGTCCTTCCAAGTGCGTTTGCGCCGCGCTGCTAGGTGCCGCTGCTGTCCCGGCGCTGTGCGCCCCGCCGGATGTTCCGCCGCGTTGTTCAGCCACGATAAAATCCCCCAAGACAAATCAAACGAATCTCAGATCAACAAAATCCGGCCACCGTTCCGCCGAGATGCAGTTTAGATGCTAGCCCCCGTCCATTTGATTCTAGGCCATCCCGCGCAAATCTCCACCCCCAACCTCCGCATACTCAGGAATGGCCCTTCTCTGCGCAACCTCGGCGCTCTCCGCGCCTCAGCGTTAGATTTTTCCTTCCAGGTGCCGCAACCTTGCGACTTTCCAAGGATGCGGTTTAGACTAACCTCCAAGCACTAACAACACTCGGAGCACAATTTCACCATTCACACTCGCAGTGTCCGAGCCAGATTTTCCTCTCCAAAGACTTGCCACTCATCCAACCTCGCGCTAAAGTGCCGCCCTCATGACTCGCCCACTGCTCGCGATCCTCGCGCTCGTCGCCATTCTCGCGCTCCCTGCTGGCTCTCAGGACCGTTCCCAGGGCCGCTCCATGGTCGTCTCGCGCAACGGCATCGTCGCCTCGGAATCTCCGCTGGCCTCCCAAGCCGGTGTCCGCATCCTCGAATCCGGCGGCAACGCCGTCGATGCGGCCATCGCCACCAACGCCATGATGGGCGTCGTCGAACCGATGATGAACGGCATCGGCGGCGACCTCTTCGCCATCGTCTATGACGCTAAAGCCAACAAACTTTACGGCCTCAATGCCAGCGGCTGGGCTCCCCAGGCACTCACCATCGATTTTCTCCGCAAGCAGGGCCTGAGCGCCATGCCGCAGAAAGGAATTAACGCCATCACCGTTCCCGGCGCCGTCGACGGCTGGCAAAAACTCTCCGAAAAATTCGCCCGCAAAAAGCTTGCCGAAGACCTCGCGCCCGCTATCCACACCGCGCAACAAGGCTTTCCCGTTCCCGAGTGGAACGCCCTCTACTGGGCCGACGAAGTCGACTACCTCCGCGGCGACGAAAACGCCATCAAAACTTACCTTCCCAACGATCGCCCGCCCAAACTCGGCGAAATCTTCCGCAATCCCGACCTCGCAACATCCTTGCAAGCCATCGCCACTCACGGCCGCGACGCTTTCTACAAAGGTTCCATCGCCGGAAAAATCCTCGACACCATGAAGCATCACGGCGGCACCATGACCGCCCAGGATCTCTCCGACTATTCCGCCGAATGGGTCGAACCCATCTCCACTACCTATCGCGACTGGACCGTGTACGAAATGCCCCCCAACGGCCAGGGCCTCGCCGCTCTCGAAATGCTCAACATCTTCGAGAAATTTCCCTTCGCCGACAAAGAATACGGCTTCGGCTCCGCCAAAACTCTCCACGCCATGATCGAGGCCAAGAAACTCGCCTACGCCGACCTTGCAAAATACATCGGTGACCCGCGCCGCCAGAAACTACCAACCGCCACGCTGCTTTCGAAAGATTGGGCCGCCGAGCGCGCCAAACAAATCGACCCCGATCGCGCCAACTGCGATCCCAGCGCCGCCCAGCTTGCTCCCGCAGGCGACACCACGTATCTAACCGTCGTTGATCGCGACGGCAACATGGTATCTCTGATTCAGAGCAACTATTCCGGCTTTGGTTCCGGCATCGTCGCCGCGGGTACCGGGTTTGCGCTCCACAATCGCGGCGGCCTGTTCAAACTGGATCCCGATTCCCCCAACGCTCTGGCCGGACACAAGCGACCGCTCCACACCATCATCCCGGCCTTCGCCCAGAAGGGCGACATTCGAATGGCCTTCGGCATCATGGGCGGCTGGAACCAATCCCAGGCCCACGCGCAATTCATGGCCGACATCGCCGACTTCAAAATGAACATCCAGGCCGCTCTGGAAGCCCCGCGCTTCGTCAAATACGCCTTCACCAACTGCGAAGTCGAAATGGAAAACCGCTTCTCCCAAGCCACCCGCAACGAACTCACTGCCAAAGGCCACAAAATCCAGCTGAAGGGTGTGTTCACAAGCGCTGTAGGCGGCGGCCAAGCCGTCCTTCGCGACTTCGCCACCGGCGTAAACTACGGCGCCTCGGACCCCCGCAAGGACGGCGCCGCCATCGCCGAACTCCCCCTGGAGTAGCACAGGCACTTTGCCTGTGCCAACGACGCCAACGCCACAGCTACCCCCGTGCAGTAAGCCTCAACCCCCACAAATCCACTCCCCGAGGCGCACCAGCCAAACCCTCAAAATTCTGCAAACTTTTTCCCTTCAAGACTCCCCGAGTTCAGCAACCAACCCGCCTGGCGGCTTCCCGCCCAAAAGCCCTTATATAAGGCCAATAGTATCAATATGTTGACACAGGCCAGTTGGCGAAAAACGTGCTCCATATCACGCTGTCCGATCCACGGCGTTCCGCGGCACCGTTCCGGCCAGCGGAGGACTGCATGAGGACCGACCCAGCCCTTATGATCTCTGTTGCCAGGAACGCGTTCCGGTTCGCCGTGACTCTGACATTTGTCCTGATCTGTCTGCCCTCCAGCCACGCCCAGACCGGCAACCTCTCCGGTCGGTACCAATGCGCCGAGGCCAAGGTCGGTGGCAAGATCATTCCCTGCAACGCCGCTCCCCTCATCCTCAAAAATGACGGCAAGTTCGAACTCCGCGGCTGGGAAGGCAGCTACAGCGTAAGCGGGGAATTCGTCGAGCTTTCCGACTCCGTCGTACGCTCTCGCGCCAAAATCGAGCCCGGCCACAAGATCCGCTTCCGCTACCGCGGCAAACACGGCTGGTGCGAAATGGTCTACGAACGCCGCGTCGCCGAACTCGGCAAAACCTTCCTCGGCTAAGGCCGGCGCCTCACGCAAGCCACCACCACGCACCAAAGACAATTTCGACTCGAGAACTGGCGTCTACTCGCCACGCACCGAAGATAGCTCGCCTGGAGAAACTGGCGTTTACCACCGGCATCATAATGTGTAACCGCCAGGAGCGAACGTAATGTGCAACCCGGAAGGCACGACTCTAGTCGTGCCATTTGTGACGCTTAAGAACGGCTTTAGCCGCTGAGGGAATCTAGCATTGCATGGACGGCCTAATTCCCGTTCGCGATGGGTTCAAAGCGCGCGTCATACGCGGCCGCTGCAATTTCGCCTAACGCCTGCCCGGCCACCGATTGCGGCGCATCCGGATCGGGCGGCAGCGATACGTGATTCACGTACGCCGCAAATGCCAACTTTTCGCCCTTCGCTGTGATCACATACCCCGCCAAGCCCTTTCCATTGAGCATCACCTTCCCATTGACGCGATCCTCCGAGCCGAACGTGCCGGTCTTCGCGAAAACATAACCCGCGCCCGGACTCGCTGTCTGGATTTTCGCCAGCGTGCCGTCGCGCCCCAGAATCGGCAAGGCCTTGAAGAACACCGGATACTCGGGCCGCTTGGTCCAATATTTCAGGTACTGCACCATGAAGTCCGGGCTGAACAGATCAGCCCAGTCGCCGCCCTCGCCGTCTCCCTGCGAGATCCCGGACATATCGAGCTTCGCCTCCTGCAGGAATTGTTGCTCCATGCCAAAACCCGCCTGACGCAAGTCGCGCGCGTTCTTCGCAGCCAGCGCGCCAAGTAAATACGGCCCCATCCCCGCGTGCAGATTCTGGCTCACCTTCAACGTAACTTTGACCTCTTCAGAAAGCGGCAGGGAAGTATGCTCCGCCAGCAGATTCTCCGGCACGTAGAACTTCAAGTACGTCGGAAAAATCGGAGGATCGGTCTTCTTCGGCGGCTTGATGGAAATTCCATTGGCCGCGAGTGCTTCACGCAACACGGTCTGCGCGAAGTTCGTCGGCGACAGCACGCCGACGGCCAGCGTTTCAGCCGGTGCGCCCGCGGGAATCGTGCCGGTAATCAGCACGCTGGTCGTGCCATCGGCATTTACGATCGGATCGGAAGTGTCCAGGGAAGCCTTGCCCGATGAAGACGACGTCAGCACCTGCCCGCTAAACTTCACGTAGGAAGTCTGCGGGGACGTAGCGATCGCGGCCCGATCCCCCGCCTTTGCTCCAGGTGTAACCGTCACGTCGATCACGTTGTCGTTCACCATGATCGACGACATCACCACGTTAGTGCCGCCCTCGCGCGCTCCATCCGGCACCAGGCTGGCATCCACCAGCACGCGTCCTTCGATCCGGCGTACTCCCTTGCTAGAAACATCCTTCGCTAA
The DNA here is from genome assembly GCA_035607215.1 of Candidatus Eiseniibacteriota bacterium. Classification (GTDB taxonomy): domain Bacteria; phylum Acidobacteriota; class Terriglobia; order Acidiferrales; family UBA7541; genus Acidiferrum. Next base: position 70,152 of record DATNCJ010000021.1, read on the forward strand.
TTGCTTGATCACCGTCAGCGGATCGCCGGGCACCGCCGGCCCGTTGTACGAGTGATCTTCATCCACGAACGCCAGCGTGCCGTCGGGCAGAATGCGATTTGACAGGTTCGGATCGCCGCTGGCTACCAGAACAAGATCGCCTTTCAGTCTGCCCTTGGAATCGAGAGGTCCGCTGCGATAAATCCGCGTCTGGAAGCGATAGTCGGCGCCGAGTTTAGCCAGCACCGCGCCCTCGGTCAGCAACTTTGTCGTCGATGCCGGCACGAACATTTTGTCCGCGTTCAGCGCGTAAACCACTTTTCCCGTGTCCAACGAATAGAACTCAATGCCGAAATTCGCATGCCGGAACTCTGGCCGGCTCATGACTCTGTCGATGCGCGCGGCGAGTGAGTCGGGCGTTTGCGCTCCGGTAAATCCGGTACAAAGCACCATCAGCAGAGCCGCGTGCATCAAGCACACCAGCAAGCGAGAGCAAGAAGATGTAAGCAAGGAAGACCCTCGAACGTCGGCAAGATCATAACCGAGTTCCATGCTCTCAGAATGCAAAGTGCGACGAGGTTTGCTCGGTTCGCAAAGCGCTGTTGGCTATGGGTTGTACCAGCGGAATCCCTTGCGTTGCTCCTCGGCAATTTCCCGTGCGACGGAAAGCGTGAATGCGCGACGGTGCTGGCCGCACGCTGCGATGATGGCATCGAGCAGCGCCAGCGGCGCAGCCAGCGAAATCCCAAAAGAAGTGGCCTCCACCGAAGCCAGAAACACCTCATTGCATTCGCGCGCCAGCGGTGAAATGTAGGTGTCGGAAATGCCCACACAGTACGCGCCGTGGGCGCGAGCCTGCTGCGCGCCTTCGACCGTCTGGCGCAAGCCGCGGCGGAAGCTGATGGCAATCACCAGGTCGCGCTTGCTCACCGCGCGCGCCAGATGCGTGATGGCTCCCGCCGAAGTAGCGGCAAAGATCGGAAGCCCCAGCACGTTGATCTGGTATTCCAGGTACTCCGCCAAAATCCCCGCCGCGTCGCCCGCGAAAACCACGATGCGCCGCGCGCTGTAGAATCGCTTGGCCAATTCCGCCAGGCGCGCTCCATCCAGGCTGTTCTTGAGTCCTTGCAGGTTCTTCAGGTTTTGCGCCAAGGCGTTGCGCACGAAGGTCTGCATGTCCGAGGTGCCGGCGCTGGTCTGCATGGTATCGACCGGAGAGGCAAATGCCAGCGACAGCTCATGCAGGTGATGCTGAAACTCGCGATAGCTGGCAAAGCCCAGGCCGCGCACGATGCGGACGATCGTCGCCGGGTCGGTCTTCAGGCGTTGCGCCATCGAGCGAACGCTCAGCAGCACGAATTCCTTGGGATGCTCAAGAATCGGCCGGATGATTTCCTGACGCTTGACGCTGAGGCGCTCGACGCGCTCGGGCAGATTCGGCGTGGGCACCAGTGCTCGGTGCGCTTTCATTTTCATGGCGCGTGAGAATCGCGCAAATGGGGGCTGCGTGTCAACTAGTAGATCAGCATCTTAACAATTTCCATACCAGGAAATCCTTAGATGTTTCTATTTCTTCGAAGTCGCTGCTTCGCTGGCCAGTCCGGGCGCGGTAATCGGTTGCAGGAACGGCATCATCGCGCGGAGCTTTGGTCCCAGCTGCTCGATCAGATGCGATTGTTCGCGCTGGCGAGTGGCCAGAAAATTCGGGCAGCCTTTTTCGTTTTCCTCTACCCATTTTTTCGCGAAGCTACCGTCTTTTATTTCCGCGAGAATCTTTTTCATTTCCGCTCGGGTCTGCGCGGTGATGATGCGCGGCCCGGCGGAATAATCGCCCTGCTCGGCGGTATCGCTGACGGAGTAGCGCATGTAGCTGAGTCCTCCGCGATAAATCAGATCGACTATGAGCTTTAATTCGTGCAGGCACTCGAAATACGCGACCTCGGGCTGATAACCGGCCTCCACCAGAGTGTCGAAGCCAGCTTTGATCAGTTCGCTGACGCCCCCGCACAACACGGACTGCTCGCCGAACAAATCGGTTTCAGTTTCTTCCGTAAAAGTCGTTTCCAGAACGCCGGCGCGCGTGCAGCCGAGGCCTTTGGCGTACGACAACGCGAGAGCTTTGGCGCCTCCGCTGGCATCCTGCTCAATGGCGATCAGCGCGGGCGTGCCGCCGCCTTCGGTGAAAACTTCGCGGACGCGATGGCCGGGCGCTTTCGGCGCGATCATCGAGACATCGACGTCCGCGGGTGGCTTGATGGTGCCGAAGCGGATGTTAAAGCCGTGCGCGAACATCAGCGTCTTGCCCTTGCGCAGGTGCGGCGCGATCGAGTCCTTGTAGAGTTTGGGCTGCTTGGTATCCGGCGCGAGAATCATGATCACGTCGGACCATTCGGCGGCTTCAGCGGGGGTGTTAACGGTGAGGCCTTCCTTCTGGGCTTTGGCGAGGGACGCGCTGCCGGGTTGCAGGCCGACGCGAACCTGCACGCCGGAGTCACGCAGGTTCAGCGAATGCGCGTGTCCTTGCGAGCCGTAGCCGATGATCGCGACTTTTTTGCCCTGGATCAGAGCGAGGTCTGCGGAATTGTCGTAATAGAGATTTGCCATTCGTGTCCTCTGTTCGTCTAGGTGTGAAAATCGGAATCGTCAGTGATGTTGCCTCAGGGCTAGAATGCAAAAGAAAAACCGGAGCTCGATGACTTCATCGTTGGCTGCCGAACTGGGGCGCAGCGTGTCGCCCCTACGAAGCAAGTTGCGCCGGGACAGCTGTCGATGTTGTCGGCGGTTGGAGCAGATCGGCGCCGCGGGTCATGCTGATGCGGCCGGAACGGGCCATCTCCAGGACGCCGAAGGGACGCAAGACTTCGAGCAGGCCGTCGATCTTGTCCACGGTGCCGGACACTTCCAGGATCAGGGATTCCGGCGCGACGTCGATGACGCGCGCGCGGAAGACCTTGATCAACTCCATCAGGTGCGGGCGCGATTTTTGGTCGGCGGAAACTTTGATCAGCGCGAGATCACGCTCGAGCAAGGAGCGCTCGGAGACGTTTTCGGCGAGCAGCACATCCACGAGTTTTTCGAGGCTGGCTTCCAGGCGATGCGCTCCGCGCTCGTCGGTGTGCGCGACGATGGTCATGCGGGCGACCTCCTCATTTTCGGTCGGGCCTACCGTCAGGGAGTCGATGTTAATGGCCAGGCGGCGCGCGAGAGACGATACGCGGTTCAGGACTCCTGGCTTGTTTTCCACGTAGGCGATCAGCGTTTGCATAACTTTCCTTTCAGACTTCAAAAATCGGTCGACTACTTTGGGAGGGGTACCCTTTTTCCCTTTTTATGCAAGAGTATGAATCCACGGAAGATACGGCTTGGGTTGGCGCAAGATTATCATTCGATGGGACTTTGTCTCACCCAACGCCGTGCCCATATCTTGTATGCCGGCTGTTTTGTTTATGTTAGCCATGGCCTGTATTTCGCCGCGGATGCTCATGGCTCCGTTGCCGTTTCCACCAGAGGATTGTTGGGACGGCGGATCATTTCGTGGAGCGAACCGCCGGCCGGGACCATCGGGTAGACGGAATCTTCCTGCTCGACGCGGAAGTCGATGAGGACGGGGTCTTTGCTCTCCCGAGCGGAGCGAATCGTAGGCAGCACGTCCGAACGGGAGGTAATGCGTTCCCCGCGGATGCCGAAGGCGTTAGCCAAGGCGGCGAAATCCGGGGCGACCAGCGGAGTGGCTACATAGCGCTTGTCGTAGAAGAACTCCTGCCACTGGCGAACCATCCCGAGGTAGCCGTTATTAATGATGGCGATGTTGACCTTGATCTTCTCCTGAACGATGGTGGCCAACTCGCACATGGTCATCTGGAAACCGCCGTCGCCAACCACGACCCAGACATCGGCGTCGGGCTTGGCGAACTTGGCGCCGATGGCGGCGGGAAGGGCAAAGCCCATGGTGCCGAGACCACCGGAGGTCACCAGGGAGCGCGGCTTGTTGTGATGGTAATACTGCGCCTCCCACATCTGATGCTGGCCGACGTCGGTAACGACGATGGCTTCGCCGCGGGTCTCTTTCCAGAGATCGTTGATGACGTGAGCAGCGTAGAGATGGCCGTTGTCGGGTAACCCCTGAATGTCGCGAACCGCGGAATCACCCTTGAGCTCGCGGATGTGAGCCAGCCAGTCGGGGCGGTCGCGCTTCTCGATGTGCGGCAGCAACTGCTCAAGGACTTCGCGGGCGTCGCCGATGAGGGCGGAGTCGACCTTGACGTTCTTGTTGATCTCAGACCGATCGATTTCGATGTGGATCTTCTTGGCGTCGCGGGCGTAAGTGCGCAAGTCGCCGGTGACGCGATCGTCGAAGCGCATACCGACGGCGATGAGCAGGTCTGCTTCCTGAATGGCATGATTGACCCACGCTTCACCGTGCATGCCCATCATGCCGAGGTTTAAGGGATCGCCGGCAGGGAAGCAGCCGATGCCGAGCAAGGTCATGGCCACCGGGAAGTGACCGGCGCGAACGAATTGCTCGAAAGTTTTCATCGCGCCGGAAACCATGATTCCGTGTCCCGCGAGGATGAGCGGGCGCTTGGCGGAGTTCAGCATTTGCACCGCGCGCTCGAACTCGGCTTTGTCGTAGTTAAGGCGCTGGCGCTTGGGCGGCAGCTTGGGCTTTGCGGCCTCGAAATCGAAATCGCAGGAGGCCTGCTGGGCGTCCTTGGTGATGTCGACCAGAACTGGACCGGGCCGGCCGGAGTTGGCGATGACGAAGGCTTCGCGCACGGTGCGCGCGATGTCTTCGGCGCGGGAAACCACCACGTTGTGCTTGGTGATGGGCATGGTGATGCCGGTGATGTCGATTTCCTGGAAGGCGTCGGAGCCAAGCAGCTTGCTGCTGACTTGACCGGTGATGCAGACGACCGGGGAAGAGTCGAGCATGGCGGTGGCAATGCCGGTGACCATGTTGGTTGCGCCAGGCCCGGACGTGGCCATAGCGACGCCAACGCCGCCGCTGGCGCGCGCGTAGCCGTCGGCCATGTGCGTGGCGCCCTGTTCGTGTCGGACGAGAATGTGGTGGAGCTTCGATTTACCGATGGCGTCGTAAACGGGAAGGATCGCGCCGCCGGGATAGCCGAATACGTGCTTGACGTTCAGGTGCGTGAGCGTCTCGCAGAGTATTTCGGCGCCAGTGAGCTTCATAGTGTCCTCGCGTGCACAGCTTCAGATCTCGAACCGGTTGTGGTGCCAGTTGTGGTGAACGATGGGGTGGTGACCGCGCCCTGGGCCGCCGACGAAACCAGCAGAGCATATTTGGCCATGACGCCGGTGCTGAATCGCGGCGTTGGTGCTTTCCATGTAGACATGCGGCGCTGGATTTCGGCGTCGGTGAGTTCGACGTTCAAGGTGCGCTTGGGTACATCGAATTCGATGATGTCGCCATCGGCGACGGCAGCGATGGGGCCGCCGTTCACGGCTTCGGGCGCGACGTGACCAGCCATGAAGCCGTGGGTGGCGCCGGAGAAGCGGCCGTCGGTGAGCAGCGCAACGGATTCGCCGAGACCAGCGCCGACCAGCGCGCCGGTGACCGAAAGCATCTCGCGCATGCCCGGTCCGCCGCGCGGGCCTTCGTAGCGAATGACGACGACGTCGCCGTCTTTGATGGTGCCGTTGCCGACGGCGTTGAACGCGGCTTCTTCGGTGTCGAATACTCGCGCCGGACCTTTGAAAGTGACGAAATTGTGGCCGGCGACCTTGATGACGCAGCCTTCGGGAGCGAGATTGCCCTTCAGAATGACGAGGCCGCCGGTGGGCTTGAGCGGCGCGGCGACAGTCTTCACCACTTCCTGCTTCGGCGCTTCCTTGGCTTGGGCGGCCTCTTCTGCGATGGTGCGGCCGGTGACGGTGATGCAGTCGCCGCGCATGAGCTTTGCGTCAAGTAAGCGCTTGGCGACCAGAGCGGTGCCGCCGGCGTTGAAGAGATCGGTGGCGACGAAGCGTCCGCTGGGTTTCAAGTCGGCGAGCACAGGCGTGCGGGCGCTGATGCGATCGAAATCGTCGATCGAAAGAGGAATGTGAGCTTCGTTGGCGATAGCGAGCAGGTGGAGAACGGCATTGGTCGAGCCGCCGGTGGCGGCGACGCCTGCGATGGCATTCTCGATGGCGGCTTTGGTGATGATTTTGGAGGGCGTGACATCGCGGCGGAGAAGATCCATCACCAGTTCGCCTGCGCGATGACCGGCATTGTGCTTGGCGGCGTTGGTGGCCGGGACACTGGATAGTTGCATTGGCGCGATGCCGAGAAATTCGGAGACCAGGGCCATGGTGTTGGCGGTGAATTGGCCGCCGCAGGCACCGGCGCCGGGACAGGCGACTTTTTCGAGCTCCTTGAGCCTGGCGTCGGACATTTTGCCGCGCGCGTGAGAGCCGATGGCTTCGTAGACGTCCTGCAACGTCACGGAATGGCCCTCGAACTGGCCGGCGGCGATGGAGCCGCCGTAAAGGACGAGCGATGGAATGTTGAGACGTGCAACGGCCATGATGCCGCCGGGAATGGTCTTGTCGCAGCCGACGAGAACAATGAACGCGTCGAACAGATTGCCGCGGGTGACGAGTTCGATGGAGTCGGCGATGACTTCGCGGCTGACCAGGGAAGTGCGCATGCCCTCAGTGCCCATGGTGATGCCGTCGGATATGGAGACGGTGTTGAATTCCAACGGGGTGCCGCCCGCGGCGCGGATGCCGGCCTTGACGTCGGCGGCGAGTTCGCGCAGGTGATAGTTACACGGGCCGATTTCGATCCAGGTGTTAGCGACGCCGACGAGGGGTTTTTCGAAGTCGACGTCCTGTAGGCCGCACGCGCGAAGCATGGCGCGGGCGCCGGCACGGTGCGCGCCGTCGACAAGTGCGCGGCTGCGGGGCATAGGAAGCGATTGGGTCACGTGGTCCGATCCTCTCGAGAATTTGGTCATGCCGAGCTGGCAGCCTTTGCCAAGACGCGGCGGAAAAGCCTCGGCCGTAAAGGGCCAAGCTACAAGACTGAGCCTCTAAAACCGAAGGGCCATCATCCTGGTTTGGATGATGGCCCTGAAATCTTGTGGTGCTTGGCTTAGGCCGCCGTCATCCGAAAGTGCTTCCTCGCACGTAGATAATTCGTACGAGCGCGCGGGAGAACGTCCCATTGCAGACGGGAATTTCTTGTCCGTGCGAGATGGCGGTGCGGAACATACGACTGCCATCGAAGGTACAGGATCGGGGCAGGAAAGTCAATCAGTCAAATTAATACTTGTAGGAGACTAGATAAGATTTGCTTATCCACCGACTTCGGCCTGCCGGCGTATGAACGCTCCGATGGACCCCCGTGCTGCGCAGTTTGGGACATCGATTTGACAGCCTGTTGATAGCGACTGGAACTATCCCTTGGGCACTTCCCGCATCTGATTTGATAGCCGCATTCGAACGAGTTTGGGCCTGGAGAGTGCCTGGCTACAGGACCGGGCCCAGCCGGCCGCATCTGCAAGGCCGGAGCTTTTCCACGATATTGCGAGGATGGGATGGTCGAGGAAACGGACGTGTTTGTTATCGGCGGCGGCCCTGCGGGACTGGCCGCGGCCATCGCGGCGCGCAGAAAAGGGTTTCGCGTGACGGTGGCCGATGGCGCGGAACCTCCGATTGATAAAGCCTGTGGGGAAGGATTGCTACCGGATACCGCAACTGCCTTGCGAGAGCTGGGCGTGGACATCCGCGGCAGCGATGGATTTGCCCTTCGTGGCATTCGCTTTGTGGGGACAGGGAGTTCGGTGGCGGCGGCGTTTCCCGGCGAGGTCGCGGGGATCGGCGTGAAGCGTCCGGTGCTGCATCAGCGGCTCGTGGATCGAGCGCTGTCGTTGGGAGTGTCGCTGCGGTGGCGGACGCCCGTGACGGGCATTCGCAGAGGCGGTGTGATTGCCGGCGGCGAACTGGTGCGGGCGCGATGGATGGTCGGTGCGGATGGCATTGGCTCGCGGGTGCGCAAGTGGGGCGGGTTGGATGCCGGCGCGCGGGCCAGGAAGCGATTCGCGCAGCGGCGGCATTATCGCGTGCAGCCATGGTCGGAGTCGGTGGAGATCTATTGGGGCGAGCATGCGCAGGCCTACGTTACACCGGTGGCGGAAAGCGAAGTCGGCATAGTAATGATTTCGCGCCAGGCGGGCGTGGGATTTACCGCAATGGAAGCGGAGTTTCCCCAGTTGGCGAAGAGACTGAGTGCGGCGCAAGGAATTACGGGAGCGGAACGCGGTGCGGTAACGATGACGAGGCGGTTGCCGCGGGTATTTGAAGGCAATGTAGTGTTGATCGGAGATGCATCCGGAAGTGTGGACGCGATCACGGGTGAAGGCTTGTGCCTGGGTTTTCGGCAAGCTCTGGCGCTGGGGGACGCGCTCGAAGCGGGTGATTTGCGGGGCTACGCCGCGGCGCACAGGCGGCTGTCGAGGCAGCCGGCAATGATCGGCCGGCTAATGCTGCTGCTGGATGGTCGAACGCGATTGCGTGAGCGGGCTATTCGAGCGCTGGCCTCCGATGCGGAGCTATTCGCGCGGCTGCTGGCGATTCACGCGGGAGTGACGTCGAGCGTGCAAGAGTGGGCGTCGGCGGGAGCGATGCTGGGCTGGAGATTCGTTGCGGCATAGAATCATGGGCAGGTTTCGGTCGGCACGCGTTTCGGGTCGGCAAAGGATGCGAATGAAAATTGCTCAGGCTGGTCGAGGACTTGGCGTGCCGATAGTTGTAATTGTGGCTATCGCGTTGCTACCGGGTCTTTCGCCGCAGGTTGCTACTGCCTCGCCGCAGCAGGGGCAGGCGAAGGTGCTTGCGTTGCGCGTGAATCCGGCGCAAAGCCAAGTGCACTGGACATTGGGGAGTACGCTGCACACCGTGCATGGAACTTTTGCGGTGAAGGGCGGCGCGATGCGAATCGACACCGGGAGCGGCAGGGCAGGCGGCGAGATTGTGATCGACGCAGCGAGCGGCGAAAGCGGGAACGACGGGCGCGACAAGAAAATGCACCGGGAAATCATCGAGAGCGCAAAATTCAAGGAGATCGCGTTTCGTCCGGATCGCGTAGAAGGCAAAGTGGCCGCGGAAGGTAGTGTGACCGTGCAAATTCACGGAATCTTCTTGCTGCGCGGCTCCGAGCACGAAATTACCGTCCCGGTGCAAGCGGAACTAGCGACTGATCACTGGAAGGGGACGGCGAAGTTCAACGTGCCGTATATCGCCTGGGGTCTGAAGAGTCCGAGCAATTTCTTTTTGAAGGCGGACAAGACCGTGGACGTTGACTTGGAGCTGGCCGGCCCATTGGAGCGATCCAACGCTCCGTGAATCGGAGAGTTACTCTTCTTCGGGTTCCTGGGTGACGATGTGCACGTCCACTGCTGGTGATTCCCTTAAAAATCGATGGACGGCCGAGAGGTAGAGATACTTGCGCCAGTCGCGAACTGCCGCGCGGCCGAAGATGACTTGTGTGATGTGCTTGGAGCGCACGAACTCCGCGACGGTGTCGGCGACGCTGCGGCCTTTGAGGCGCACAACTTTGGCGCCTAGATTTTCGGCGAACCGGAGATTGGCGGCCAGCGCCTCATGATTCGGCTCTTTCGGGCCGATTTCGCGATCCACGTGAATGACGTACAGCTCGGCGTCCATGCGGCGCGCCATGCGGGCGCTGCGAGCGATCAGATATTGGCCGGTAGGATTGGCGGAGACGCACACGGCCATGCGTTCGCGGACGCCCCAGTTTTTGCGGATGTCCTGCGCTTCCATGTAACTTTCGAGGCTGCGATCAACCTGCTCAGCGACCTGGCGGAGGGCGAGTTCACGGAGAGCGATGAGATTGCCGCGGCGGAAGAAATTTGTCAGCGAGCGCTCGATTTTTTCGGTGCTGTAGACGTCACCGCGCTTCATGCGGTTCTGCAGGGCTTCCGGAGTGAGGTCGACCATCACGGTTTCTGAGGCGGTGAGCGGGACCCAGTCCGGAACGGTCTCACGGACGATGATGCCGGTGATGGAGCGCACCACCGGCGCGAGGCTCTCAATGTGTTGGATATTGAGAGTGGCCACCACGTCGATTTTGGCGGCAAGGATTTCCTGCACGTCTTCGTAGCGCTTGCGATGTTTGCTGCCGGGGATGTTGGTGTGCGCGAGCTCGTCCACAAGCACGACTTCGGGATGGCGGGCGAGGATGGCGTCCACATCCATCTCTTCGAACGTGGTCCCTTTATATTCGAGTTTCTTGCGAGGAATAATTTCGAGTTGAGAGAGCAGTTCCTCGACCCCTTTGCGGCCGTGGGATTCCACCACGCCAATCACCACGTCCTCGCCGCGGCTGTGACGCCGGATGGCCTCGCTGAGCATGCTGAAAGTTTTGCCGACGCCGGGGGCGTAGCCGAGGAAGAGTTTGAAAATGCCGCGAGTTTTGGCCGGCGGCGAAGCGACTTCCAGCCAGTCTTCAGGCTTCTTGGGCACAGAGGCGTCTCCGAATTCGCGGGTGATGGCAAACGTTTTGCCGCGACGAATTGCGCCCGCCTCCCTTCGTGCCTCAGGGCACGCAGAAGGTGGCCGCTACATGGGTTGGAACGACGCTTACGGTTTCTTTACCCATGGCGCGGTAGAATAACGGGATGCAGCGATTCCTGGCCGGCCGCACGATGGGCGTTGGCGTAGCGCTGGCGCTGATCACCGGCATCACATTCCTGTATCGCGACGTTCTGCACGTCAATCAAACTACCGTCGCGTTATCGTTCTTGCTCGCAATTTTAGCAGTTTCGGCGGTGTGGGGCATCGCTGTTTCGGTGTTCATGTCGCTGGCGGCGATGCTGGTGTTCAACTATTTGTTTCTGCCGCCGGTGGGGACGCTGACGATCGCCGATCCGCAGAACTGGGTGGCGCTATTTGCGTTTGTAGTGACGTCGATCGTGGGTAGCCAGCTCTCGTCGCGAATTCGCAAGCAAGCAGACGAAGCTCATCGGCGGCGGCGAGAGGTCGAGCGGCTGTATCGCTTCAGCCGGAAATTATTGGGCGAAGGCAATGTCATCCAGCTGATGAACGCCATTCCTGACTACATTGTGGAGAGTTTCGAGGCCGGAGCGGCGGAATTGTTTTTGCCTCAAAAGGACAAATTCTACCGCTCGGGATTCGGCGCGGCGCATCTGGATGAAGAGCGGATGCGGGCGGCGTTTTTGCATGACGAAGTGACCATGGACGCCGAGCGCGGAGTGTACTTCCTGCCGATCCGGATGGGCGTGCGGCCAATCGCCAGCCTAGGGATATCGGGATCGCAACTCTCGCGGCAATCGGTGGAGGCGGTGAGCACGCTGGTGGCAATTGCGATCGAGCGGGCGCGCGCGGTGGAGCAACTGAGCCAGACCGAAGCGGAGCGCCAGGGAGAACGGCTGAAGTCCGCGCTGATCGATTCGATTACCCATGATTTTCGCACCCCGCTGACGTCGATGAAGGCGGCGGTGACGAGCCTGCTGAGTTCGCAGCGGTCTGACGCGGCACAGACGCAGGAATTGCTGACCGTCGTGGACGAGGAATGCGATCGCTTGAACCGGTTGGTGGAAGAGGCCGGGGAAATGGCGAAATTGGAGGCTGGCGAGTTTGATCTGCAGCTCGAGAGCGTACCAGTCGGCGAGATCGTGCATGCATCTCTGGCCCACTGCAGGCTCGCGCTGTCGGGACGCCCGCTGAAAGTGCAGATAAGCGCAGAGCTTCCGCCGGTGCGCGCGGATCTGGAACGCGCCAAAGAGGCCATGGTGCAATTGATCGACAACGCGAATCTGTATTCGCCGAAGGACCTGCCGATCACGATTGCCGCGGAGCTGACTGGCGATTGTGTGGCCATCAGCGTGGCCGATCAAGGGCCGGGAATCGATGACTTTGACCAAACCATGATCTTCGAGAAATTCTATCGCGGCAAGGATCAGAGGTATCTGGTGCGCGGCACCGGCATGGGCCTGCCCATCGCCAAGGCGCTGGTAACGGCGCAGGGCGGAACGATGAGCGTTACCAGCCAGACCGGGCACGGTTCCGTATTTTCGTTCACGCTGCCCATCGATCACCCGGCGGCCGGGCGTACGCTGGATCAATCGCAGGCTCGCGCGCACAGCAGGACCGATCGCTTACGCGAGGAGACCAGGTGAGCGGGTCGCCAACCATACTCGTGGTCGATGACGAGCCGCAGATCCGGCGGGTGATGCGTTCCACCCTCTCCGCCAGCGGCTACGTGATCACCGAGGCGACGAACGGAGAAGATGCGATCGAGTCTGTGCGGAAGAACAAACCGGACCTGATTTTGCTGGATGTGAATATGCCGGGGATGGGCGGCATAGAGGCATGTCGCGAAATTCGGCGGGCGACCGACGCGCCGATCATCATGTTGACGGTGCGCAACGCGGAACGCGACAAGGTCGCGGCCCTGGACGCCGGAGCTGACGACTACGTGGTGAAGCCATTTGGGATTCAAGAGTTGCTGGCGCGAGTACGTGCCGCGCTTCGGCGTTATGCGCCAGGTGAGGAGGTGCGGCCGTTCGTATCGAAAGACGTGACCATCGATTTTGACAGCCGCGCAGTTACGGTGCGGGGCCACGACGTGCATTTGACGCCCAAGGAATACGACGTGTTGAAGCATCTGGTGGCCAACCAGGGTAAGCCCTTAACGCACCGCAGGCTGTTGCAGTCGGTGTGGGGCCCGGACTATGGTGAAGAGACCGAGAATTTGCGCGTAGTCATCAACCAGCTGCGCAAGAAGATCGAAGCCGATCCGGCAAAACCGAAATATATATTGACGGAGCCATGGATCGGATATCGATTCCATCCCGGCCGTACGATTGCCTCCAAACCCTCTTCCAGAAAGTCCTAGCTCGTGGATGTGAATAAAGTATTGCTCAAATTTCTATTTTGCCGCTGTTTGCGCATCGAGGTCGAGGTTCAGTTCCAAAACCCGCACGCGGAACTCACCTAGGAATCCTAGCTGGCGGCCTAGCGTATGCTTGGCCATCAGGGAACGGACTTGGGCTTCGGTCTGCCCGCGTTCGCGGGCTACTCTGGGCACTTGGAATTCGGCGGCGGCAGGCGAGATGTCGGGGTCGAGGCCGGAGCCGGACGCGGTGATCAAGTCAACGGGGACGGCAGCGCCGGGATTTTCTGCACGCAATCTTTCTACATCGGATTTCACGCGATCCAGCAATTGATGATTCGTGGGCGCGAGGTTCGAGCCCGACGACTGCGAAGCATCGTAGCCTGCGCCCGCTGCCGACGGTCGCGAGTGGAAGTATCCGGGCCCGGAAAAAGCCTGCCCAAGGAGTTGCGAGCCAATCACCTGGCCGTTGCGCTGGAGCAAACTGCCGTTGGCTTGCACCGGGAACAAGATTTGAGCCAGCGCCGTAACTGCCAGCGGATAAATCAAACCGAAGATCACCGTGGTAACTACCGTCACCAGAATGGCGACGCGCAGGTTGGCGCTTATTGCCGTTCCCTCCGAGCGGTCCTTTTCCGAAGATACGCTCGGCTGAAGACTCGCACCTTCGCAAGCCCAGCCTTTGTCGCCAATGCCTGCTTGTACTTCCGGATGACTAGTTTGTGCTGTGCTCATTCTTAGCCTTCCTGCTGCCCGTGCCATCGCAAAACGCGGCACCTAGGCGCCGCGCTACTCCTTAAACTCATGCGAAGTGAAGATAGGTGATCAGCAGATCGATCAACTTGATGCCTAGAAACGGCGCGAAGACCCCGCCGGCGCCATAAATCAGCAGGTTTTGCCGTAACAAAGCGGCTGCCCCTACCGGACGATAACGGACGCCTCGCAGCGCCAGCGGAATCAACGCAATGATAATCAGAGCGTTGAAAATCACCGCGGAGAGGATCGCGGACTGCGGCGTCGCCAGATGCATCACGTTCAACACATTGAGTTGCGGAAAAGCCGCGGCAAACATTGCGGGAATAATGGCGAAGTACTTAGCGACATCGTTGGCGACGGAAAAAGTAGTGAGCGCCCCGCGAGTGATGAGCAGTTGCTTGCCAATTTCCACGATTTCGATGAGCTTGGTGGGATTGGAGTCGAGATCGACCATGTTGCCGGCTTCCTTGGCGGCCTGCGTGCCGGTGTTCATGGCCACTCCGACATCGGCCTGCGCCAGCGCCGGAGCGTCATTGGTGCCGTCTCCGGTCATGGCTACAAGTTTGCCTCTGGCTTGCTCGCGCTTCATGGTGCGGGGATGCAGCTTTTTGAACGAGTCTGCGATCGCACGCGTAACGATCTTCTTGTCTGCGAGCGGTTTGGCCTTGGCTGGTGCGTGTTGATCCATAATCCCTAGAAAGCCTTTCCGGCGAGCATCAGGAGATGCTCGAGAATGGGTCCCAGGCTGAGCGGCGGAAAAAACGTGAGCGCGCCAACGATCAGAATGGTGGAAACCAGCAGTGTAGCGAACAGCGGGCTCGTAACCGGAAAAGTGCCGAGCGAAGCAGGGCTGGACTTCTTTCCCGCGAGGTTTCCGGCGATGGCGAGGATGGGGATGACCACGAAAAATCTGCCGAGCAGCATGGCCAGACCAATGGTGGAGTTGAACCACAGCGTGTTGGCGCTAATCCCCCCGAATGCCGATCCATTGTTCCCAGTGCCTGAGGTATAGGCATACAGGATTTGCGAGAGGCCATGCGGTCCCGGATTTGAAATTCCGGCGAGGCCGGCTTTGCTGACCACCGCGGCGGCCGCGAAAAGAAGAATGGTCATCGACGATACCAGCACGGAGAGCATGGCCATTTTTACGTCAAATGCCTCAATCTTCTTGCCGAGGTATTCAGGCGTGCGGCCGACCATCAGGCCGGCTATAAACACCGCAAGGATCACGAAGACGAGAATGCCGTAGAGTCCGGAACCCACGCCGCCAAAAATGATTTCTCCAAGCATAATGTTGAGCAGCGGAACCATTCCACCCAGCGGCGTGAATGAGTCGTGCAGGCCGTTGACCGCGCCGCAACTGGCATCCGTGGTGACCGCGGCGAACAGCGCGGTATTGGGGATGCCGAAGCGGACTTCCTTGCCTTCCATGTTGCCGCCGGCTTGCAGCGCGGTCGGCGACTGATTGACGCCGGCGAGTTGAGGATTGCCGTACGACTCCGCCCAATATGCCGCGGCGACGCCGACCAGGAACAGAAATGCCATGGCCCCCCAGACTGCCAGCCGTGCCGCGGCGAACCGGTCATGCGACCCAGCGTAAAGGTAAGCCCGCTGGGAATCGCGAAGATCAGCACCATTTGCAGGAAGTTGGTGAGTGGAGTCGGATTTTCGAACGGATGCGCGCTGTTGGTGTTGAAAAAGCCGCCACCGTTGGTGCCGAACATCTTGATGGCTTCCTGAGACGCGACCGGACCGAGGGCGATCAGCTGCTGGCTTACCTTCTGCGAAACGGGCTTGCCGTCAGGTCCCGGCAACGGAACGGTTTGCGGCTCCACAAGTTGCGCGCTCGCGTAAGGCTTGAGGGTTTGCACCACGCCTTGCGAAACGAAGAACAACGACGCCACCAGTGAGATCGGGAGCAATACCCACAGAAACGATCGCGTGAGATCCACCCAATAGTTGCCGATGGTCTTGGATTCACGCCTCACGACGCCGCGGATCAGAGCAATGGCCAGCGCGATGCCCGTCGCTGCCGACGCGAAGTTGTGATACGCCAACCCGGCCATCTGCGTCAGATAGCTCATGGTGGTTTCGGGAACGTAAGACTGCCAGTTGGTGTTTTGTGGTGAAAGATGAGGCCGTATTCCACGCCAGGTCGGGCGCGACGTTGGCGAGCCCTTGCGGGTTGAAAGCGAGCCAGTGCTGGGTGCGTTCGATGAGATACACAAGGATCATCGAAACAGCGCTGAACAGCAGCATGGCTGCGCCATATTCGGTCCAGCGCATTTCGTGATCTTCGCGGATGCCGCAGAGGCGATAGGTTAGCCGTTCGACGGGACGCAGCGCGAAATCGAGGAACGTTTTCTCGCGATTGAAAACGCGCGCCATGAACAGGCCTACCGGCTTGGTGATCGCCAGGATGACCAGCAGGAAAAATCCGATTTGCAGCCAGCCGTTCGCGGTCATGGTCAGAACTTCTCCGGCTGAAGGAGTGCCGCCAGCAGGTAACCGAACAGCAGCATGCAGACGATCGTCAGTGCAATGTTTTCGAACATAGGAGTGCGGTGTTAGCGCAGTCGCTCACAACCGCGAAGATAGAGGACGGCGACCGCAAAGAACGCGATGGTCAGCAAGGTAAAAATGACGTCCGCCACGGGCCTCTCCTTCCGGAAGCGAACGAGTGCTCGAAATCTCCATTCGCGATGGCGAAATCTCTTGCTGCCGCGCGAATGGTGCTTGTGATCGAGCGCAACGGTTTCAACCGCGTCACCGAGGATACAAACTAGAGGCTTGGGAAGTGATCAGCGGTATCTAAGAATTTTGTGAGGGCAAAAACCGTGTTCAGAAGCTGCTAGTCAGGCGCAGAGCATAGCTGCGCGGGGGCGCGATGGCGTTGCCGGAGAACAGGCCTCCGAAATCGATGACGTTGAGGCGATTATTGAGGTTTTGCCCATCCACCTGGAGGCGAACGGTCAGTTTCTCGGTTTTGTAGATGGCGGCGGCAGCCGAGGCGTTAATCGCGAAATTGGGGCGCACGCGGCCCTTATCGAAATTCACACGATCGAGAACCTGCTGGCTATAGGTGGCCGCAGCGTCGGCTTCGTCGCCGGTAAATTCAAAGGGCAGGCCGCTGCCGTAGTCCGCTCCGACGCCGGCCCAGAAGCGGCTTGCGAACTGATAGCGGAAGCGCGTGCGCACGGTGTTGCGCTGGTCCTGCGATACCCAGAAGCGGCCGGTGATATTGCTAAGCGCGCTCGAGGCGTCATCGCCGAGGAACAGGCCGCCGGTGACCGGCAGATAGGCCGCCCCAACCATATAGGAATAACTCACAAAGCCATCGAGCTTCCCCCAGTGCGGGATTTCAATCTTGCTTTCAACTCCGTAGATCGAAGCTTTGTCGAAAGCGATGGGAAAGCTTACGGCGGTGCTCAGCAGCTGATCGTCGTCGGCGAAGTTGTTGACGCGGCGATCGTAGAAATTGAGATCGAAGCGCAATTGCTTGAACAGCCCTTTGCTCGCGCCGACCTCAAAATAATTGCCGTGCGAAGGCTTCACCGCCAAGCGCAGCACCTGATCGCTCAGCGAAACAATTTGCGGCGAACTGGAAATCAGCAGGTTTTCGGACTCCGGTGTTTGAAAGATGCGGTCGTAGGACGCGTGCAGCACCAGCTCCAGGCTGGGGAAGTAACGCGCGATGGCCAAACGCGGGCTGACGGCATTTTCATTCACTACCAGTTGATAATGATCCCAGCGCAGGCCGGCGCTGACGGTCCATTTGCCTAGCCGGATCTGATCCTGCAAGAACGCGGATTGCTCCAGGTCAGGACGGCTGCCGACGAAGACGAAGGTCGGTGGTGTATCCGGATCGAACCTGCTGAAATCGGTGATCTCGCTGTTGAAGTGCTCGTGCAGCATGGCCGCGTCGGATTCCAACCCTGCTTTCCACTCATGGCCGCCACGATGGATGGAAACCGACCCCTTGAAGTAGCCTTCGCGAAAATAATTGTGCTGGAAGGCCATCACCGGCGTCGAAAACGGATTGGAGTACAGATCGTTAAAGCTGTCGCGCACCATGCCGCGCAGGTCGCCCACCATGCTGGGCGAAAATATGTGCTGGTAGGAAACCGTGCCCATGGTCTCGAAGTTATCGCCATTTTGCAGCTGCCCGGCGGCCTGCTGAAGCTGCTCGTTGGGAAGCTGGAAGCGCGAGAATTCGTGACGCAGCGAGAGGCTGAGGCGATCGCGATCCGTCAGGTCGCGTTCGTAACTGGTCGAGTATCCACCGGTGGTAGCGGTATTGGTGAAATTTTGCGGCACCACCGGGTTCAGATATCGATCGGTCCTGTCTCCGCTGGCGCTGACTCCCAGCGTATTTTTGCCCCACTGATACTGCGCCTGCGCGTAGGCCCCGGCGGTGTCAAAGCTCCCGCCGGAAAAGACCACTTGCCCGTGCAGGCCTTGGCGCGGGTCGCGCGCGGTGTTGACCTCGATCACCCCGCCCATCTTGCGCCCGTACTCGGCGGGGAACGTCGCGGTGTAAATGCTAAGCGACTGAATGTCGTCGGCTTCGATCTCCGGCCCGAAACTCGGTGAACGATTGTCGGTCAGCGGCAGGCCGTCGACCACTACCTGCGTCTGATACTCCGACCCCCGCGGGTGCAGCACCGCGTTGCCCTCGTAGAGCCAGCCGGGCTGGGAGTTGACGAGATCCTGTAGCGAGCGGCCCGGCAGCGAACTCTGGCGATTGGCGATCGCGTCGGCGCCCAGATGCTTGGTATCGCCGATGCGATGCGGATCGATCAGCGTGTCCGAATCGTTCACCACCACCGATGTGTTCGGCGCGGCGATGGTCAGCCTGGCGAAGTATTCGAACGGCACCGCGGAGCGCACCTCGACCGAATCCGTGAATTCGGTGAACCCGGAACCTGTGATTTTCAAGCGATACACGCCGAAAGGCAGCCGCTTGACGGTCAGTTCACCGGAATCGTCGGTGGAAAGCGTCTTTCGAAATTCGCTGGCGTCAGACACCAGGGCGACTTCGCTGCGCACGCCCAGGCCGGAGGGATCGGTAACTTTAAGGCGTATTTCGCCCGAGTTGCTCTGGGCCACAAGCGAAGCGGTGGCTGCGAAGAGGGTAAGGAACAGGGATGCGGTAAATGGCCGCGGAAATACCATAAATTGGGTTCAGCTGGGAGCTCGCAGGGCGGGGCGCCGGCCTCCTCATCATGATTATGGCATGTGAGGCGCGTCCAACAAGTAACCGAGGCTCGTTCTAATCAAGCCGCACCTGTAACACACCTATGCCTTGAATACGTCTAAACTGAGACGGTATGCGCGCATTTTTGCGCCGGGGAACTAACGCGAGTTTTTTGGGGAATTCACGAAACTGGAGGGTTGTGAGAGAGAAGCGCAATTCCAAGGGCCGTCGAAATCTGCGCTTGGCGATGCCAGCCACCCTGGTCGGCTTCCTTGCGTTGACCGGGAATTTGCTCCCGGCTCGGACGCAAGAGACTGCCCCGGCTCTGACGGCGGGACAGGCGGCGTCTTCTGCTAAATCGGTCGGCACGGTGAAATCAGTGGCGGGCAGGAACATCACGCTCGCGCCGGAATCGGGTGGCGAGATGACCGTGATTGTGCAGGACGGTGCGCGAGTGGTCCGTGTCGAGCCGGGCTCGACAGATCTGAAAAACGCTGCGCCGCTGGCCCTTGAGGACTTACAGGCCGGCGACCGCATCTTGGTTCGCGGCAAGGCCGGAGACGACGGCCAATCGCTGCTCGCGGTTTCCCTGATCGCCATGAAAAAGGCCGACCTTGCCGAAAAGCACGCGCACGAACGCGCCGATTGGCAGAAAAACGGCGTCGGTGGTTTGGTCACCGTGGTGGATTCGGCGGCGGGCACCGTGCAGATCGATACTTCGACGCCCGGCGCCAACAAGCACGTGACCGTCACAACCACCAAAAGCACAGTGTTGCGGCGTTACGCATCTGGCTCGGTCAATTTCGACGAGGCCACGGCTGCGCCTTTCGATCAGATCAAAGTGGGAGACCAACTGCGGGCGCGCGGCTCGCGTAGGGCCGACGGCGGCTCGTTGGCGGCCGACGAAATCGTATCCGGGTCGTTCCGCAATATCGCGGGCACAGTCACCTCGGTCGATGCTCATGCGCAATCGATCACCGTAAACGACCTGGCCACGAAAAAGCCCGTCGTCGTGAAGGTCGGCGCCATTTCGCAACTGAAGAAACTCCCGGAACCGATGGCGCAACGCATCGCCGCGCGATTGAAAGGGAATTCCAGCGAGGGGCCGAACGCCGCGCTTGAAAACGCCGGCCACGGCGCTACCGGCTCTGCATCGGGCTCAACTTCCGCCGCATCGGCATCGTCCAACCCAACTCCAGCCAATCCCGGCCCAGTCGGGCGACAAAGCGAGGCCAACGGCGCAGCGTCGGGCGCCCGGCAAACAGGCGCCGGCGCGGACTTTCAGCAGGCGCTCAGCCGCTTGCCGGCATCGACCTTGGCAGACCTACAGAAAGGCGACGCGGTCATGATCGTCGCAACATCGGATGGGCAGACCGGCGGTGTCACCGCGATCACCTTGCTGGCCGGCGTCGAACCGATTCTGCAAGCTTCACCTAATAGCGGGCAATCCATTCTTACTCCCTGGAGCCTGAACGGTGCCCCCGGCGGCGATGCGGCCGCGCAGTGACCTCCCGGAGCCGCGACTTCGTCTAGTGAGATTTCAGGAGACTCGATGAATTCTGGGCCACTGCAAAGGTATCTTCTCTGCGCCGCACTGGCATTGCTCGCCGCGCTTGTTCCATTGCGCGTGTCTGCGCAGGGCGCCGCCGCGTCCGGCTCGCTTCGCGGCCAGGTGACCGATCCGTCCGGCAGCGCGGTGGGAACCGCGACGGTGATCGTGACCACCCCGGCGGGCGATGCCATTACCGCCAATACCAATCGCGACGGCATCTACGAAGTGAAAAATCTCGCGCCCGGAAAATACAGCGTAAAAATCATCGCCCAGGGTTTCACGGAATTCGACAACCCTGCGGTGGAGATCGCCGGTGGGCAAGTCCAGAAGCTGGATGCCCGGCTGAGCATCGAGACACAAGCCGAGAAAGTCACAGTGACCGACGAAGCGGCGACCGCGCTCGACGTCAACCCCGCAAGCAACGCCGGCGCGGTGGTGCTGCAAGGCAAGGATCTCGAAGCGCTCTCCGACGATCCTGACGAGTTGCAATCAGATCTGCAGGCGCTGGCCGGGCCTTCTGCCGGCCCCAACGGCGGACAGATTTACATCGACGGCTTCACCGCCGGCCAGTTGCCGCCGAAAGCTTCCATCCGCGAGATCCGCATCAACCAGAATCCATTTTCCGCGGAGTACGACAAGCTGGGCTACGGAAGAATCGAAATTCTGACCAAGCCCGGCATGGATCAATGGCACGGTCAACTGTTCTTGACCGGCACCACTGCGGGATTTAACGCGCGGAATCCGTTTGAGCGCTTACCGGCCGGCGAAGAACCGCCGGGCTATGAGTCCACGCAGTTCAGCGGCAATATCGGCGGCCCGCTCAGCAAGAAAGCCTCGATGTTCTTCACCTACGAGCAGCGCAACATCAACAACTTGAACGTGGTCAGCGCGCAGATCGTCGACCCCACCACGTTCGCAATCACGCCTTTCAGCCAGGCGGTTCCCAACCCCGACACGCGCATCAATCTTAGTCCACGCCTGGATTACCAGATCAGCGCCACCAACATTCTCTCGGTGCGATTTCAGCACTACCAGCAGGAGCAGGACAACGAGAGCGTCGGCGCTTTCAATTTGCCCTCACTCGGCACCAATCAGTTCGACTCCGAAAACACCCTGCAAGTCAGCGACACGCAAACGCTCAGCCCGCGTTTGCTCAACGAGACCCGCTTTCAATACATCCACGAAGTGGCCAACCAGAAACCGGTCAGCACCCTGCCGCAAGTCAGCGTCACCGGGGCATTCTCCACCGGCGGCAACACCACTGGCATCAACGACGACACCCAGAATCGCTACGAGCTGCAAGATCAAATGTATTGGACCCGCGGCGCCCATGCGTTGAAAATCGGCGGCCGCGTCCGTGCGACACGGGACAACAATTCCACGAATCAAACCTTCAACGGCGGCTATTCCTTCGGCAAGCGCTTGCTCCCCGGGTGCACCCCGACCGCCACCGATAATTGCCAGGTCACTCCGCTCGAGGCCTACCAGATCACTTTGCAAGGTCAGGCCGCCGGCTTGCCTTTCTCCACCATCCAGGCGATGGGCGGCGGGCCCAGTTTTTATTCACTGTCGTTCAACACCGCGGGACGCGCCGTCACCGACGTCAACTATGTCGATGGTGCGTTTTTCGTTCAGGACGATTGGCGCTTTCGCCCCAACGTCTCCTTCAGCTACGGCCTGCGCTACGAGACCCAGAACAACCTCGGCGATCACGCCGACTTTGCGCCGCGCGTCGGCATGGCCTGGGGCATCGGGGCGAAAGGAAAGAGCGCGCCGAAGATGGTGCTGCGCGCGGGCTTTGGCATTTTCTACGATCGCTTCACCAGTGACGATATTCTTGTGCAGCAATTACAAAACGGCACGATTCAGCAGCAATTCCTGTTGCCCAATCCGACTTTCTTCGACCCCACGCGCACGGTGCTGCCCTCCGAGTTTGCCGGCGCCCTCGCTTCGCCGCAGACTATTTATGTCCCCAACAACGACCTGCGCACGCCTTACACCATGCAGACCGGCGTCAGCGTGGAGCGGCAGTTAACGAGAGTCGCCAACATCGCGGTGACCTATCTGAATTCGCGAGGCGTGCACGCCTTCTATACGAATTTCATCAACGCCAACGAAGCGGGCGCTCCGCCGCCCAACCAGATTTTGTATCAATATCAGTCGGGCGGCGTCTTCAAGCAGAATCAGCTCATCGTCAACGGCAGTGTGCGCATGGGCGCCAAGCTCTCGATGTTCGGTTACTACGTCCTGAATTACGCCAACAGCGACACCTCCGGCGCATCGTTCATGCCCTCCGATCCTCAGAATGTTGCGCTGGACTATGGCCGCGCAGCATTTGATTATCGCCAGCGATTGTTCATGGGCGGCACCGTGGGGCTGCCGAAAGGATTTCGTCTCAGCCCTTTCCTGATTGCCAGCTCCGGTGTTCCTTTCAACATCACCACGGGCGAAGATCTATTCGGCGACGCACAATTCAACGCGCGGCCCGCCCCGGCCAGTTGCAGTGCACCGGCCGCCAACGTGGTGCAGACCAAATTCGGCTGCTTCAACCTGGCGCCCGCGGCTGGTGAAGGCGTCATCCCGGTGTTTGACGCGACCGGCCCAGGACGCTTCGTCTTGAATCTGCGCCTGAGCAAAACCCTCGGCTTCGGCAAAAAGAAAGAAACCATCAACACCAGCGGCGGTCCGGGCGGACCCGGAGGCGGCGGAACCTTCGGTCGCGGACCAGGTGGAGGCGGTGGTGGCGGGCGCGGCGGCGGCGGTTTTGGAGGCCGCGGCGGCGGTGGCCCGGGCGGCTTCGACGCGCCTTCGAATCGCCGCTACTCTCTCACCTTCGCCGTGTCCGCGCGAAACGTGCTGAACAACGTGAACGAAGCGACGCCCATCGGAAATCTCAGCTCGCCGCTGTTCGGCGAATCCAACGGACTCGCCGGCGGCCCATATTCTTCGAACACTGCGAATCGCCGCATCGATCTCCAGATCACCTTCGGCTTCTAGCGGGATGCTTCCGATCGCCCTGCGGACGCACCGGCTGGCTTACCGGGTGCCCAGCACAAATTGGTTTCCGTCGGGATCCTTGAAGATGGCGCTGGTGCCCCAGGACTCTGCCTTGGGTTCCGTCGCGAAGTTCACGCCCTTGGATTTGAGCGCCTTCGCAGTAGCGAAAACGTCGTCGCACCAGAACGAAATCGACTGAAACTGGCCGATGCGGTCTTCGTGCCCTTTCGGTGTGAACAGCGCCAGTCCGGACTCCGCACCCGGAATGAGCAACTCGATCCAGCGCTGGCCTTCGCCGAAAGGTTGATCGGTCACCACTTTGCATCCGAGCTGCTCGGTGTAGAACTTCAGCGAAACATCCTGATCGCGAACCGGAATCCCTACGAACTTAATGCCGCGAATCATGCGGGCCTCCTGTGTTGTTTGTGTTGCTTCTCTGTTGCCGCGCAGGATACCCCTGCCGAAATGCCGGCCGCAATCGGCCAGTAAATGCTATATTAACGACCGGTATAGCGATGCCCGCGCTCGACGATTACATCACCGACGTCCTGATGCGCGACTTGGTCGGCCATGACCGCCGCCCCGTCGCGTTCCTGGTGTACGTGTGGCTTGCTGCCGAACAAAAGCGCCGCAATGGCATCGTGCAGATCAGCTACCAGGAGTTGGCGGAGTCGATCGGTGTGTCGAAAAGTTCCGCGCAAGCGGCGGTGGGTTGGTTGTGCCGCCGCAAATTGCTAGGCTCAAGCAAGCATAACGCGACCGCGGTGCCGCGCTATTCAGTGCTGACCCCATGGAGAAGAAACGCCGCCAATTCGACGCGCTGACGGGACAAAACGTTCGCCACGTGGCTTTCTCTATTGCGCGTGCGTCCGATAGGGTGTCCGGGGCAGTCACGTTGATTTTAGTTATCCAGTGCCTGTGGTGATTCTCGTCCGCAGGAAAATATCTAGGAGCGCGTAGTGATCGACGCAAAGCATGACGCCGCGTTAGGAATGAAGCGGCGAGTCACGCGGCGAGATTTTCTGAACGGCGCGAGTATCGCAGTGGGTGCTTCACTTGCCCTTTCCCGCGGGGCGTGGGGTGAGACGTTCGGCCTTCCTGCGGCGCCGCTCGAGCCATCGCAGGCCGGCGACTACTATCCGCCCACGAAAACGGGATTGCGCGGAAGCCACGACGGATCGTGGGAAGTGGCGCACTCTCTACGCGATGGCAAACATTGGGACAGCCCCACGCCCGATTCCGAATCCTACGATCTGATCGTGGTGGGCGGCGGGATCAGTGGCCTCGCAGCCGCCTATTTTTATCGCCAGCAAGCGGGCCCGAAGTCACGCGTGCTTATTCTGGAAAACCACGATGACTTCGGCGGTCATGCCAAGCGCAACGAATTCCACTCCGGCGGCCGTTTGCTAATCGGCTACGGCGGCACGCAGTCGATCGCCGGACCCCGCCTATACAGCCCAGAGGCCAAAGGCCTGTTCAAGGACTTGGGCATCGAGGTCGAGCGCTTTGAGAAATATTTCGATCAGAAGTTTTTCGCTTCGCGCGGACTGAGCCACGGATATTTCTTCGACAAGGAAACCTTTGGCCAGGATTGCACCGTCGTCGGAGTGGGCAAGCCTTCCTGGCCGGAATATCTCGCCAAGACACCGCTATCGCCCGCCGTGCAGAAAGATCTCGCGCACCTCTACATGGAAAAAGTGGACTATCTGTCTGGCAAGAGCCCCGCGGAAAAGAAAGCCTACCTCGCACGCACGAGCTACAAGGATTTCCTGCTCCGCGATGTGAAAGTGGATCCCGGCGCGATCGCCTATTTTCAATCCTCCACTTACGGCCTGTATGGAGTTGGCCCCGACGCCGTGCCCGCCGGCGACTTGGCCGGCTTGGGCAGCCATCCAGGCTTTCAGGGCATGGACCTCTCCGGTCCCCCGGGGCCCGGAATCGGTCTCGAGATCACCAAGCAGGACGACTCCCACTACATCTATCATTTTCCTGATGGCAATGCGTCCATCGCGCGCCTGCTGATGCGAAAGTTGATTCCCGGCTCCGCGCCCGGCAACACCATGGAAGACATCGTGCTCTCCAAGATGAATTATTCCTCGCTGGACGATTCCGCATCGCCCGTGCGCATCCGCCTGAACTCAACCGTAGTGCGTGCTGCAAATGCGGCTGAAGGGAATTCGCTGGCGGGAGTGGTGGTCACCTACGTTCGTGACGGCAAAGCTCATTCGGTGCGCGCCTCCGCCTGCGTGCTGGCGTGCTGGAACATGATCATTCCGTATTTGTGCCCGGAGATGAGCGCAAAGCAGAAGGAAGCGCTGGCTTACGGCGTGAAAGTTCCACTGGTCTACACCAACGTGCAAATCCGCAATCGCCACGCGTTTGAGAAGTTGAAGATGAGTGGCGCGACCTGCCCGGGCAGTTTTTTCTCCAGCATCGAACTCGATTTCCCGGTCAGCATGGGCGGATACGAGTATCCTGAGGACGCCAACCAGCCCTGTGTGCTGCATATGCAGCACGTTCCATGCTCGCCGGGCTTGTCGGCCCGCGAACAGCAGCGTGCCGGACGCACCAAACTGTTCACCACCGCCTTCGAAACATTCGAACGCAACATTCGCGATGAGTTGGGCCGCGCGCTTGGTCCCGGCGGATTCGATCCCGCGCGCGACATTCAGGCCATCACCGTCAATCGCTGGCCGCACGGGTACGCGTACGAGTACAACTCGCTGTACGATCCGGAGTGGCCTCCGGGGCAATCTCCGTGCGAAATCGGACGCGCCGCATTCGGCAAAATTCATATCGCGAACTCCGACGCCGGAGCATTTGCGTACACCAACGAGGCGATCGACCAGGCCTGGCGAGCGGTCGTCGAAATTACTCGCAAGAGTGGCTGAAATGAAGAAGCGCAAGAAGAAAGTTCTCGACGCCGGCAAAGAGGCGCGGCGCGCGGCGCGAAACTCGGGCCTGGCCCCTGCGGCCACGCGTGTGGTGCCAGACAAGCGGAAGCGTCCCGCAAAGCACAAGAAAAACTGGCTCGTCGAAGACGCTGCGATTTAGGAATGCCAGGGTGTGAGAATGCCGGGGTTTGAGGAAGATCGTCTCGAATGTCCCAGGCCCCGAATGCCATTAGGTCCGACCGGACCTAGTTTTTCGATCCTCACCCGGGTTTTTGCTCGGGAATGCCTTCGTCCGGCCTGAACAACACGCTCGGAGCCATCTTACCGCGCGCGGCAAGATGCTTCGCAATCGTCTCCAAATCCTGCTTCACGAAACCCATGCTGCTAACGCGCACCGTCCCATCCGGATCGATCAGGAAAATGGTGGGCACCATGCTTAGGCCGTAAGCATTCGACGCCGGATAGCCTTTTTCATCCAATGCCATGGGAAACGTGGCGCTAAATTTATTGGCGAAGTCCTTTGTGGCCTTCGCATCGTCCTGCGAAATCCCAACAAAGGTTACGTCGCCTCCACCGTAACTTTTGAACAGACGCTCCAGAAATGGAAACGTAAACTGGCACACCGGGCAGGATACTTTGAAAAATGCCGCGACCACCGGGCCCTTTTGCAACAGTGACGAAAGCGAATAACTCTTGCCATTGAAGCCGGTCAGCGAAAACGCTGGTGCAACATTCCCAGAATTAACTTCCGTCATTTCACCTTCCGTTCGAAGCAGTCGCAAGATTCGGCGCAGAATCGACACGACCAGAGTTAATGGATTTGTTTCGTCTTGCGCGACATGTAGTCCATCAGCAAATACTGGCCCAGCGTGTACGGCGTGGTGAAATACGCTTTGCCCCGGCACATCTCGGTGATTTTCTGCACGAAGTGCACCAGACTATAGTCGCTGGCAAGCATGAAGGTGTTGATCAAAATCCCCGCGCGCTTGCACTTGTTCACTTCTTCCAGCGTCTGGCCGACGACAAACGGATCCAGCCCGAACGCATTCTTGTAAATGCGGCCGTCTTCCAGCGTCAGCGCCGACGGTTTGCCGTCGGTGATCATCACGATCTGCCGCATGTCTTTGCGCTGCCGCAGCAGGATGCGTTGCGCCACGCGCAGCCCTTCGCGAGTATTGGTGTAATACGGGCCCACTTGCACGCGTGCCAGCTCGCCCAGCGGCACTTCTTCCGCGCTGTCGTGGAATAGTACCAGGCTCAACGTGTCGCCCGGATATTGCGTGCGAATCAGATGCGACAACGCCATGGCCACGCGCTTCGCGGGAGTGAAGCGGTCTTCGCCATAAAGAATCATGCTGTGGCTGCAATCCAGGAGCACCACCGTAGCGCACGAACTCTGATATTCGCACTGGTGCACCATCAGATCCGGATAGGTGATCTCGATGGGCACTTTTGCACCGTCGCGGCGCACTGCATTGAACAGCGTCTCGCTGACGTCCAGATTCAGCGTGTCTCCGAATTCGTAGTGACGCGACACGCCACTGGCCTCAACGCCGGTAGCCATATCCCGAGTGTCGTGGCGCCCGAAGCTGCTGCGACCCAGCGAGCCAAGAAGATCCTGCAACGTCTTGAATCCCAGAAAATCGATGGTCTTGTCGGTGATTTCGAATCGCGCTTCGGTCTGCCGGTCCTGCGCTTGCCCCAGTTGTCCGCGCGCGCTGCTTTGCGGGGGCGGTGTGACTTGCGGCGGCTGCTGCGGATTGATGTAGCCTTCCTGCGCCATGCGCTCCATTAATTTGTCCAGCAGATCCTTCACCGCCTGACTGTCCCGTGCCTGCGGATTCTGCAGCATTTCGCGAAGTTCGTCGCTCATCGCGTCTTGCGAAAGCAAGTCGCCGTCCTGCAGCGCCTTCAAGATCGCTTCGCGCAGCGCCTCCATGGATTTTTCCGGATCCATTTCGGAGACGCCATAGAACTGCGACTCAAATCCGCTTTGCAGGAAAAAATCGCCCAGCCGGCGCACGAGTTCTTCGAGGTCCACGGCGTCTGCCGGTTCGCCGACATATTTTCCGTAGCGAATCAGTTTCACAAAGTGCCTTTTCTTACCAAACGCGCCCGTCTCGGAAGGTGGCCGCTAGAACCCTACGGCAGATCCCTCGTCGCGTTGCTCCCTCGAGATGACGACCTCCATCGGGTCGTCAATTAAACTGCCGTCGTGGGCGCCCGGAATTCGGTTCGCGCTGTTCTTGCGGCCGCGGCTTCTCGGCGAAGTAGCCGCGCTCCTCGCTGCGGCTCACCCGGCGATGCGCCCACAAGCCCTCGAGAATCATTTCCGCGGCTGCTCCCGCCGCCCTCGCGTCTTTGCGATCGTTCACACCCAGACGCCCGACGTGATCCAGCAATCCTTGGATTTTCGAAAGCTGCTCGTAACGTTCGCCGGTAGTCGCCAGTTCGGGAAGCTTCAATTCGCCGCCCAATTCGAACCATTGCGTGACCGGCTGAAAATTCACTTCCGCGAATCGCTTGCTGAACACTCGGCCCACCGCCGCGCGAATCAATTCCCGCGCAATGGTGTCCGCGCCCTTCAATTCGCCTTCGTATTCCAGTTCCAGCTTGCCGGTGATCGCCGGAAGCGCTGCGTAGATGTCTCCAACCCGTGCGATACCGCATTTTTCGCCGTTACGCGCGGCACGCTGCTCGGCGTTGCTGATCACGCTTTCCAGCGTAGTGATTGGCAGCCGCTGGCTTACTCCCGATCGCCGATCGACGCGCTTGTCTTCGCGCGCCTGAAACGCGATCTCTTCCACGACTTCGCGCAAATATTCCGGCACTTCCACGCGCCGCGACGCATCGCGCCCGATCCACGCCTCCTGCTGTGTGACAGTCATACCTTCCGCGATGCTCGACGGATAGTGCGTGCGTATCTCCGCTCCGATACGGTCTTTCAGCGGCGTAATAATCTTGCCGCGCGCCGTGTAATCTTCAGGGTTCGCCGTGAACACGATCAGCACGTCGAGAGGCAGTCTCAGCGGGTATCCCTTAATCTGGATATCGCCTTCCTGCATGATGTTGAACAAGCCGACCTGAATTTTTCCCGCGAGATCGGGCAGCTCGTTGATCGCGAAGATCCCGCGATTGGCACGTGGCAGCAATCCATAATGAATAGTCAGCTCGTCGGAAAGATCGCGGCCGCCACGCGCCGCGCGAATAGGATCGACGTCCCCGATGATGTCCGCCATGGTCACATCCGGCGTCGCCAGCTTCTCAACGTAGCGTTGATCGCGCGCCATCCAGGCGATCGGAGTATTGTCGCCCTCGGTGGCAATTTTCTCGCGGCAGGCGCGGCAAATCGGGTGCAGCGGGTCGTCGTTGATTTCGCAGCCCAGCACCACCGGGATTTCCGGATCCAGCAGTTGCGCGAGACCCCGAAGGATTCGGCTCTTGGCCTGCCCGCGCAAGCCCAGCAGAATAAAATTGTGCCGCGACAGCAGCGCATTCACGATCTGCGGAATAACCGTGTCTTCATACCCGTGCACGCCGGGAAACAGCGGCTCGTCTTTCTCAATAGCCCGCAGCAAATTGCGCCGCAGCTCGTTCTTCACCGAAATCGAAATCGTACGGGCGTCGAAGTCCGGAATGCTGCGCAGTTCTCCCAGTATACGCGGCTTGGGCGCTCCCGCTCGGTACTGCGTTGATGTGCTTGCCGTCATGTGGCACCAATCCGCGCGGGGGAGGGACCGCGCTAGGTCTAATTCAATTCTTGTATGATTCCTTCGGCCTTTTGTCGCAAGGTCTCTTCTTTGTGTAGATGCGGCGCCCACTCGCGCAGGTACGTCACCAGCCGCTCCTGACGATCCGCTTCCGAGCGCAGCTCCAGCACTTGCTGCTTCCACATCAAATCCATCGGCAACGTGCCCGCCACGATGTACGACAGATCCTCGGGCACGTCATTTTGGATGCTTCGCGGGTAGTCGTCGAAGATGATCGTGTGGCATACCTCATAGAGTTCGATCAGATCGCGGCGTGTTTTCTGACAAATGGGGCGTTCGCGATCTTCGAGATAGTCGATGTGTCCCTGCAGCAAGGTTTCTTCTTCGAAGGCCTGCGGGTTTAGAAGTTCCAGGATGCGAAACGGCGTGCGGCCCACAGTCACAATGTCCATTCTTCCGTCATCGTAGCGTTTCACCACGTCCATCACTTCGGCGGTACAGCCCACCCGGACAATGCCTTTGGGAAGCGACAGCAGCAGTCCGAATTCCGTCTTGCTTTTCAGGCATTCGCTAACCATCTCGCGATAACGTGGCTCGAAAATGTGCAAGGGAAGTGCTGCGCCGGGCAGAAGGACGACGTTCAGAGGGAAAAGCGGAATTCGTTCGGGCCGCGTCGATCCCATAAGGGTCATGATACCAGACCGCGAAGATTTCCGTGGAAGCCCGTGTTTTTGACCGTCCCGGGATCAGCACTTGCCCGCGCAAAAGCGGGCTTAGGAGATCTCCGCTAGCAGCGTTTCCATTTCCGAACGAGCGTGCTGGTCGCCCTTGCGATCCGCGGCTCCAATGCCGGTGGTCAGCACCACCCGTGCTTCATCGTTCCGCAACTCTCGCGCCAGCATCTGCGCATACATCAGATAAGCCGGCACGTAATCGGCGTTACGCTCCAAAAGCGCCCGGAAATGCTCGTTGGCGGCCGCCGCGTCGCCAGAATTCATGCACTCCATCGCCAAGCCGTAGCGCGAAAAAGCATCGTCGGGCTTCCTGGCTACGAACTCTTCGAGCATCTCGCGGCGGGATTTCTTGGGTCTGATCATCAGGCGCTCCTATTATAGAGGAGCACGCCGAAGGGCGAAATGGCGGATGCTGCGCGAGGAAAAAGAGCAGGCCGATGGTAAAGATACAAAAACAAAGCCGGGAAGCCGCGATGAAAGGCAAGCTGGTCAGCGAATCACGTTCGGAAATGGCCGAAGTCGTACTGCCGGCGCAGACCAACGCGCTCGGCAAGCTTCTCGGCGGACGAGTAATGCACCTCGTAGACATCGTCGCGGCCATGGCCGCGCACCGCCACTCCAATAGCCACGTGGTCACCGCCTCCGTCGACTACATCGACTTCCGCAATCCTGTAGACCTGGGCGAAATCGTCATTCTAAAATCGCAGGTCAACCGCGTCTTTCACACTTCGATGGAAGTCGGTGTGGAGGTCTACTCGGAGAACTACTTGACCGGAGAACGAAAGCACACCACCACGGCGTACGTAACCTTCGTGGCCATCGACGAAACAACTCGCAGGCCAAAACCGGTTCCGCCGCTCATTCTGAAATCCGCCAATGAAAAGCAGCGCTACGAAGAAGCAGCCGAGCGCCGCAAGACGCGGCTCGCGTTGCGTTACGGCAACCAGCCTTCATCCAGCGCTAGC
This sequence comes from Candidatus Eiseniibacteriota bacterium, assembly GCA_035607215.1. Taxonomy (GTDB): domain Bacteria; phylum Acidobacteriota; class Terriglobia; order Acidiferrales; family UBA7541; genus Acidiferrum. The sequence continues at coordinate 101,819 of DATNCJ010000021.1, forward strand.
TAACTGACCCCGCCTACCCACATCGGCGTGCTGGTTGGTTGCAGGCTTCCGCCCATAGGCTCTTCGGTCACCGCCAGCGCTTTCGTGTCCGCCATCACTTCGGGCGGATCATCGACTATCAAATCCACTTTGCCCTTGGCATCCGGCCAGAACGTGCGCGAAGGCATAGGCTTGCCGCTCTTGGAAATCAGCCACAACTGCAGCACGCGATTTTTGCCCGGCATCGGCACCTTCTGCCCGGTGACATAAATCCCCATATCCGGATGCCATGCGGCTTCCAGTTTGGGCATCTGCTTGTCGTTCGGCCAGATCATGAATTTTTTCGATTCCGGATCGGTCAGGATCACTGCTTCATGTTTGGTCGCCGTTAGTTCCTGAAGCAAGGTCTCGCGCTCCTTCACCGCCTCGCTGACCTGCACATTTAGGATAGCGACTTTGTCACTCATCTGCTTCGCGTTCCAGGTGGAATACGCGGTCACCAGCAGCAGCGCCGCCACGCCCGCCCACATCCACAAGGGAATCGCACTCTTCGCGGAAACTCCCGCCGCGCTCCCCGCAGATGTTGCACCACCCTCCGCGCGCACCGTTTGCAGCAATCGCGCGCGTAGCATTTCCGATGGCTCAGCCGCCGGCGCCAGATACACCAGCTGCGTCACCAGCCAGCGCGCCTCCGGCAGCGCCGCGGCACATTCCGCGCAGCCAGACGTCAGGTGCGCCTCCAACTCGGCGCGCTCGGCTTGATCGAGCGAACCGAGGGCGTACCCCTCGATCAACTCCCGAAATTGGTCGTGTTCGCTCACGATGCTGCCTGTGCTCGCAATCCTTCCTTCAGGCGTATCAATCCATTCCGAATCCAGCTCTTTACCGTTCCCAGCGGCTCGTGCAGCGCCTCCGCTATTTCGCTGTGGCTCAACCCCTCGAAGTACGCCAGCTCGATCGCTTTTTTCTGCGGCGCGCTCAGTGAACTCATCAGCGAACGCACCACTTCGGCGCGCCGCTTCTCATCCAGGGCCTGTTCGTACTGCGGCGCTTGCGCGATCTGTGGAAGCTCTTCGGTTTGATCTTCGCGGCGCCGCTGGCGCTCGCTTTTCAGACGCAGCGTATCCAGCGCGCGGTTACGCGCCAGCGTCAGCAGCCAAGGGACAAACGGGCCGCGGCTGGCCTGGTACCGGCTGGCATTCCGCCACAGCTGCAGAAAAACATCCTGCACCACTTCTTCCGCTGTGGAGCCCTGCTGTAAAATCCGCAGCACCAGCCCATACACTATGCGCGAGTGACGATCGTAGAGCTGTTCGAAAGCTCGCACGTCTCTCCGAAGAAGCTGCTGCACCAGTGCCGCGTCGGACGACACGTCGTCGTTCTGGTTGGGTGTCAGGACCGCCAGGAACACGGGTTAGGCTTCTTCTCTCCCTGCTGCACTATACGGCAAAGCCGGCAAACCGGATGACTTTACAGCACTACGGCTCCAGCCGCGAAGCCACATCTTGCGCCACGCTTAGGGCCTGCTCCACGCACGCTCCCACGGATGGTCCCCGCAGGTAGTTTCCCGCCAGCCACAGCCCCGGCAGTTGCGTTCGCAGCCTCGAAATTCCGGCAAGATGCTCGGAATGACCAAGATTGTACTGCGGCAGCGCGTGGGGATAGAGGACCACATGCGAGAACACCGGCTTGCCGCACCCCAGCACCTGTGTCAGCTCCTCACTGACGATCATCACCAGCTCGTGAGTCGTTTGCATGGTCACTCGACGATCTGTCGCTCCGCCTACGAAGCTCGTCAGCAGCACGTGATCGGCCGGGGCGCGCCCCGGGAACAACGACGAATTCCACACCGTGCCCAGCGTCCGCAAATTCGCCGAACGCGGCGCCAGAAACCCGAATCCAGCAAGCCCATGTGCAACCTGCGGTCTCCCATACCCCAACGCCACCACCGCCATTGGCGCGTATTCAATGGCCCCTAAGTGCCGCGGAAAATCCGCGTTCACCTGGCGCAAAATCCGGCCAGCCGCATCAGGTGGCGTCGCTACGATCAGTTGATCGACATGGAGGACTTCTTCCCGTCCACCTGCGCGAATCTTCAATTCAAAGGTATCGGTCACTGGATCGCGCCGCACCCCGGTTACTTCCGTCTCCGTTCGAATCGCCGCTCCGAGTTTTGTCTGCAGTGCCCGCGTCAAGGTCTCCACGCCATCGCGGAAGTTCAACAGCGTCGGCTTCTCGCGATCCGCGCCGGCGCGTTCCGCCGCGGCTTTCAAACCTCTAATTACGCTCCCCGCCGTCCTTTCCGCTTCATATACCTGCGGAAAGGCGCTGCGCAGACTCAATCGCTCGGGATCCCCCGCGTAAATTCCGGAAACCAACGGCCCCACCAGCCGATCCAGCAGCTCGCCGGTAAATTTTCGCCGCACAAATTTCGCTACCGACTCGTCGTGATCGGGAGGTTTACTGCGTCCCACGGCATCGCGCCCCAGGCTCATCTTCGTCAGCACGCCGAGCAGCGGAGACTTCAGCAATTCCGGCGGGCTCAGCGGAACATTCTGCAGCTTCCCATTCACCAGCACGTAGCGCGGCGCCGTAGGCGGCGCCGGCACTACCTCCCCCTCGATGCCCATCTCCTGGAACAGCGATCGAAGCTGCGGCGTCCCGCTGAAACTCTGCGGCCCCAGCTCGATCAGATAGCCTTCGTGCTTCTCGGTCCGAATCGCGCCGCCAACGCGTGCCGACGCCTCCAGCAGTTGCGCCTTGACGCCCCCCTTGCGCAACGCGTAGGCACACGTCAGTCCCGAAATTCCGCCGCCAACGACCACTGCTGGAAGGGGGGAGATCACGGCGAGGAGTCCACCCGCGCCATGTCAGAGCGTCTTTGAGAAGAGCGGCTTGGCCGCAAGCTGCTGCTTTTCCAGGTAGGGATCGAACACCATCGCCAGGTTTCGAATGAAGATGCGTCCCAGCCAGGTGGTGCGAATCTCGCCGGGCTCCAGCAGAACCAGCCCGTCCTCGCGCGAAGGCTCTAGATGCCGCAATTCCTCGGCAAAGTATTCGTCAAAATCGATCCCGAACTCCCGCGCGATCTCGTCCTTGACCACCACTGTGTGGCACAGCAAACGGCTGATCACCGCGCGCCGCAGCTTGTCGTCGTCCGACAAATGGTAGCCGCGCATCGTGGCGATGCCGCGGTCGGCCACCGCCTTTTCCCACGAAGTGAGGTCGCGGTGATTTTGCGCATACGCGCCGCGAAATCCGCTGATCGCGGTTACGCCCATGCCGTAAAGATCGGCGCCGGCCTTGGTCGTGTACCCCTGAAAGTTGCGATGCAGCGTGCGATTCTTCTGTGAAGTCGCCAATTCGTCGCCAAGCTTTGCGAAGTGATCCATTCCTATATAAAGGTAGCCGGCTTCCAGGAACTTCATCATCCCGGTGCGGAAGATCTCGAACTTCTGCATGCCTTCCGGCAAAAACGCCGCGAACGCGCCCTGCTGTTTCTTCAGCCACGGCACATGCGCGTAGCTGAACAGCGCCACGCGATCCGGGCCCAGTTCCGTAATCTGGTCCACGGTGTGCGCGAAGCGTTCCGGCGTCTGGTGCGGCAAGCCGTAAATCAAGTCTACGTTGATGCTGTCGAATCCCAGCTCGCGTGCCGGCAAAATTAGGTCGCGCGTCAATTCGAACGATTGAATCCGGTTAATCGCCTTCTGCACGTCTGCATGAAAATCCTGAATCCCCATGCTCAACCGGTTGAAGCCCAGCTTCCGCAGCGTCTCCAGGTGCCCTCGCGAGGTCACTCGCGGATCGACCTCGATTCCCACCTCAGCGTCCGCGGCAAACGTGAAGCGCTCGCGCGTGGCCCCGAACAAATCCTCGATTTGCTCCGGCGTAAGATACGTCGGTGTCCCGCCACCCCAATGGAACTGCACCACCTGGCGGTCGCGCGAAACTCCGCGGCTCACGCGCCCCAGTTCGCGCTTCAACACCCCCAGGTACGGCGGCGCAACTCCCTTGTCCTTCTGGATGATTACGTTGCAAGCGCAGAACAAGCACAAGCTTTCGCAGAAGGGAATATGCATGTATAGCGAAACCGGCGTCCGCGCGCGGTCCGCCTCTTCATGCACTTTTTCCAGATCATCCGGCCCAAACGCCTCGTTCCACACCGGCGCCGTCGGATAACTGGTATATCGTGGCCCCGGTCGGTTATAGCGCGCCAGAAACTCATCGCTCACCTGGAGTTCTTCGCGCATCTGCTGCAAGGTTGGATGAACGTGCGTCACAGCTTCTCGACCTGCCTTAACGCGCCCTTAACGTGAATGCCCCGCGGGCTTGGCTTCGCCCACTTCCGCCTGCTGGCCGGTTTCAATGAATAGCTTCGCGCTTTCCACCGGCGTATGCTGCAAAATTCCATGCCCTAAATTCAAAATGTGCCCGGCGCCGCCCAGCGCCGCAATGTTTTCCAGCGTCGCCTCGCGAATCTTTTCTGCCGGACCAAACAAAATCGCCGGATCGAGATTTCCCTGCAGCGCCACGTGCGGCCCCAGCGTCTTCCGCAATCCCCGCAAATCCTGCCGCCAGTCCACGCTTAACACATCCGCGCCGGCCTTGGCCACCGCGCTCATCAAATGCCCGGACGCCTTCGTGTAATAAATGATGGGCACGTCCCCGCCAACTCTGGAAATAATTTCCCGCACCGTCGGCAGCGCAAACGCTTCGTAGTCCGGCAATCCCAATTCCCCGCACCACGTATCGAACAACTGCACCGCCGCGGCCCCCGCCGCAATTTGCGCCTTCAGATAGCCCACCGTCGCGTCGGCAATTTTGCTCAACAGCGCCCGAAAAATCTTCGGCTCGTGATAAAGAAAACTCTTTACGGTAGCGAAGCCCTCTCTCGTCCTGCCCTCCACCATGTAACACGCCAATGTCCACGGCGCAGCCGCAAATCCCAGCACCGGCACCGTCGGTCCCACCTCGCGCGCGATCCGCCGGATCGCCTCCATCGAAAATCCCGTCTCCGCCTCCGGATCAAAGGCCCTCAGTCGCTCGACATCCGACGCGGACCGCACCGGCTCCGGCAAATTCGGCCCCGCATCGCCCAATTGCAGCGACAACCCCATCGCCTCCGCCGGAATTAATATGTCCGAGAACACAATTACTGCGTCCACGCCCAGCCGCCGGAACGGCTGCAGCGACACCTCCACTGCCAATTCCGGTGTCTTGCAAACCTCCAAAAACCCATGCTTCGCACGAATCTCCCGGTATTCGGGCAAATACCGCCCCGCCTGCCGCATCATCCACACTGGCACGCGCGGCAGCGCCTCGCCGCGGCAAGCACGCAAAAACAAATCCTTCCGATTCAGGGCTACAAAGGACGCGGTCATAACTGGTTCCGCAGAAAGCATAACAAATCAGCGCGCCTCGCGCCCACGCCGCGGCCCCTCGCGCAGCAACGCCGCAAAGTGGCCTACCCTGCCGCATCAACTTCTCAACTCAACAGTGAGAATGAGTTTTGGGGATGCTGGACGCCTCGGAAATTGAAGCAGTATTGCGCCAGGCACAGCAGTGCGTGTGTTTACCAGCAGGCGCTACGGAGCACCGCGACCCAGATTTGTCGGTTTGACGGCGTTCGTTCGGCGACCGGCCTTAGCCCGCGCTTCCGCAGTTCCGACTCCACCACCTTGGCGTTCCACGGCTCGATGACGAAGCAGAAATTTGTCACCACGACTGCTCGCTGTTCCGGCGACTCCTTGAAGATCGCCGATCCCCAGTCGCCGATATCCAGAACTGCCTGGCGGCCGTCATCGCTTCGCAGCTTCCATCCCATCAGCGCAGCGTAGAACGCTGTCTCCTTCTGATAATCCGGCATCTCGAAAGTGACGTGCTCCAGCGCCGTTGTCTTCCATCCCGTAGGTGCGAACACTGGTTTGATAGGAGCCGTTGCCACTTTCTCGGTCATCGGGCAAGACTTGGTCTCGTAGCCATCCCTGCATAGTCCCTGCCCGACAGCGGAAGCGGCAAATAGCATCCCGGTCACGCCGAAGGCCAATAGTAACGACAAGATGTTTTTCGTTGTCTTTCGAGTTGAATTCTGACTCTGGGAAAAAACGTCATAATTTGTCTTTTATCACGGTTTCTACCTAAATCGAGGTAGTAGGATAACGAGAGATTCGGCATCAGTCTCTACCTAGAGCTTTCTCATAGCGCCAGACTTGAAGCGGAAGTTTGCCCTCCGGCGTTTCCGGGTAGTGATCATCACTCCCACTCTTCTCCAACCGCACTTTTCGTAGAATCGTGCGGCCCGCTCGTTCCCGATTGCACAAGCCAACCAGGCCACTTCCATTCCGTTGGCCGCAAAAGCGAGCCTCCGCATCCTTCATCAGCATTGCGGCTACACCGGAGCCGCGCGCTTCTGCCGACACGTAGAGTTGATCAAGCTCGTTGTCCTTCACGATGCAAAAACCAGCCGGGCTTCCGGGCCGGCCTACCACACGAACATCGGGCAGTGCGGCTCGCAGTCTCTCTTGCAAGCTTTCCAAAGTGCGTAGCCGGCGAAGCTCCGCCGGAAGAATATCGGCGTGGGCATCTTGCCAGCCATCGAACCAGATGCGAGATGATCGACTTCACTCTCTTGCGCCGTTCTCACGCCCACAGGATTGTCCTGAATCATCGGATACTCGGCTGGGCCCGTTCTGTCGGGCCAGGCTCAGTATGCGCCCTTTAAAACGAAATCTAACAAACCGAGGAAACCAAGCTAGGCCTTCGCGATTCTAATACGCAGGAGAACTAGACCCCATGAAGTTTGTTTTGCCTATGCTGGTCGTGTTTCTGGTTGGTTGCGGCGCAGCGAACGTGACCCAGAGATCCTCGACAGGAAGCCCTACTCCAGCTACTCCGCGAGGGGTGGTATCGATTGACTTCGATGATGGCTACGAATCCAGTTACGTCAATGGACTGCCGATTGTCGAAACAGCGGGATTCAAGACCACCCAATTCATCATCACGAAACGTTTGGATACCCCGGGCTACGTCACTACCGGACAAATGCTGGCGATGCAGAATTCGGGACATGAAATTGGTGCGCATACGCGAACTCATCTGCCTCTCTCAACATTGAACGCCGCGCAACAGGAAGACGAGATCGTCGGCTCTTTGACCGATCTTAAGACCCTCGGAGTTAATGCCACATCCTTTGCTTATCCATATGGCGAATACAACGATACTACTCTGTCGATTGTTGGCGACGCCGGATTCCTCAGTGCCCGGACGACACAACGGGGCTTCGACGACTCTTCTTCGAATCGCTTACTGTTGAAATCGTACGTCATCGGCCCGGATGGAATCGATACTCTGACCACGATCGATGACGCGATCGATGAAGCACAAACCAATGGCACATGGTTGATCCTGGTCTTCCATCGCATCGATGAAACCGGGCAAAGAACCAGCATCCCGCATGAGCTCCTGCAGCAAATTGTGGATCACTTGGTTCAACAAAAGACTCCCGTTGTCACGACAAGGGCAGCCCTGGACATGTATAACCTGAAATAAGTGTGCGGTAACCGGCTGAATTTATTGCCCACAGCTTCAGCTGGCTCCGTAGCCCGAGCGGACCAATCGCCTGGTCCATGTCCCGTAAGAGCGTCTAGCAGGCACGAATTTTGCAAGCAGCCACAGAAACCCTCAGTGCTTGTGGACACTTTGCGTTGTACAATCGCGCTCCAATGCGCGGGGTGCAGATCTATGACCAATCCTGGGCAGCATTTCGTGGCGGTAATTGGCGGTGCGATTTCCGGCTCGGTGGCGGCCGAAATTCTGGCGGATAGTGGAATTCGTGTCGCTGTGTTCGACCAGAACACCCGGCCGTACGGCAAGATCGAAGACGGTCTGCCGCGTTGGCACGTCGAGCAGCGCAAACAGGAGTACGCTCGCATCGACGCGCGCATGAAGAAGCCCAATGTGTATTTCATCCCCTCCACCAAGCTGGGCCGCGATTTTAGTCTCCCCCAGCTTTTCGAGTGGGGCTTTTCGGCGGTGATTCTCGCCAATGGCGCGTGGCGCGATCGCGAATTGGGCGTCCCCGAAGCAGAGCAGTACGTCGGCAAAGGCCTCCTTTACCAAAATCCCTTTATCTACTGGTACAACCACAAGAACGAAAAGGACTATCGCGGCCCCCGCTACGAAACACCCGACGAAGCCGTGGTCGTGGGCGGCGGGCTGGCGTCCATTGACGTGGTCAAGGTCCTCCAGCTCGAAAACTACGAACGTGCCCTAAAAGCTCGCGGCGTTCACACCAGCATGCATGAGTTGGACAAAGGTATTCCGGAGGTATGCAAAGCGCACGGCATCAAACCGGAAGAGTTGGGGATCAAGGGCTGTCTCTTGATTTATCGCCGCCGCGAACAGGACATGCCGTTGGCGCAACCACCGGACAACGCGACGCCCGAGCAGATCGCCAAAACCGAAATGGTTCGCCAGAAAATGCTGCGTCTGGCGCAAAACAAATACCTCTTTCGCGTCCAGGATCGCAGGCTGACGACCGGCGTCATCGTCGAAAATGGGCGCCTCGCCGGGCTCAAAGTAGTGGAAACAAAAATCGAAGGCCGCAAGGCCGATCCCATCCCAGGCTCAGAACACGAACTCCGCGCGCCGCTGGTCGTTTCTTCGATCGGCTCGGTGCCCGAGAAACTTTCGGGGATCAATATGAACGGTGAATACTACACATTCGCTGGCCAGGATGTGCCGCGGTACACCGCTATGGACCGCGTCTTCGGTGTCGGAAACGTCGTCACCGGACAAGGGAACATCCGCGTGTCCCTGGTGCACAGCCAGAAAGTCACCAAGCGCGTGGTGGATTGCATGAAAGGCGACGATGGGAACGCTGCCACTGGAATCGGTAGTGCTGAACAGCAAGTCGCTGGTGCAATGGACGCGATTGAGAAGCAGATGGAAGCGATCCCACGGCTTTTAGACGACCAGATGGCCAAGGTGGAGCGCCAGGTTCATGCCTTGCAGCAAAAAGCCGGCTTCACTTCCGATTACGATTCCTGGATTGCCAAGGTAACCCCGCCCGATCTCGAATAGATCGTATTGCGAATTCCAAACCCCAGCACAGCTTCTGCAGCGGCCACTCGTTCCACTGACTAAGTAGGTTTAGTCCGCCGCCTGCTTCGCAGCGATCAGCGTGCTGGTCGTTGCTACGCACTGCCACGTACCGTGGATCTTGATCCACGTATCCGCGAACCGTTCGCGCCGCACGTACGGCTTTCCCTTTTCCTTGCCCTTCACGCGGAATACTCCAACCACCACTGCCGCATCGCCGTACACCTGGACATTGCTTTGCTCGGTCACTGCCTGCGACGGTTGATAGTCGGGCGCCTTGATACCGGCCAGGAATTCGCTCTTGGACGAAACGCTTCCGTCGATATCGATGGATAGAAACGTGCTCGCAAGGAGCATGTCCAGCGCGTTTGAGTTTTTTTCTTCCAGCGCGCGATTCCACGCTTGTTCAAGAGCAAGAATCCGTCCTCCTTCATCCCCAACGCTTTTCTGCTGCGCCGTTGACGGGCCGGCACCCAACGGCAGTGCCACAATCAACGCCGCCATCAACACCATGCTCTGTGTCACGGTCTTACCCTCCGGTCGGACGCTTGGTACTCCTGCGGATCTGCTTCAAGCGTAGGACAACTAGCCCGCGTCCAAACAAGTTCAAAAATGAAGTTTCTCGGAGTGTACGGCCAGCGGGCGCACCCGTGCGATGAGCCACCAGCGCAAGGCCGATAGTCCCGTCCAGGGACTCATCTACGCCGTTTCGCTCCCCAGGCAGCCAGTGGCGCCAGTGCCCAATCAGTCGGATCACCGGGCATTGGAACATCAATTTCTAGGTAACGCGTAATCAGAAGTTGAGGAATATCCTATTGGATAAAACATGATTGACATCTGCAACCGGAAAGTATCCAATGCCGCCGCACACCGGCCAATCTTTCTAGAATCTCAGAACAGTGAGGAGAGGCGCCGCACGAGAAGAACAATGGTTGCAGTCGCAAAAGACGAACAATCCTGAACCTGATCGCTCCCGCAGTTGCCGACAAGTTTGTGGCCACTTCGAGTGATGGCAAAGTGAGCGGGAAAACTGAGATGTTGGTAAGCGCTAAATCGAGCAAATACAGCAGTGCCGACTACGGCGATGTAAAGGTCACTGTTTTTGGGAACACGGCCATCGCGACCGGCTTCGAGAAATTGAAGGGCACCGACGCGTCGGGTAAGCCGCTCGATGTGAATGAGCGTTGGACCGATACATGGGTCAAGATGCCTAGTGGAAAGTGGCAGTGTGTTGCCACTCATCAGTCAACAAACAAAATGTAAGTGCATGAGCAAAAGCCAAAAATAGAAATGGCCTGGCCGTGAGTGTAGCGGTCATTTCTCCTATCCGAGCAAGCTCCCAGTAAGTTCGGGTAACCGGGTCGGGTAACCGGGTGCGCCGTGAAAAGGAAAGTCTCCGTTGGCTGGGGAAAACCTCGGTCAGATCCGCCAGGGAGACGAGCAACTCGACAGGCCATAGCGAAAGCGAACCAGTGAAGCCGCGAAAACCCTCCGCCCGTCTGAAGCGGATGATGGGCAACCTTGGGAGTGCCGAGCCGTAGGCTCTAGGCGAAGGCCGATGTCATCGGGGAAGGACTGAGTAAGTACAGCCGATGGA
>DATNCJ010000030.1:0-43990 GCA_035607215.1 Candidatus Eiseniibacteriota bacterium
TCTCCCCCGCACCCCCCCATAAATCATCTCCACCGCCAAAGCCCCAATCACTCCGCTGAACACCCATCGCAACACGCGAACCTGGGCAGCTGCCAAAACCCGCGCCCCCCAAGTCGATCCTAGCAAAACTCCCAACATCACCGGCATCGCCAAACCCGGATCGATATATCCGCGGCTTAAGTAAACTCCCGCCCCTGCCGCCGCGGTCACCCCAATCATGAAATTCGAAGTCGTCGTCGAAACCTTGAACGGCAATTTCATCACTCGATCCATCGCCAGTACTTTCACCGCGCCCGACCCAATCCCCAGCAATCCCGACAAAACTCCCGCGACAAACATCAGCACAAATCCGCCCGGCACTCCGCGCACGTGATAGCTCTCAAATCCATTCTCGGTCGGATAGCTGCTGTCCATCCGCAAGCGCGAAGCCAGCGGATCCGGCCCCAGGTCCTGCGTCACATGATCCTGCTGCCGCAACGACGCGTACGCCGAATAAATCAACACCACGCCAAAAATAACCGCAATCATCGACGCATGCAGATACACCGCGACGACCGTTCCCGCCAGCGCACCCAGTGTCGTCGCGATCTCCAGAAACATCCCCACGCGTACGTTGGAATATCCCTCGCGCACATACGCCGCGGCCGCGCCGCTCGACGTCGCAATCACCGACACCAGTGCCGCCCCGATCGCATACCGGATGTCCACGCCAAAGAGAATGGTCAGCAGCGGCACAATCACCACGCCGCCGCCCAGCCCGGTCAACGCGCCCAAAAATCCCGCCGCCACCGCTCCGGCAAAGATCAACCCGGTAAACTCAACGACATTCACAAATCACCGCCAATTTCGACCAACAAGAGCGTAGGGCGGTACTTGCCCGCCCGGCCACGGCGTCTTGCCGCCTACGTATTTCGAAGACAGCACATCCCGGTCCGCGCAATTTCTCACGTCTACCGTCCAATCCCATTTCAAACTCGCTCACCATAAGCGCGCCAGTCCACGAAATCGCAAGATTAATCGCGAAAGAGATCATCGCAGAAATGATGTTGTACGAGGGATTGCTTGTCCACGGCTAAGCGCGATCCGGGGCTGGCGCCGTCAGCCGTGACACAGCCGCTCATGGCTTCGCGGCAGTAGCGTCCTTGAAAGAAACCAGCAGAAAATTCGACCGCGTGCCCAGAAAATCGTTTACCTTGCGGGCCTCCCCCGCAGGCATCCACAAAATATCTCCGCTATGTAGGAACGACGCGTTATGACCGCCGACCTCGGCACTCATGTTCGAATTGGTCATCGCCACCAGCAGGGCATTCTCCTTCGGCGATTCGTCCACGTACTCCCGTTGCATGGACACTGTTACCACCTCCACCCGCACCTCGTCCGTCTCGAAGTACGGCGCCACATCATCCGCATCCCCGGCGGCAGACTTCTTCTTTGAGGCGGCTCCCTTCGCCGACGCCACCTGCTGTTGTTCCTGCGGACAAGCCAGCGGCCCGGCAACAACTTGCTTGCACAAATTCCGCGCCGTGCCTTGCGGCTTCACCAGTTCCACCGTGACGTTTCGGAAAGCCGACCCTGAATTCGTCCGCGCAACATGCGCGAATCCGCCGGGCGAATAAATCACCTGCCCATCCCGCAGGATCAACGTCGTTTCTTTCTGTCCCTGCACCATGTTCGTAATATTGCCCGCGCCAAAATTGATCGCCAGATACGGCAGGTCGTGCCGGTGCATCAATGTCGAGTCGTTCGGTGGCACCGCGACCCTATAAATGTTCGCAAAATCATTCTGCAGAATCAGCTGGTGATGCGGTTCATCTCGCAGCGACACCACGCGCTCTTGAATTGTCTGTTGTTGTTGTTCCAGCGACGGCGTCTGCTGCGAGTCAGGTGGTGGTGTTTCCGCACCATCTTCGCTCGTCTGTGCGGTAGAACTGGCTGGCGAGGGATTTTGCCCAGTGGAAGTCTGTTGCGATGTGCTCTGCGCGGCGGGCATTGCAGCTCGCGCCGGGCTGTGAGTACCCAGAGCCGGTACGGCCGCACATAAGAGAAGTAACGCTGGTTTCACGGGCACGGAATCCTACGATGCTCCCGGCAGGACTACAAGTTAAACGCGCGCCAAGCCCGCGAAGTTGCACCACCGCCGCTGTAGCTCAGGCCTTCAGGCCTAAGGCCTTTTCCACGCCACGATCACTCCAGCATCAGCTATCACTATACTCGCTACATCCGTTCGAAAATTCCCGCCGCCCCCATGCCGCCGCCAATGCACATAGTCACCATGCCATAGCGCCCATTCTTGCGTCTCAAATCCCGGATCAAAGTGGCCGTAAGCTTCGCTCCCGTGCACCCCAGTGGATGGCCCAGCGCGATTGCGCCGCCATTGGGATTCACCCGCGAGGCCTCCAACCCTGCCTGCTGGATCACCGCCAGCGATTGCGCGGCAAATGCCTCATTCAGCTCAATCACGCTCATGTCGTTCAGCGAAAGCCCTGCAAGCTTTAGGGCCTTCGGAATCGCGAACACTGGCCCAATCCCGAATTCTTCCGGCGGACAACCCGCCGTCGCATATGAAACAAATCGCGCCATCGGCGCAAGCCCCAGCGCCTTTGCTCGCATCTCGCTCATAATCACCGCGGCAGCAGCTCCATCACTCATCGGCGAGCTGTTTCCCGCCGTCACTGTACCTTTCATGTGAAATGCTGGCTTCAACTTCGCCAGTGCGTCCAGCGACGTATCTGCTCGAGGAAGTTCATCCGTCTCAAACGCAAAAGTCTGCGTCGCCGCTTTCACCGCTGCCTTCGACTTCGCCGAAGCGCCATTCCCGTTGGGCACCGCCGTGATCTTCACTTCCACCGGAATCGTTTCATCCTTGAAATTGCCCGCCGCAATCGCCGCTACCGCCTTGTTGTGCGATTCCATTGCAAAGTGGTCCGCCTGCTCCCGCCCAATGCGGAATTTCCGCGCGATATTCTCCGTGCCCAGCCCCATGTTGATGTACGCGTCCGGATAATTGTCCACCAGCCACGGATTCGGTGAAATCTTGTTCCCGCCCATGGGCACCAGCGACATCGATTCGGTCCCGCCTGCCACAATGATTTCCGCCGACCCACCGCGAATCCGCTCCGCCGCCAGCGCAATCGCCTGCAATCCCGAAGAGCAAAATCGATTGATCGTCATCGCCGAAGTTTCAACCGGCAATCCAGCCCGCAGCGCCGCGATGCGCGCCACATTCATCCCTTGCTCGCCTTCCGGCATCGCGCAGCCCAGGATGACGTCGTCAATTTCTTTCGCATCGATCGCCGGAACCCGCGCAAGCGCCTCCTTGATCGCCAGCGCAGCCAAATCATCAGGCCGCGTAGTTCGCAGCGCCCCCTTATAAGCACGCCCCACCGGCGTGCGCACAGCAGAAACAATCACAGCGTCAGGCATGGCATTTCACCTTATCGCGGCCCACCCCGCGACCACTAATCGCGACAACCATATTGTTGGTTCCCCAGAACCAAAAAGCAAACCGCTCAGATTTGGTGGCACAGCCATTCCTGGCTGTGCGCGGTCCATAGCTCAACCCACAGTGCAACCCTCATCCCAACCCGGTCGCGCTTTCGCGAACGGTGGTGAGGGAATTGCTTTTATTGTCCGGAACTCCCCGATTCACCGCCGCGCGATCAACCACCCCACCGCATTCTCAAACAACCGATTCTGCTGCGCACTCTCAAAAATCTTGTCACCATGCCCCATATTGATGTACAGCATCCGCCAACGCGTATTCGTCCACACCACCGGGCAGTCCCCGCCGGTAATCGTATCCTTCAAGCCAATCGGATAATTCTCCGGCGCCAGCGTCAACAGCACCCGGACATCCTTGTTCAGTCGCGCGCTGGGCTTCCAGATGTACCACTCATTTGCTGGCGCATGCACCATCGCCGGAAGCCCTTGGGTTACCGCGTGGGCGCGATCATCCACCACCAGCTTGGCCGGCAGCGGCGGCCAATTGTTCCCAAAGAACACCGTGCCCCCGAGAAAGTCCACGAACCACGGCCAATCCGTGCTTTCGTCGTTGTAGGCGGCAACGTGAAACCCCAGCCACGCTCCGCCGTGCGCCATGTACTCCTCAAAAATCTTGCGCTGCGCCGGCGTATGTGGAAAGTCGTTGAGCCACACCAGCAGTTGGACGCCTTTCAACCTTTCCGCCGTGACTTCATCCCAGTTCGTCGTGGATTCAAACGTGAAATTCTTTCGTTTTCCGAGGTCAGAGAGAAATTTCCGCGCGTCATTCGCGAAATCGATGTGATCCTGCTCGCCTTTGTCGGTATACACCGCAAGAGCGTGCGGCGCGGGCCTTTGAGTTTGCCCCGCATATGCGGATGCAGCGAAGAAAACCGCCAGGAATCCCAGAATTGAGGTCGCAACAGGCCTCGTCATCGATGCGCCGCCCACACGATGGAATTGTGAAACAACGTCGTGAAATCCTTGTTCTGGAAATGCTCGCCGCGGTGCCCCATGAAAATGTAAACGTTTCTGGCCTTGACGTGCTCGTTCGTCCACACCACCGGATGATCTCCGCCCATTTTTATTTTCGAGTCGGGCGTGTAGGTGCCCTCATCCACCGCCGCGAGCACATGCACGTTCGGCCGCGGTGACTTGTCCCACGTGTACCACTCTTCGCGATCGATGGTGAACGTTGTCGGCAGCCCTCGCATCACCGGATGCTTGCTATCCTCCACTTTCACCTTCGCCGTTACGAATGTCGCGATGTAATTCTCATAGCGGATGCCGCCAAGAAAATCGGAAAACCATCGCCACATCGGATAGTTATCGAATTCTCCAAGCAATCCTGCGTGGTGAAATCCGATCCACCCGCCTTTGCCCTTTTCGACGTAGTTCTGGAATGCCGTCGCAGCCTTCGCGGTCCACATGTACGGCGGGTAGTCCAGCTGCAGGAACAAGTGGTAGCCCGAGAGGAACGCTTCGTCGATTTTTGCTGTGTTGTGGAGGTAATCGATGGAAAAATTGTCCGCAGCCGCTTCCTTGGCCAGCCAGGTCTTCGCGGCATCCACAAACGGCCGGTGAATGCTGTTTTCCTCGGCCAGCGCAACCACTTTGAATTCCGGCGAGCGGCTCTGCGCATTCGCGGAAGCCATCGTCGACATCGCGAGAATCGCCGTGAGCATGCCGAACAAAAACCGTGCTTGAAGACGGCTACGCAGCATTGCGATGATCCTCACTCGAACGAGCCTTGAAAAGCGAAGGATGTTTATAACAAAATGCCATTGCGAATACTCACCCGGAAAGTTCTTGTTGTCAGCGTGCTGGTCGTCGGCGCAACAGCGACCGTTGCACCGCTTCCGGCGCAGGAGTCATCCACATCCCTGCGCAACGCCGCGCGCGCGATTGCGGTGAACGCGAAAACGCGAAAAGCTTATGCTGTGTCGGAATCCCAGGACGCCATAGTCGTCTATGATCCCGGAAAGAAAACGACAGCGACCATAAAAGTAGGGAAGTCGCCGGTGGCGCTCGCAATCAACGAAGCCACCAATGGCATCTACGTCGCAAACAATGGCAGCGGTTCCGTCAGCGTAATTGATGGTGCAAATGATGCACTGGCCGCAAACATAGACGTCGGCGCGCTGCCCTACGTTCTTGCCGTGAATCCGGTAGCGAACAAGATTTTTGTTTCCAATACCTTCAGCGATGTCATCACCTTGATCGACGGCAAGACCAACGCGACCACCACGATTAAGGCAGGTTCAGCAGACTCGATTGTCGTGGATGCCCAGCGCGATCGCGCCTACCTGGTCGGCTGGGAGAGCACAAATCTTACTGTTCTGGACAGTAAGCCCTCCGTTGTCGCCAAAATCCCGCTCCACGGAATGCACGTCTGGGGAACCCTGGCCGATCAAGCAACCGGCAGGGTGTTCGCCACGAAGGCAGGAAGCGCCGAGCTACTGGTGGTCGAGGAAGGCTCGACCAAAGTCAGAGCGATTCCTACCGGCGCGATTCCCTGTGCTGTCGCGCTAAATCCGGCCACCGGACTCGTTTACGTGGTGAACCACGGCGAAGACACCGTCACCACCATAGACGGCGCCAATCAACGGGTCGTCGCTACCATCCACGTGGGCAAATCACCGCAGGGAATTGTGATCGACTCCAAAACCAATCGAATTTACGTAGCCAACGTGCATGGACACTCGGTCACTATGATCGACGGTGCTCGCAATGTGGCAACGAAAACCTTCCATGTCGGCAAAAATCCTTATGCTCTTGCAGTTGACCAAGTAAGCGGCCGCTTGTACGCGGCGCTCGAAGGCGAAACATCGTTCGCCACCATTGATCCCTCAGTGCCTGCTGACTAGCGCAGACTCTTCGGGCTTGCGTCGCGCTCAACGTTAGGGACTGTTGGGCGCCGACAGCAACTTTAGTCGCCACTATTTCATCGCGGATTTGGCCTGACGGGAAAACGTCACGGAAGAAAATCTCACCACAACTGGCGGAGACAGCGTCGCCGGCTAATGCCCATCGCTCTCCGAATGGGCTCCAACCGTCTTGTCGGGCACATCCCCGAGCCGCCCCTTCACCCGGTCATAAACCGACACCTGGCTCACCGACCCCAACGCCTCATTATAAAAAGTCGGCACGCCCAGTGCCGTCCGCAATTCCTCATTGAACTTTCGCAGGTTCAGCAGATGCGAAGCCAGCGCCGGCACCTTCAATCCGTCATCGGTCAGCAAAAATTTCTGATATCCCGCATCCCACAAGCGCGTGAACTGCCCTTTCAGCATGATCGTCGGCAAAATCGTCATCTGGAACGATCCATCCGTCCCCTTGCGAAACTCCGCCCCCGACCCGTACTTCTCCACGCGCACCACGCCCCGCGTGCTCCCGACGGCAAACCCCAGCGCCGCCAAACTCTCAATCGCCTTCGGCGAAAACTTCTCTTCGACATTCCACATGGTTCGACTAGCCTAATGAACCCGCACCCATCTGTAAAGTGCTGCCAGAACGCACGTACTGACTCAGTGGCCCATTCGTCGTTTTTCTTTGCGGCGCCTGAGGCCCGTATATGTGATCATCCGCATTGGAAATGAGAATGGCCGCTCACCGGCTCGCCCTGCCGCTGGCTCTTCTTGCGACCACTTGTCTTGCGGTCCCTGCTTCGGCTCAAACATCCGAAACCCGCCCCCCTTTGCCCATTGATGAATGGCTCCGCGGTCCGGATCGGCAGGATTTCCGCTGGAAGGTACGCGTCTCTCGGCCTCGTCTGACCTTTCAACAGCGCCATTTGGTCCACATCCGCGCCACTGTCGACGCGGACCTTGTTCATCGCGACGTTACCCCTCCTGATCTGCATTTCTTCGTGAAGGTCTCTGACGACCAAGGACACTGGCTGCCTGGCGAAAACTACAACCACTTTGCCCTGTCATCCACGCTGGATACCGAGATCGCCATCCAGTTTGATTCCGGTTTATATCTTCGTTCCGGCAGCTACACCGTCGCTGTGATTGCCTACGACTCCGTTCACCACAACCGCAACATTTGGCAGCGCCCGCTTGTCGTGCGGCCGCCGAAAGACGATCCTCTGCCGCACCTCGACCGCGATCTCCCTCCAATCGAGTTTCTTGCAGACGTTCCGGCTGATTCACGCAAACTCGACTCAGTCAGCCCTCCCTTTCGCGCTCGCCCGGTTCCCTACGTCGGACCCACCGATGACCAATCGTGGCCTTTGGGGCACGGCCGCGAGTGGCTGCCTATATCGACCGACCGCCCCGTGCAGGTCGACTTAATCCTGGATTTCTCCGGATGGACCGATCCCGAGGAGAGGCGCAAACCCTCCGCACAGGCCTATCGCCAAGCCGTTGGCCGTCTCCTTCAAATTGGCAGCGTTCTCTCCCATCTGGCGCCGCAGCGCGGATGCGTCCGTGTCACCTCCCTGGACATGCTGCGCCTGCGTACGATTCTTGACCGCGTCGCAGTCGCGGATTTGGATTGGGACGCCCTGCAGCGGTCCATGACAGGTTTGGATCAATTCACCATTGACGTGAACGCGCTGGAAAAAAGGAAGGACACCGCCAACTTCTTTCGTCGCTCCTTGACACAGGTGGCCTCGGATTCGGCCGGCTGTGACCTGGGTTCCCAAGGCGCATTGCATGTCGTGTTGGTCGCCGCAGCTGGCCGCCTGCAATTTCCGGCCGGTACCCGCCCCGAGCGCCTTCAGCTGGAGTCTGGCTGCGAATGTCTTTTCTACTACCTGCGTCCTGGCGAGTTGAACCCCGGCTACAACTTCGATGACGTGGAAAAAATGCTGAAATCGCTCGAAGTTCGCCGTCTCACCGTTTCCGAGCCGTCGAAGTTCCGTCGGGCTTTGGCGGACATCATCGACGATGTTGCGGCCGCATCGTCAAACCGGACGGGCAACCGAACTCGCAAATGAGCGATGCGACACGACGTTCAGCGGCACAGGCGTTCGTCATCTGAAAGCAAGTCCATCTGCGAAACGTAGTATTCACTATGAGGTTGGCGATAAAACTTCGCGGCGCCCTTTGGCCCGCCGTCATCTTCCTCGCCTGCATCGGCATAGCTGTAGCCACCCGCCGGATCACCCACGTCCTGCCTAGCGCCCTTCACGGCTATCGTCCTTCACCACCGCCAACCAATCCGGTAGCCGCGCAATTCGCCGGGCTCGACGACATCTTCGTCGGCTTCCCATACCTCACACTCATCCACATCGTTCCTGGCATTCTCTTCATGATCCTGGGGCCACTCCAGTTCAACTCCACCCTCCGCGCTAACCACCCGCAATGGCACCGCATTTCCGGTCGAATCTTCCTCGTCTGCGCTGCCATCATCGGTATTTCCGCGCTGGTCATGAGCTTCGCCATGCCCGCCATCGGCGGCGTCAACCAGGCCGCGGCCACCACGCTGTTCGGGTGCTTCTTCCTCTTCGCGCTCGGCAAAGCCTTCTGGCATATCCGCCGCCGCGAAATCACCCTGCACCGCCAATGGATGATCCGCGCTTTCTCGACCGGCCTCGCAGTAGCCACCATCCGTCCCATAGTGGGCATCTTTTTCGCCACCAGCCGCCTCTCCCACCTCACCCCTCGCGAATTCTTCGGCGCCGCCTTCTGGATCGGCTTCACCCTCCACCTGATCGCCGCCGAAGCCTGGATCCGAACGACGCCACAACGGCCCACACCCGCGCTCCAATCCGATTGAGCAGCGCCTGCAAGTCGCGAGAGCCGCTCGGTGTTTCTTCAAAACATCAGGGGGCGTGTGAATTATCTAGGTTCTAGGGAGCTTCGAAATCCAGCGCGTACACTTCCTGGCTGCCGATGTCGCGCCGCGGCAGCGGCGATCCGTCCGGCGCCAGCCCCATCCACGACCCACGGCTGCACAACCCGCCGGAAATTCTCCAGGCTGACAATTCGCTCGATCTTTCCGTCCGCAATCCGCACGCGGTGCACCGCCAGGTCCTTGCTCGTTCCAGAATCGAAGTAAATGTATTTGCTATCCGCCGACCACTGCGGAAGGCCGACGTCCTGACTGGCGAGGTCCGACCACTTTTTCGATGCAAATTCGAAGAGCCGCAACTTCCTTCCGTTTAAGACCGAGCTGGCCAGGTATTTGGCATCGGCCGAGCATGAGGGTATGTATAGTCCCGCCGACTCTGCTACCACCATCGATTCGTTTGTCGTCACGTCTACAATGTAGGTCTTGGACCGATCCATCACCCCCTCGGTGATGATGACGGAGTGATTTCCGCACCAGCGAATCATTCGCCCTCGTGGTTGTCTCCAACACCCAGCGCTCCGCACCCCGCTGGTTCTTGTTTTACCGCAGCTGCCTCCCACCCAAAATATCGCCGGACCCGTCCCCCGCATCCAATACCGGAGTAGAATGGTCGCCTTTGACGAGTACCACTAAGTGCTTGACAAAGAGTAACTTATGAGTTATCATAATCCTGCGATGAACAGCGTTGGTCCGTCAGCCCTTTTGGCAAAGGCGCCTGACTCCGGCCAACCCAATGCCCCGGCTAACCCCTTTAGAATCCGCACTTACGTAACTATTGATTCTAAACGACTTAAACTCCTTTATATTCCGCAGTTACAAAAAATCGGGCCACGGGTCCCCAACTCACTCACCTGACCGTCCAACCCTCCCATGTCCATCGCAAAACAATTCGCGCATGCCGGACCGAAGCCGACCCCAGGCGAGGTTGGCCGCTCCGTCCTCGACTGCATTGGCAACACGCCCCTGCTTTGGCTGGAGCGCATCGGCCGCGACTTCCCCAATGTCGAGTTTGCCGCCAAGGCGGAATGGTTCAACCCTGGCGGTTCGGTCAAAGACCGCCCAGCTCTCAGCATGATCCAGGCCGGCCTTGCAAGCGGAGCGCTGACTCCGGGTAAGCGCATCATCGACGCCACCAGCGGCAATACCGGCATCGCCTACGCCATGGTCGGCGCCGCGCTCGCCTACGGCGTCACCCTGTGCCTGCCGGACAGCGCGTCCCATGAGCGCAAGAAAATTCTCGGCGCGTTTGGCGCCGAACTGGTGATTACTCCTGGCGACGAAGGCACCGATGGCGCCATTCATCGCGTCAAGAAAATGGTCGCCGACGATCCCGAACGATATTTTTATCCCGATCAGTACAGCAATCCTGCGAACTGGCAGGCGCACTATCGCGGCACGGCAAACGAAATTTGGGAACAAACTGGTGGCCGCATCACCCACTTCGTCGCGGGACTGGGCACCAGCGGCACTTTCGTAGGAACCACGCGTCGCCTCAAAGAACTCAATCCGGCCATTCGCTGCATCAGTCTGCAGCCCGACGCTTCTTTCCATGGACTCGAAGGCTGGAAACACATGGAAACGGCCATCGTTCCGTCAATTTATGATTCCAAGCTGGCCGATGAAAATCTGGCAGTCGATACCGAAGAATCCTATCGCGTCGTGAAACGTCTGGCGCGCGAAGAAGGTTTGCTGGCAAGTCCCAGCGCGGCAGCCGCCTTGATCGGCTGCTTTAAAGTCGCGCAGAAAATTCCGACAGACCAGCACGCCGTGATCGTTACCGTTTTTGCCGATTCCGGCACAAAATATCTCAGCGAACGATTCTGGGAAGAATACTGACCATGGTGAACGGACCGACAGCGGACGGACTTAAAGCGAGGTTAAGCAGCGAAGTCGCCAGCAAGATTCGCGCGCATGGAGCCGAAACTTACCCGCATGAATGCTGCGGCGCCCTGCTGGGCAAGGAGATCTCGGACGACGTTCGCGAGATCACCGCGCTGTTTCCGCTGGTCAATCGCCGCGACGATTCGCCGCGCAATCGGTTCCAAGTAACTTCCGAAGACGTCCGCGATGCTGAGAAAGCCGCGCGCCAGCAAGGCGTCGACGTGCTCGGCTGGTATCATTCGCATCCCGATCATCCCGCCAAGCCCAGCCAGTTCGATCAGGATCACGCCTGGCCGTGGTACAGCTACATCATCGTCAGCGTCGCCAACGGCGAACCGCAGTACATGACCAGCTGGCGCCTGAACGATGACCGCACCGGCTACACGTCGGAAGATTTGGAGATTCGCGAAGCCGCCGCCAAGTAGTCAAGCGGCCCGTTCGCTTGTAGACTCTGGATGACCTCGAGAGGCTGTGGTAACCGATATGACTGGTTGTTGTCGATGCTCCAATATCTGCTGAAGGCGTCCCTGCTCCCGCGCCTCTGTTCTTCGATCCATTTCGATTTCGTGATTTAGAGGAGATACGGCAATGCCCGTTAAAGTGATCATCCCCACACCGCTTCGCGTCTACGCCGGCAAGCGCGATTCGACCGAAGTGACTGCCGCCAACGTCGGCGAAGCGCTCGGCCAGCTGACCACGCAATTCGGCGACTTGAAGAAGCACCTGTTCACCGAAGACGGCAAGCTCCGCAGTTTCGTCAACGTGTATGTCAACGACGAAGACATCCGCTACCTGTCGAAGGAAGCCACGCCGACCAAAGACGGCGACACCATCAGTATTGTGCCGTCCATCGCCGGCGGCCGCATCTAATAGATTAGATTTCTCCGGAGAAACGTAATGGCTACCAAAGTTCAATCGCCGGCTCCGCAAGCCGCCCCAGGCGCAAATACCGCGACGCTATCGAACGAAGAAATCCTGCGCTACAGCCGCCACCTGATCATGCCAGAAGTCGGCATGGACGGTCAGCTGAAGCTCAAGAACTCGAAAGTTCTGCTGATAGGGACCGGCGGGCTTGGCGCGCCGCTGGGGCTGTATCTCGCTGCTGCAGGCGTAGGCAGACTCGGCCTCGTCGATTTCGACGTCGTGGATGTCACCAACCTCCAGCGGCAAGTTACCTTTGGCTCGAGCGACGTCGGCAAGTCGAAAGCGCAATCGGCTCGCGCGCGGCTGTCGAGCCTGAACCCGGACATTCAGATCGAGACGTTTGAAACCAGGCTGACCAGCGATAACGCTCTGGAGTTGTTCAAGGATTTCGACATCGTTGTCGACGGCACGGACAATTTTCCCACGCGCTATCTCGTCAACGATGCCTGCATCCTGCTGGGCAAGCCCAACGTGTACGGCTCCATTTTCCGTTTTGAGGGGCAAGTCACGGTGTTTGGCATGCCGGGTGGCCCGTGCTATCGCTGCTTGTATCCCGAACCGCCTCCGCCAGGCCTGGTTCCTTCGTGCGCCGAAGGCGGCGTCCTCGGCGTGCTGCCCGGAATCGTAGGCTCGATTCAGGCGATGGAAACGATCAAGCTGATCCTGAAGAGCGGCGACAGCCTTGTTGGACGCTTGTTGCTCTTTGATGCTCTGGGAATGAAGTTCCGCGAACTGAAGCTGCGCAAGAATCCCAACTGCCCGGTGTGCGGTTCGCACCCGACCATCACCAAGCTGATTGACTACTACCAATTCTGCGGAATTCGCGGCGAAGAAGCCGAGGCCCCCGACCTGAAAGTGCCGGAAATGCTGCCAACGGAGTTGAAGGCGCGCCTCGACAAAGGCGATGATATCTTCATTCTCGATGTGCGCGAGCCGCACGAATACCAGATCTGCAATTTGAAGGGGAAGCTGATCCCGCTGGGTGAACTGCCGCGCCGCGTCCACGAACTCGACTCGTCACGCGAAATCGTCGCTCACTGCCGAAGCGGCAAGCGTTCCGCCGAAGCCGTCGACTTCCTGAAGAAAGCCGGCTTCCGCAAGATTCACAACCTGACCGGCGGCATTCTCGCCTGGTCCGATCAGGTCGATCCGTCGGTGCCGAAGTATTGACAAGTCGCAGAGAACTGGTTCGGCGGAAGTAATGGCATCGGTCTTCGCCAGTCGAGTTTACGTTTGTGAATGGGATTGCTTTTGTGGCAGGGACGCACGTAAAGTGCGCCCCTACAACTGCGTCCGATAGCTGCAGGAGAGAAGATGGCTGCGACCAAGGTTACGGTGAATCACAACGGATCGATCCGTATTGAGGGGGACTTCGAGATCGTGGATCCAGAAGGACGCCCGTTTGGCCTTGCGGGGCGCACCGCGATCGGGCTATGCCGCTGCGGGCACTCGGCCAACAAGCCGTTCTGCGATGGCTCACACAAGGCCTGCGGATTCGCGGACATCGTTGCGGCGCGCGAGTTGCCGGCGCCGAAGCCAAAGGTTTAGCTGCGAAAGGTGCGCGCTTGGGAAAGCGGCCGCAACATGGCCTAGAACACCGTCGCAGCCCAGAACAGTGTCGGCCTGCAGCCGCTAGGCACGACGTTGACGCGCTCGCAAGGTTGAGAAAGAGGCCGCGTCGTGGCATCGAGGGCGCATTTCCCACTTTAGTGAGACACATCTCATTATGAGACCTGGCTGAATCTCACTAGTACATGACACTTTTTGGTACTAAGTGTCCAAAAATGAATTAGATAGCTGGACATTCCCCGCCTCGAAACACTTTCCATCCTGTCTCGCGAACTTTCGCGTCTCTTTACGCCATTCCCTTAAATGTAGCGTTTCCAGTGATTTACGGATGGCTACATTGCACCCAAGAAAGGCGAGCGACGTGCATTCCTTCCGGATTCGCAGGCTTTTGTCGGTGTCTTGGGGGCTTTCTTGGGCGGTTGGGGCAAAATCATCGGGTTTCTGGGGCGATCCCGGCGCGCGTCTGATGCGGCTGCCGAGAGCGTCACGCAGGCCGGCTCGCGCGAATGGACGCAGCTGTGGTCGGTTTCCTGTGTAGCCCTGGTGGTGCTGTTCTTCGGTGGCATCTTCTACCTTCGCCATGCCGGAGTGTCCGGCAGCCCGCAGGTGTATCTATACCTGGAAGTCGGCGGCACGCTGATCAGCTTCTGCTATGCCGCCAACGCGCTGGTGCGCTTCCGCGGTACGCACGATCGCACGGCACTGATTCTGGCATTCGGCTTTGCCCTGTCCGGAATCATCGAGACCATCGGCTACTTCACGCTGAACTCGATGATGCAGGCAGGGCACGCGGCGCCGACCGCAGTCCCGATGGGCTGGATGGTCAGCCGCACGCTGCTGGCAGTGATGCTGCTGGCGGCGATTGGCGTCGAGCGGTACCTCCCGACCGCTCGGCAACCCAGCC
The DNA here is from genome assembly GCA_035607215.1 of Candidatus Eiseniibacteriota bacterium. Classification (GTDB taxonomy): domain Bacteria; phylum Acidobacteriota; class Terriglobia; order Acidiferrales; family UBA7541; genus Acidiferrum. Next base: position 14,558 of record DATNCJ010000030.1, read on the forward strand.
GCGAAACCGCGCTGGCGGTGCTGGTAGTGCTGCTGGCGACGTACCTCACGTCGGCGGCATTTCTGGCTGCGCCGGCCTCTCCGGTGGCGCACGCATCGAAGATTTTCTCTCGTCCCTGGGATTTGCTCCCGGGCGTGCTGTTCGTGGCCGCCGCGATTTGCTTCCGGCAGCGGCTGGAGCCGACCGGCAAGCGCGTAAAGAACACCTCGGGATTCTACGAATATTCGCTGTTTGTGGTGGCCACGCTGAACGTGGTCTGCCATGCCGCGGCTACGTTTTCACGGCACCTTTTTGATGGGCCGTTTTTTGTCGCGGAAGTGTGCAAGACCGCGAGCTACGTGGTGATTCTCTGCGGCGCTTTGCTGGAGCAGGCGCGGCTCTTCGAACAAGTGCACTCCATGGCGGTGAGTGATTCGCTGACCGGCCTGGCGAATTACCGGCGTCTGATCAACGTGCTGGAGACCGAGCTGGACCGTTCCAACCGCACGCAGCGGCCTTTCGCGGTGGTGCTGCTGGACATGGACGGGTTGAAGCTGATCAACGATCAGTACGGGCATTTGACGGGAAGCCGCGCGCTGGTGCGGTTGAGCAAGATTTTGTCGCATCACTGCCGGGCCATCGATACGCCGGCGCGTTACGGTGGCGACGAGTTTGCGCTGGTTCTGCCGGAAGCGGGCTCGGAGGTTGCGTCGCGGGTGGTGGCGCGAATTCGTGAACGGCTGGCAGCGGAGCCCGAGAAACCGGCGCTGTCGGTGAGCGCGGGCGTGGCTTCGTTCCCAGACGACGGCAACACCGCGGAGCAGCTTCTGGGCGCCGCGGACCGCGCGCTGTACGGCATGAAGAACCGCGGCGGCAGCGGAAATATTCAAAATCTGACGCGGATAGCCGCGTGCTTGTGAGGATGACCAGCGATGGCTCACAAGGGCACGTTCAGCTTTCATCGCGTGGAACGGCGGATTCCGATGGAGATTCCGGTGGTTCTGGATGGACATCGCAACACGCCGGGGTCGGAATCGACGTTTACGGAAAATGTGAGTGCGCGAGGCGCGCGCGTGGTGAGCGTGCGCCGATGGGACAAAGGCGAGTCGTTGACACTCGCGTCGCGCACCGGAGAGTTTCGCTCCTCAGCGCGAGTGGCCTACTGCCAACCACTGCATGGCGACGGCTATGCAATTGGCGTGGAGTTCCTCGAGCCCACAGGGCGATGGGTAGTTCAATCATAAAAGCTCGGCCCAACGGCAGGGCGGATAGGAGGGGAACGCCTGGAACAAAGGAAGATACATAACTGGTGCAAACAAAAGTATAGGAGTTGAAGCGCCGCGCGGAAGAGAAGGCCGCACGGCGCTTCATTCTTTTTGGGCTGCCAGGAACGAAGATCCGAAAATCGAGGAGATCAATGCTGGGCAACTCATACACCATTTCTGAGAAAAATGGTGTATAATCTCATTATGAGCAGAACCAACATCAATATCGACGAAGGGTTGATCCGAAAAGCGCGCAAACTTACGCGACTGAAGACGAAGCGCCAGATCGTGGACCGGGCTCTGGACTTGCTGGTGCGATCCGAGACTCGTAAAGGAATGCTTCGCTATTACCGGTCGGGCATCTGGAAAGGCGATCTGAGGGCATCCCGAAGAAATCGCGTTTGATCCTGGTCGATAGCTCCGTGTGGGTGGACTTTTTCAGTTCCTCTGCCGGACGCGCGGGTGCGGAACTGCGCAGGATGATTGAAGACAGTGAGCCGTTCGCCCTTACTGGAGTGGTCGTCGCCGAGGTTTTGCAAGGGCTCACCAGGGATGCCGGACTTATCGAGCGGCTTCTGGCACAGTGCGATTTGTTGGAACCCATGGGGTATGAGACCTATAGGGAAGCGGCAAGGATTTATCGGTCGGGACGGGCGCGGGGCATTTCGCTTACAACGATCGACACCTTAATCGCCGCGATAGCGCTGGAGCACGGCGCAAGCGTTTTTACGCTGGATCGGAATTTTTCGAGGATGGCGCGTATCTGCAAGCTGGTGCTGTATCAGTTCTGATCCGTGCGTATGCGTGCTTCGTACTCGCTCGCATTGCTCTCTTGGGCCGAGTCTACGTTGAGGTCCTTCGCGCATCTTTGTCGGATGCACTCAGCAGGACAGTTTGCCACTAGCGCGTACTGGAGCTGGGCCGGTGGCGCCTGGATGACGGCTTGCTACTAGGGCACACTCAAACCAGCCCTTGCCCATGGCGCCGACATCAAGAACCAGTACCGTACATGAACAGCACAGACCTGAGACGGTGTAGCGACCAACGGCAGAGTCGATCTGCGCGCTAGAGGTCGGGGATGCGGAGTTGGATTTCGGCGGATTTCCAGGCGGTTTTGAATTGGGAGTCGGTCCAGGCGGCGTCGGCGTTGCGGTTTTGGGCTTTCAGGGCTTGGGTCAGGCCGAACAGGGTGCGCGGATTTCTGGGATTGCGTTGCAGGTCTTCGCGGAAGATTTTTTCGGCTTCGGTTGCCTGGCCTGCGTTGAGTAACGCGGCGCCCAGAGATTCTCTTACCGGGTAATACCAGTCGGGCGGTTCGTCGTAGTTGAGGGTATCTTGCGCGGCGACGGCTTCGCGCCAATGAGAAACGCTTCCTTCCTTGTCGCCATTGGCCATCGCTAGGCGTGCGTCGAGCACATGGCCCGCCAGCCTTAGAACATCCGAGCCCTTATTGAATTCACCGATATTTGCGTCAGCGGGAAAGACCGCGGTTTCTTTGGCAAATTCGGCGCGCTCGGCGGCGGCTTTTTCTTTTTCGCCCCGGGCGACGAAGGCGATCGTGCGGGTGTAGCGCCACATGGCGTGCGTGCCGGGCAATTCCTTGTAGGGCTCCGGGCGGGCGAGGATGGCGTCCCATTTGTTGAAGCGGGCATCGACCCACAGCGGCGTCATGATGAAGGTGTCCAGCATCGGCATCATTTTGGCGTGGGGCATGAGGCGCGTGGCCATACCGTCGGCGGCGGTTTTGGCTTCCGCGTATCGTCCGATCATCGAGGCCGCCGAGGCGAGAAAGTGCTCGTTGTGGCTGTGGTACATCAGGTCGTACATGCTGCCTTCCTGGGCAGTTTTGCGGGCGTACGCGCGATCGACCTTGGCGGCTTCCGTGTTGCTTTTGGCGGCCTCATAGTAAAAACCGGTGCGGGCGTAGATATGCGAGGGCATATGCACGAGGTGACCAGCCTGCGGAACCATGGTGTCGAGGCGACGGGCGCTGGGCAGGGCGCGCTCGGGACGCAGAGAGGCTTCGACGGCGTGAATGTAGAAGTGATTGGCGCCGACGTGATGAGGGTCGCGCGCGAGAACGGATTCGAGGACGGTGACGATTTCCTCGGTGTTGTCGTTGGCTTTGCCGTCGAGGCTCCAGAGCTTCCAGGGGTTGAGGGCCATCAGGCTGTCGGCGTAGAGGGTGGCGGCGTCAAGATCGTCGGGATATTTCCGGGAGAGAGACTTCATGGCCTCGACGTAGTTGCGCGCGAGTTTCTTGTAGTCGGGATTGGCATTACCGGAAAAACGGGCTGCGAGCGCATCGACATAGTCACGTTCGGATTGCGGCGCGGTTTCCGCCAGCTTGGCGGCGTTAGTGATGGTTTCAAAGGCCATCTTTTCGCGCTCAGCGTCAACGTCCTGGTTGTAGTTGGGGCCGACGGCGAGAGCGACGCCCCAGAGCGGCATCGGCGAAGCAGGATCGAGCTTGGCGGCTTGCTGGAAGGCGCGCGCGGCTTCTTCGTGGTTGAAGCCGTAGATGAGCGTGAGGCCTTGGTCGAAGTAGTCCTGCGCGGATTTGTTTTTGGTGGCCATGGGGTGATGGTGGCGGCCGATGGCGGTAAGGGAGAGGTCGGGAGGGCGCTCGGCAGGTCTTTGTTGTTGGGCGCACAGCGGGGTGCAACCGATTGTGAGCACGCACAGAACTGTGGATAGGGAGCGCATCATGGACCTCACTGGACGACAAGGTTATTTTAAATTTTTATCCGGCCTGCTCGGACGGAGGAGTTCAGGTTATGGAAAAAATATCGCTAAGGGCTCGCGTGGTGCAAGCGATTCGCGCCGCGGGAGAAAGGCGAGTAAGAAAGGCGACGGTTCCCGAATCTCTGCTATCCGGGCCGAGGAAGTTGAATTCAAAGCAAGAGAACCCACGGCCCCGAGGCTGGCGCACAATGGCGTCGGCAAGACGCAATGTTGGGGGGCGCGCTAAAGCGTCGCCCCTACAAATTCTTGAGGCCAAGGGATTCGTAGAGGCCGAGGGTGGCTTCGACCATTTTTTTGGCGGAGAAATTTTCGATGATGTGCTGGCGGCCGGCTTCGGCCATTTTTTTCGCGCCGGCTGGGTCGCGGAGGATTTTTGCGATGGCCGAATGAAGGGCGGGAGTGTTGGCTGCTTCGACGAGGAGGCCGCTGTGGCCGTCTTCGATGATTTCGCCGAGGGCGCCGCGGTTGAAAGAGATGCTGGGGATTTCGTAAGCCATGGCGGCTAACAGGGAATTGTTAAGGGCTTCGAAGAAGGAGGGGAGGAGGAAAACGTCGAGGGCGGCGTAGACGTTTTCGACGTCGGAGACGAACCCTGCGAAAACGACGGAGTACGCGACTCCGAGTTCGCGGGCGAGTTGTTCGAGTTGGGGGCGGCTGGGTCCATCGCCGGCTAGGAGGAGTTTGGCGCTGGGAAATTCCTTGCGGGTCTCGGCGAGGGCGCGGATGAGCCATTCCTGGCCTTTATCGGGGAGAAGGACGCCGACGCAGCCGAGAAGCGTAGTGTCTGGCGAGATTCTCCAGCGGGTGCGCGCAGTCTGGCGTTGTTCGGCAGTGCAGCGCGGGGGAATTTCGGCGCCTTCGTAGATCACGGTGATTTTTTCGCGCGGTGCGCCGGAGGCGCCGGCCCGGTCGGCGACCCATTGGGAATTGGCGACGATGCGGGCGGCGGCTTGGTAGCGGGCGCGGGCGATGCGGCTTTTGCCGATGGGATAGCCGACGCGTCGAGAGATGACGAATGGCAGGTGTTTGTGTGCCCCGGCGAGCCAAGCGGCGGAGACGGAGTGGGCTTCGTTGGCGTGGATGCAATCGAAGCGGCCGGTGCTGACGAGTTGACGAATTTTCTGCGCGGCCGGCAAGCGAAAAAGGCCACGCGAAACGTAGTGCACGGAAATTCCGGCGGCTTGTGCGCGTTGGCCCAGCGCGGAATTTGTGGCCGCGACAAGTTCGGGTTGGTGGCCGCGTTCGAGAAGGCCCTTGAGCAGAAGCAGAGCCTGATTTTGGCCGCCGCGCCAGGTGGTTTCGAGATCGACGAGCAGAGGCTTCACGTAGCGGCCTCGCCGCGACCTTTGGTGCTGGACTTGGCGGCGATCAAGCGACCGAGTTTCGCGTATTTGAGGCGCACGGAGCGGGCCGCCATTTGCGAGATCAGCGCGCCGCGGTAGCCGTCGAGGAAGCCGCCGCGCAGGACGAAATTCTGGAACCAGCTCCACGGCGTGGCGAGCCAGAGCGCGCCGCGCCAGCGGCGCTTGCCCTGGGCGAACATTTGCTGGGCCGCCAGGGTGGTGTAGCCGTCGACGTTGGCCTGGTGTTCGGCGAACGAGCGGACGGTGTAGTGGAGCAGATCACCCGCCAGACGCCCGGGCTTGCCGTTGAAGCGCAACGATTCGTGAATGATTCCGGAGAATTTGGCGGCGTTGCGACGGTAGAGGCGGCGCTGGAAGTCGGGATACCAGCCGGAGTGGCTGATCCATGCGCCGAGGTAGAAAGTGCGCCGGGCCATTTCGTAGACGGTGAGCTGTGGGGCGTGCTTTTTCCAATTCCAGAGGGAAGTGTGGAGCGGGCTGCTGAGTTCTTCGTCGGCATCGATGGAGAGGATCCAGTCGTTGGCGGCTTGCTCCGCGGCGAAATTCTTCTGGTCGGCGTAGTTGGTCCAGGTGCGGGTAAAGAATTTGGCGTTGTGCTGGCGGGCGATTTCTTCGGTGCGGTCGATGCTGCCGGAGTCAACGACGATAATTTCATCGGCGATGCCAACGAGCGAGCCCAACGCGCGCAAGAGATTTTCTTCCTCGTTGAGCGTGATGATGCAGGCGGAAATGCGGATCATCGGAGCGGGGATGCGACCTGGGAGCAGTATCTCACAGCTGCTGAGGAGTCGTTGTCAATGCCCGCCAAAACGACGAGGGCCTCGGCAGGATGAGGCGCAGCGTGCTTCGGGCCTACGGGGACAAAGCGCGAACGGCCTGATCACCGACAGGTGACGCCTATTACTTTGGCTCGAAGGTGAGACGGAGGGTGGTGGTGCCGATGCGGAACTCGGAGTTGTTGGAGAGCATGGCAGCGCGGGCGCGTTCTTCTTCGTAGAAGGTGCCGTTGGTGGAGTCGAGGTCGCGGAGATGAACATAGTCGCCGCGCACTTCGAGGATGCAATGGTGCCGCGAGATTTCGGGGTCCTGCAAGTCGAAGTCGCAGCCTTCGCGGCCGATGATGAGACGCGGCTTGGTGAGTTTGTGGACGGCGCCCTTATCGGGACCGGCAACCACGGTGAGGACGATCGCTTTCGTGGCGGGAAGTTGGGAGGTGTCGTCTTCCTCCAGCAACAGCGTGCTGACGCCGCCAGAATTGGCGCGAGCGAACGACGGCAACGGAGAGATGGCCATCGTAGAGTCTAGACGGCGGGTATTCTCCACGATGGAGGGGCGGCCGCACCGGGAGCAGCGGAACTGCACTTTGGGGTGCGTGCCGACATCGGTGTCCTTGAGCACGTGTTGCGTGCCGCAATGGGTACAGCTAGCTTGCATGGGTCGAAAATAACAGGCTGCGCAGAGCGGCGGGGGGCGGCGTGGTACAGGGATGCCGGAAAGGTAACGACGCGTGTCAGGCAGGGCGGGTGATCCCGCAGCGATTGCGGCGATTGGCGGGTCCCGGTGTGCTAGGATAAATGCATCCCGATCAATTAGGAGTGCGTACGTGGCCGAGCATATTTCGCGTAAAGAATTGAAGACAGACAAGATCCATGACGCGATTGAGCATGGCGCGGAGGCCGTGTTTTCGCACAAGCAGGTGTCGCTGATCGTGATGCTGGTGATACTGGTCGTAGCGCTGGGCTACGGCGGGTGGAGCATTTATCACGACCGCCAGACGGCCGCAGCTTCGGCGGCGTTTAACGAGGCGATGAAGGCCTATTCGGGTCGCGTAGGGCCGGCGGCTCCGGGGGAGCCGGTTGATCCCAGTGAGATGTCGTACCCGGACGAGACCGCGAAATCGACGGATGCGGTGGCGAAGTTTACCAAGGTGGCGGACAAATACCCGAGCACGAATCCTGGGCGCCTGGCGCGGTACTACGCAGCCCTGTGCCTGGAGAATTTGGACAAGCAGAATCAGGCGCTGGAGGAATTGAAGAAGATCAGTTCTGGCGGCGACAAGGAATTGGCAAGCATGGCGCAGTATCAGATGGCGGTGATTTACGCGCGGACCGGGAAGACCGACGATGCCGTGAAGCTGTTTCACGCGCTGGCGGACAAACCGTCGGCGTTTGTGCCGCGGCCGCTTGCACTGCTGGAAATGGCCGGAGCGCTGAGGCAGACGAATCCGAAGGAAGCCGTGAACGTATACCAGCAGATCAAGAAAGAGTTCCCGGACTCGACGATTGCGGAGCAGGCGGATCGCGGGTTGGATACGGTGACGCCGAAGTCCTGAGCGAGTCTGGTTCGCGTGTTGCGGTGCGCACGGGATTTTTCATGCCAGGTCTTTCGCCGACGCGCGGAGTTTATCCCATCGATCGAGTTGCGACACGTGCGCCGTGGGCGATGTTCGAAGAGCATTCGCGCGGGCGGCGCTATCCGGAAGCACCCCATCCTTATCGAAGTGAATACGCGCGGGATCGCGACCGCATCATTCATGCCCGGGCGTTCCGGCGATTGGAAGCGAAGACGCAAGTCTTCACGACGCGGTTTTCCGATCATTTTCGCAACCGGCTGACGCATACGCTGGAAGTGTGGCAGATCGCGCGAACGGTGGCCGGGGCGCTAGGGCTCAATACCGAACTTACGGAGGCGCTGGCGCTGGTGCACGACATCGGACATCCGCCGTTTGGTCACGCGGGCGAGCGGAAATTGAACGAATTGATGCGCCGGCGAGGAAGCGGCTTCAATCACAATTTGCATGCGTTGCGGATTGTGGAGCAGTTCGAGCAGCGCTATCTGGATTTTGCGGGATTGAATCTGACGTTCGAGGTGCGTGAGGGCATCATCAAACACTCGCGGGATTACGCGGCGCAGGAATTCCCGCAGCTAGCGGAATACCTGTTGGATTTGCGGCCTCCCCTGGAGGCTCAGTTGATTGATTGCGTCGATGAGATCGCATACAACACCGCGGATCTGGATGATGCACGGGAGGCCGAACTGCTCGATCTGGACGCGGTGCGCGCAGCGGTGCCGATTTTCGATCAAGCGTACTCGCGAGTCGCGGCGGCGTATCCTGGCGCACGAGAGAAACTGATCTTCAACGAGGCGTTGAAGGATGTTGTGGACTTGCTGGCGACGAATTTGATCGAGACCACCGCGGCGCGAGTGAAGGAAGCCAGAGTGCAGTCGACCGACGATGTGCGGAACGCGACGGGACGCCTGGCGGGATTCAGCGAGGAAATCGGCAAGCGAAATGCCGAGCTGAAGAAGTTTCTGTTCGCGAATATTTACGATCGCCCCGAGATTACCGAGGATCGCGATCGCTCCGTGCGTTGCCTGGAGGAATTGTTCGTCTACTATGTGGAATCGCCGGGTTCGATGCCCGCTTCCCATGAAGAATTGACGCGGGTGGAGGCCCGGCATGAGGTTGTTTGCGATTACATTGCGGGGATGACGGATCAATTCTTGTTGCGGCAGTGGGCGGCGAAATTCAGCCCTGGCGGAGCAACGTGAGAAGTATGACGGAGACACAGACGGTGCATCGTGGAACGACGGCAACAATGGTGCGAACGCTGAGCGCGGTATGGCTGGCAACGGCGCTGTTTCTGTGTTCGGCATCGCGATCGTCAGCGCAAGTGACCCCGTTATCGCCGAAAGCGCCGACACCGGCACAGACGGCGCCTCCGGTGGATCCACTGGGGCGCGAGACACCGCGCGGAACGGTAATTGGATTTGTGCGAACGGCGCAGGAAGGGAACTGGCTGCAGGCTCGGCAGTATTTGCAATCGGCCGCTCACCGCCGCGCCACGGACGCCAACGAAGAACAAGAACTCGTCGATCATTTGCTGGCAGTTTTTAACGCCAGATTCCCTACGCTCGATGCCATCAGCAGGGATGCGGATGTTCGTGGCGACGACGGACGGCTGCTGAACGAGATCACTGTCGCCGGAGCGCGCACCACGGAGTCGTTCCCGTTAACGCTGGTGCGCGTAGATGAACCGCATTTTGGCAAAATCTGGCTGATTTCGCAGAAGACCTTGGAGGAGGTGCCGGCCGCGTATGATTCGCTGCGATTTCCGCGGCTGGCGCAAAAGCTGCCCTCGTTCCTGGTGAAGACGCGAGCGCTGGGAATGCCGTCGTGGCAGTGGCTGGCGATTGTTCTACTTGTGCCCGTTGCGATGGCGCTGGGCTGGGTGCTGGCGCGGACCGCGCGTAGCGCCTGGCATTTTGCGTTACAAAAACGCGGATTGCCGGTTCCCGACGAATCCAAGCATCGCCGATTCGGCCCGGGCGCGCTGCTGACCGCCGTTTTCATCCACTACATTTTCGTATTCCAGATCGGTACATCCCTGTTGTACCGCCAGTATTACCGATGGCTGATCTGGTTTCTGATCGCGTTTGGAGCGTACTGGGCGCTGACCCATATCACGGCGTGGATTTTTCGCCGCATTTCCCAGCAACTGACTGACCGGGGACGACTGGCGGAGCGCTCGCTGGCTTCGCTGGCGCTGCGCGTTCTGAACGTACTGATTTTCCTGGTCATCGGTCTGATCTACCTCAACTTTCTCGATGTCAATGTGACCGCGGCGCTGGCGGGCTTGGGAATCGGCGGATTGGCGATCGGTTTGGGCGCGCAGAAGACCTTTGAGAACTTGCTGGGCGGGATATCGATCTTGACGGACAAGGCCATCGTGGTCGGAGACCCCTGCAAGATTGGGGATCAGACGGGAGTTGTCGAGGACATCGGATTGCGGTCAACCAAGCTGCGAACCGAATTTCGTACGATGGTGTCGATTCCGAATGGCACAGTGGCGACGGCGACCCTGGAGAATTTTCGATTTCGCGACAAGATTTTGAGCAAGCAGCTGCTGCGATTGCGATATGACTTATCACCGGATCATATCCGGTACACGCTGGGGCAAATTCGAGAAGCCTTGGCGCAAAACGGGAAAGTGGAAGAGGCGACTTCGCGCGTGCGCTTGCTGAAGCTGGGAGACAACGGTGTGGAAGTCGAGATCTACGCCTACATTTTGGAGCGGGATTACGGGCTGTATTTGCTGGCACAAGAAGAGATGCTGCTTCAATTGATGGATGTACTGGAGAGGACTGGGGCGGCGGTGGCGCTGCCGACGCAGACGACGACCGTGACTCAGGATACGTGGATAGACCCGGAGAAGGCGGCCGCCGCGCGGCGGGCAGTGGAGAAGCAGCGGGATCCGGGTGTTCCCGGTAACCAGCGTCCGGAATTGACTCCGGATGGCGGGAAGCCGAAGGGACCGCCGGCGCAGGTGTGAGGGCCGCTAGAATTTGTGAAGGCGCTTGGATCGCGTATTTTCTCTACGGTATCGACTACAAATTTCTCCTCATAAGTGCCTAGAAAAATATTCGGCGAAGGTGCAAAAAGCATCGAAGCACCACTCCCCCTAATGCGTCGAAGCAGTTTCCCTTTTTCCGAAAACCGCTAAAAACCCGCACATTCCACGATTTTGAATCCGTCTGAAAGATGGCACGACAGTTGCACTTGGCTATCGCGCCGTTCCCAGGCCTGCCGCTGACACCCACAAGGTGGGAAAATTTTGCGGAGGATACGATGAGTCCGGCGGCTTTGACGCACGTGGCGGTTTGCGAGACGTACGACGCGCTGGTGGCTGAATGCGAGGCGGCGAGGCAGACGTGGAGCGAGCGACGCGCTGAAATTTTCGAGAGCGGAGTGCAAGGGAAGGAAAAGGATGATGAGCTTCGAAGCCTGCAAGCCAAATACGCGAAGTCGTATGCAGCTCTCCGCAATCATTTATGCGGCTGCGAGTTGTGTCAATCTGCGCGAGGAGTTGCTGGCGGTGCAGGCGAGTTTGCCGATGTGCAAGACAGCGATCGTGGCATGGGCCACTGTGGCTACGCGTCTCTTGACGCTGGATTTCGCGGCCGTGAGTTCGCGGAAGACCGTAGTTATTTCGTAGCGCCCGAGACCCGAAGAGTCATCCTGCAAAACGTATCTCACCCGACTTCATAAGCGGCGACACTAAACAAACGGCGATACAAAATAATTGGGATACCAGCCGATCATTCGAAGGTGTTGCACGAAGCAATCGAGCCGCCGTTCAAGCCTCTATTGAACCAATCCATGCGCTGCTGCGATGTGCCGTGCGTGAAAGAATCGGGCGCCACGTGTCCGGAGGACATTTTCTGCAGGCGATCATCGCCCACGGCTGCCGCTGCGCCCAAAGCCGATTGGACATCACCCTTCTCCAATAAGCCGCGCTGTTGCGTGGAGTGCGCCCAGATGCCGGCGAAGCAGTCGGCCTGCAACTCCAGACGGACTGAAGCGGAATTTGCGCCATGGGAGTTGCCCTGAACCCGGCGCTCGATACCTAAAATATTCTGAACATGATGGCCGATTTCATGAGCCAGGACGTAGGCTTGCGCGAATTCACCAGGGGCGCCGAAGCCCTGCTTGAGCTGGTCGTAAAAACCGAGATCGATATACACCTTTTCATCGCCCGGACAGTAGAAAGGGCCGGTGGCGGATTCCGCGCTGCCGCAGCCGGATTGCGTGTAGTTGCGGAAGAGCACCAGCTTGGCGTGGTGATATGGCCGGTTGGCTTGCTCCGGGAGGATTTCGGTCCAGGTCTTCTGGTTGTCGTCGAGAACGAAAGAGACGAACTGGACCAGTGGGCGCTCGGCGTTATCGCGTTCAGGATCGGGGCGGCTGGTCGTGGTCGCCGGACCGGCGCCGCCACCACCGAGAAGCGCGAAGAAATTCTGCTTAAAGATCAAACTGAGGACCAATAGAACCAGCGCGCCGCCGATGCCGATGTGCATGCCGCCGAACTGAAATCCGCCGCCACCGCCACCTTGGTCGCGACGATCTTCGATGTCCTGGCTATTACCACCGGGGGTCCATCGCATGGCTGCTCTCCTGTGACTGGGATGAGGGATGGTAGCATTCGGAATCGCAGGAGTGAATGACGGGTTCTGCGCTGATTTTTTCGATGTCGGGAGCAGCGGAGCCGCAGCCATAAACGCCGACGTGGAAGGGAACGTTCGTGGATCTCAGATCAATTCAGAAGCCGCTGAAAGAGAAGTACCGGAGCGATCCGGGTGCGTCGCGCATCACGTTGACCGCGAAGAGCGGTCAGACTGGGACGCCGATTGCGTGCTCGGTGGATATTGGTCGCGGGATATATGAGGCGCAAGCGCATTCCGGAGTGGGAGGTGCAGGCAGCGGGGCTTGTTCGGGGGATTTGTTGCTCGGAGCGCTGGCGGCGTGCGCACAGATTACCTGCCAGATGGTGGCGACCGCGATGGGAATCACAACCGAGCGAACGGAAATAACCGTCGAAGGAGATCTGGATCTTCGGGGAACGCTGGGGATATCGAAAGACGTGCCTGTAGGTTTTTCGGAGATTCGGCTGCGATTTGAAGTTGCTGCGCCGCAAGCGACTGCCGAACAATTGCGGCTGCTACAGGAGAAGACGGAGCAATATTGCGTGGTGATGCAAACATTGCTGCATCCGCCGGAATTGCGAAGCGACTGGAACTTCACGTAGCAAATTTTGGCGAAGTGCTTCGTGGACTTCGTCAGGGTTTGGTCGGCAGCGACGTGACCTTGGTGTCGCTGGGCGTGAAATCAAAGTGCAGCAGCCATTCGCTAGGTACCGGGTGGCCGTCAACTTTCGCAGGCGCGAAATCCCATCGCTTCGCCGCATCGAGCGCCGCGTTCGCGAAAAAGCGGCTGCTTCCAGAGGCAATCTCCGCGGCGGAGACGCTTCCCGCCGTATCCACGTGGACCTTGATTACCGTGCGGACCATGCCATGAATGGTGTTTCTGGACTTGCTGGAGACGTCGGGGACGATCTGATTCAGGACCTCGCCTGGAGTGACCGCACCGGCTTTGATGCTGGCTTCTCTGTCGGGGACGAAAGGCGCAGCGGTTACCGGAGCGGAACTTGGTACCGGCGACTTCAACGATGCCGGGGCTGAATTTGCCGCCGACAATTCCGTTTTGAAAGGCTGTTTGTCCGCTTTGACAGGCGGTTTGCTTGCTGTTGCCGACGCGGAATCTTCTGTTGAAGGCGGGTTGGAATGTGGTGTGGTGGGAGAGTATGGACTATGCTGCGGCGCAGCGGATTTTGGCTCGACTGCTGGCTGGGGCTTTGGTTGTGAGTCAGCCGAAACGCCCGGCGCAGTCTTGGAAGCTTCCGACGATGTCGAAGATTGCGTACCCGGTTGGTCAGATGCTGACGCCGTGGTGCTTTCGGCTTCCGCCTGGTGACCGCGGAAGCGGGGAATAACAAGCATGGCGCCAACCGTCAACGCCAGCACCACTGCCGCGAATAGATAGTAGCCGCGCGCTGGCTTTCTGGGGCTGGAAAGAACTTGATTGTCGAGAGCTGCGCGCTTTCCTCCAAGCAATGGTCCCACTGTGGAGAGTGGTACCGACAAAGGGTCGATGGATGTCGCGGGTTTCGGGGGGCTGACTGGCCCGCTCGCAGTGATTTCCCCAGCAGCTGGCGCAGCGGATTGCGCGGGTACCGCCGGCTTGACGGCATCTGGAAGGGTCTGGGTCGACGGCGCAGTCGCGGCGGGTACTTCGGCTTTGGGATTCAGCTTGGCGGAGATTTGCGCGATGGTCCAGCGATCGCCTGGTTTGCTGCGCAGCGCGTGACTCACGATGTCGAGGAATGGCTGGGGAAGGGAATCTGGAACCTGCACATCGCCGCTAGCAACCTCGCCGGGTTCCGGCGTGCGTTGCGTCAAGGATTCGGTGAGGGTGACGCCCAGAGCCCAGATGTCGGAGGCTTTGGAGAATTCTCCATGCGCGGCTTCCGGCGCGGTGTACACGTCTGACTTTGCGCCACCGAGCGGACCTTCGCCGATGCGCCGAATCGAGTCGCTAGAAAGCTTCAACTGGTCATCGATGGCGAGAATATTTCCAGGTTTGATGCTGCCCTGTATGACACCCTTGCCGTGCAAGTAAGTCAGGGTCTCGACGAAGGGTTCGAGCATATCGCGAGTTTCGTCGGGAGAAAGAGCCCGGTTTGGCAGAAATTGGGCGAGGTTTTCCGAGGCATGCTCCATTACCACGTAGAGCAGGTCCATGCCCGCCAACTGGCAGCGGCCGGATTCAAAGAGCTTGATCAAGTTGGGATGGGCGAGCTGGGAGGCCTGTTTCCAGCGAGCGAGCTGAGCGTCGGCCTTGGCGGGATCGATCTGGACAAACTTGATGGCCGCCTTCTCCGGCTGACTCTTGCCTCGCTGGGTGCGGAAGACGACACTGTGATCCGAGCCTCCTACGTGCTCGATCAACGAAAACTGGCCATTGATTAACTGACCTTCGCATTCTTTCCAGGATTGAGGCATAGGCCACCCCCACGCTTTCGGAGAGTCTCAACCATTTTACTCTCGGAGATTAGATGTCAATGCGGGACGTTCGGACAGGTCGGCACTTGGTTACGGGGACCAGATGATGGTGGCGGTAGGGTGTGCGAAGTTGAGGAGCGGGTTGCTGGACGTCGACCGAGGGCGACCTGAGGGAGCAAAGGGAAGCGCCCAGGAAGCGCAGCTTCGTTTTGAGGCGGCTAGACGTTGAGGCGCGTGGGGCCGCTGACGTAGGGGCTGTTGCGTTGATAGAAGCGCAGGTGACGGTCGGCGGCGCGGGTGATGCCGATACGTGTGCTGATGCCGAGGAGTTCATTCGCTGCGCTTGCCGTCGCGGGATCGCTGGATGCAATCGGTTTGAGGGTACCCAGCCACAACGGTCCGGGAGCGCAAAGGTCGATGCCGTCCAGGCCGCGGTCGATTTCCAGGGCTTGCGCCAGGCGGCCAGGACCACGAGCCAGGTCGCGAATCCGGATAGTAGCGCGGCGACGCTGCATGTACTCAATGCCTGCCAGGGGCTGCAAGGCACGAATCAGGACACCGCCGCCTACGCCGGGGAGTTCGGCGGTGACATTGAGCATGAAGTGATTGCCGTAGGTGAAGTAGACATAGGCGTGCCCCCGTCGCAGGAACATCGAGCGATTGCGGGGCGTCTGGCCGCGAAAGTGATGTGCCGCCGGGTCCTTTGGGGGATACGCCTCGGTCTCCACGATGCGGCCACTGAGTTTTGCGCCGGGCAGCTCGCGGACGATGATCTTGCCAACGAGAAATTTCGCCAAGGCGATGGTATCGGCGGGTAGCTCGATCCGGCGCAGCCGGCGGATCGCGAGTTCGATGACCTGCGGGGCTTCTACGGTGGGTTCGGACGCCGCCAGGGCTTGCCTGGGTTGCGGCAAAGTTCTCGGACGGGTCCCGGAAACACTGTATTTACGTGAGTACATACAATGCCCAATCTACACCATACATGTGGCAGGTGGGGGGGCTCCGAGGAGGTCATCCGAAACGGGTGGATCGATGGGAGAAGCGAGCTAACAACCGTCCTTTCGGCAATTTCCACAGGGAAACCGCGTTTCCCCTGCGACTCCCAAAGTAGGCTAAAATTGGCAATGTCAGATATCGTGTGTCGCGATAGAATCGGAAGTGCGTGACGTGGCCGACAGGCGAAGTACCCCCCCTTTGTCTTCCCTCGACCGCGAACCTGAGGCGAGCGAAGAAGTGGCTTCATCCAATAACGACAAACGCGTAATCGTTCGGAGACGCACGCAGCAACTCGTGTATCTGGAGTTGGGACGCGACAACGGCGGCGTCATGCTGAATCTCAGTGAGGACGGCTGCGGTTTTCAGGCCATTACGCCGGTAAAGATCGGCGAGACGCGCTTTGGCTTCCAAATCAGCGGCGGGCGGCGCATTGCCGGTGAAGCGGAAGTTATGTGGGTGGATGACGTTGGCATCATGGGCGGTTTGCGCTTTTTGAATTTGCCGCTCGAAGCGCGAAAACAGATTCGCCGATGGCTGGAAGAAACAAACGCGCCGGAAGAGTACGGAGCATTTGAGCCGGCCGCGCAAGCGCCGCTGGAAGGCGCACGCCGAGGCTCACGCGAATATGTTGAGACTGCGGAGGCTGCGGATCCCGCGCGGCCCAGGGATTACCGACAAGGGGCCACCTACGGGGCTGCGGGAAGCCGCGGAGTCGAAGAAGAAGCGGCGCCACCGCCGCCCGCCTGGGCGCATGTGCGCGCTGCCAGCACACCGGTTGTGCAGGGCGATCAATTTCCGGCGCCGATTTTTCACGATGATGGATCTTACGCCGCGTCGCGACCCCGATCGGTCGCGCTGTGGCGAGGAATAGCGGCGTTAGCTGTGGCCACGGCGATTGCGGCGCTGGTCGTTGCCTATCAACGCGATGTCGGCACGTCGTTGATTTGGCTGGGAGAGACACTCACCGGAAAGACCAAGGCCTCTCAAGAATTGCCGGAGACCAAACCTGCTCCGGTAAAGTCGAACCCTCCGGCTTTGGAGGCAAATTCTCCGGCGCCGCAGAATACGGGTGGCGATAGCACCGCGCAAAAGCCCGAGGACCGCGATCCGCAACAAGCGACGACGGCCAGTCATCCAGCACCAGAGGCCGTGCCACCGACGGTAACGCAACCACGACGGCTGGAAGCCAGCGTAGGTACAACCGAGCGGCAACAATCCATGCTGGAGCGGCAAGGGACGCAATTGCCTAAGGAAGATCCCGAAGTATGGAATGCGAATGAAAGCGTGGAATCGCTTTGGGGGGCGGTGCAGGGCGGTTCGGTTGCGGCGGAGCGATCTCTGGCCGAGCGATTCGTCCGGGGCGAAGGTGTGGCGAAGAATTGCGATCAGGCGAAGGTTCTGCTCAGAGCCGCCGCCAACCGCGGAAGCCGTGAGGCGCGACTCCGCTTGTACGAGCTGGAAACCGGCGGCTGCCAGTAATTCAACAAGCAACCGAGCAGCGCCCGGGCTTGCCCTTCCTTGACTTGGCAAGCTTGCGACTCAATAATGAGAAAGACATGAGCGTGCGCGCCGGAGGCGCTGTAGACATGTTTCTTGACGTTAAGGAACTTGCCGTCCGCAAGCAGTTGATCCGGAAGAGTTACGCTCCCGGAAGTATCGACTACCAGACCGGGGAAATGAAGCAAATCGAGCCGCTGGAAGTGAATGCCACCGCGGAGCTGCTCGACGGGCAAATTCGCATTGCGGGCGACATCCAGACGAAAGTGGAACTGGTTTGCGCCCGGTGCCTGGAACCGGTGGTAGACGAAGTGAATCGCTCGTTTGATTTGTTTTATAGCCCGATACCCAAGAACGAGCGGCCCGAAGAAGCGCGGCTGAAGGATGATGACGCCGAAATCGGCTTTTTTGAGGGTGAAGGTATCTTTCTTGCGGATGTCTTGAGAGAGCAAGTGTTGTTGGCGCTGCCCATGAAAGTGATCTGCCGCAGCGACTGCCGGGGCCTGTGCCCGAATTGTGGCGCGAACCTGAACCACGAAGCTTGCCGCTGTGAGACGCACGCGACAGACCCGCGATTGGCTCCCCTCGCGCGTCTGAAGCAGGACTGGCTGAAAAAACAATAGTTTTCAGGGCCGAAAGCCCATACAATCCGCCCCATTGGCGGGAACAGAGGTGTATTGCTATGCCTAACCCAAAGCGGCGCCATTCAAAACGGCGCACAAGCACGCGGCGGGCGCACGACTTTCTCACGAAGCCGGCGCTGGCCGAATGCTCGCATTGTCACGAAATGAAGCAGCCGCACCAGGTCTGCCCCCATTGCGGCTACTATAAGGGTCGAGCGGTTCAAGACAAGTCGGCCTGATCGAAACCTGTCCCGATCGCGAGAGAGCTTTCCGTAAGGGGTTCCACCCGGGCTTTTCCGGAACTTCCAGGTCTGAGTCTCCATGATCACTATTGCTGTGGACGCCATGGGCGGCGACCATGCACCCCGCCCCGAAATCGAAGGCAGTGTGCTGGCAGCCCGTGAGTTGGGGGTCCGCATCATGTTAGTGGGCCAGCCTACGGCGATCCGGTCGGAACTGGCGAAAATTGCTGGACCAAGTTTGCCGATCGAAATCGTGCCTGCGAGTGAGGTGATCACTATGCACGATCACCCGGCGCAGGCCTTTCGCAGAAAGAAAGACAGCTCGGTGCATGTGGCCGCTCGGTTGGTGCGCGAGACCAAAGCAGACGGGTTGGTCAGCGCGGGAAACACCGGCGCGGTGATGACCGTCGCGAGATTTCTGCTGGGAACGCTGGAGTCGGTCGATCGTGTGGCCCTGGCGGCGCCGTTCCCGAACGCCAAGGGTGGCGTCTCCGTTTTGTTGGATGTCGGAGCGAACGTAGATTCGCGGCCCGAGCATCTGGTGCAGTTCGCGGTGATGGGGGAGATTTATTATCGCGCCACGTTTGGGCACCGCCGCCCGCGCGTTGGACTGCTTTCAGTCGGCGAGGAAGAAATCAAGGGCAACGAGTTGACCCGTGAGGTTTACACCCGATTGAAGAAGAGTCCGGTGCATTTCGTAGGCAACGTGGAAGGCGGAGATTTGTTTTCGGGCGACGTGGACGTCATCGTATCGGACGGATTCGTGGGAAACATCGCGCTGAAGATTTGTGAGGGCCTGGCGGTACAAATTTTCGAAGTGCTCAAGAAGTCGCTGAAGAGTTCGCTGGTGTCGCAGTTTGGGGCCATGTTGTCACAGGGTGCGTTTAAGGGGCTGAAAAAGAAGATCGATTACACGGAATACGGAGGAGCGCCGTTGTTGGGAGTGCGCGGCGTTTGCGTCATTGGACACGGACGGTCCAATGCAAATGCCATCAAGAATGCCATTCGCGTTGCTGCGGGTTTGGCCCGGGCGCGCATGAATGAAAAAATCGAACAGGGGCTCTCGGCCGCAAACGCTTACGCTTGACGGCGGAGATGACGAATTACGATGGGCAAAATTGCATTTGTGTTTCCGGGGCAGGCATCGCAATACCCGGGCATGGGCAAAGAGCTGGCGGACAACCATCCGGTGGCCCAAGCCGTTTTTGACGAAGCCGACAAGGCACTGGGCTTTTCGATTTCCCAGATGTGTTTCGCGGGAACGGAAGAGGATCTCAAGCTGACCGCGAATACCCAGCCTGCGATTTTGACGGTTTCGGTGGCGGCACATCGGGTGCTGATGGAGAAGGGAATTGCGCCGGATTTTGTGGCCGGGCACAGCCTGGGTGAGTACTCGGCGCTGGTAGCGGCAGGCTCGCTGAAGTTTTCGGACGCTGTGCAGATCGTGCGCCAACGCGGAACGTACATGCAGGAAGCCGTGCCGTCGGGCGAAGGCGCGATGGCCGCGATCATGGGTTTGTCGCCGGCGGTGGTGCTGGACGCTTGCAAGCGCGCCGCGGAGGGCAAGGTTTGCTCGCCCGCGAATCTAAATTCCCCCGAGCAGACAGTGATTTCCGGACATGCCGATGCGGTGAAACGGGCGGTGGAGATCGCTTCACAGCTGGGCGCAAAGCGTGCCGTCGTTCTCCCCGTGTCCGCGCCCTTCCACTGCGCGCTGATGATGCCCGCGCAGGAAAAACTGGAGAAGGACTTGCGTAAGACCGAATTCGCGGCGCTGCGATTTCCGCTGGTGACCAACGTCGACGCCGATACGGAAATCAGCGGCGACGAAGCGCGTGACGCGCTGATCCGCCAGGTCACCAACCCGGTGCGCTGGGAAGAATCCGTGCGAGAGCTGTTCGACGAAGGCGTGAATACCTTTATCGAGGTTGGTCCGGGCCGCGTGTTGTCGGGATTGCTGCGGCAGATCGAACGCTCGGTGAGCACACTTAACGTGGAAGACGAGAAGAGCCTGACCGCGACGGTGCAGAAGATCGCACAAGCGCGCGCCGACGCCGCGTAAGAGCCAATAAATTCCCATGTTCAGCCTAAAAGATAAAGTGGCTCTCGTTACCGGCGCGTCTCAAGGAATTGGGCGCGATACCGCGCTTGCTCTCGCGGAAGCTGGAGCGAAAGTGGCCGTGGCAGCCCGCAACGAAGAAAAACTCACCGCGCTGGTCGCTGAAATCGAGGCTGCCGGCGGCGCGGCGCTGGCAGTGAAGATGGACGTAGCCGATGGCGAACAGGTGAAAGCCGGCTTCAGACAGGTCCTAGAAAAATTCGGCCGGCTCGATATTTTGGTGAACAACGCAGCCATCACTCGCGATGGCTTGGCGATGCGCATGAAAGCGGACGACTGGGAAACTGTGCTCAAGACGAATTTGACTGGAGCGCATCTTTGTATCCAGCAGGCGCTCGCCACCATGATGCGTGCTCGAGCGGGCCGCATCATCAACATCAGTTCGGTAGTGGCGCAATCGGGAAACGCCGGCCAGGCGAACTACGTCGCTGCAAAAGCCGGCCTGATCGGACTCACCAAGGCCATCGCCGTGGAAATCGCATCGCGCAACGTTACCGTGAACGCGGTGGCCCCGGGTTTCATCGAGACACCGATGACCGATGCGCTGCCCGACAAAGTGAAAGAAGACCTGAAGACGCGAATTCCCTTGGGCCGCATGGGCTCCGCCAGAGAAATTGCTTCCGCTATCGTGTTTTTGGCCAGCGATGAGGCCGCCTACATTACCGGCCATGTATTGAACGTCAACGGTGGTCTGCATTTGGCTTGATAAAGCAGAGATCTGGAGATTCGCATGACCCATCCCACCACAAGTTCCGACAACGTGCCGATGTCGCTCCCTAAAGGGAGCTGGCTTGTAATTTTTGAATATTTGGCGCACAGCTAGGAGCTCTGGACCAGCGGTGGAAAGCCGGAAGACGACACGTTTGTTCTTCAGAAGCCGGACGCGGGTGAGCGACTTGCGTTGTGGCATCTTGAGGGTGCGATCAAAAGCACTTTGCCGGAGATATTTGCGGGCTCCTAAATGCATTGATCTCCCAGGAAAAAGAGCGGTTGGTTTCGAGGAGCATTCCGCCGAGGTAAAGTTGACCTTGCGATGGGGCGTAACTAGAATGATCGGGTTGCACTGACGGGGTTGAACAGGCGTGTCGGGCAGGATTCGGGCCGAGCAATTCGTTCGCAAGCATGAAGTCACACAAGCGATTGCACATCGCGGAGGATAGGGGAATGGCCAGCGTTGAAGAGCGCGTAAAGCAGATTATTGTCGAGCAGCTCGGCGTCGACGAAGCGGAGGTCACGCCTACGGCTTCATTTGTGGATGACCTGGGCGCCGATTCGCTCGACCAGGTGGAATTGGTCATGGCGTTTGAAGAGGCGTTCGGCATTGAGGTGCCGGACGAGGACGCGGAGAAGATGACCACCGTGAAAGACGCTGTCGAATATATCGACAAGCACTCCAAGGGGAAGTAAGAGCCTCTGAGCATCATCAACTCACCAGGGAGCATTTACTGTTGACTCGCCGGGTCGTTGTTACGGGCGTTGGGCTCGTCTGCGCGCTGGGAATCGGCACGGACGAAAGCTGGAAAAACCTCCTTGCCGGTCAGAGCGGCATTGGGACGATTACGCTTTTTGACACCACCGGATTCGATTGCACCATCGCCGGCGAAGTCAAGAATTTCGATCCCTTCCAGTGGATTGAGAAAAAAGAACTGAAGAAAATGGGCCGATTCATCCAGGTGGCCTTGGCCGGCGCGGATTTCGCCATCAAAGGCGCGAAGTGGAGTCCGGAACAATCCGATCTCGATGAAGTCGGCGTTTACGTTTCTTCCGGCATCGGCGGATTCGACATCATCGAGCGCGAACACTGGAAACTTGTGCAGGGCGGTCCGGGAAAAATTTCACCTTTCTTTATCCCTTCCGCCATCGTCAATCTCGCTTCCGGCCACATTTCGATCCGCTACGGCGCACGCGGCCCGAATTCCGCCACGGCCACAGCCTGCTCGGCTTCGGCACACGCGATTGGCGATTCATTCAAGATCATCGAGCGTGGCGCGGCCGAAATGATGATTTGCGGCGGCACAGAGGCGACCATCACGCCGATGGGCGTGGGCGGGTTTGCCTCCATGAAGGCGCTGTCCACGCGGAACGACGATCCGGCACATGCCAGCCGTCCTTTCGACGCCCAGCGCGACGGCTTCGTCGTCGGCGAGGGCGCCGGCATCCTGATTCTGGAATCGCTAGAACATGCGCAAAAACGCGATGCCGAGATTCTCGCGGAAATCGTAGGCTACGGCATGTCAGGCGACGCGTATCACATCACCCAGCCTGCTGAAAACGGCGACGGCGCATATCGGGTGATGAAGGCGGCGCTAAAGGATGCCAAGTTGTCGCCAGACGACATTGGATATGTAAACGCCCATGGCACATCGACGCCCCTTGGTGACGCCCTCGAAACCATCGCGCTCAAACGTGTTTTCGGCGATCGCGCCAAAAAGGTTCCAGTAAGCTCTACGAAATCGATGACTGGCCATTTGCTCGGCGGCGCCGGAGGACTCGAAGCGGGCATCAGCGTGCTCGCGTTGCGCGATCAGACCTTGCCTCCGACGATCAATCAGGAAACCCCCGACCCGGCCTGTGATCTCGACTACGTGCCGAATGTCGCCCGCAAGACGTCCGTCGACTACGCGCTGTCAAATTCTTTCGGCTTTGGCGGCACCAATGCCGCTTTGATCTTCAAGCGCTGGACCGGCAAGTAACAAAACTGCAGTCCGTCGCGTAAGGAAAGACCCTCGTGAATATTGTCGTCTGTGTGAAACAAGTCCCCGCGAAAGATGCGCCGCTAACCATCGCCGGAAACTGGATTAAGGAATCCGACATCGGCTTTGAAATGAACGAGCCGGACAGCTATGCGCTGGAAGAAGCGCTGCGCTTGAAGGAAAAACACGGCGGCGAAGTGGTCGCCCTCTCCATGGGGCCGGAACGCGTAAAGCAAACGATTAAGGAAGCGTTGGCAAAGGGTGCCGACCGCGGAATCCACATCGCTGACGAAAATTTTGCTCAGCTCGATCCGTTGGGAACTGCAAAATGCTTGTCCGCGGCGATCCAGAAAGAACAATTTGACCTGGTGCTGACTGGACTGCAGAGCGAGGACCATGGCTTCGGCCAAACCGGCGTATTGCTGGCCGGGTTGCTCGACAAACCACACGCAACGATCATCATGGCGATCGAAGTCGAAGGCGCGAAGATGAAGCTGAAACGCGAACTGGAAGCCGGATGGTTCCAGCACATCGAGTGTCCGCTTCCTGCGGTGCTCTCCATTCAATCCGGTATCAACAAGGTTCGCTATGCCACTCTGAAAGGCATCATGGCCGCGAAGAAGAAGGAAATCGCCACAATCGCGCGCCAGTCGCTGAATGTTTCCATTGAGGCCACGCAGCGCGTGGAGAAAATCTACGTCCCGACAAAGACGAAAAAGACCGAATTCCTGACCGGCACGCCGAAAGAAGCGGCCGGTAAGCTGGTTGAGAAGCTGAAGTTCGAGGCGCGAGTGATCTGACATGAAAATCCTCGTCGTCGTCGAACACCGCCAGGGCAAGTGGAATAACACCAGTTTTGAGACGCTCGCCGCCGCGCAGCAGATCGCCAAGGAAACCTCGGGCACGATCAGTGGCCTGGTGATCGGCAAGGGCGTTGCGTCGCTCGCGGATGAATTGGCCGCGAAAAATGTTGCGGAAGCTTTGCTTGTTGAGCACGATCTGCTCGAAGCGTATACGCCCGACGGCTATTGCGTTGCTCTAAAGCAAGTCATCGACGCCGCCAAGCCCGATCTTGTCCTTTTTCCGCATACCTATCAGGTGCGCGACTTTGCTCCCAAGCTCGCCGCCATGCTCGGCAAAGGCATGATCGGCGACTGCGTCGGCTACCGCAATGAAGGCGGCCAGCTCATTTTCGTTCGCCAGATGTTTCAGGGTAAGACCGCCGCGGATGTCACGTTCCAGGGCACAGCTCCATGGTTCGCGTCGTTTCAGGCCGGCGCGTTTCGTTCCGATCTGGTCACCGCGCATCCATCCGGCAAGGCACCGGTCAACGCCGTATCCGTCCAACTAGCGCCCGAGCAGATTCGTACCAAGCCGCTCGATGTTTTCAAAGAGGCGAAATCAGCGGTGGACCTGACGCAAGCTCCGCTGATTGTCGCCATTGGTCGCGGCATCAAAGCGCCCGAAAATATTCCGCAGGCCGAAGCTCTCGCCAAAGCCCTCGGCGGAGAAATTGCCGCTTCGCGGCCAATCTGCGACGAAGGCTGGCTCCCCATGGAGCGCCAGATCGGCAGTTCCGGCCAGACCGTCGCACCCAAGCTGTACCTTGCACTGGGCATCAGCGGCGCCATCCAGCACGTCGTCGGTATGAAGGGCGCCCGCACCATCGTCGCCGTCAACAAAGACCAGAATGCCCCCATCTTCGAAATCGCCGACTACGGCATCGTCGCCGACATCTTCGAAGTCATGCCCGCCCTGACTGAAGCCCTGAACAAAGTAAAATCCTAGCCCTCCCTGGCTAACGTCCAGTCGCGGCTCTCGCGATCGTCCCGACCAACCTCTTGACCCGTATGCCGCACTATGTTGCATCTCAGTATGTTCACTGAATCGATATTCGAATCTTCCCGAAGGCTCCGCCACTTTCGCGCCTGTTTCCCCTTTGGGGCTTTCTCTTCAGTACCGCCGAAACCTTGCGCTGCTCGCCTCTCCGGAGCGCCAAGTACGACCAGAGTAAGTTCTAACTCTTTTATTTGCCACACATACAAAAAAGATAGGGGTGTGGGGGCAGGGTACCAGCCGCGCCGTTCCCCGCTTGCGACCGGCTCTTTGCTAGGATGGAGGCATACCCATGGCCCCTCAGCGTGAACAGTTGGAAGCAGACGTCCTGATCGTTGGTGCCGGGCCAGCCGGCCTCTCCTGCGCTCTCCATCTTTCCAACCTGATCCAGAAGCACAGCGAAGGCGGCGGGAAGCCCGAACTCTCCACCGAGAATATCTACGTCCTCGAAAAAGGCCGCGAGATTGGCGCCCACCAGCTTTCGGGCGCGATCATGAATCCGAAAGCCCTGCGCGAGCTAGTCCCGGATTTCGAGAAATCCGCTCCTCTGGACACGCCTGTAACAGATGACGCAGCTCTCTTCTTCACCCGTAATTCCTCCACTCGCTTTCCCATTACTCCCCCGCCGTTTCAAAACAAGGGCAACTTTGTCATTTCGCTCAGTAAGCTGACGAAATGGCTAGGTGGCCTGGTCGAAAAATCCGGGGTCAACCTGTTCACGCAGTTTGGCGGGGCGCAGCTAATTTACGATAAGCAAGGCATCGCCGGGGTCATCACCGAAGACAAAGGACTCGACAAGAACGGCAAGCCCAAAGCCAACTACACGCCTGGCTACGAACTGCGCGCAAAAGTTACGGTGCTCGCCGAAGGTCCGCGGGGCTCACTGACTAAGCAGCTAGTGGAAAAATACAAGCTCGACAACATCAACCCGCAGATCTACAGCATCGGCATCAAGGAACTGTGGGACGTTCAGCCCGATCGCATCAAGCCGGGCTACGTGGCCCACACTCTGGGTTGGCCCGTCTCCACCGACATGTATGGCGGCGGCTGGATTTACGGTCTGTCCAACAATCGCCTGTCGATCGGCCTAGTAATCGGCCTCGAATACGCGGATCCGCAATTCGATCCGCACGAAGCCTTTCAGAAGTGGAAGACGCATCCGTTCCTCAGGAAGATTCTTGATGGCGGCAAGCTCGTCCGCTACGGTGCGAAAACGATTCCCGCGGGTGGCTGGTATTCCATGCCCCGCAATTACGTGGACGGCGGCCTGATCATCGGCGACTCCGGCAGTTTCCTCGACGCGCAGCGCCTCAAAGGCATTCACATGGCTATCAAGAGTGGAATGCTGGCCGCCGAAACCATCTTCGAGGCCCTGAAATCGGGCGAGGCATCGGCGAAAACGCTAAGCGCCTTCCCGCAAAAGGTGGAACAGAGCTACATCAGGAAGGAACTTCGCCTGGTCCGCAATTTCCACCAATCGTTCAAGTATGGCCTGTACGGCGGATTGTTCCACACCGGCCTGCAATTCATCACCGGCGGCCGTGGTTTGATCGATCCGATGCCCATCACTGCCGGCTACAAGCACTATCACAAGATCAACGGGCATCCCGCGCCTGAACGCTTTAAGGGCGACGGCAAACTAACGTTCGATCGGCTCACGGATGTCTATCACTCCGGCACACGCCACGAAGAGGATCAGCCCGGCCACCTAATCGTGCACGACCTGAATGTGTGCGCCACCAAATGCACTGTGGAATACGGCAATCCGTGCCAGTATTTCTGTCCTGCAGCGGTATACGAACCGGTTGTGGAAAATGGCGCCTTTAAATTGAAAATCAACGCCGCGAACTGCGTTCACTGCAAGACCTGCGACATCGCCGATCCGTATCAGATCATCGATTGGGTAGTCCCCGAAGGCGGTGGCGGGCCCAACTACGAAGGGATGTAGCAATCCAGTCCGCTGGATCGCTTGCGGCTAGTTTGGCAACAAGCCGTATACGTCGATCTCACCAAAAACGGTTCCGTTGCCGATGGTGTCGTCATTTCCGCGGGTGCCGATGTAGACCTTGCCGTTCGCCACTGTTGGCACGGTAAACTTCACGCTGTTGCCCGCTTGATCGCGGCTTCCGGTTGCCTGCGAGCTATTCCAAAGTTCCGTCGCGATGTTGGTGGCATCGTAAGCGTGCAAGACGGCGGGGCCCGCGGCTCTCCCGCCCGTTGGCCGCGTCTGGTTGTTTGTGCCGTACAACGCCGAATCAATGGCCCACACGATGCCGCTGGTCGCGGAAGGCGTGGTGGAAATCGACGGCGTTGCGCCCGGAAACCCGAACGTGGACGTGGTTTGAGCCGCGGGCGTGGTGTTGAACAGACCTCCGGCGGGATCGAATGCGAAGCTTTGTCCCGCCTGCTGCTGACCGCCGAACTGCGCCCCGAAGTAGTACAAAGTATTGCTCCAGAACGCCGGCGTCGAAAAGGAATGCGAAGTAACGGCCCACTCCTGCACGACATTGTCGGTGGCGTTGAAGCCGCCCATCGCGGTGCGATCCAAAAGAAAGATCACTTCACCCTTACTGCCGCCAACCAGCAGTTTCTTGGTGGCTGTGCTGATCAAGACGGCAGTGCCGCTGGATCCGACGTCCAAATCGATCGAGTCCAGCGCGCTCTGATTGCTCGGCGTGAAAAAGTCCGCGCGGGCAAGCGAGGGCGTAGTCAGCTTCAGGTAGCTGTCGCCGAAACTCCCGGTTCCGTCGAAGACGCCATTTCCCGTGAGTACATACAGGCTGTTGTCATCGGGATCCACCGCGGGAGCGCCGCCGCCCATCCAGATCCCTGCCCGGCAATAGGCAAGACCCGACACTGCGTTCATTGTTGAGTTGAACGATGCTGTGCGACTCAGGTTGGCCGCATTAAATCCAACCACCCAGCCGTGGTAAGCGCCCTCGTCGCCATGCGAGCCCCAAGCGACATAAACCATGCCATTCAAGAGCGCCAGTCCGGCGCGCTGATTTTGCGTCAGCGGATTGAACGCCATAGTGGTACCGCCTTCGCAATTGCCCGTGGACGTCAACGTCGCGTCGATCTCCACAGGGCTGCCCGGATTCTCCGCGCCGCTCACCAGGTTCACTGCGTGCAGGCGCTGATGGTAGACGCCGCCGGCTGTCGTTTTCGATTTCGTCACGAAGTAAATCGTTTTTGTCGTCGGATCAATTACCGGAGTCCCTAGAATCCCAATGTCCGCATAAATATCAGAGCTGCCCACGTCGGCCCAGCTACCATAGGTTTCGGTCCCGGGGATAAATCGCATGTTCCAATAGGTCACACAGGGATTAGCGTCGGCGTCGAACACGTACACGGAATCGCGCATCGTAGCCGCGACAATCACGTTGTGTATCCCGCCGCCGATCGCGACATTCGGGACCCACAAGGGCTGCGCGTAGACCGTTCCGTCCGTCGCGCAAGAGAACAGCTTGCCAAACGTGGTGGAATTCACATTCGCCGCTGTCAGCGCATATTCCTGGGAGTTCACGCCCGCACGCGTCGTATCGTTGTGATAGGTGAGGATGCCCGCCAGATCGGTTACACCGATTGTCGCCGATGCGCTTTTAGTAGTGTCCGCATTGCTGGTGGCCGTGACCACCACCGCACCGGCTGCCGTACCCGTCAACGTCGCGGTGGTCGCCGCTTGCGCAGATAACGTACCCGGGCCCATCACCGACCAGGTCACGCCCTGATTGCCGCTATCGTTCGCTACTGTTGCCGTAAAGCTCAGCGCTTGTGACATCACGATGCCTCCGCGCAGGGGCGTCAGGCTCACCGCTACTGGAACGACTGGGATTGCCGTGATCGTGATCGTTATCGACGCGGACTTGGTTCCATCGGCCACCGATGTCGCCGTCAGGGTTACCGTCGGCGGATTCGGCGGCGCCGCTGGCGCGGTATACGTGACCCACGCTCCCGATGCGCTCGTCGCCGGTGACACTACACCGCAAGTTGCCCCGCTGCAACCAGCTCCAGAAACCGTCCAACTCACGCCTTTAGCAGCCGCATCATTCGCCACCGTCGCCATCACTGTCTGCGAGGCTCCCGCTTGCAGGGTAGCTGGGGGCGTTGGCACGGTTACCGATATGTCCGCCGGTTGCGGCGGCGGCGTTGTACTTCCGCCCCCATTGCTGGAGCCACCTCCACCGCAACCCACACCCAGCCAGAGAGCCACGAGGGTAGCGACGGTAATAGGACAGCGTACGAGCCCCGTGCAGGATCGATTCACTGTGAAATCTCCCAAACGGACTTCCTAGACTGACTGCTTATTTTTTTAGAGCTCTGATGCCCCGGGGGGTGGAGCAAGCTCTTCGTTCAGATTCATGACACTTAACGCGACCCGAGTGTCACAAACCCCTGCGGAGGATATCCGCCCGACAATTGCACTATGGCCTCTCAGGATCAATAAAGGAAAACCCTTAGCTGGAAAAGGGCTTTCAAGGTACGAAGCGCACCTCCGAGGTCCGCTGCCGACACGGCCTTTGTCGGCAGCCTGCCGCCCTAGTTCGGCAGCAACCCGTACACATTGATCTGTCCGAAAATGCTGCCACCGCCGATGGAATTGTCAGTTCCCCGGGTACCGACATACACCTTGCCGTTGGCCACCGTGGGCAACGTGAACTTCACGGCATTCCCC
>DATNCJ010000046.1:0-17967 GCA_035607215.1 Candidatus Eiseniibacteriota bacterium
AGCCATTTATATCCTTCCTCTCCCCGCGTTCTTGCGGAGTTGCCAGTGTATGAACGGGTCACCCTGAACGGTTCTAAAGGACTTAGCCGACACCATTCGATACCGGTGGCAAATTAATGGGAGGTGAATTCGATCTTCGACACAACCTCAGACCTTTGATGTTGGGATATTTCTCCAGGAGGTCTAAGTCCGACCTCGTTCCACCCTTTTTTCTTGGTCGGCATAGCTCCTCTAACGCCTCAATCTCAATGACGTCGGGGTATCGGGTTTCGTACTTCTCGCACTCAACCCAGATTCGGCGTATCCATTCACTATCCGTTTCGTCTTTGAGCCGCGGGGTGCCTTTCACTATGCTGGCGAAACGCTTTTTCTTCCGATGTAGGCGGCGGCGTGCACGACCGTAGGAGTTCTTGAGCTCCCGGGAACCTCTTGTTGGCCAAGACTTTGAGAACCGTGAATTGCTGGGACTTAAGAGTCCACTCGCAGGATTACGCTTCCACGACCTAAGGCACACCACTGCCACGAAGCTGCTCGAACAGGGGACGCCTATTGCAGTAGTGGCTCAAATCCTCGGATGGTCTGCGAGCACGGCGGTACATATGGCCAAGCGCTACGGGCACATTCGGCCCGAGGTGCAAAGGCAAGCTCTTGCCGCCGTGGCGACTACGGAAATCCAATCGGTTGTGAACCAAATTGTGCACCAAGCTGAACGTGAGGTAGAATCCAAGGTGCCCAACGTATTGATTTTACGACAGTAGGCCCGTAGCTCAGTTGGTTAGAGCGCTTCCCTGACACGGAAGAGGTCGATGGTTCGAGTCCATTCGGGCCTACCATTTTGCCGCTGCTCCCATTCTCGGCCGTGATTTCCTGTTGTGGTTTTTGTTTTCGGTGCTTGCTCCCGTTACAGCTTCAGGCTAGCCTCCTGCCTCGGGGGAAATCGCATGTCCCGATCGGCTTCCGCGCCGGCTCCTGATCTGCGGCCAGGCCTCCAGCAAACGTTTGTCGTAAACGACCACATTAACCAAATTTTGCTGGAGCAGCTCGACCCTCGGGCGTGGCGCGCGCAGCTTCCCGGCTCCAAGACACGCACCATTGCCGCCATTTTTACCCACGTTCACAATGTCCGCTGCAAGTGGATTCGCTTGTCGGCACCCCATTTGAAACTGCCGCCCAAGCTGGAACGAACGCGCTGCACGCAACAACGAGCCAGGAGGGCTCTCGGGGAGAGCGCAGCGTTGTGTTCGCAGATGCTGGCTGAGGCTCTCGCTATCGAGGGCCGCGTCAAGAAATTCCATCGCGACGGTTGGGCTCGACCGTGGGCTCCGGGCGCGGCGATGCTTGCCTATATGATCGTGCACGAAGCGCACCATCGCGGGCAGGTGTGCATGCTAGCGCATCAGCTTGGTTTCCCGCTGCCGGATAAGGCCGCGTATGGGATCTGGGGCTGGGAAAAACTCTGGAAGGAATGCGGATTTGGGTCGCCGCAGTAAAGTCCGAATCTGTCAAATCTCAAGATTTGACTACGGGCAATTACGATAACAATTCAATCTATCTGACGCGCCAATCCATCTGATGCGGACGAATTGGCGGCGAGCCGTCCTCAGCAACTTCCTGTATGCACCTGGAACCGCGAACTGGCGTAGATTTGAGGGTATGAGTCAGCCGGCGCCCAAGAAGAAGCCAGCAGAGGAAGAACGAATCGAACCGCGGGATCCGGTCGATGAGGCGTCGGAGGAATCGTTTCCGGCGAGCGATCCGCCGGCGTGGATTTCCGAACCGACGACCGGTGCGGAAACGAAGAAAAAGAAGAGAGGTTGATTGCTCGAGGCTGCGCGCAAAATGATTCGAAAATCATCGCCGTTCTAGAACGCGATCTGCAGGTGTGTTCTCCAATGTGTTCTGCAAGCCGCGGCGATTTCGAGAAGCGCTCGCGGCCTTTTCGACCTGACTGGCGCGGTTGAGCGGGCGCCAAGCCGGATGCTATCCTGACATTATGCCGGAACCGGTCATTTCTTCACCGGAGACGGCGCCCGCCGCGCCGCTGGAACACTCGCGTCTGCAGCTGGAAGCGCTACTCGAAGTCAGCGAGGCGATTGCCCAGCAGCGAGATCTGCCTGCTCTTTTTCACGATCTCTCCGAGCGGCTTCATTCGGTCATCGAATTCGATTTTCTTACGCTGATTCTCCACGATCCTGCGCGCAACGTGATGCGACTGCATGTTCTGGAAACGCGCGTGCCCACGGAAAAGTCGACGGGAAGCGAATCGCCGGTGGAAGGCACGCCTTCGGGCCTGGTGTGGCAGACGCAGGAGCCGTTCGTGGTCGCGGACACAGAGGAGGAGACGCGCTACCCGGAATACATGGGGCGATTGCGGGAGCACGGAGTGCGGTGCGCGGCGATGGTGCCGCTGACCACGGCGCAACGGCGCGTGGGAGCGATGGGATTCGGGCGTCTGACGCCGCAGTGCATTACCGACGGTGAGCTGCAATTCATGCAGCGGGTGGCCAGCCAGGTTGCGGTAGCGGTGGACAATGCGCTGAATCTGGAAACCTCGCAAGCCTACCAGACGCAGTTGGCGCGGGAGCGCGACCGGCTGCGCATCCTGCTTGAAGTGAACAATGTACTGGTCAACAGCCTGGAGTTTCCGGAACTGTTTCGGGGAATCGTGTCCACGTTGCAGCGCGTGATTCACCACGACTACACCAGCCTGGCGCTCCTGGATCCCGTGACCGGCTTGCTAAGAATTCATGCGCTGGATTTTCCAGGGCGGCAGGGACTGCTTAAGCCGGAAATGGTGATTCCGCGCGACGGTTCGCCGGCAGGCCGCGCGATTGGGGAAGGCCGCACGGTCGTGGTGCGTGGCAACGAGTTCGACGCCTACAACAGTGAGGTCATCAAGCTGCTGCGCGCCGAAGGTTTGCAGACGATTTTGTGCATTCCGCTGACGAACCGCGGGCGCACTTTCGGTTCGCTGAATCTGGCGGGCCGCAGAGTGGACGCGTTCACCGATACGGATATCGAAGTGGTTCAGCAGGTGGCGGCGCAGGTGGCCATTGCGGTGGAAAACGCCGTGGCGTTCAAGGAAATCGACGCGCTGAAGGAGAAACTCTCTGAAGAGAAGCTGTATCTGGAAGAAGAAATCCGGAACGCTTTCAATTTTGAAGAGATTGTGGGGGAGAGCGCGGCGATCCGGCGTGTTCTGGCGCAGGTGGAATTAGTGGCGCCGGCGGGAACCACGGTGCTGCTACAGGGGGAAACGGGAACGGGAAAGGAAGTGATCGCGCGCGCGGTACACAACCTGAGCCCGCGGCGCGAGCGCACTTTTGTAAAGATCAATTGCGCGGCGATCCCTTCAGGGTTGTTGGAGGCGGAACTTTTCGGGCACGAGCGCGGCGCGTTCACCGGCGCGCTGAGCCAGAAGATCGGGCGCTTCGAACTGGCCGATCGCGGAAGCTTGTTCCTGGATGAAGTAGGCGATATTCCGCTGGAGTTACAGCCGAAACTACTGCGCGTGCTGCAGGAGCAGGAATTCGAACGGCTGGGCAGTAACCGCACGCAGCGCGTGGATGTACGCGTGGTGGCGGCGACGAACCGCGATTTGCCAAAGCTGGTGGCGGAGCGGGCCTTTCGCAGCGATCTGTATTATCGGCTGAATGTCTTTCCCATTCATATTCCGGCGCTGCGCGAGCGCAAGGAAGATGTGCCGCTGCTGGTGCGCTATTTCGTGCAGAAATTCAGCCGAGCGCTGAACAAAACCGTGGAGTACGTGCCGGCGGATGTGATGGACGCGCTGACGAATTACGCCTGGCCGGGAAATATTCGCGAGCTGGAAAACCTGATCGAGCGTGCAGTGTTGTTGTCTCCTGGAAAGGAATTGCGTGTTCCGCTGGCGGAATTGAAGTCGGGCTCAGCGATGGCGGACCCTGCCGCACCCTTTTCGGCATTCAACTCGGCGAGCATCACCAGTGTGCCGGTATCAACGCTGGAGGAGGCAGAGCGGCAACATATTCTGCGCGCGTTGCGGCAAACGGAATGGCGAATTGCGGGACCCAAGGGCGCGGCCAATATTCTCGGAATGAAGCGGACAACTTTGCAGGCGCGCATGCGCAAGCTCGGTATTCGCCGGCCGATCTGAGTTATCCCTTTATTTCAATTCTTGATTCAGCAGGTTGCCGAGGCGCGCCCCGGCGAGTGCTACGCGCTGCCTGGCCAGCGCTTTGGCCGCCGCCTTGTATTTGTCGGTAAGCGTAAAGGGTCCGTGACCGGCAAGAATCGGCGCCTTGTATACCGTCGATTTGGCATACGCGATGCCTTCGGTGATCCACACGTCGGCGTCTTTGGTCCTGGCTTTGCCGGCGATGGGCTTGGGCAGCTTCTTCGCTGCGGCCATCACGCTCTGATAATCGGGATTATCTCCTGTGGTCCCCAGAACGTCGTCCCAAAACCCATGGAGTTCGCCGTAGCCGGGAATGCAATTCGGGCATTTGACGGCGTTGCCGCCTTGATCCCCGTCGGGTGCGCCGCTTTCAATGCGCGTGGTGCAATGCAGCGGCTGATGCACGTCGCCGACGAGATGCAGGAGCCATACCAGATCATAAGATTTCAGCTCGTTAGCGCCGGCCGACGAAAGCACCGCGCGGAACGCGATGATTTGGGTTAGCGCGTTGGGTTGCGGAACCGGAGGCAAGGGCGTTCCATCGCGCGAAAAGGGACGGTCGATGAAGTGCCAGTAGCGATGGCGAAACAGATCGGTGTATCCGATGTTCTGGGCGGACGTGGTGCCATCGGGAACGTTGACATTGTGGGGATCTTCATCGGTGAAGCGGTTTTTGTAGGGTGCGACCCCTTTGATTTCATCGGCCCAGATGGAGGCAATCATGAAAACCATGAGTTGCTTGTCGGCGTCGGTGGTTCCGGCGGGGATGGTGGATTCCCAAGTGGGAAAATCGGGATTGAGCTGAAGGAGCGTCCAGACGCGGGCTTTGGTTGCAGGCGTGAGCTTCTGGTAGGCCAGATAGGCGACTTCCATGTGACCGAAGCTGTTCCACGCGTGCACCGGGGCGGCGGCTGCCAGTACTGCAAGTAAAAGGGCGATATGCAGAATGCCATGCACAATGGCGCGCTTCATTTTGGCCTCAGGAATCCACGTTTTTCTGTAGGACGTGTATAGATAGTCCGCGGGTACCTTTCAACGGGGGGAGTTTTAGGATTTGGTTCAAATTTCGGCAGGCGTAGCGGCGGCGGATTTCCGTGCGAAGTTGACCGCAGTGGTGTTACCGCCGCAGACCAATACCCCGAGGCGCTCGCCGGGCTGCACTTCATAGCGGCCGGACAGCAGCGCGGCGAAAGCGGTTGCTCCACCTGGTTCAGCGGCGATGCGCAGTGTCTTCCACAGAGATTCCTGGGCGTCCAGGATAGCGTCGTCAGAGACCAAGACAACCTCGCTGATGTGCCGCTGCGCGATCGGGAACATCAACTCGCCGACGCGCTTGGGGGCCAGGGAGTCAGCGGCGATGCCGCCGGCGGGGCTATCGACAGGTTTGCCGGCGCGCAGCGCAGTGGCCAGAGTCGGCGATTGTTCCGGTTCGACACCGATAATTTTGACGCGGCCTCCATACCACGCCGCGACTCCACCAATCAGTCCGCCGCCACCGACGGCAACCAGGACGGTATCTAGCTCCGGACACTGCTGTTCCCATTCGACGCCGACGCTTCCCTGGCCGAGCAGCGTTTCGACCTGGTCGTAAGCATGGATGGGAGTTGCGCCGGAGGACGCGATCCAACTTTCGCTGGCAGCCAGCGCATCGGCGTAGCGATCTCCGGTGATGATAAGTTCGGCGCCGTAGGAGCGAATTCGCGCGATTTTTTCCGCGGACGCCACGCTAGGCACAAAGATTTTGGCGCGAATGCCGAGACGCATCGCCGCGAAAGCTACCGCCACACCGTGATTTCCGCCGGAGGCGGCGACCACACCGGCGTCGGAAATCTGGCGGGTCAGCAAATTCGCGAAGGCCCCGCGCACTTTGAACGAGCCGCCATGCTGGAGCAACTCCAGTTTGTAGACCAGACCGGCGGCGGAGTCGAGCCCGAAATCAGCAGCGCGGACGGCGAGCGTTGGTGTGCGGCGGATGTGCGGGCGTATGATTTTTTCGGTTGCGGCGATGCGCTCTCGATCGATGGAGATGGCGTTGAGCATGTCGGGACATCCAAGTTGTGCCGGACGAGGCTTGCTGCGGCACCACTTCCGCGATGCGATGAACCGTGCTAGTATACTTAGGGAGTTGGCTAACTGTCTATATGAATCTGGAATTTGCCTTGCGCGCGCTTTCCAATCAACGGCGGCTGCGGATTCTGGCGTGGCTGCGCCATCCCAAACGGTATTTCCCGCCGCAGGTGGACGGCGATTTGCTCACCGATGGCGTGTGCGGCCTATCGATCGCCAGAAAGCTGCGGGTGAGCCAGCCCACCGCCAGCGAACATCTCAAAATCCTGGTTCAGGCCGGGTTGCTGCGGGGCAAGCGCATCAAGCAATGGACGTTCTATAAGCGCGATGAGGCGCGCATTAGAACGATCAAAGGAATGATCACGCGCGGTATTTAGGCTTACAGAGAGCGTCGCCCCATTCCATTGCGGCAGAGCGACTGAGTGTTAGTGCGCAGGCGAGTAGAAATAATACTCGGCGGTATACGGACTCTTTGTTTCCGCGCCGCGATGGGCGGCGTCACACCCGCTGGCCGGCGGCTGGCCGCCTTTGGTGTGAATGCGCTGAATGGTGGTGACTTTGGCGAGCGCTCCGCTGCCGGTGTGACCGATAACGTTGAGCAGCAGCCAGGGGACATCGGCGGGATCCGGAGCGTTTTCACGAGCTGCCGCCTTGGCGGTGACTTCGCTGCCGTCGGTCAGTTTCCAGGAAGGTCCGGCGCCATGATGCCCGATATTCTTGCCGTTCGCGTCGGCGAGATCCGCGTCCGGAGCCTTCAAGGTCCAGGAGAGCTTCTCGTCGCTACCCGCCTGGCAAACGTAAATCTGGGAGCCGGAAGCGTGCGCGATCAGCACGACCTCTTCATTCACAGAGGCGGCGATCTTGGGAGGAACCTCCGGGCGAGCGAGGTTTTGCGCCGGGATCGGGCCGGCGGCGAACAACAAAAACACCGAGGCAGGGAGCAACATCACTGGGATTTCATGGCCCGTGAGTCTAGCATGATGGCGCGGCGCGATTGTGTACGCCTGAAGGGATGCATGCAACGCGTCGCGAGAATTTCGCCAGAGACCCAAGCCTGCTAATGTGCGTGACGATGGCGCGAAGGGTGACGCTTGTGCGTCGCTTTGTTCAGCACCGACCACCGGAAAAAGCGCCAGTCACATTCCATACAGCGGTAGGGGTGGACGAACAGTATCGGAAGCAGCGTCAATTCGATCAGGCTCCTGCGTTTCGAACGGCGAATCCAGCGACTCCAACACATCGGGCAATGAATCGGCACGAGATACTCTCTTTCGCGAAGCCGCGAACAGCAAGAATTGAAGGTAGAAGGCGCAGCTTGCGAGGCGAAACAGCGCTTCGCAACGCGCCGATCAACAACAGCTCGGACTGAGCCTTGCAGGCGGGGCTGCGTCGCCATTCACCTGAACCCGCAAAGTCTCCTGACACAATAGACAAGTGCGGGAGTGCATCCGCAAAGCCCACATCGCCGCGATATAGCTGCCGCAGCAGCGAGCCAGTTCAACTTTCGCCAGGTTTCCGGGAGCCAGTTTGGCAGGGAATCGGTGCGATGGAATATTCGAAGGCGGCGGGTCTTCCTGGAAACAGCGCAGTTGAGTCCACGCCGATAAGGCGCGAACCAATTCATCCATCAGATTTTCGTACTCGTCACAAAAACGAACTCGAGGACCAGCGTCGTCGCTCATTTTCTCTCTTTCGTAAAGTAGGCCGACTTTCGAACCCCCGGCCAGACTTTCAAACTCCCCGGAAGATGAGGTTAGCGGCACCCGCCGGATAAAAGGAATCCGGCAAAGGCCGCAGTCGCATTCCTAAAGTGCTGTACCTGGCGTCATCCCCATCGCGCGAATAGCGCTTTGTTTTCAATAGCTTCCACTAGATGCCGGGGTTTGGTAGTTTCTTGCGGCCTCGCGCGTATAAGTTTACGAGCGGTGTGGGAGCAGGGAATGAAAATTGGAAGAATACTGGGTTACGCGGTGTTGGCGCTGATCGTCGTTGCAGCTATCGGCATTCCGGCGGTGGTCGGGACTCGTCCTCTCATCGGTCCGCGCATGCGCCCGCTCACCAACCGGGTTTACGAGCGCACCCCACAGCGTGTGGAACGCGGCGAATATCTAGCTACTAGCGTCTCGGCGTGCCTGATTTGCCATTCGCCGCACGATTGGACCAAGCACGACCTCCCTACGCCCTCCGGCATGAACGGGGCCGGTACGATTTTCCCTCTCACTGGACTCCCCGGGGCGGTCACTGCTCCGAACCTCACGCCGGACCCGGAAACGGGACTCGGGCGGTGGAGCGACGACGAGATCGGGCGCGCCATTCGCGAAGGCGTGGATCGCGACGGCAACACTTTGTTTCCTCTGATGCCTTACAGGCGTTACCGGAATCTTTCCGACGAAGATCTTGCTTCGATCGTGGTGTACATGAGGTGTCTCGGGCCGGTGCGCAATCCTCTGCCGCCAACCAAGATTATTTTTCCGGTCAAATACTTGATCCGCAACGCGCCCGAGCCGGTCACGTCCCCGGTTTCGGAACCGGATGTACCGATGGCGGTGAGTCGCGGCAGGTATTTGGTGGAAATGGGAGGTTGCGAAGATTGCCATACTCCACAAAAACGCGGGCAGCCCTTGCCCGGCCTGAACTTTGCCGGCGGATTCGTGTTTGAGGGGCCCTGGGGGCTTGTGGCGGCAGCAAACATTACGCCTGACGCCACGGGCTTTTCCTACGACAACGAAGCTATGTTTGCGAGCGCAATGCGGACGGGCTACGTGAAGGGCCGGGCCTTGAGCCCGATCATGCCGTGGGCGGCGTACCGAGGGTTGAGCGATCCGGATCTGCTGGCGATCTATTCGTATTTGAAGACCATGCCGCCGGTACATCACGTGGTGGACAACACCAAGGAGCCGACGGAATGCCGGTTGTGCAAGGCCAGGCATGGAGGCGGGGCAGAAAACTGATTTGCAGACGATGCCGACACGTTAGGTGGCCTCGCCGGCGAAGGCACTGAAGTCGATTGGCGGCTGCCGGGAGTCACGTGATTACGGGAGCGAGAACGCGAATGGCTTGCGGGACAACCTCGACCTGCACGGGAGCCGCGCCAAGAATTTCTCCGTCGCAATGAAACGAGCAAGGCCGATTCGCGGACAGCACCACACATCGCGCGCGTGCGCGTTTCACGTAGGCTTCAGGCAGTGTGCCGCTGCGCAGCAACTGAAGTAGCGCGGTCAGCACCTGAAATGAGCTGAGGTCTTTGACAAAAGCGACGTCCAGCCAACCGTCGTTGATTTCGGCTTGCGGCGCCAAACGTACTCTAGCTCCGTAAGATGGTGCGTTGAAAATGGCCGCCAGTAAAACGATTTCCTCCATCACGGGATCGGTGCCGCTGGAAAACTCTGCGCGCACACGAAGCGGCGTGAAGCCTCGCAGCGCGTGCAACAGCCCTGCGATGTAACGCCAGCGCCCGGGCCACCGGCGATATTGGTCGGCGGCATAGCGCGCGGCGTCTGCATCCAGGCCCATTCCGCCACCACCGACATACAACCGCTCGATGCCGTCGCTGGTTCGCGCGCGGAGCAAGTCGACCTGGCGGGGCCGGCCTCCTAAGACCGCTCGAGCCGCGTCGCCTGGATTACGGGGCAGACCCAGAGCCAGGGCGAAGTCATTTCCCCCACCGGCGGGCAGAAGCCCAAGCAAGACATCGCTGCCGAAACAGGCATTCGCCAGGCCTTGAAACGTCCCGTCTCCACCCAGGGCGAACAGCAGCCTGCGGCCGTCAGCGATCGCGCCGCGAACCAGAGATTGCAG
This sequence comes from Candidatus Eiseniibacteriota bacterium, assembly GCA_035607215.1. Classification (GTDB taxonomy): domain Bacteria; phylum Acidobacteriota; class Terriglobia; order Acidiferrales; family UBA7541; genus Acidiferrum. Next base: position 10,022 of record DATNCJ010000046.1, read on the forward strand.
GTGCTGAGAGCTTTCCGTAATCAGAAATTCCGCGGGAACTTTATGAGCGGTAAAAATTTCCCGAATTTCAAGAAGGCGCGCGCCTGCCCGGCCTGCTCCGGCGTGGGGATTGACGAAGACAACTGCGGGAAATTCGCGCGAGAGTTCAAAAGGCTCACTCATCGCGTATCGCGGCCGCCCCGCCGTGCGTTGCCGTCACTATTCTCTGCATGATTGATTTGTCCGAGCCCCGACCGGCTTTACAGGAAAATGTACAGCAAGCTCGCAAGGATTTGTACGGGGATTACCTGATCGACCGCCTTATACCCAGGGGTGTGTCATCTACTTTGGGGTGAGCACGAGTAGTCGGTATTCCCGCCGGGATCCGTTACTCCGTTCAACGTCAACCTTCATTTGAGGTGAAAGTCCATGTGGCGAAATCTCCTGTGTGCCGTTGTCTTCGTAGTGTGTGCCGTCAGCGCTGTCGCGCAGTATCGCGCGGGAATCCAGGGCACCGTTCTGGATCCGCAAAACACGACGATCAGCGGAGCCACCGTTACTCTGACGAACAAGGAGACAGGTCGCACGCAAACTTCGACCACTGACGATGCCGGCGTCTACAATTTTCTGAGCTTGCCTCCGGGCCGCTACACGCTGAGCGCCGAAGCTTCGGGATTCAAGAAGAAAACGCTCTCCGACCTCGCGGTAAGCGCGGAAACAATTCAGGCCGTGAATATCAGCCTGGAACTGGGCGACGTAAGCCAGTCGATAACCGTCAGCGGCGATGTGACTCCCGCGATCGATACCGCAACAGGGCAGGTCAGCGGCACGCTGACCAGCCGTGAAGTGCAAAATTTGCCCTCCCTAGGGCGTGATCCCTTTCAACTTCTTCGTCTGGCGCCGGGTGTTACCGGCGACGGATCGCACACCAACAACGGCGGCAGCCAGAACACTCCGGGAAGCGCAGGGCCTGGCGGCACCAGCGCGAGCAGCAGCATCTTCCAGACCGAGAATCAAGTGCAGATCAACGCCAACGGCTTGCGAAACACCACCAACAACTATCAACTCGACGGAGTGCAGGTGAACAGCCTGGCGTGGGGCGGCGCGGCGGTCATTACTCCGAATGAAGAGTCGGTGAAAGAAGTTCGCGTCACCTCGAACTACTACAGCGCCGAAAATGGCCGGAATAGCGGCGCGCAAGTCGAGGTGGTCTCTCAGAATGGCACGAATCAGTATCACGGCAGCGCGTTTATCAAGATCGACCGGCCCGGCCTCAATGCCTTTCAGCGTTATAACGGTCCCGGCGGCCCTAGCGCCGTCCAGCGCGTGACCAATCGATTCAATCAAATCGGTGGTAGCCTGGGCGGGCCGATCATCAAGAATCGTTTGTTCGCGTTTTTCTCGTACGAAACGCTGCGCAATTCCACGGTGAATACCAACAATACCTGGGCGGAAGCTCCGCAATTTCTGGGGCAAGCTCGGGCGGGGACCATCGCGAATAATCTGTTGACGTTCCCGGGCGAAGGCACCGCGATCAGCCGGATTATTCCGAGGACCTGCGCTGAAGCGGGTCTGTCCAACGCCGGCTCGTGTCAGGAAGTCGCCGGTCAGGGCCTCGATATCGGCTCGCCGCTAACGACGGCGATCGGAACCCAGGACCCGACCTTCGGCACTCCCGCCACGCCCTTCGGCATCGGCAGCGGCCTCGATGGCATTCCCGATGTCGCCTTCGTGCAAACGGTGAATCCCACCGACAGCGTCGCCACGCAATACAACGGCCGCGTCGACTTTCAGGCCACCAGCAAGGACCTGATCGCCTTCAGCATATATTGGGTTCCCAACGATGCGACCTTCTTCAATGGCAATGCCCGCGCAGCAAATCTTTGGCACTCCAATCGCTTGAATGAGTCGGCAGCGTTACTCTGGGACCATACTTTCACGCCCACATTCCTCAATGAAGTGCGGTTCAACGTTACGCGGTGGTACTTCAACGAGCTGGACACGAATCCGCAGGAACCATTCGGGTTGCCGTCGGACAACATCGATAAACTCGGAAACATCGCCGGTTCCACCATTCAATTCGGGGCGCCAGGGCCGGGCGTTTTTTATCAGACGACCTACAACATCCGTGACACCGCCACCAAAGTCTTCAGCAAGCACACTATGAAGTTCGGCGCGGACATTTACAAAGAGCAAGACGTCGACGTGCAAGCCGGCGCCGCTCGGCCAACGTTCACCTTCAACAATGTCTGGGACTTTTTGAGCGATGCGCCGCAGCAGGAGAGCGGAAACTTCGATCCACTGACCGGACAACCGACTGACGCGAGGAAGTACATCCGTTCGAACATCTATGCCTTCTTCGTGCAGGACGATTTCAAAGTCAAGCCGACTCTGACAGTGAACCTTGGCGTGCGCTGGGAATATTTCGGCCCGGTGCACGAAAAATTCGGCAACATCAGCAACCCGATCCTCGGTCCACAGCCCGATCCCCTGTTGGGCCTGCGGCTGAAAGTCGGCGGCGACCTCTACAACTCCAGTTACAACAACTGGGGTCCCCAGATCGGTTTCGCTTGGAATCCCGGCCGCCTTCCTCTGCTGCATCAGGAGGTGCACAACCGGCTCGTCGTCCGTGGTGGATTCGGAATCGGCTACAATCGCATGGAAGAAGCCATCTCCTTGAATGGGCGTTCCAATCCACCGTTCGTCACCAATTTGAATGCTTTCGGCACGAATATCGTTTACGCAACGCCGACCGATCCCACGCAATTCACCAACTGGCCCGCTAACCCGAACGCGATCCAATCGTTTGATCCGGCAACGGGACTTCCCACCGGCGGAGCTCCCATCACTCTGCAAGGCGTGCCAAACGATCTGGCGACGCCGATCACTTACCGATACTCGCTATTGACGCAGTACGACATAGGCCATCGCTGGGTGCTGACGGTCGGATATCAAGGCAGCCTGAGCCGCCATTACACTCGTCAGCAGTTTCCGAACCTGTTCAGCACCGCGGCCAATCCGCTCAATCCGGTCGTGCAACAATACAACCTCTACACCAACGACGTGAACGGCAGCTACAACGCTTTGCTCACCGAAGTTGAACATCGTTTCTCGCGCTCTTTTGCGATCGATGGGCAATACACCTTCGCCAGATCGGAGGATAACGCCTCGCAGGATTTTGAGAGCGGCACATTTCCGTTCAGCCCCCGTTCGGAGTGGGGCCTCTCCGATTACGACGTGAAGCACAACTTCAAACTCTACGGCTTGTGGACGCCGCACTTTTTCGGCTCGCACGGTTGGGTCGACAAGATCCTGGGCGGCTGGACGGTCTCGGGTATTCTCAATGCGCACACCGGCTTCCCGTGGACTCCCGTCTACAATGTGCAAGTCACCGATGCCACCGGATCGACCTCTTGCGGCCTCATCTATCCGAACAGCAACTACTGCACTGTGCGGCCCGCCGCTTATCTCGGCGGCGCGCTCAGCGATTACAGCAACGATGGCTTCATCCGATCGGGTGGCAACTTCCCGAACGGAGCGAGCACATATTTCACGCCGCCAACAATCGTTGGCGCCACTCCCACGGCCCCCGGCGTCGCCCGCAATTCGTTCCGCGGCCCGCGCTATTCCTCGGTGGATATGACGCTGGGCAAAGCGTTCGGCCTTCCGCGCATGCCGGTGCTTGGAGAAAACGCGAAGATCGACATTCGCGCCAATTTCTACAACATTTTCAATCAGACCAACTTCGTGCCCTTCAACAACAGCCAGCAGACCATCGGCACCTTGAACGTCAACGAAACCACCGGCGCACAAACGGTGACTTCACCCAACGGAACCTTCGGACAAGGCTTGAGCGCTCTCGCTGGCCGCGTGATCGAGCTGCAGGCGCGTTTCAGCTTCTAGACAGACACAGCAAAGAGAACGGTGGGGGGACAGAGAGGAACGCAGGCGACATGGACCTGCGCTCCTCTCGCCATTTCTGCTATAACTCTTGCGGAGACACTCGAATGCGCCTACGTGTAAGTGTGTTTTCTTTGCTTCGCCGATTCTCTGTACTGCTTTTACCGCTCGCGGCCGGCGCTGTATTGGCGCTTGCGCATGCCGTCGCAGCGCAAACGGTCGCGGAAGCCGTCGACATCGACTCGAGTGCTCCATCGCATCCCCTTCCCCACTTCTGGGAGAGGATGTTTGGTTCCGGACGCGCCATCCTCTCGTTGCGTGAGAGCTATCGTCACGATCTCCGCGAAACCAAACGCATCACCGATTTCGAATTCGTCCGGTTCCACGCGATTTTTCAGGATGAAGTCGGAATGTACGACGAAGATGCCGCTGGAAATCCCGTCTACAACTTCTCGTACGTCGATCAGATCTACGATGGCCTCCTGGAAAATAAGGTGCGCCCCTTCGTGGAAATGAGCTTCATGCCCAAGAAGCTCACGTCCGACCCTAACGCTTTGCACGCCTTCTGGTACAAGCAAAACGTGGCGCCGCCTAAGGATTGGAATCGCTGGGGCCAGATGATCGAAGCCTTCACGCGCCATTTGGTGCAACGCTACGGCCTTGAAGAAGTCTCGCAGTGGTATTTCGAAGTGTGGAATGAGCCCAACCTCGATTTCTGGGTCGGCAATCCAAAGGAAGAAACCTATTACCAGCTTTACGATCAGGCCGCGCAGGCGGTCAAGCGCGTCAGCCCACGGCTGCGTGTCGGAGGTCCGGCAACCGCGCAAGCGGCCTGGGCCGATCGCTTTCTCGCGCATTGCAAGGGCAAGAGCATCCCAGTCGATTTCGTCTCCAGTCACGTTTACGGCAACGATAAAGCGGAAGACGTGTTTGGCACGCACGAGCAGATTTCTCGCAACAAAATGGTCTGCCGTTCGGTGAAGAAAGTGCACGATCAAATCGCCGCCTCGCCATTCCCGAAGATGCCGCTGATCTGGACCGAGTACAACGCCGCCTATGACAACAATCCCGCCGTGACCGACAGCGCCTACATGGGCCCGTTCCTCGCAAATACCATTCGCGAATGCGACGGTCTCGTCGACGTCATGAGTTACTGGTCGTTCTCCGACGTGTTCGAAGAGCAGGGCGTCGTGAAGACGCCGTTTTATGGTGGATTCGGACTGCTCGCGGAGCGCAGCATCCCCAAAGCCGCATTCAACGACTTCGCGCTGCTCCATCGGCTGGGCGACTCCCGCTTGGACGTAAGCTCGGATTCCGCATTGGTCACCCGGCGCAAGGATGGATCGCTGGTGATCGCCGCATGGAATCTGTTCTTGCCGGAGGAAGCGGGATCGCCGAAGACGTTGACGTTGCGTTTTCGCGGCGCGGACCCGCCAAAATCCGTGCGCGTGACGATTGTCGACAAAGAGCATGGTTCGCCGCTGCCGGCCTGGGAGAAAATGGGCAGCCCGGTATCGCCGACCGAGCCTCAGATCGCGGAACTGCGAAAAGCGGCGGCACTTCCGGCAACGAAGACCATGGCGTTGACCAACGGCTCGCTGTCGCTAACGCTGCAGCCGCATGCATTGGCGCTGATCGAGACAAGCAAGTAGCTCGTGGTTGGAACGCTATCATTGTAGGGACGCAGCGCGCTGCGCCCCATGTCCGCATGATGTATGCGGCCACCTGAGTCCTGGACTTGCTCCGCTGCTACCGCGTGTCTCAGTGCTCGACTTATCTCGGGCTCCACGCCGGATACCCCGGCGGGATCGGAGACTTCGGCGCGGCCACCGGCTCGCTGGACGGAATCGCACGGAACCCCGCTCGCGCGAACGCATTTTTCGCGATGTCGTTCTTCATGAACTGCTCCCAGATGAATCCCGTTCGAGAATTTTCCGCCATCAGCATCATGATGCCGGCATCAATTCCCAGGACGTCCTGGCTGTACCAGTTCGTCAGCGGATTGAATGCGTCTACGAAGCCGTAGCGTTTCCACGTGCGCTGTTCGTACTTGCTGCGAATTGTCCGCAGCACCCGTAACGTTTCTTCCGGCAGGAACGGCAAGGAGCCTCCCGCCGCGCACGGAACCACGCTTCCATCCAGGCGTCCCATCGGCGGCGGCCCGCCCCATACCGCGTAGCCACGGGCCGAATCCGATGCGGTGATTCCCCACAGGTCTTCCGTATAGTCAGGAAACTCCCGGGAAATTTCCAGGCACCACAGTTTGTGAACTTTCGTGGCGATCACCGAGTTGGTGAAATAATCCGCGAACTTGTCGTGCTTTCCCCGGAAGTCAAACCACGCATGCGAGTATTGATGAACGAACAGCGGTGCGTGCGAGCCGATGAAACGAATCCCGTTGTATTCGAAGTAAGTCCGCGTCCACGCTTCCCAATTCGCCCGCGTCATCACGTTGGAAGGCGAGCCGAGACCCAGCAGGTAGACCATCATTAGTTCGGAATAGCTATCCCAACGCGATCGGATGAAGCCGTGCTCCGGCGTCCATCCCATCGACAGCGTTTTCTCGCCGTGAAGCAGCCAGCCCCAATCCACGCGCTCGTAGAGCTTGGTCGCCAGGTCGCGAATTTCGGCGTCATCCTCGAAATACGCGCGGCACGTCAGCACCCCGCAGATGAAAATCGCGGTGTCGATGGACGAAACTTCAGACTGGAAAGCGCGCTCCCCGTTGCGAAAATTCAGGAAGTGGCAGAAAAAACCATGCGCCTGCGGCACGCGCGTATCCACGAAACGCAGCGTATTGCGAACGCGCTCGCGAACTTTCTTCTTGTCTTCCCAGCCGCGCAGGTCGGCGATGCACATGCCGCCGAGCCCGAAGCCGGTGGCGGCGATGCTGGCAACGTTGCGCGAATCCGATCCGTCCGCCTGGCTGCGATCCTTCACTAGTCCGGTATAAGGATTGGATTCGTCCCAGAAAAATTGAAAGCAGGCGCGCTCCAGTTCTTCGAGAAACTGGTCTTCATCGCGCGTGAAGCGATACTTTGTGGGATCGCTGGTAAACAGCTGCGCCGCCGCGTTGGGCGGCACATCCTGCGCTGCCGGCAAACTGGTTTTGGATGATGGAATCGCGGCCGAAAGCCGCGACAGCGGAGACAGCGCCACGGGCAAGCCGGCTGCCAGTCGCGAAGTCTGACGTAGCCATTCCCGCCGTGAACGTCTTCCATTACTCACCAGGCGAACCGCCCGGCAGCAGAGCCGAATTGCTCTTGGATAGACTGGGACCACATTCTCCAAGGCATAGAGGCCTATTTTACCGAAGTCAGAAAGCCACCGGGAACGGCATTTGCCGTTTAACCAGAAGTAGTAAATGGATCTGAGCTCCGCGGTTGGGCGCAACCTCCTGCGGATTAGAATGTCGCACTCAACGGTTCGACATGGCGTGTTGAGACGTGCTTGGCTGATCTTGGTTTACACGCAAGAGCTCTATGCGCTGCCGTCGAGGTTGCAACACTGTTGTTTGCTAGATTTGAATCGTAGATTTCTGCCGGGCCAGGGAAAATTGGTGCCGGCGGGGGGAGTCGAACCATCAGAACCACTGCAAACACGTGAGTTATTCATTCCACGTCCGGACAAATCTGACAAAACCGCTAGAAACGCCGAACCGAGGTACACGGCGGGTACACGGGACAGAAGACATTGAAGAATCTACCTCGGGCCGGCACCATCAAGCGAATCGGGTTAGGCTTAAGGCAGCCTTTACCGCTACTTCTGCGAATCGTGACTGCCCTGTTCAAGGACGGCGGCGGATCGTTTGCCAAGTTTATCTCGATATGTATCGCAGGTCAGTGCTGTAGTAAACGGCGGTAGTTTCATTCTGACACGCTGAGATAGCCTTTTTGGATTGTGGCATACCTGCTTTATGGCGAAGCGCCCATCCTTGCTCTGGGGCAATGACATCGCGCAGTTCGTGCGGTAATTTCTGAATGGCTCCTCAGACTTTACCGATGATCAGGTTCACTAGGCACTGCTTCGTAACCGCGTTGCTAGAAACGGTGAAATGAGATACGAAT
>DATNCJ010000048.1:0-3019 GCA_035607215.1 Candidatus Eiseniibacteriota bacterium
TGGGAAGATCCCACCGGCGTTCCCATCAGCGCCATCATTTTCGGCGGCCGCCGGGCCAGCACCATTCCGCTCATCTACCAGGCTTTCAACTGGAGTGCCGGGGTTTACGTCGGCGCCACCATGGGATCGGAGATGACCGCTGCGGCTGCGGGAGAAGTCGGCAAGGTGCGCCGCGATCCCATGGTCATGCTGCCTTTCTGCGGTTATCACATGGGCGATTATTTTCGCCACTGGATCAAGATGCAGCGCTCGCTCAGCCGTACGCCGCGCATCTTCCATGTGAACTGGTTTCGAAAAGACGCCGACGGCAAATTCATCTGGCCTGGTTTCCGCGACAACATGCGTGTGCTCAAGTGGATTGTGGACCGCGTCCACGGCCGCTCCCAGGGCAAGGAGACACCGATCGGCTGGACCCCGCATTACGAGGACATCGAGTGGAAGGGCCTGGACTTCCCCAAAGAGAAGTTCGAGAAATTACAGCTTGTGGACCGGACGGCGTGGAAGTCCGAAGTGATCGGGCACGAAGAGTTGTTCATCCTGCTGCACGCCCACCTGCCGCCGGAGATGATCTACGAGCGCGAGCTGCTGATCTGCCGGCTGTAAACAATGTAGACGCGAGCGTCCCGCTCGTGCGGGACGTGCGGGACACCCCGTCCTCCATCCCACTACTCTACGGGCTGGGCCTCCGGCTGTTGTGCCACGGCCTCGAGATGTTTCAGGGTATCTTCCACGGTCAGGGAATACATTTCCCGGCCCACGCCTTCGCCGGATTCGAGCGCAGTCTTCAAATAGTGGCCCGCGATTTCCACCGCGAGCTGGTCGGTGATCACCTTGCCGGTGCGCTTCTTGTATTCCACCCAGGCAGGGTGGGGCAGGGCGACCCATACCGTGCGCCCATCCACCAGAAACTTGATATCGACAGCATCGGCGTGACGGGTGGCGATGGCCACAATCAGCGCCTGATAAACACAGTGCACATTGTTTTTAGTCCAGCGATCGGCAACGTGGAAATCCTGATACATGGCTGCAAAAACTATATCCGACCTGATGGGCGCGGGCAAATCGTGTGTAGCGCCGGCATCTCGCCGGCTGTCCGGTGGGCGTCCCCGCCCACCGCCGAGGGGATCGAATGCGGCCCCAAGCGATGTGGGCGCGAGCGTTCCGCTCGTGCTTCGATTGCGCGAATCGGAAAACCCTGCGGGGGCAAGATGCCCCCGCGACAGCCGGCGGGAAGCGGCGCTACCTGGAGCTTCGTGGCGCAAACCTGACCTATGATGAATAATCATTAGCGAGACTATGAAGAACCTGGGCATACTTCTCTCCGGACGCGGCTCGAACTTCGAAGCCATCGCCAAGAACATCGCAGCGGGCAAACTCCCTGATGCGCGGATCGCGGTCGTCATCTCAAACAAGCTCGATGCCGGCGGTTTGGAAGTTGCAAAGCGCATGGGATTGGAGGCCGTAGTCATCGCGTCCAAAGGCAAGCAGCGCGAGGAGCATGATCGCGAAGTGGTGGCTGCGCTGCAACAGCACAAAGTTGATCTCGTCTGTCTCGCGGGATACATGCGCCTGCTCTCGCCCTGGTTCGTACAGCAATTCCCGCGGCGCATCCTGAATATTCACCCCTCGCTGCTGCCGTCGTTCCCCGGTCTGGAGGCGCAGGAGCAAGCCTTCGCTTACGGCGTGAAAGTCACAGGCTGCACCGTGCATTTCGTGGATGAAGAACTCGACCATGGAGCCATCATCGTGCAGAAAGCCATCCCGGTGCTGGACACCGACGACGAGCGCACGCTGGCGGCGCGAATTTTGGAACAGGAACACATCGCATATCCGGAAGCGATCAATATCGTGCTGGAGGGAAAGTGCAGGATTGCGGGCCGGCGGTTTGTGACGAGCGTCACAGCGGGGTAGGCCGTTTGGCACAGACATTTCAGATTTGTGATTGTAGATTGCAGATTTGTATGTCACCGATGATCGATCCGGAAGGCTTGAAGGACCGTACCAAGCGTTTCGCTCTGATGGTGATTCGGCTATGCCGATTGGTGCAGCCAAGTCGGAATCGCGGATTATCACGCGCCAGTTGCTTCGGTCCGCCACGTCTGTGGCGGCAAACTACCGTGCCGTTTGCCGGTCGCGTTCAAGGGCGGAGTTCGCCTCCAAACTCGGCATTGTGCTGGAAGAAGCGGATGAATCACTATTTTGGCTTGAGCTCCTGCTCGATTCGGGAGTCGTTGAGCCCGACAAGATACGACCTCTGCTAAGGGAAACAAACGAACTGGTCTCGATCTTTGTCGCCTCATTGCGAACAGTTAAGGGTTTGAAATCTGAAATCTAGAATCTGAAATCTGCAATCCTCGCAGCTGCCGCTATAATCTTTACCCTATGCCCACCTTCCCTCCGGTTGACGAACAACTCGCCTACATCAAGAAAGGCTCCGCCGAAATTGTGAAGGAGTCCGAGCTTCGCGCCAAGCTGGAGAGATCGCTCGCCTCCGGCAAGCCGCTGCGGGTAAAGGCCGGATTCGATCCCACCGCGCCCGATCTTCATCTAGGCCACACCGTGCTCCTGCGCAAGCTCAAACACTTTCAGGACCTCGGCCACACCGTTATCTTTCTGATCGGCGATTTTACCGGCATGATTGGCGATCCCACCGGACGCTCCGCCACCCGCCCGCCCTTGAGCGCGGAAGAGATCATGCGCAATGCCAAGACTTACATGGCGCAGGTGTTCAAGATTCTCTCCCAGGCCAAGACCGAGACCCGTTTCAACAGCGAGTGGTTCGACAAGATGAAGCCCGCGGACTGGATCCGGCTCACGGCCAAGTTCACGGTGTCGCAAATGCTGGAGCGCGAGGACTTCCATAAGCGCTTCAAAGAAGAAAAGCCCATCGCCATGCACGAACTTCTGTACCCGCTGGCCCAGGGATACGATTCAGTCGCGCTTCAGGCCGACGTCGAACTGGGCGGCACTGACCAGAAATTCAATCTGCTGGTCGGCCGCGAAATGCAGCGCGCCTACG
>DATNCJ010000079.1:0-133736 GCA_035607215.1 Candidatus Eiseniibacteriota bacterium
ACCGATTGGCAGAATCGGCGCTTCAGCGAAGTCTGGCTCAAGACGCGTACCGAAACCGGCCGCGCCTTCGACGCCAAGCCCAAGTTTTTCGGCGCCACGGCGGCCAAGAAAAACCTCCATCCCATCGTTGAGCTCTCGGCCGAAAACTGCACCGAGCAGCTCGGCGTCCCGGGTCCCTGGTACGAGCGCCTTCCGCACTTCCGCATGGGATTCACTCCCAGCGCCGGCAAGGAACTCCAATCCGAGTTCTTCGTTCCGCGCAAGAATGCCGTCGACGCCATCCTCGCCGTCGAGCGCCTGCGCGACCAGATCACGCCGCACCTGATGATCACCGAAATTCGCACCATCGCCGCCGACAACCTCTGGATGAGCCCATGCTACAAGCAGGACAGCGTCGCCATCCATTTCACCTGGAAACAGGACTGGCCCGCTGTCAGCAAAGTCCTCCCCGTAATCGAGAAAGAACTGTCCCCATTCAACGCTCGCCCCCACTGGGGCAAACTCTTCACCATGTCCCCGGGCGTTCTCCAATCGCGCTACGAGCGCCTGCCCGACTTCATCAAGCTTGCTAAGCATTACGATCCCCAAAGCAAATTCCGCAACGATTTCCTCAACACCAACATTTTTTCGGGCTGATCGTGCCGCCGTCACCCGTACGGGCCGCTTCACCTCGCTGTTTATCTGTCATTTAGCTCCGAGCTGCACAATAGGCATCCATGTCTGTCCGCGATCTCATACCTGCATCGCTCGCCAAGCTCAGCCATGACGCGCGTCTCCTGTTTCTCACACGCTTCACGCGGCTGTTCGCCTACGGCTCCCTTTCCGTCATCCTCGTCTTCTACCTCATAGGCCTCGGCCTCACCGAAGCACAAACCGGAATCCTCCTCAGCCTCACACTGATCGGCGACGTTGTCATCTCGCTCTACCTGACTACCCGCGCCGATCGCGTCGGCCGCCGCCGCATGCTCATCGCCGGCGCACTGCTTATGGTTGCCGCCGGAATCGCCTTCGCCTCCACCAACAACCTTATCTTCCTCATTATCGCGGGCATCATTGGCGTTATTAGTCCCAGTGGCAACGAAGTTGGTCCCTTCCTCTCCATCGAGCAGGCCGCTCTATCGCATGTGGTCTCCCCGCGGGTTCGCACCGAAGTCTTCGCCTGGTACACCCTGACCGGATCGCTCGCCACCGCCGCCGGCTCCCTTTGCGGAGGCGTATTGAGCCAATCGCTTCAAAAGATTGTTGCTCATCCGGTACAAAGCTATCGCGTCATCGTTATCTTCTACGCTTTCTTCGGCCTGCTGCTCGCGCTTTTCTTCACGCGACTGTCGCCTTCCGCAGAAGTCGCCTCATCCGCGGCACCTCACACCTCGCTCCTCGGAAAATTCCTGGGACTCACGCACTCCCGCCACGTCATCCTCAAACTCTCCGGCCTGTTTGCGCTGGATTCCTTCGCCGGCGGCTTCGTCATCCAGAGCTTCGCCGCCTACTGGTTTTACCTGCGATTCGGAGTCCAGCCGCGCTCACTCGGCGCCATTTTCTTCTGGGCCAATGTCTTTGCCGGAATCTCCGCGCTGCTGGCGTCGCGAATCGCCGCGCGTATCGGTCTGGTCCGCACCATGGTCTTCACCCATCTGCCTTCGAACATTCTCCTGGTCCTCGTACCGCTGATGCCCAACCTTTCTCTGGCGGTCGTGGTCCTCCTCCTCCGCTTCAGCATCAGCCAGATGGACGTCCCCACTCGCCAGTCCTACACCATGGCTGTAGTCGCTCCCGAAGAACGCTCCGCTGCCGGCGGAATTACCGGAGTCGCGCGCACCGCCGGCGCCGCCATCAGCCCGTTCTTCGCCGGCCTCCTGTTTGCCAGGCCGTCCCTGATTAGCGTCCCATTCTTCATCGCGGGCGCCCTGAAAATCCTGTACGACCTCCTCCTCTACAAAGAGTTTGTGGCCGTCCGCCCGCCCGAAGAGACCGGTTAACCCGTCGTTGAAAACTCCCTCGAACCGCATCGCGAGATCCTCAGTCACCTGTCCTCAAGCACAACTGACCGTCAAGCTCTCATGGGTGGCCTACCCTCTGGCGCTTCTACAAAGAGGTGGGGCGCTTCGACTCCCTCATTTCACTGGGCAACCGTTGCCGCCCAGGCCACACGCCGGCCCGCGAAGCTTGCAGCAAAACGCTGCCCCGCCCATCATAGTTTTCTAGCTCCGCGATACTCGAAATGCCGACAGAAACCAGCGCCCCGCCATCTCCGATCGTCGAGAGCCGCCTCGATCCGGTCTCGCCGCCCGCCGCTCACCCGCGATCCTCTAGCCGCCTAATCCTGCTGTTGGCGTTCCTCCTCGCCGCCGGAACTTTCGCGCTCTACGCCCCCGCGATGTCCAACAGCTTCGTGAATTATGACGACTCCGACTACGTCACTCAGAATTCGCACGTACTCCAGGGGCTGACGTGGCCGAACATCGTGTGGGCCTTTGGCACCGACAATCCCGCCGCAAACTGGCATCCCCTGACCTGGATTTCCCACATGCTGGACGTTCAGTGGTACGGCCTCCAGCCGGCCGGCCATCACTTCACCAACGTGCTCCTTCACTCGGCCGGTGTAGCGCTGTTCTTTCTCGCCATCGCCCTCGGCACGGCTCGCATCTGGCCCAGTGCCGCTGTGGCCGCGATGTATGCGCTGCACCCGCTCAACGTCGAAGCTGTGGCCTGGGTCGCCGAGCGCAAAGCCGTTCTGTCCATGCTTTTCATGTTTCTAACGCTGCTAGCCTACGGCTGGTATGTTTGCAAGCCCAACGCCGCACGCTATAGCTGCGTCCTGTTGTCCTTCGCGCTCGGATTGATGTCCAAGGTCATGCTCATCGCCTTGCCGTTCGCTTTGCTCCTGCTTGACTATTGGCCACTGCGAAGATTTCCCCATTCCGAAGACGCGAATCATCGCCGCTCCTTCGCGCAGCTCGTCCTCGAAAAGATTCCCCTGCTCGCTCTTTCCGCAGCCGCAGGCGCGACGACCCTTTTCGTTCATCACAAAGAGGGCGCACTCACCGCCTCCATGCCGCTCGCCTGGCGTGTGAAGAATGCCCTGTATTCCTACGTCGCCTATCTCGGCAAAGAGATTTGGCCCTCGCATTTAGCGGTGTTCTACCCGCATCCGGAAAATTCCCTGGCCTGGAGCGTCGTCGCTCTCTGCACTGTGCTGCTTGTGGCCATCACCGTCCTCGCCTGGCGCAACCGACAGCGCCGCTATTTGCTCGTCGGCTGGCTTTGGTATCTCGGCACCATGTTTCCGATGATCGGCTTCATTCAATCCGGCCGCCAAGGTATGGCCGATCGCTACATGCAGTTGCCTATGCTCGGCTTGCTCGTTGCCGTCATTTGGTTCATCGCGGATTCCGCCGCGCGCCTCGATCGCAACCTCCTCACCGCATCCCTTGCTCTGGTCGCTGCTCCCTATGTGCTGGTCTCGCACGCGCAAATTGCTTACTGGCACGACAGCATCAGCCTCTTCACTCACGCGCTCCAGGTCACTCACAACAATGGAGTCGCCGAAAATGATCTTGGCTCCGCTCTCCTCGAAAAGGGTCAGATTCAGCTTGCCGAACCGCATTTTCGCGCCGCCACCCGCATCATTCCCGATCTCGCCTCCGCTCACTACAATCTCGCCGTCACCCTGCATCGTCAGAATCATCTCAACGAGGCCGTTCGCGAATACCGCCAATCCTTTCCTCTCTTTTCTGATCCGCTGGAAGCCGCACAAGCCCACAACAATCTTGGAATCCTGTTTTTATCGCTGCAGAATAATTCCGAAGCCATGAAGGAACTTTCCGCAGCTATTTCCCTGAATCCCGGCGAGCAGAACAGCTACATCGGCCGCGGCACCATCGAACTGCAAGCGTTCAACATCGATGCCGCCCTCGCCGATTTCACCCGCGCCGCGCAGATCTCGCCTTCTCCCATCGCCTGCTTCTGGCTCGGCCGCGCCTGGGAAGCCAAAGGCGACTATTCCCGCGCCGCTGCCGCCTACAACGCTGCTTTACAGCTCGCTCCGCAAATGAACGATGCCAAAGTCCGCCTGGACGCCCTGCGAGATAAAATCCGGCCATGAGCGCGACCGTGACCGACGCACCCGAGGTTTCCGCGCCCGAAAATTGGGGACCTGCCGCCCTCGATCAGATCCGCGAAGCCCGCCGGTGTCACCAGGAGACGATCGCCGCCCGCCGCTATGAATGGATTCGCTCCAACGGATATTTCTACGACCACCTCAAGCGCGCCATCCAGTTTGTCGTCGAGCCCAACAAGCGCGTTCTCGAAGTCCGCTGCGAAACCGGCGAACTGCTCGCCTCCGTCGCCCCCTCCCATGGCGTCGGCGTCGAAATCAGCGATGCCATGGTCGAAGCCGCGCGCCTCCGCCATCCCCATCTCCATTTTGTAACCAGCGACACCGAATCTCTGGATCTCGGCGAAACCTTCGACTACATCCTCTTCAATCACATTTTCGATACCGTCGACATTCTTCGCGCTCTCGAACGCATTCGCCGCCATTGCGCTCCCCACACCCAGATCATCGTTATCAATTACAACTATCTCTGGCAGTCAGTTCTCGATTTCGCCAGCAAAGTCGGCCTGCGCTCCAAATTCGTGGAGCCCAACTGGGTCAGCGAAAACGACATTCGCGGATTCCTCAAACTGGCGGGCTTTCGCCCGGTCCGCAAACATCGTTTCCTGCTGTTTCCGAAATACATTCCCCTCCTCTCCGCCGCGCTGAACGAATTTTTTGCCCGCCTGCCGGGTCTTCGCCGCCTGTGCATGATGCAAATCATGGTCGCGCGTCCTTTCTCGGAACCGAAACGCGAAGAAGACTTGATCGTCTCCGTCGTCGTGCCCTGCCGCAACGAGGTCGGCAACATTCGCCACGCCGTAGAGCGCATTCCCCAAATGGGGGGCCACACGGAAATCCTCTTCTGCGACGATAAATCCACCGACGGCACTCCCGAAGAAGTCACCCGCATGCAGGCTCTGTATCCGGACAAGGACATTCGCCTGCTCCACGGCCCGGGCATCTGCAAAGCCGAAAATGTTTGGACCGGTTTCCGCGCCGCCCGCGGTGACGTGCTCATGATCCTCGACGCCGACCTCACCGTCATGCCCGAAGAGTTGCCCATGTTTCTGCGCGCTCTCGCCACTTGGCGCGGAGATTTCATCAACGGCAGCCGTCTCGTGTACCCCATGCCCGGCCTGGCCATGAAGTCCGCCAATCTGCTTGGCAACAAATTTTTCGGCCTGCTCTTCTCTTTTCTCTTGGATCAGCGCCTCAAGGATACCCTCTGCGGCACAAAAGTTTTATGGCGCAGCGATTGGCTCCGCATGCAGCCCCACCTCGGCTCCTGGGGCATTCAGGATCGCTGGGGAGATTACGAACTCCTGTTTGGCGCCCACAAACTGCATCTGGAAATCGTGGAAGTGCCCGTCCACTATCAGGAGCGCATCCATGGCGTCACCAAGATGACCAAAGTCTTCGCCAACGGCTGGCGCATGCTGCGTATCTGTTGGCACGCCTGGCATCGCCTCGGAGGCTGACGCACCGTGCCTTCCGGGCTTTTTCATCGTCTGCTGGCGCACCCGCTCACCGCTTCGCTCGATCTCGACGATCCCGCCACCACTGAGCTGCGCAAACAGATCATCTGCTCCAAGCCATTTCTGAAAGCCATCTACGACGAGTGGTATCAAACCCTCGCTGCGGCTTTGCCCTCTGTCCACGGCCAGATTCTCGAACTCGGCTCAGGAGCCGGCTACTGCGCTCGTTTTATCCCCGATTTGCTCACTTCCGAAATCTTCCCCTGCCATGGAATTCAGATCGCTCTCGACGCCCGCCGTCTCCCTTTTTCCGACAAATCTCTGCGTGCCATCGTTATGACCAATGTCTTGCATCACATCCCCGACGTGAATTGTTTCTTCGCCGAAGCCTCCCGCTGTCTCCGCGAGGGCGGCAAGATTCTGATGATTGAACCCTGGCTCACCCCATGGTCGCGTTTCGTCTACCGCAACTTTCATAACGAGCCGCTTCGCACAGATGCTCCTGACTGGTCCTTTGCTCCCTCCGGCCCGCTTTCCGGAGCCAACATTGCCATCCCCTGGATCGTCTTCGCTCGTGATCGCCAGGCTTTCCTCTCCCGATTTCCTTCCCTGCACGTCGAACGCATCCAGCCATTCCTCCCATTTCGCTATCTTGTGTCCGGCGGAGTCGCAATGCGAAGTTTGATGCCCGCATTCACCCATCGCGTTTGGGCCGCGCTCGAGCGCATGCTCGAATCTCAGATGCCGCGCCTCGGCCTGTTCGCGTTCATTTCCGTGCGCTGTGGCTGACGTCAAAAAAATGCCCGATCCGGCCTCAGTCTTACTCTCGGCCACTGTGAGGACATTGCTTCCATGCTGACTACCAAGACCAAAATCGCTCTGGCATCGCTTGCCTACCGTTGCGTCGCCGTCGCCCGCGCCGTGGCAGGCAAAGACAATTCCGTCGTCGTCAATCGCGGCGGCCTCCGCTGGTCTCTCGATCTAGCCGAAGGCATCGACTTTTCCATCTATCTGCTCGGCGCCTTCGAGCCCTCCACCGCCGCGACCATTCAGAAGCTCGTCAAGCCCGGCGACGTAGCTCTCGACATCGGCGCCAACGTTGGCGCCCACACGCTTGGCCTCGCCCGGTCTGTCGGCCCCCAAGGCCGTGTCTTTGCTTTCGAGCCCACCGATTTCGCGTTCGAAAAATTGCAACGCAACTTGGCGTTGAACGCCGACCTTGCCGCGCGCACCGTCGCTTCGCAAATCCTGCTGGCTGCATCGGCCTCCGATGATCATCCGCAGCCGCAGATCTACGCCAGTTGGCCATTGGAAAATACCGGCGCCGTGCACCCCAAGCATCGCGGCCGACTGGCTACCACCCGCAACGCGAGCGTCGACACCCTTGACCTCTTCGCCGCCAGGCACAACATCGATCGCCTCGACTTCATCAAGATCGACGTCGATGGCCACGAGCTTCCCGTACTGCGCGGCGGCCTCGGCCTGCTCACCAGGCTTCATCCGGTTCTCCTCATGGAAATGTCGCCCTACGTTCATGCCGAAGAACAAAACAGCTTCGCCGACCTCGTCGCACTGCTGCGGGATGCTGGCTACGCCATTCGGGATGCCGCCACGTGGCGGCCGCTTCCCCTGGACGAAGCGAAGCTGGAGCGGCTGATCCCGGACGGCGCGAGCATCAATGTCATCGCGCGCTCTGCGCGGTGAACTCTTGCTCGCCACAAAAATGATTCTGCCGCTGGATGCGATCTCCTGCCGCACGCCATCTCCCTTCCACCATTCAATCGATGCGCCTTGCCCCCGCAAATCAACTGTGATGAAGTTCCGGTACAAGAATCGCGGCGTTGACACTGGAGAACCGGAAGGGGTCGAGAATGGGTGGCCATCGAATTGATTTCCCCAAGTGGTCGCGGGCGCTGGTGATCTGTCTGGCTTGCGTGCCGCCCGTCCGAGCGCAAACGGCGCCACCAGCCGGGCAAACTGCGGGCGCCAGGCCAGCGCCGGCGCGCCAAGTCGCGATCGGCAAGCAGTCGCCCGAGCAACGCACCTCGCTCGCATTGGAAACCGCTCGGGCCAATCCGCTGGAACTCCGCAGCTTTCTCCGCAAAATGCCCAAGGGCGCCGACTTGCACAATCATCTGGGCGGCGCAATTTATGCCGAGTCTCTGATTCGTGCGGGTGCCGAAGATGGCCTCTGCGTCAATACAGCAACGCTGTCCTACGTTCGTCCGCAAATCTCTTCGGAGAACGCGCCGCCGCCGGCCGCCTGCGGCGAAGGCAAAATTCCGGTGGCCCAAGCCTTCAAGGATCAGCATTTATACGACGCGCTGATCGACGCTTTTTCAATGCGCGGCTTCGTGCCCTCGCCCGGCATCACTGGCCACGATCATTTCTTCGACACTTTCGCCAAATCCGGCGGCATCGACTCGCGCCACAAGGGCGAATGGCTCGACGAAGTCGCCACCCGCGCCGCCGCGCAAAACGAACAGTACTTGGAGCTGATGGAAACGCCGGATTTCAGTCACGCCGCGAAAATCGCCTACGAACTAGGCTGGACTGATGATTTTGCCAAGATGCGCGACGCGTTGCTGGCCCACGGCCTGCGCGACGACATCACAACCGCGAAGGCTGGTTTCGATCGTGCGGATTCCCTGCGCCGTGAACGCGAGCACTGCGGCATGCCGGAAGAAATGCCCGCCTGCAAGGTCGAGATTCGCTACCTATATCAAGTCCTTCGCGGTTTTCCCAAACAACAGGTTTTCGCCCAAGCGCTTCTGGGCTTTGAAACCGCCTCCGCCGACCCGCGCGTCGTAGGCCTCAATTTCGTCATGCCCGAAGACGGCTATACCTCGATGAACGACTATGCCCTGCACATGAAAATGGTCGGATTTCTGCACGAGCAGTATCCCAAGGTGCATATCAGCTTGCATGCCGGGGAGCTGGCGCCCGGCCTCGTCCCGTATGAAGGACTGTGTTGCCACATTGGCCTTGCCGTCGAACAGGCCCACGCCGAACGCATAGGCCACGGCGTCGATATCATGTACGAGGAACGTGCTCACGAGTTGCTCAAGGAAATGGCCGCGAAACACGTCATGGTGGAAATCAGCCTGACCAGCAATGATGTGATTCTTGGGATCGCCGGCAACGACCATCCGCTGCCGCTGTACCGTTCGTCCAAAGTGCCCGTGGCGCTGGCCACTGACGATGAAGGCGTGTCGCGCATCAACCTGACCAACGAGTATTTCCGCGCCACACAAACGTATGGCCTGAAATACCCCGACCTCAAAACCATGGTGCGCACCGGTATTGAGCATAGCTTCCTACCGGGGGACACCCTCTGGCGCGATCCCGATGTCTTCAAGTCGCCCGTCGCAGCTTGTTCGGGCGCGCAGTTGGGCACGGAGAATCCCGCAGCCAGCTGCGCGAAATTCCTGGACGCCAGCGAGAAGGCCCGCCAGCAATGGGAGCTAGAGCGGCGCTTCCGAATTTTTGAGGCTAACAACTAGGGGGAACTAGCCTGCTATGACACCGCGCTCTGAACACCCGGCAGCCCTCCATCCCAAACCTGGGACGCAGTCTACCGGCTCTGTGGTTCCGGCCGAAGCAGCGCTGAGCTTCTTGAAGGACACCAAAGGTGCCGTGTCCTGGAATCCCGGCGAAATGGTCGCCGTGCTAGGGATTCCACGGAAAGAGGCTGACCAGGTCATCGCGCTGCTCGAAGCGCAGGGATATGTCGCGCGAGCCGAAAAGAATCAGTGGATGACCACGACGGCAGGCGAATCGGTCTCAGGAGCGAAAATGCCCCGGTTCGGCCGCCAAAACGTGGAGGAAGCGCTGAAGTCGCTTAAAGGCCGAATCACCGACGTTAATAAGGACAAGAGCTCGGCTTACAAAATTGCCAAGGCCGTCGCCTTCGGTGATTTTCTCCTCCGGGACCGGGCTAAGGTTCAGGCCGCTGACGTCGGAGTGCGCTTGCTGCCTCCCGGCAAAGTCTTCGAACTAAGGTGCGCGTCGGACGCCAAAGCCGAAGCCAGGTTTCTCAAAGATCTTCGCGGCAAAATGCAGATGCTCACCCTTCGGCCTTACGCCGATTGGATGAGTAAGCGATTACACAGGAAATTGATCTAAAGCGGCCGACCAGCCTCACTGTATAGCAGTATTAGCGTTTTACCAGGTACTGGAACCACATATGTTGTACCTGTTGAGAACACGCCGCCTCCAATGGACTTTCTCACACCCCTGCGGCTACACTGTGGCCTCCCCAAAACTTCCATGTCGAGGTAAGGTCAATGAGGCAGCAGTTGATTCCCATCCCCCGCGAGCTCGCGGACCATCTCAAGCGCCAAGGCGAAACCGGCATGGGCTATCAGGTCGTATCCGTCACCCTTAAGGACGGCAAGCACTTCGATCAGGTTGTCGCCAGCGAAGGTTTCATCATTCAGGTACGCGGCCACAAAGACGTGCCCTTCTCCAGCGACGACGTGGCCATCGTGGACGTCAACCACAAGCGCTGGAATTTCCGCCGCCCCATTGGCGTCCTCTGACCCGCGCCAGTAGTGGCCGGTTCTTTAGACCGGTCACGCCATTCCGTCTAAAGCCGGGGTGCAGGCGCCTCCGAAAAACCGTCCCGCGCTCACTGCGTCGCAATCGTCGTCCACGGATACGCCTTCATATCCCGCAGCTCGGCCTTCTCCCAACCCAGCTCCGGGTGCTGCTCCAGATGCTTCGCCGCCACAAAATCCATCCCACACGCGTGACCCGCTGCGGCGGCAAACTCCATCTTCGCCGCCATATCCGAATCCGTAACCTTATTCTGCACCGCCCCCGCCGTCCCATACGCCGGCTGCCATGCCCCCGCGCCCGACCCGCGCGACGATAGCTCAAAATGTCCGCACAAGGTCCGCTCGCTCGGCTCGGTCTTCCCGGTCACGCTGTCCACATGATCGGCCATGAACTGTTCCGCCAGCGACACATCGATCTGCCCCTTGTTCGTCGTCATCAACTGCTCCCAACGCTTGTGCCGTGCATTCGCACTGTTCGTCTTGTCCTTAATCGCGAAGTTGGTCTCCTCCGACGCCAACTTCGGATTGATTGGAAAATTCGAGCCTACAAAATAGCCATCCGTCTTCCGCTCCAGGGTCACATTCTTCAATCCCAGTTCCAGGCTGGCGATCTCGTTTTTCTTCGTGTCCGCGATCAGCCAGTCGTTCGCATAGCCCCCGTTGTTTGCTTCCTTGAAAATCGCCGCCACATCGTCGATCGACGCCGAATACTGCATCGCCTTCCGCGCTCGCACGAATTCCGGCACGCCGTTCGGATCGTACCCGTGAAATCCGGAAATCGTCGTCTCCGTGATCACCATGCCCGCCGCGTTCACTCCGAAGTCGTCGCCGCTATGAATCAAACCCGGCAACCCATCCATCATCAATCGGTACCCATGTTCCGGTGCGATGTCGAACACGTATGTCCATCGCGATCCATCAAGGTAATTCGTCCAGTTGTTGTGCGCGATCACCACCTTGCTGTTCTTCGTATAGCTCCCCACCGCCACAAACGCGCTGCAATGCTCGCCCACCGCGACCGTGTGTGATTTGTCGTACTCCGTCACGTAGTAGCCCCACTCCTGCGAAGCATTCAGTGCCACCACATCCCACACATCGAACCGCACGCCCTTCGCGTTCAGTCCATCTGCAATCCCTTGCAGCTCCTCCCGGTATTCCTGTTCGATGTGCGGCCACAAAACGTTCTTCGACGCCTCGCGAAAAAAATTCCAGTTCCGGCCGTCGTCGTGACGGTATTCCAGCGCAAAAACTCGGCGCATATCCTGGATTTCATCCGACAACAAATATCCATGCTGAAATCCGATTTCCTTCGCCGTGCCTTCCAGATGCACATACGTCCATCCATCCGCTGGCGCCCGCTTGAACGCTCGCTTTAGCCGCTCATCCGACTTTGGCGGATCCGGCGTCCGCGACGCAGCCATCACCCCCACCACAATCGCCGCCGCCACCAGAATCATCGCCGGTGTCCGACCCATCCCGTTTCCTCCAACCCTCCATTTTTGCCGAATAGCGAACCGACCAACGAAGCTATCCCGCCGCCTCCCGACTGTCAACGAACCGACCTCCGCAGCTTTCCCATGTCAATCAATCCAAGCCCATCGCCGACAACTGCACCGCTGAAGCCCACGCCAAAAACCGCTTGCCGAACTCGCTAAACAGGAAGGCCGATTTAAGAGCGGGATTTTCTCCCATGAAGGGCGAGCTGCGCACAAAATCGCGCCGGGGGGTAAAGATCGCTGGTGGGGTGCGCCAGGCGCGGCACTTGCGCCTGGGTTTTCGTAGAAACCGCAAAGTTTTTTCCCATCGTTAGGCTATTGCTCTAGCAGCCAGCTGCTCCAGCGGCGGAAACGACTCCGGCATCACCAACGACCGCTGCGGAATCTTCGCTCCTGTTTGCAACGCCTGCATCATCATCGTCAATCCCTTACCCGCGCTAGGCGGAATCACTACCGTTGCCGCCAGCGAACCACTGCGCACCCATGTCTGCCCAGTCTTCGGCACCCCGTCGCAACCCGTGTACGGCAGCCGCAGCCACTTATCTCTCTCCGCCGGGTTCCCGATCGACGAAAACGCTTTCCGCGCGCCCATGGCCATCGCATCGTTCTGCGCGCCTATCACCCCGATCTGCGTCTTTTGCGAGGTGTTCAGCCGCAGCCACGATTCCACGCACCGGTGCGCGCTCTCCTCGGTCCATTGCCCGCGCAACGACGTTACCGCCACGCTCGGCGGCAATGTCATCTGCATCCCCGCGGTGCGCTCTTTGGCCGCCGAATTTTCCGACGGCCCCTGGATATGCAGCACTCCTCCGCTCCCGTTTCCCACGAGCGCCGCCAGTTGCTGTCCTTGAATTCTTCCTATCTCTTTCTGGTCCGGGCTCAGCGAAAATATCGGCGCCTTCGAAGATCGCCGCAGCTCCGAAACATAATCCGCGTCGCGATTCAATATTGCCCACCCGATTCCCACGGCCACCGCCGCCCGCGCCACCTGCGGCAGGCACGGCCCACCCACCGGCTCGTACAAAATCGCATCCGGACGCTGCGCCTCCGTTCCCTGTATGATCTTCAGCACTTGGGTCCCTTGCGTGATGGCGTCGTTTTCCGCAAACAGAATCTGCAGGTCGATCCCGTGCATCGCAGCCGCCTGCTGCGCCGCCGCAGCTTGCTCCAACTGGTAATCGTTTTCCCGCGTCATCAGCGAAACCACAAACCGCAGCTTCTTCATCCCCGGGCCTTCTCCTCCATCAAACGGTGTCGACCTGTACGCAGAAAATACTCCCGCGGGCGTCGGCTAAGTATTTAAATCGTTTAACGTTGTGTCATTCCGCGAAACACGTACACTCGCGGTTATATTACTGTGCAGTATTTTCTAAGAGCCGGATGGCGCGCCCTGTCTTCCCCCTCCGCCCTGTGCCTACGGAGCCTTACGGACTGCCTCTTGCCCCCCCTTCCAGTAGACTCCCTACCCTAACTATAGTAGACTCCCTACCTATGTCACTCAAACGCGACTCCAACCGCCTCGAAATCATTCAAGGCACTCTCGACCTCATCATCCTCCGCACCCTCCGCTGGGGACCCCTGCACGGCCACGCCATTGCCAAATTCATCCAGCAGACTTCCGGCGATACTTTTAAAATCGAACACGGTTCCCTCTACCCCGCGCTCCAACGTCTTCTCCAGGAGCGCTGGATTACCGCCGCCTGGGGCACCTCCGCGAAAAATCGCAAGGCCCGCTTCTACAGCCTCACCGCGGCCGGCCGCAAACAACTTTCCGCTGAACACTCCCGCTGGGAGCGCTTCAGCGAAGCCGTCGCTCGCATTCTTACTGCCCCTCGCGCGGAGGAAGACGCCTAAACCAATGTACCGCCGGCTTTCCGAAGCCTGTGCAGTTCCGGTCGAAGCAGGAGCACCATCATGAGCCTCACTCGCAACATCACGAAACTCGGCGCCATCTTCCGCACCAAAGAAATCGACGCTGCCCTCGACGCCGAAATCCGCACGCACCTCGACATGGAAATCGACGAAAACCTGGAGAATGGCATGGACCCCGAACAAGCCCGCTACGCCGCAAATCGCGCCTTCGGCAACGCCACCCTCGCGAAAGACGACAGCCGCAGCGCCTGGATCTATCGCTGGCTCGACGATCTCGCCAAAGACATTCGCTTCGGCGCCCGCATGCTGCTCAAGAATCGCGGCTTCAGCGCCGTCGCCGTCCTCTCACTCGCCCTCGGCTTCGGTCTCAACACCACCATCTTCACCGTCGTCAACGCTGTGCTGCTCCATCCGCTGCCGGTCCGCGACGTCGGGCGCCTCGTCCAGCTCGACACCATCGACGCCAAAACAAGATTCACCCAAGCCAACGCCGTAAAGCTAGGCATGTCCTTCGCAAATTTTCAGGATTTCCGCCGCCAGAATGAAGTCTTCACCGATCTCGTCGCCTGGACCGCGTTTCCGGTCACTTGGAGTGGCGGCGCCGAACCTCGCCAGGTGCAAGCCTATGTCGTCAGCGCGAATTATTTCGACGTGCTCGGCCTGACTCCCGCCGCCGGCCGCCTCTTCTTCCCCGACGAGGACACCAAGCCCAACAGCAACACCGTCGCGGTCATCAGTTACGCGCTGTGGGCCAACAAATTCGGCTCCGACCCCAGCGCCGTCGGCCGCAGCATGATCCTCAACTCCACGCCCTACACCATCATCGGCGTCGCCCCGCGCGGCTTCAAAGGGACCATCTCCCTCGCCAACGCTGAGCAAGTCTGGCTCACGGCCAGCATGAAAGATCAGATCTTCTCCGGCTTTCTTGCCGAATTCTTCAACGACCGCCGCTTCCTCAACATGACGCTCTTCGGCCGCCTCAAACCCGGCATCACTATGCCCCAGGCCGAAGCCTCGCTGCGAACCATCGCCTCGCGCCTCGAAGCCGAATACCCCAAAGACAACGGCGGTCGCAGCGTCGCGCTCACCTCACTCGCCGAAGCCGCCGTTGGCGCCAACAACCACGATCAATTCACTCTCGCCGGCGCCATGATGCTCGGCGCGGTCGGCCTCGTCCTCCTCATCGCCTGCGCCAACCTCGCCAACTTGCTCCTCGCCCAAGCCGCCCGCCGCGAAAAGGAGATGACCGTGCGCTCCGCTCTCGGCGCCGGCCGCGGACGCCTCCTCCGCCAACTCCTGACCGAAAGTACCTTGCTCTCTCTCGCCGGTGCCGCAGTCGGCCTGCTCATCGCCTATTGGGGCCGTAACATTCTCTGGTCCTATCGTCCTTCCTTCATTCAGCAGAACGACGTCGACCTCTCCCTCGACTCTCACGTCCTGCTCTTCACGCTCGGCATCGCGCTCATCACCGGCGCGCTCTTCGGCGCCATCCCGGCGATCAAAGCCTCTTCTCCCAATCTCGCCGATACCCTCAAAGCCGGAGGCCGCGGCAACTCCGTTAGCTGGCGTGCCAATCCCGCTCGCAGCCTTCTCGTCGTCGCCGAAACCGCTCTTGCGCTCGTCGCTCTCGTCGGCGCCGGACTCTTTATTCGCAGCCAGCAGAACGCCCAGCGCATCGATCCCGGCTTCGAGTCCGACAAGCTCTTCATGATGGCCTTCGATCTCGGTGCCCTTCACTACAACGAAGGCAAAGCCCAGCAATTCTTCCGCACCGCCGTCGAGCGCGCCTCGGCCACACCCGGAGTTCAAGTCGCCACCGTCTCTGCGAATTTCCCCATCGGCGGCGGCCTCGGCCGCACCGTCTTCCCCGAAGGCCAGGACGAAACCACCGGCTACCGCGGCACCCTCACCACCCTCAACTCCGTTACGCCCACGTTCTTTGATACGCTGCGCATCCCCCTCGTCCGCGGCCGCGTCTTCACCGACACCGATCGCAAAGACACCCAACCCGTCGCCGTCATCAACGAAGCCATGGCCAAACACTTCTGGCCCGGCGAAGAAGCCCTCGGCAAGCGCTTCCATTTCTTCGACGAGCCCAAACTCCGCGAAGTCGTCGGCATCGTCAAAAACACCGTGGTTCAGCAGATCGGCGAAGATCCGCAACCGGTCGCCTACCTCCCGATGACCCAGGACTACTCGCCGTTCGCGACCCTGCAGGTCCGCACAACCGGCCGCCCGGAATCCGTCATCTCCGCCGCCCGCAGCTCCGTCCAATCGCTCGATCCCAACCTCGCGCTCACCAACGTGCAAACCATCCACGAATTGATGGACCAGGGCCTCTGGGCCGCCCGCATGGGCGCCGCTCTGCTCACTTTGTTCGGAGTTCTCGCCTTGGTCCTCGCCGCGGTAGGTGTCTACGGCGTGCTCTCGTACTCGGTAAACCAGCAGCGCCAGGAAATCGGCATTCGCCGCGCTCTCGGCGCGCAAGCTGGCGATGTCCTGCGCCTCGTTGCCGGACAAGGCCTCCGCCTCGCGCTGGTCGGTCTCGCCGTAGGTCTCGCGCTCGCCTTCGCCTTCACCCATGCACTCTCCAGCCTGCTCTACAACGTCAGCGCCACCGACCCCGCAACATTCGCCGGCGTCACCGCCATCCTCCTCGCGGTAGCACTACTCGCCTGCTACATCCCCGCCCGCCGCGCCACCCAAGTCGACCCCCTAACAGCCCTGCGCTACGACTGACTTCACCGTGCCCCTTAAGGTGGCGCGGCCATTCCTGGCTGCGCGCCCCCGCTTCCCGATTGCGACGAATTGACCAACGCAATAGCGGGAGCGCCTCCCCGAGCACCTCGGACGAGGGGCCGCTTCAGCGCGCCTACCGAATGTTCCCAGGATTCAAAACACGTGAGAAAATCCCCTGCTGAATCGGCGCCGCCTGCGGAGGAAAAAATGCCGACGCAAACGCTGAACCCGGCTTTCCACGGATTCTTGCAAAGCCGCTACATCGCCACCCTCGCCACCGAAAACGCCGATGGCTCCATCCATCTCACCGCGGTCTGGTATCTCTTCGACTCCGGCGTCCTCTTCGTCGGCACATCCTCCAAGAGCCGCAAGGCCCGCAACGCCGCGGCACGACCCAGAGCTTCGCTCATGGTCGATGCCCGAAAGCCCGGCTCGGAACGTGGCGTATCTGCAACAGGAAAGGTGGAAGTGCTTTCAGGCCCTCAAGCGCACGAAATAAATCGCCGCATCGAAAGACGCTATCTCAGTGCAGCGGCAATCTCCGATCCTTACGTAGGACCCGTATTCGACGCCTTTGATGACGTAACGATTTGTCTCACGCCCACGTCGTGGACCACCTGGGACATGGCCGCACTCGACGCACAAGCCTTCGGCGGCCGCCTGGGCGGAACTCCCGGCTACATGCTTCCCCTCGACTGATCGCCCATGGTTTCCGCTCGATAGTAGGTAAGTGCCGGTTAGCGTGTTATCGGGGCCTACCTGGATGGGCCAAGCTGCCTGGCACCCAACTCCAGTCCCGTCGACTTGCTTACTCGATTCCGGCTGCACCACGCGGCGGTCTAGCGGGCGGCGAAATCGATCAGTGGGAGTCACGAGCATGAGCGACCTCAGAAAACTGCACAAACACAGAAACTTTAGTGGAAGAGGTCGGAGGCGAGTCGCGTGGAGTTCCATTCGCGGAAGGAGACAGAGCCATTCCAGCCCGCGTCCATGGCTTTTTCGAGGGCCTGAAAGGTCTCGGAAGTGTATTGGGATTTGTGGCATTCAAACGCGCGCTTGAACTTCTGGAAATCCTTAGACATGTAGGAAACGGTGACGGTCAGATAGGCGGGATCCGTGGTGTGGAACTGGAGTGAGGCTGGCCAGATGGTGTTGAGGGGCTTGGCTTGCGCGGGCGTGAGGCCGGGGTAATAGAGTTTGATGCCGGAATTTTGCGATTGCACGACCTGGGTGACGGCATCGGATACGAGGCGATGGTCGGGATGACCGTAACCTCCGTCGGGGCCCCAAGTGATGATGACTTGAGGTTGAAGCTGGTCGATCAGTTTCCGGACGTTGTCGGCGACGGCGTGGATATTTTTGGCGAGCGGATTGGTGATGGCGCCAAGTTCGCCATCGTTGAGATTGAAGAAGATGGGCGCCTCGATGCCGAGTTGCTGGCAAGCGCAGGTGGCTTCGGTGCGACGAGCCGCCGCGAGGGGATCGCCGGCGGGAATTTTGGCGAAGTCGTTGACTCCTTTTTCGCCTTTCGTGGCGATGGCGAGATAGACGTGGACGCCTTCGCGGCTGTAGCGCGTCAGGATGGGTCCGGCGAAGGCTTCGTCGTCGGGATGGGCGAAGACAGCGAGGAGGACGCGGGAGTGAGGAGGGGGAGCTTGTTGCGCGAAGAGAACGGCGGCGAGTAA
Source organism: Candidatus Eiseniibacteriota bacterium (assembly GCA_035607215.1). GTDB lineage: Bacteria > Acidobacteriota > Terriglobia > Acidiferrales > UBA7541 > Acidiferrum. The sequence continues at coordinate 17,926 of DATNCJ010000079.1, forward strand.
CAGCGAAGCCAGAAGAGTGAAGAGTCGCATCGTGAGAGTCCTTTGGTTTTCTCTTCCGTTTCCTTGCTGTCTCTCGGATCGGCGCCGGCAACCACGGTTCGTTCGTAATCTAGCGGTCGGTTTCAGTCCGGTCCCGCGTACGAACCGCACTCCGGCTCCTTTCTCCCGAAGCCTATCAACAAAAGTCGGATCGCGTCGAGCGGTGCCGACATGGTTATGCAATCATGTGGTTTTGAGCCTGGAATCGACTTTTCCGGTAAGCGCGGTAGATTCCTTCCGGTTGGTCGGTCACTCGAGAACAATTGCCAAGGTGCTGGAAAGGGCTGCATGTGAGGTCTAGCCAAATGGCCGTGGCAAGGTAAGATTGCCCGAAGCAGAGGGCCGACCACCACCATGACCAAAGATGACATTCAGTTACTCTACGAATACGACCGCTGGGCGAACAACAGGGTTTTGCAAGCGGCCTCCACTCTCAGCGCTGAGGAGTTCACGCGTGATCTGGGCGGCAGTTTCCCTTCTGTGCGAGACACGCTCGTGCACATCGTCGGCTGCGAGTGGGGTTGGCTAACGTGTTGGAAGGAACCGTCCCCCAGCTCCGCCTTCGTTACAGATTTGTGGACGCGGCTCAATACCCTATTTAATCCGAATGCGTTTCCTGACCTCGCTGCCGTGCAGGCAAAGTGGGCGGAAGTCGAGAGAGAACAAGTCGAGTTTGTGAATCGCGTAACAAACGAATCCTTGGGAAGAATGCTTGCTGTTCGCACAACGCAAATCAGCCTGGCGCACCTCATGCAACATTTGGCGAACCATTCCACTTACCATCGGGGTCAAATCGCACTAATGATGAGGCGGCTTGCCGCTGAGCCGTGCGCCACGGACTTCGCCATGTTTTTGATGGAGGATCGCCGCGAGACAGCCGATGCACAGTAGTCTACTCAAGGAGATCTGATAGAGCGGAAAAAAACTGGCTGAGTATCTCCGACCTTGCCAATAACCGCACTAGATATTTCGATTCGGGCCGCCACCGCGTTACTGGACAAGTTGAATTGAGCAGGGTGCCGGTCCGTTCCCCACACTGGACAAATGAATTCCGAAACGAGTAGCTTTGCCTCGTACGCCGTGAGGAGGCCGGAAATGGAAATTAGAATGAGTGGTACCATCGGCTCCGTCCTTAAGCAAAAGGGCAACGAGGTGTGGTTCATTACGCCAGATCAAAGTGTGTACGACGCTATCGAAAAGATGGCTTTCAAAGCAGTGGGGGCCTTACTCGTACTATCGGGCGGCAAGCTTGTGGGCATCATCTCCGAACGCGACTACGCCCGGAAGGTCATCCTCAAGGGTAAGGCCTCAAAGACGACTCTGGTCAAGGAAATCATGACTAGTCCAGTGATTTTCGTGGGCCCCGATCACGCCGTCGCCGAGTGTATGAACATCATGACGAGAAACCGCATACGTCACCTTCCCATTATGGAAAACGACAAGGTGGTGGGTATCGTCTCAATCGGTGACCTGGTGAAATGGGTTGTTTCAGCACAGGAAGAGACCATCGAGCACCTGCAAAACTACATCTCTTCTAAATACCCAACGTGAACGTTTTTGTTTTGTAGCCGTCGCGTTGATTGGAGCGTCGTCTGACGGCGCAGTCGTTCCCGCGCGATTCTTATAATCTACTGGCATTTGGCGGATTCCACAGTACCTATCAATTGGCCAGCAAAGCCAATTGTGATGGAACTCACCTCCACGAGAATCCTGGAAGCGCATCGTCACCTCTAATGCGACCCAATCCTCCTTTGAGACGGCTTGCCATAACGCTTGACGGGATCCGGCCCATGGTTCGTGCAGCCTACTTTCCCAGCTCCCCGAGTTTCCGGAGCTTCAATTCTTAACAACCCGTCTCGTACATGCTTCGCCGCAACCTGCATTCAGTCATAGACCTAGTCAGCTTTCCTTTCGAATCGAAAGTGCCGAATGCGGCCGGAGTTGAGGACAAAACCGGAAAGGTGCTGGTTCGCATCACGCGTGAATCGCACTGTGCCAATATCCCCGGTGAAAACGTCGCGCACAGCTGGCCGAAGAATCTCTGGTTTCTTCTTCAGCCGCGTCAGACTCAAATTCCCATCCTGCAACACGATACGGTAAACCGGATCAATTTCTTCGCTGACATATGCGCCCGCATAGTCACGCAGTTGCGTACCGCTCGGCGTAAACAGCGTCGCGGATTCAAATACGTCGGGCTTTTCGCCCCCGAAGCTCTGCTCCAATCGGCTCGGCTTTCCCGAGTTGGCGGGCACAAGTCGTATCTCCACCTGATCGCCCCACGGAACGTCAGCGACGTGGAAGCTGTCTTCTCCGGCGGGCTTCAGCGTACGGACTTCGTCTCCATCTAGGTTGATCAGCAGCTTGCCGTCCTTAACCAGAATTCTTTCGAAGCTATCATCTTCCCGGTTCCAATAAATCCCCACGAGTGCGGCCATTTGCTCCGCGCTAAGTGGTACTCCACTGATTTTTGCAGTCTCTTTCCGGGAAGCGGGTTCGGGCGCCTTGAGTTCCTTCCCCAGGAAGATGTCTGCGACCTGCCGGACCAACGCGGACGGATTTGTATCCGCCGAGTTGCAGAGCACCGCCGCCGAGAAGTGCTGCTCCGGGAATCGTGTCATGTCCGAGCGGTACCCAGCATCGCCGCCGGCGTGGTCGATGGTTGGCAGGCCCTTGTATTTGCCCACCACCAGCCCAAACGCATAGTCGAGCTGCTCCCCGCTATTTAGCTTGCCCCGTTCGAGCAGCTGCTTTAAGAACGCCGGCCCGCCGAGGCGCGGGTTATAGAAATTCTCATCCCACAGTTGTAGGTCCTCCACCGTGGTGTGCAGGCTCGTTGCCCCCACAGTGTCGAAGTTCGTGACACTCAGCCGAAAGGGCCTGTCCTTGTCTTCCTGTCCGTATCCCAGGGCATTGTGTTTCACAATTTCTGCGTGGTCGTCTCGGAAATGGGTGTGCGTCATCCCCAGCGGCTCGAAAATATTCTTTGACGTAAATTCGCGCAGCGACATTCCGCTCACTCGTTTCACAATCAGTCCCATCAACGTGTAGCCCGTGTTGCAATAAATGTGTTTTTCGCCCGGTTTGAAGTTCAGATCCTTTTGCCGCGTCATCACGGACATCACGTCGTCATCGGTAATCAAATCCAGCGAATAGCGCCACCCCGCCAGCCCAAGCAGCGACCACTGATCACGCAGCCCGCTGGTATGGTGAACCAGGTGCCGAATCGTAATCCGCTCTCCGAAATCAGGCAGCTCGGGCATGTATTTGCGCACATCGTCATCTAGCGACAGTTTTCCCTGCTGAACCAGCAACGCGATCGAAGCAGCCGTAAACTGTTTCGACATCGACGCCACATGGAACACCGTCGTGGGCGCGATCGGCACGTCGTCATTCAAATTGGCCATGCCATAGCCGTGCTTGTAGATAATTTGCCCGTCTTTGTACACCCCCAACGCGCACCCCGGCGAGTCGCTCTTGTCCCATTTCTCGAAGACCTTGTCCACTTGCGCAGTGACATTTGACGGCAGCGGTTGTGGTTGTGCCTGTGCAAATGATCGGCCACACAAGATCAAAAGAAAAAGCACCGCAAGAATGAAACGCTTCACGTAGGTCTCCCAAGCCGCCGGTCAAATCATGAGCCGCAGCGTACTGCGTCAGTAGTTTGGGGTAAAGGCCCAACACGCGTAGCCTGCCAGGGGTTACCGTTAGTCCAACTGGGCGAAAGAGCGCAATCTTTGGATACTCCCGTTGATTAGTTTCGAGACTCGCAGGAAAACCCCAACTCAATCTTCTGGGAAGCCTCTTGAAGCGGTGCCAGCAAATGGAAGTACGGCTCTATCAGAGGCTTAGTGCGGTGGGTGCGGTGTGCTCGGAAGTCAAATTCTTCTAATGCGCTTCGGGATCGAATAGCAGGGGAAAGAACTGCCCACCCATCTTGTTTCCGCGAGGAATGACGGGAACGCCCGTGAGCAGTGGCTCATCTGCATTCGACATGACGCCATCGCGAAAGACGTTTATGACCGTGGCGCGTCGCGGTGCCGGCGTATTGTTTGCGTGCGACCCGTGCATCGTTCGAGCGTGATGGAACGTGCTTTCACCCTTCTTCAGTTCCACGGCAACGGGCTGGAATTTGTCCTTCAGTTCTTCGGGAAGAGCGTCGCGAATGCCATCCATTTCACCGGCTAACACTGGCTTGGGCAGGTCGGGCCATTTGTGGCTCCCCGGGATGTAGTTCAAGCAACCGTTGTCGCGCGTGGAATCGTCCAGACCAATCCAGCAAGTGAGATGGGCCAACGGCGTCGTTCTTGTCCAATACGAGTAATCCTGGTGCCAGGCTACTACACCGCCGTATTTCGCCGGTTTGCAAAAGAGCTGGTCGTGCCAGAACCGCACTCGGCCACCCAACAACTGAGATGCCGGCACCAGGAACGCGGGGTTCCAAAGCAGATCGTGAAAGCCGGGCAACACGCGCCAAGCGCCCAAGGCGTGAAAAACAACGCGGTTCGGATCCGTCGATTCATTGGAATGGTATTCGTGGAACAGATGCCGGCCGGCATGCTCCGGATTCATCAACTGCTCCAATTCCCGACGTAGAACTTCCACTTGCTCGTCGGTGAAAATGCGAACGCCCTTCAGATAGCCATTTTCGTGGAAGAATTCGAGTTGTTTCGCATCGAGGCGGTACTGTTCCCAGTCAGCGGAGGAGCCGGCCAGTAGAGTGCCGACCGGTTGGTGATATCGCGATAAGTCTTCAATCATGATGGCACCCAGGAACGCGAGCAAGCTGCGTTGAAATGATATGGGTCGACAATATAGCGTCTTTTGCTGCGGAGAGGCGAACAAACTGCGGTGCCAACAGGCTGGCCGACGTTTAAGTCCAGTTGTCCGGTTACCGCGAGGGTTGCCATGTTACACGCGACATTCCGAATCTCGCCTAACTCCTGGATTGGCCTAACCGGACAAATAGAGTTCCGACAAACGATCCCGTGTATACCGCCGTTCGCTGTACTCTTCCAGAGATGTCCTGCCAGAATGCCAATACTGCTTGGGATCTCTTCGTCACGGCCTCAGGATGAATGGCGCGTGCTATCCGCGATGCATGAAGCCTGCCGACCAACTGGCCTTCTAACGCGCAACGGTTTCATACGGCTGAGATCGATGAAGGCCGCGCCGAGGCCAAGTCTCGAAAGTAAAAGGGGTAACCAGAAGGATGCCGCGTAGTGAAGATTGAATCTTGCTGAAGCAAGTGCACAGGTGCATCCTTCGCCTTTGATGTGCATTGAGGTGCGAAACGTGGCGAGCACACACGCCATACACCTAAATCTGGGCCTTCGACGAGTGTCCACAGGGATATCTCGCCTTGTATCCGGGTGGACGGGCCTAACGGTGATCAGCACAGGAACGCGCAACAAGATCCTAGAATCGGCACGCTGGCTAGCGTCGCAGTTTCGCTTGGCCGAGGCGACCAGGCGTTGTGCAGGAGCGGCAGGTCAAAGCGAGCGATACCTAAGGTCCGACAATCCCCTCTTGGTTGAGCTTCGTCGTAGATATTCAAACCATCCTGCGAATGACCATATCCAATGGCGCAGTGCCACGGTCGAAGCACAGCTGACTTGACCTCCTTTAGGGCCGACAACCTCTACCTATTTCAGTCGCGCCGCTATCCGAATTGGGCGTACCATGCGACGGCCGCATACGCGGTGCAAATCGATCGCCTCGGCTTGCTGCACAAGCTACAGGAGTATGGAAGACTAGCGCATAGGATGGCCGCCGCGTTTCCAAACGTTCGCAAATACTTCTGCGTCGATGCCGTACCTGAATCCACTTTCATTTGCGACTACTATCTTAAACAGCGGAACATGACGGGGCAATGCGAGGTGGTGCCACTCGATGAATTAGACCGGTTGAAGCAGGTGGATATTGCGATCAATATTCACAGTTTTCCTGAATGTCGGAGTCGAGTGGTTGATTGGTGGCTACACCGACTTCAGGAAATGTCGGTGCCCTGGTTATTTCTTGTATCGAGCACCCGTCTTGGATTGACGACGGCTGAAGCGCGGGGACGCAAAGACTTTCGTCATTTGATAGGAGAATCCGGGTTTGAGCTATCGGCGCGTGAGTCCAAGTTTGAAAGCGCTCCTGTGTTACAGGACCACGGATTGTACCCCGACGAATATTATTTGTTCCGGGGCGTCGTTAGCCACGCTTGCCGCCATTCTTGTCTATGCCATCCGCAAAGCAGTTGATTTCTACCCATCAGCATTCGGAACGACCGATGTTATCTAGCGAATAGGACAATTCAATGACAACGGATAAAAAAATGAAGCAAGAGCGGCAGGTTTCCAGGAGACAACTGCTCAAGACGGGCGTGGGCTTGGTCGGCGCGGGACTGGCAATCGGTGAGCCGCGCGCGTTTGCTCTTGAGCCCCCAAGCATGGCCGCCGCCACAAACGAATCGGTGATTGGCATGAAATTCGAGCCCCGAGATACCGTGCGCCTCGGTGTCATTGGAGTCGGCGGGCGCGGCACCGGTATGCTTTCGAATTTCCTGGCAATTCCACACGTGCAGGTGAATGCGATCTGTGACTCTGTAAAAGAGCACGCCACTCACGCCCAGGAAATGGTGGAGAAAAGCGGCGGCAAGCGGGTCGAAATTTACACCAACGGGGAGCATGACTACGAGAATCTCTGCAAACGCGCCGATCTCGATTTCATTTATATAGCCACACCCTGGGACTGGCATGCTCCCATGGCGGTGGCCACTATGAAGGGTGGAGCGCATGCGGGCCTGGAAGTTCCTGCCGTAAACACCGTCGAAGAGTGCCAACGAATTGTTGACACCTCTGAAAAGACACGGCGTCACTGCATGATTATGGAGAATTGTTGTTACGGCTACAGCGAATTACTGGTGTTGAACATGGTTCGCGCTGGGATGTTCGGGAAACTGCTGCATGGCGAGGGAGCCTATAACCACGACCTGCGCAAGATCGTGTTCGAAGACCGAAGCGAAGGCCTGTGGCGGCGCGATCCGCACACCAAGCGCAACGGGAATCTTTATCCCACCCATGGCCTCGGGCCGGTGGCGAACTACATGGGGATCAACCGCGGGGATCGCTTCGACTATATCGTTTCGATGAGTTCTCCCCAGGCAGGTCTGGATGCCTACCGGGCCGCGAACATTCCCAAAGATAGTCCCAAATGGAAAGAAAAATATATTTGTGGAGACATGAACACTTCGCTCATCAAGACGGCGAATGGCTTGACCATCATGGTTCAGCATGATGTCTGCAATCCGCAACCCTACGATCGCATCAATCTGATCAAAGGCGTCAAAGGCATGTTTCGCGACTATCCTGAGCGCATTTATCTCGACGGGCAACAAGGCGAGGAAGCGTTCACCGGGTTGGACTCCTACAAAGGACAGTACGAACACAAACTTTGGAGAGAACACGGCAAAGAGGCCGAAGACCGTGGGCACGGCGGGATGGATTACTTGATGTTGTACCGCCTGGTGCAGTGCATGCGCGAAGGCCTGGAGCCTGATATGGATGTCTACGACGCGGCGAGTTGGAGCGCGGTCGCAGGGCTGAGTGAAAAATCCGTCGCGCAAAACAGCACCCCGGTGAAGTTTCCAGACTTCACCCACGGACTTTGGAAACAGCGCAACGGATCACCCCTGTGAGTAACGCCGCAGCCGCTTCCGCGCTACCTGCTGCTCCTGCGCGCAACATCGCCATCGATGCGTATCGCGGACTTGTGATGCTCTTGATGATGGCCGAAGTTCTGCGTTTCTCGCAGGTGGCGCAGTCGTTCCCCGGAAATTGGTTCTGGAATCTTCTAAGTTACAACCAAAGTCACGTGCAGTGGGCGGGATGCTCCCTTCATGACACGATCCAGCCCTCTTTTTCTTTTCTCGTCGGGGTCGCGCTGCCTTATTCCATCGCCAGCCGAACCGCCAAAGGCAAAACCTTCGGGAATCAAATGGGCCACGCCATCTGGCGCGCGTTCCTTCTCATTATTTTGGGAATTTTCCTACGGTCCATGGACCAGCCGCAGACGTACTTCACGTTTGAAGACACGCTCACGCAAATCGGACTCGGTTACGTTTTCCTTTTCCTGCTCGGCTACGTAAGAGAAAAGTGGCTTTGGATTTCCTTGGCCGCAATTCTCTTCGGTTATTGGCTGGCATGGGCTGTCTATCCGGTCGCGGGCCCCGGTTTCGACTGGCAAGCCGTAGGTGTTCCCGCCAACTGGTCCCACAACTATACGGGCTTCATGGCCCATTGGAACAAGAATGCCAATCTCGGGAATGCTTTCGACCAGTGGTTCCTGAATCTTTTCCCCCGAACCGCGCCGTTCGTCGCGAATGAGGGTGGCTATTTGACCCTCAGTTTCATTCCCACACTCGGCACCATGATTCTAGGTTTAATTGCCGGGCGCTGGTTGCGTTGTGCGGCTCCGCAAAACCCGTTCAAAAAACTTCTGCTGGCGGGAGCGGGCGGGCTGGCGACCGGTTTACTGCTTCACGCGGCGGGAATCTGCCCGGTAGTAAAACGCATCTGGACTCCCAGCTGGACCCTGTTCAGCGGCGGACTGTGTTTTCTGTTTCTAGTGGCGTTCGGCTGGATTATCGAAGCGCGGGGCTACAAGAAATGGGCGTTCCCGCTGGTCGTGATTGGAATGAACTCCATCGCTGCCTATCTCATCGCCCATCTAATGCCCAAGTTTATGATTTCTACGTTTAGTATCCACCTCGGTCCTCGGGCGTTCGCAATCGCAGGCGCCGCTCTGCAACCTTTGCTCGAAGGGCTTGCAGTGCTCGCAGTTTGTTGGCTGATCCTCTACTGGATGTACCGGGAAAAGGTCTTTCTTCGCATATAGACGGAGGTCCGTTATGCCCATTAGGCACTTCTTCGATAAGCCGGTCAGGCAGGACTTGAGAGTGGTTTCAAACTCGACCGGTGTCGCAAATAAGGGGCAAAATGGGGATTCTGGTGGAGGAACCAGTTCGTGCTTGTTTCATGGACATGGATGCGCTGCTGCTACGGATCATTTGTCGCGCCCGTGTTACTAATGATCTCGGGTTGTGGCGGCTCCAGTTCCAGCGTGAGCACTCCGCCTCCCTCGTCGCCTCCACCTGCCGCGCAATTTGATCTGCTGCAGGTTGCCAATGGATTCTCGACACCTCTCGACATCCAGCAGCCCGCCGACAGCAGTGGACGGCTGTTCGTCGTCGAACAGGGTGGGCACATCCAGATCATTCAGGGCAATGGAGCCCGCGCCAGCACCCCATTTTTGGACGTCACTGGCCGCGCCGGCTTCACTTTCGGCGGTGAAACTGGCCTTCTGGGACTGGCCTTTCACCCCCAATACGCGCAGAACCGTCGGTTTTTCGTGAACTACACGCGCAACGTCGGCGCACAACTGCAGAGCGTGATTGCTGAGTTTACGGCCTCCCCTACTGACGCGAATTCCGCCGATCCGGCCACAGAAAACATTTTGCTGACCCTCGACCAGCCGTTCGCCAACCACAAAGGCGGCGGCTTGGCTTTCGACCAGAGCGGATTTCTGTACATTGCGTTTGGAGACGGCGGCAGTGGCGGCGATCCGCAATGCAACGGACAGAATATCAACGTGCTGCTCGGAAAAATCCTGAGAATTGATGTCGATTCGCCGCCTGCGGTGGGATTGAACTACGCGATTCCACCGAGCAACCCGTTTGTGAATCAGACCGGCCGCGACGAGATCTGGGTATACGGATTGCGTAATCCTTTCCGATTCTCATTTGACAGCGCGAACGGCAACCTTTGGATAGGGGACGTCGGCCAGGACTCGTTTGAGGAGGTAGATTTGCTCACACCGCAACAGGGAGGCGCAAATCTGGGCTGGAATCTCCGAGAAGGAACACATGTTTTTCCGGCCACAACCTGCTCTCAAACTGGGAATCAGCTCACCGACCCGATTTTCGACTATGGCCGTTCAGACGGAGATGCAACGGTCATCGGCGGACACGTGTATCACGGACAAAAGATTCCCGCGCTGGCCGGAAGTTACGTTTTCGGGGATTTCATCAGCGGGCGGGTGTGGTCGTTAACGCAGAGTGGTCAGTCCGGGACGCGTACATTTCTTCTGACCACCGCAGGCAACGATTTATCCGCAATTGGGCAGGACCAGGCTGGCGAGCTATACGTTGTTCGCTATCTAAGTGGAGCTATTGAACGCTTGCATGAGGTTGGCCAGCCGTGACTTTCTGAAAGCATCGAAAAGTGCGTAGGCAAAGAACCACTCCACCCCTTTGGGGGACGACTGCCAGTACACAATTTTTCGCCAAACTTCACATTCGCTCTTGTCGCTCTTTCGAAGGAGGAGCTACGTTTTCGACTAATGTGCCTGGTAAGTCGCAGCCAAGCGGATTGACGCCGCAAACCGTCACAACCAGCACTTTCCCAATACTGTGAAACGAACTCATCTCATGCCATCAGCCGCGTGCCACTGTTTTCCGAGTCCCGGCACCAGCTTCAGTGCGTTCTCATAGTAAATCTTCTTCAACACCTCATCCGGTACCTGAAATCCGTAAATCCTCCAGAACGCATGCCGCTTCCGGTAATACTCAAAGTACTCATCGCGCGTTTCTAGCGCTCGGAAATACCACTTGTATTCGTTCACCTCGTAAATGTCTTTGCCCATCAGCACGCGATCCTGATACTTCACCAGAAAATCGTGGGCCGAATAGGGCTGTCGGCCCAATTCCGCCAATACCGCCGCAAAGTCCACATAAACATTCGGATTCGCATCGAACAATCTCCCCAGCCGCCCCAGATCGTTTCCATGAAACGCCAGATGCGCCGCAATGAAGTTCGTCCGTGGATGTTTTGCGAACATCCGGTTCCGCTCCGCCATCAGCGTCTCAAACGCCGGATATTTCGAAGACGGCCTCGCGCGCTGCGGAAATTCCCGCAGCTCCTCCCACCGCTCGTTTTGATAATCCCAAGGGTCAAAAAATGCCGATGGCTCCGCGATATGAATCAACACCGGAATTTTCAGCTCCGCGCACTTCTCCCACACCGCATCAAACTCCGGATCGTCCACGTGCACGCGCTCGCCGTTCGCATACTTCAGATCCATTCCGTAATTCTTGAAAATCTTCAGTCCTTGCGCCCCGTTCTTTACGTCTTGTTCCAGGCGCGCTGCGGCTCGCTTGCCGTATCCCGGCGTGTTCAGATCGTCGTAATTCAGATTCGCAAACACCGCGAACCGCTCAGGATGGCGCCCCTTCATGACCGCCACGGTCTTCTTCAGATCTTCGCCGGTTCCACCGCTCAGATTCACCAGCACACGCATATTGATCGTGTCCATCTCCTTCACCACTTGGTCGACGTGCTCTGCGGTTGGATTCCAGTGATGGCTGTGAATGTCCACGAATGGATACTTCGCCCGCCCCACTAGGTGTTCCGGGGTCACCAGCCCCGATTTGGGCTGATACTCCTCGATCGTCGGCACGCGCCCGTTCGGCGTCCCTTGTGCCTTCACGCGCGGCCCCACCAGCCGTCCCAATCCCAACAGCACGAACAGCACGACCCCACTGCCAATCGACACAACCACATCACCCAACACCCGGCTCCGCAATTTCATCTTCGCCCACCCCAATCAAGGATCATCATTCTGCAGCCGCATATCCCGATGACGGTCTGCCGACCGTTCTGCGCCATGTCATAACATGAATGAGGTGCTTGCGAGCTCTCATTTGCTCCGCAACGGTGCTCGCGTGTTCAGGGTTACACCGACAGGCTGAACGCGTTCCGATAATCGGCAAGTGCGGTACGTATCCGGTTCCATAACGCAATCGCGTCGTTGTCTCTGGCATGGCTATTCGCCGAAGTGCGTTGCAGGAAATGTACGTGAGCATCGGAGCGGAGATTGAAAAGCTGAACCACCAAGTCGCAGAGCAAGCGGGTCGTCGTTCCGGAGCGAGGCTGCTGATGACCCATCCCGGAGTGGGGCCAGTCACCGCGCTGGCGACCGATGTATTCCTAGGCGATCCCCAGCGGGCAACGGCCGGCCTCGTTAGAGATACCGCTATAAAGCGGAGAGTCAAGAGAATATGGTGGCAAGAATTGCCAACCATGGTTAACCGGGCATTGAGGCAACGGGTGGTAGAGGCCTGGGTGCGAGACAACTTGTGATTCCGCGCTTCGCGGGACCTATTTTTTGGCGCCGACGGACGTGGCGGTGAGCTGGCCGGCTACATTTCTCACGTCGTTCACTAGAGCGGCCAGGGCTTGATCGAAGTTTTTGTCTCGATTGCCCTGCAACGCCGCGAATTGCACATGTTCAGTGAAAGTCCATAATGTGACGCGCGTTCCGGGGTCGAGGACTGTCAACCGGAATTGAGGATCGGTAAGCGAACGGCCCACCAAAGGCGAAGACGATCCGTTTCCCCTCGGATCCTTGTCGCCCACGAACTGGTTGCTGAAGCTTATGGCAAGAACTAAGTCAGCTTCTCCGGGACCGGCCACAAGCTGGTAGCGTCCCCAACTCTGGATCGCTGCATAGAACTGGTTGTAGAGGCGGTCGGGTCCTCCGCTATACAGGTAATTGGTGTCGCCTCCGGCGTTGGAGATGAACACTGTCTTGCCGCGCGTAATTTGCACTGGGAACGGAGCCGGGAGTGCATCTGTCGATTTTTGCCCGTCCGCGAAGGGGACTAGCAGCAAGGCAGTTGCAACGACGATCGAAAAGATGAACGTGCTTTTGGGGGGCAACATGGATGCTCCATCGGGAATACGGTCGACAGGTCGATTTTGTACCGTTGTTACAGACGTCCGGACCAGTCCGGGGGTTTCGAAGGGATAACGCTCTGGCTAGCGTTCTTGGGCATCTACTTTCTTCAAGGCGCGGTAACAGGTTCTCTGCAAAAGAGGCGCGGACGGTTTGCTGACCGCAAAAGGGTGGCTGACTCCTATAAAGGTCGAAGTCAAGAAAAACCACCTCTCCAACGGCTGGAATTTTTCTTGCTTCGCAGCCCACTTGATTGAGCAGGATCTGTGCTGAACAGCCGCGCCATGCGCTCGGTTGCTGGCTATTTTAGCCCGGCGATTTGGGTTTTCTCTACCTGTTATTGCAACCAAGTCGAATTCGCCGAATGTCGCACTCCGGCACTTATCCGGTTACCGCGTTCATTGGGTAGATCGGCGTATGGCTTAACAACTGCGCAATTACCGTGCTATAAAACAGCATGATTGCTGGGGGAAGGGGGACGATTTATGAACAGGCGTCGAATCGTCTTGAGTACGGTTTTGCTTGTATTGGCTCTCGAAACTCCTGCATCCCACTTCGCCCAGACGGCGTCAGCCGGAGCCTCACAAGCTGATGAGCAAAACCGCACTCATGCACTTGCGCTCGGCTTTTTAAGAACAGTCAACACAGCCGAAGCAGAGGACTTCTCGAAGTACGGCTCATACGCGTCGTGGCAGACTCTTTTGGAGCACCAGCCACAATATTTGAATGGCTGGGTCGCAAGGTTCTACGCACATGGCAGCAATGTGCATTTCGGTGAGTTGCCGGAAATCTTGCCGGGTTTGAGTTTGCGATTGAATGCGCATGCTGACGGTCGCGGTTACGACGTTCTCGTTGAAGTCTTAAGCGACAAGAGTGGGTACGCCGGGCTAAGCGACGAGCGGGCCATAATCAGAGAATGCAAATGGCTCCAATAAGCGCCGATTTGCCCGATTAGTTCGCGCCACCGGAAACTGACCAACCGCCTTTCCTTCCGTAGTGCCAGCTAGTCCCCTGAACTCCCGTTCACTCTGCGCTATGCAATTTTCCGTCCGGCCCATGCGTCTCCCACTCCACGCGCAACAGCCAGTCAAAGTGCATCCCCTCGGTCTTCAACCACCCCTCCAGAACCTCCCGCGATTCTGCTCGGAATTCCGCAAACATCTTCCCTTCCAGCATGTTCACCATCACCCGCTCCGCCCGCGCCGTCCCTCCACCCATCATCTTCTGCGCCAGGTTCTCCGCCCCCTGCCGCGTCAAACAAGCCAAAGTATGCTGCGTTAAATACCGTGCCATCGCCTCTCCCGTCCGAAACTCCGGGGTTCCCACAGAACCGGTTTTGTACCTAGGTCTTCACAACTCTCAACTCTCAACTCCTCCCACTCCTCCTATCCGTTCCGCGCGTCTCCCGAGCTCTGTCATCCCGACCGGCGCGGCCGGCTTTTTCTTGCACCGGTTTTTTGCGTGCCGGTCGCGGAGTGGAGGGACCTGGCTTGATCTAAACATCATCGACAATCGATGAGATCGCCTCTGCTGGTGCCGGGTGCCCAAGTACGGACTTCGTGCCTGGGTCTTCGGAACAAACCGGCCTAAGCCACAATCTGTTCCCGCATTCCCCCATAACGGAACCCGCGCACAAGCTCTTTTGCATACATGCTCTCCGGGAATCCCAGTTCAATCTTGCTGGCCTCGTCCAGCTTCTTGACTTGCTCCACCGAAAGCCTCAACTCCAAACTCGCCAGGTTGTCCTGCAACTGCGATAACTTCCGCGCCCCAATAATCGGAATCACCGGCACATCCCGGTAACGAAGCCACGCCAGCGCCACCTGCGCCATGCTGCGTCCGACCTCGCCCGCAACCGCCTTCACCGCCGTCACCACGCGCTCTGTCCGCTGCTGCTCCGGCAGAAAACCCTTCATCATCTCGCTGCTCATCCGCCCTGCCTCGGCTCCCTGTCCGGCCCCAGCTGCCCCTTGGTATTTCCCGCTCAGCACCCCGCCGGCCAGCGGCGACCACGCCGTCACCCCGATGTTCAGCGCTTTTGCCATCGGGATCAGTTCCTGCTCCACCGTCCGCTCCGTCAGGCTGTACTCGATCTGCAACCCGACGAATGGCGACCACCCGCGCAACTGCGCAATCGTATTCGCTTGCGCGATCCACCACGCTGGCGCATCCGAAATTCCCGCATACAACACCTTGCCCTGCCGCACCAGGTCGTCCAGCGCTCGCATCACTTCTTCCACTGGCGTTAGTCCGTCCCAGATGTGTACCCAGTAAAGGTCGATGTAGTCGGTCTGTAGTCGCTTCAAACTCGCTTCCACCGACTGCACCATGTTCTTCCGCTGGTTGCCCGCCGCATTGGGATCCTTTCCCGGCGCGGCATTCGTGTATTTCGTCGCCATCACCACGCTCTCGCGGTGCCCCTTCATGAACTCGCCCAAAAACGTCTCGCTCGTGCCGTTCGTGTACAGGTTCGCTGTATCGATGAAATTGCCCCCGGCCTCCCGGAAAGCGTCGTACACCTTGTACGCCTCCTCTTTGCCCGAACCCCAGCCCCACTCCTCCCCAAACGTCATCGTCCCCAGCGCCGCTTCCGAAACCCGCAACCCGCTATTTCCCAACAATCGATATCGCATGTGAGTGTCCCTCTCGTCTTCGTGTGTAGAGCCTCTCTTTTTTACGCGTGGAACTGATTCGCTCTGCCCTCGTATCAGGCGATGCCGTCAAACGAATTTCTCGTGTCAGGGCCAGGAAACCAAGCGGTGCTAACACGAGTTCAGTGGTAG
This sequence comes from Candidatus Eiseniibacteriota bacterium, assembly GCA_035607215.1. Taxonomy (GTDB): domain Bacteria; phylum Acidobacteriota; class Terriglobia; order Acidiferrales; family UBA7541; genus Acidiferrum. The sequence goes on from DATNCJ010000079.1 coordinate 33,525, forward strand.
TTGGATGAAGCCTCTCCCTGGCGCGGTGCATTCCTCAACCAACTCCAGACGTCGGGCTCCTGGGGTGCCCACCTGCAGCGGTTGCACCTGAGTTTTCGCTCGCCCGTTCCTTCGTCAGTTTTTGTCTGGGCCAGATTCATTCGAATGATCCATTCAACGATTTGAAGGCAAAAGACTTAAGCATTCACCCTGACATTACGTATCATACTGGGTAAGATTGCTCTCACATCCTTCTCTCTTCTGGGCAGTCCTCGATTCACCCTCGGGCCCTCCTCAGACCGCCGCGTCAGCAGGGCCAGTCGTACTCCTGCCGTAACTCCCCTGAATTCAGTTTAATACGGACACATGTATAACCACCATGAATCCAATACGATACGAAAACTATAGGGGAAGGGACCCTGCGGCGAATTCACCATCAATCTCGATCCCGCTCCCCAGCAACCTCAGCAGGCCAACACCGCCAACGCTCCCGTCGTCAGCCCGAGTAATCCCGTCCTCTTGCCGGCTCCGCTGGCTTCAAATTCTGAGCCCGAGCTTTCCTCCAGCGGCGCAACCGTTCCCATTTCAAGGTTCCGCAGGAACCCGCAACGAACGAGGCTTTGTTTCAGCCTTCTCCATCGCCGTTCTGTCACCGCAGGTCAGCATCGCTGGTCGCTGTTGCTGCCTCGCGGTTGCCGAGGACCATCGCTACCTCTGCGCCAAGCATCGTCCCGCGCAAAAAACCGCCCGGACGATGAAGCCATTGCCGCCGAGCTCCTCGATGGTGTCAAAGGATTTCGCTTCCCCCGCCTTCGTGAACACCTTTCTCGGCAACATCGCCACCGCGCTGGCCCGCAAGCGCATCAAGCGCTCCGATGCCGTCGCTCTGGCCTACGTCAACCAGCTGATTCTGAACAGTCAAGCGGGGATCGAGCGCGAGAATCAAGGTAATTTGAACTACTACGGACTTCTGATCGGGATAGCCGCCCACTCCCACCGGCAGCTCTGACCGAGGGAATAGAGACGCATAGCCCACTGCAGCCGGCTCGCAGTAGTGGCGGCGTTAGATCGGCGAAGCTGCCGTCGCAAACCCAAGACCTAATTCGGAGCGCGGCGGCGTGGCCCGTCAGCTGGCGGGGTGTTAGCTGGCGGAGCGGAGGTCGCGGCGAATGAGGCTGGAGTCGAGGAAGTAGCCGATGCCGATGGCCAGGGGGATTACCGCGACGGCCGCGGCCGTCCACGTCTCGGGATCGCGCTCGATGGTGGCGATCAGGCCCATGGCGATGATGAAGCCGACGGCTCCGCTGGTCAGCAGGATGCCGTAGCGGCGGGAGCGGGAGGCTTCGGGCAACTCGGCGACCATCGGGACGTCGACGCCACGAGCGATGGCGGCCAGGCGTTCTTCGGTGCGCAGTTTGCGGACGCGGAAGTAGGTGTACATGGCGGCCATGGGGATGCCCAAGCTCATGATCACTGCGATCAGGCCGATGAATTCTCCGTTCATGGAAGCTCCTTTTTGTGTGTGCGGCGCGGTAGCGACTGTGTAAGCGGGAACCGTTTGTCAGAGGGAGGTACGGGAAACGGAGGGGAAAAGTTCCGTGGTTACCAGGCGCGGCGGTCTGACATGGTAGGGTGCTGACCACACCGGAAAAGCACCTCACCCCTGAAGGGGTGAGCTACAGCGATGAACTGGAACATGAGCAGGTTACTGGAGTTCGCGGATTTGCATGGATTGGTCGATGGCGAGAGTGGGATAGCGGATCGAGGAGCCGGCAGGGGCTGGAGCGTGGCGGGCGGTGACGGTGAAGTCTGGGCCGGAGCACTCGACCGAGTAGGAGTAGCCGTCGCGCTCGGGGCGGGACATGGTGAGCGAGCCGGAGGAGATCAAGTCGTTGAGAGAGGCGCACTGGCTGTTGAGCGCAACGTTGCCGCGTTCGGCGTTGGCGATGGAGAGGAGGTCGCTGCGGACGCCGGTGAGGCTGATGGCTTGTGTGGGGGCCGTGCCGGAATCGGTGGCGGGGAGTTTCTTGAGCGAGTACGCGTAGAAGCCCAGGAGAACTCCGGCGACCACCACGAGGCCGATCAGTGCGCGCATGAGGAATTGTTGCGCCAGGCGGAGGACTGAACAACCGCTGCGCGCGGGCATGTGTGCTAGCGAATAACGCCAGCGAGGTCCGGCCCGAACCACAGCGCGTGTGTGAGGGAGGGGCGCTTTGCCGCACGGAAGAAGGAATGCGCTGATAGAATCGAGTGGCCGCCGACCTCCCTTCCTGGCGAGATGTTCCCTCCTGGAAAAGTGCATGCCAACGATAGCGTCGCCTGTGGAACTGCATGCGCTCGAGAAACGCCGCGAGAAAGAGCTCGAGGAAGCGCGCTCGATTCAAAATGTGATGTTGCCGAACGAAGCATTGCAAGCTGGCATGAAGATCTGGATTCCGCCGGGCTTGTTTGACCCGAGCGTCTCTTACGAAGCGCTGGAGCTGCCATTGGAACCTGGGATTCGGTCTTGTTTTTCACCGACGGATTGCCGGATGCATTCGACGCCGAAGACGAGAACTTCGGCCTGGAGCGGCTGCAAGCGGTGTGTGCGGCGCAGGCGGAGCGCGCAGCGGCGGAGTTTCTCGGCAAAATATGCGGCAGTGAGCAGATTTGCCGGCGAGCGAGCTGAGCACGACGATATGGCTGCGGCAGTGTTTCAGTATCTCGAGGAATGAAAAGGGACTCTTGCAGCGGCAGGGGCCGCTGTGTAGCGACTGCGCAAGAGCCGCCGGGTTTGGGATTGACACTTCGCGAAGGCTCTTCAAGGATAGTTGCAGCTACCTGCCGACTTGATTCCGATCCAGGAGAATACTCCGATGACGAAGAAATCTCCGTGCGCGCTGGGACTTGCGGGATGCTTATCGCTGCTGCTGGCGATGCCGGCGGATACGTATGCGCTGCCGCAGGCGGGCGGGCAACGGGCAGGGGAGATCGCGCGGCTGATTCCGGCAGCGAACATCGAGCGCGGGGCGAAGAAGATCACGGCGTCGCCGAAATCGGCGGTGGACTGGCAGGATCTAATCAACACGCAGGTAGGCGGGCGCGCGCGTGTGGCTTTGGACGACGGATCGGCGTTGAACGTGGGATCGGAATCGTCGATGCGCATCGAGAAGCACGACTCGGGGGCGCAGCAGACGCAGCTGGAATTGACCTACGGGAAATTGCGATCGCAGGCGAAGAAGATCGCGCGGCCGGACGGGAAATTCGAGGTGCGGACTCCGGCGGGAGTCGCGGGCGTGGTGGGGACGGATTTTTATGTGGGATTCGATAACGGGACGATGACGGTGATTGCGTTCGAAGGCGTGGTGCGCGTGTGCAATCTGGCGGGAGAATGCGTGCTAGTGAAGGCCGGGCAGATGAGCAGCGTTCGGAGCGGGGACAACTCAGCGCCGTTGCCGCCGGCGCAGGCGACGCTTTCGATTCTGACGGCGGCCACCGAGGATACCAATGTGGGCGGCGCGACGGGCTTGCAGAGCGTGGCGCAAAGCGGAGCGCACCTCAGCAAGGGAATGGTGATCACTTTGGGAGTGCTGGCGGTGATCCCGGCAGTGGTGGTGCCGATTGCCTCAAAGGGGAGCAGCTCGACGACGACGTTGCCCACGCGACAACCGCAATGCCCGCCGCAATCGCCCAAGTGCGGATGAACGGGGCGCTTGAATTTCATGCTATAGACTAAAGAAGAGCGAAGGTTCGGGCCGCGCACGACAACACGCAGCGGTCCGGGAGGGGGCCAGCCCCTCCCGTACAGGACTGATTGATTCGTTTGGTGGCCAGCCAAGAAAGTTTCAACGCAGTTGACATCGCGCACAGCCAGGAATGGCTGTGCCACTCCCTCCGAATTGCTGGGCGGATGGCGCTGCCAGCAAAAATGGTGTGCTACCCGGGTGCGGACAGCGGTGCGTGCTGCGTGCAACGGTTGGCGCGCAAAGAGCGTCGAATTGTTATGTCTAGCAGAGTTGTCCGGCAGGCTACCTCTGTTTGTAGACCCTCCTGACGCTGGCGTACACTGAATGATTCCTAGACCCGTCTAAGTGTGAGTGAGGCTTACCTTGATCAGATCGATGATCGAATCGACGAGCATATCGATGCAAAAGAGAATTGTGATTTCGTGCGTGGCGCTGGGTTTGGCGGCGCTGATGGCGCCGATTACCGCGCGCGTGGCGTATGCGGGGCCGCCGGACTCGCCGGCGAAACGTTCGCCGCTGCTGGCGGCGATGCAGGAGGAGCTGGAGCGTTCGGTGAAGGTGCTGGGATCGCAGGATCCGCCGGCGTACTACATCGGCTACACGATCACAGACTCGCAGAGGGCGGATGTGTCGGGGTCGAACGGGGCGCTGCTAAACAGCAGCGAGAACCGCAACCGCTGGCTGGAAGTGGCGGTGCGCACGGGCTCGTACGACCTGGACAACACGCACAAGGTAGGCACGCGGCAAGAGCAGCGCGGCGGAATCGCGCCTGCGCCGACCGACAACGACACACAAGTGCTGCGGCGGTCCATCTGGCTGGAGACGGACAAGCAATACCGTTCGGCGGCGGAAGCGTTGATCAAGATCAAAACCGGCAAGGAAGTGAAGATCGAGTCGGCGGAAGGCGCGGCGCCCGATTTTACGCACGAGCAGCCGCACACCTACATTGGCCCGGAAAACCTGATGCAAGTTGACCGTAAGCCCTGGGAAGAGCGAGTGCGGGCGTACACGAAAGCCTTTCGGGATTCACCGGCGGTGATCAACTCGATCGCGACATTTTCCGCGATGGTGCAGAACGCGTATCAAGTGAGCAGCGAAGGGACGCAGTTGCAGTACGGACAGATTCGTTATCGATTGGAATTGTTCATCCAGGGCAAAGCGACCGATGGCATGGACCTGGAGCGCTACTACAATTTCGATTGGGTGAAACCCGCGGATGCTCCGGACGACAAGGCGGTGTACGCGGCGGAAGCCACGATGCGGAAGGAGCTCGAAGGATTGGTGAAGGCGCCGATCAACGAGCCTTCGGTGACACCGGCATTGCTGACCGGACGGGCGGCGGCGGTTTTCTTCCACGAAGTTTTCGGGCATCGCGCGGAAGGGCATCGGCAAAAGGATGCGAGCGAAGGGCAGACGTTTGCGAAGAAGGTGAACGAGCAGATCCTGCCGGATTTCCTGAGCATCATCGACGACACGACGATGCGGAAGCTGGGGAACGAGGATTTGCTGGGCTACTACGAGTTCGACGATGAGGGCGTGAAGGCGCATCGCGTGGTACTGGTGGATCACGGCGTGTTGAAGGATTTTGAGATGTCGCGATCGCCGCTGGTCGGGTTTCCGCATTCGAACGGGCACGGGAGGCGGCAGTTGGGCGCTTCGCCGGTGTCGCGGCAGGGGAATCTGATCGTGGAAAGCAGCAAAACGGTGACCAATGCGCAGTTGCGCGCGAAGTTGATCGAGTTGATAAAGGAGCAGAAGAAGCCGTACGGGTTGCTGATCGACGATATCGCGGGCGGATTCACATTCACCGGGCGCGGGCAGCCGCAGGCTTTCCAGGTGCAGCCGCTGGTGGTGTATCGGGTATTCGCCGACGGGCGGCCGGATCAGCTGATTCGCGGAGTGGACATTGTGGGCACTCCGCTGGCGGCGTTGACGAAGATCGTCGCGACTGGAGACAAGCAGGAAGTGTTCAACGGGTATTGCGGAGCGGAGTCGGGCTCGGTGCCGGTGGCCGCGGCGGCGCCGGCGATCCTGACGTCAGAGCTGGAAGTGCAGAAGAAGGAGACTTCAACGGATCGGCCGCCGATTTTGCCGGCGCCTGCGCAGGATACCCAACGGGCAGCGAGTGCGACGGCACAGGTTGTCGCGCCGGCTTCGACAGGAGGTGTGCAGTGAAGCGGGCGTTGCATGTGATTGCGTTTGCAGTTGTGGCCATTGCGTTGAGTTGCGTGGTGATCCCGGCGCGTGCCGCGACCGGACAGGCGGGTGCGCAAGACAACGACCAGACCTTGCGCGCGATGCGCGATGAGATGGCGCGTTCAAAGACACGGCTGGAGCTGAAGATTCCCGGGACGAACGAGCCGGTGAAGCCGTACTACGTCGAGTATCGATTGCTGGACCTGGATGTGCGCGAGATCGTGGGGCAATTCGGCACGCTGCTGACGAGCACGCACACTCGCAATCGATTTATGGATGTGGAGGCGCGGGTCGGGAATTACAAGCTCGACAGCTCGAATTTCATCGGCGATGAAGGGTTTCGCGGATTCATCGGGTCGCAAGGATCGGTGGGCATTGATCGCGACTACGATTCGCTGCGGCAGGATTTGTGGATCGCGACGGATCAGGCGTTCAAGGAGGCGGTGGAGACGTATTCGCGCAAACGGGCGTATCTGAGCAGCCTGGCACGCCAGTCCGATGTAGATGATTTTTCCAAGACCACGCCGATCCAGAACATCGAGCCGCTGGTGATGGCGGACTGGTCGAACCGCAACTGGGAACAGGAGGCGCGCGACGCCTCGGCGACGCTGCGGATTTTCCCCGAGATTTACGAATCCCGCGTCACCTACTACCTGGTTTACGCCACCGAATACCTGATGACCAGCGAAGGCACAGAGATTCGCACGAACCGTTCGTTCGCGGCGATCGAATCGGGCATGGATACGCTGGCGCCTGACGGGATGCCGCTGAATCAATTGTATTCGACGTATGCGCCGAAACCTGCGGATCTGCCGAGCGTGGACACGGTGCGCAAGGGATTGAACGTCGCGGGCAGCGAGTTGATGGCGCTGCGCGCGGCGCAGCCGGCGCAGGATTACACCGGACCGGTATTGTTTGAGGCGCGGGCGGCTGCACCGCTGGTGGCACAAGTTCTGGGACCGGCGATCAACGGGTCGCGGCCTCCGGTAGCATTTCAACCGATCGTCGAGCAGTTGATGGGAAATCTGGGCGGGAAGAGCGATTGGGTGGGACGCATTGGGGCGCGCGTGTTGCCGCAAAGCGTTACGGTGGTAGACGATCCGAGCGCGAAGGACTTTCACGGAACACCGTTGATCGGCGGCTACGCAGTGGATGATGAAGGCGTTCGCGCGCAGAAGGTCAGCGTGGTGGAAAACGGGAACCTGAGGGCGTTGCTAATGTCGCGGCGTCCGGGAAATGACACCGATCAATCCAACGGCCACGGGCGATCGGGATTGCTGGCGGATGCCAAGCCGACGATGAGCAATTTATTTTTTCAGTCGACCGACGCAGTGCCACCAGCGGAGCTGAAGAAGAAATTCCTGGATGAGTGCAAGTCGGAGAAACTCCAGTACTGCGTGATTGTGCGGTCGATGGACAATCCGTCGCTGAGTTTGCTGCATCAGGACGATTTTTCCTCGCTGCTGGCGAGTTTCGGCGGAGGCGCGGGAACGGGCGACCGGTTGCCGTTGATGGTTTACAAGGTGTACCCGGAAGACGGGCGCGAGGAAGTGATTCGCGGGGCGCGGATCATCGGCGTAAACACGCGGGCGCTGCGCAATGTCAGCGGAATCGGCAACGACAATTTCGTCTACAACTACATGCAGAGCCAGGTTGCCGGGTTTGCGGGGACGGCGTTGGGCGCGTTTGGCTCGGCGCAGGGCGGGTTGCCGGCGTCGGTGGTAGCGCCTTCGCTGCTGTTCGAGGAATTGGAAGTTCGCGGGGCGCGCGGCGAGCCGAAGCGGCTGCCGTTGCTGCCGGCTCCGCCACTGACCGCGGCAAAGTAGCTGTTTGACCGCGAGGGTTGTGGCGGTATTTCCCGGCACGGGGAAGCCCCTCATCCGTTGAGGCAGAACTGACGTAAATCAGAGTGGATCGTGGTCAGGACACTCTTATGAACGACACCACCAGGCGCGGTTTGATTTTCGGGGCGGCGACGCTTGGGGCCTACGGCGTGTTGCTGGGCGTGACGCGCGTGCTGGCGTCGGCGTTTTCTCAGGACGATCCATCTCCAGCGAACACCGGTTCCAAACCTGTAAGTATCATCCGGTTTGCGGACGACGGCACGCGGCTGGCATCCGCGACCTTGCCTAGAGTGATCAAGAGCAAAGAAGAGTGGAAGAAGCAGCTATCGCCGCTGGAGTACGACGTGACGCGGCGTGCCGGGACGGAGTGGGCCTTCAGCGGAGCGCTGCACGCCCAGCACGCTCCCGGGCTCTATCGATGCGTCGACTGCGGCAATGCATTGTTCGACTCGAGCGCGAAGTTTGATTCCGGGACGGGCTGGCCGAGTTTCTGGCAGCCGATCGCCAAAGAAAATCTCTACGAGAAAGTGGATGCATCGCTTGGCGTGATCCGGCGCGAAGTGAAGTGCACGCTGTGCGACGCGCATCTGGGCCATGTCTTCCCGGACGGCCCGCCACCGACGGGCTTACGGTATTGCATGAATTCCGCGGCGTTGCGATTTCTGCCACGCAAGGCTTAGATCGGACTATTTCGTCGCGTCCTCCCACTCCTGTTCGCCGCGACGTACCAGCTGCTCGCGGTCTTCTTCCAGGATCCAGTGCTGCTTAACCAGTGCGTCGACTGCGTTTGCGTAGAGCCGCAGATACTCATCGCGGCCGGCATAGCGTTCGGCAATTGATTTTCGCGGATCGTGCGTGCGTTCGCGGTCGGCGGGTGTTTTCGGAAACGGAATGTACGAAGCTTCGAAGGAAACACGCTCGGTGGGCGCGCCAATGGAAGGATCGCGCAGATTCCAGCTTGTGTAGGTCGCCAGCGGAACGGTGATTGCCGGGAGTCGCACGCCGTCGCGTTCGTTGCCGTCTTCGTTCACTTGCGGAACGAGAACTGGAAATGGTTCGCCCACTCGCGGCGGCTGCAAGCTGAGAATGCCGTCGCGCCACCTCGGACCAAAGCCCAGGCGGGTGCCTTCGTTAGCCTCGTGCGGCCGGTTTACGCCGATAATCGCGGGCAGCGCATATTTCTTGAGCGTGGTGAGCGTGCCATCCGCGAGCTTAGGGTAGCTGCTGTCGGGCGGAGCCGCGTTGTAGCGGACCCACGCGTCCATATTGGCGATCATCGCGCGCCAGAAATAGCGGATAGGCAGCGGCGATTGCGGCTGCTGGCCCAGCAGGTCGTCTTTTCCTTTTTCCGGCGGAAACGGGCCGGAGAAATGCTGGAGTCCGGTGAAGTGATAAATTCGGACATTCGGAGATATGGGCGCGTCGTGCTTTCCGTCCGGGCTGGTGTGAATCAGCGCTGCCGCACGGCCCCAATATTCGTATGAGGTGTTGGAAAAAAAGATTTTCGGCACGACGTTGTCGGCCGTGGCGCGATCCAGCAATCCGCCCTTCTCTTGGGTAAGGGGATCGGTTTCGGGCTGATCGGTGAATGGAAAAATGTCGGTGGGGAAAAACACCGAAGAAGTCGGCTGTGCATCGCGGGAGGGCTGAGCGAATCGATAGTTGAAGTCGCCACGGCCAGCGCCGGCGACATGCGCGAGAACGCCGTCGAGCGCTATGCGTCCTTCCTCATCGGCGTTGAAGCCTTGATAGAGGAAATCGCGCAGGAACCTTCCGTTTTGCGAGATGCCTTCGCCGTAGACACGCGCCGCGGGAGCGACCGCGGCGGAGGCATGCTTGGCGTAGGACGCGAAGTCGCGAATGACGGCGAGACCGCCTCCGGCTACGACCGGATCGGCGACCACGTAGACGTACTCGTAGATTTTTCCAGGCTGGAAGCCGCCAACGAGATGAATGTGGCGGTCGCTGGGTGTGAGTTTGCCGTCAACGGTGTGCGCGAATTGCCATTGGGATCGTGGAATGGTGACGCGTTTTGCGTGGCGCGAATCGCGAACGGTTAGCATATTGCGCGAATCATCCGGCGAGGCAACGGGATATTCGCTGCCGCCGATGTTGCCGAGAATCAGATGCCCGAGGGGAATTTCCTGCATCGGTCGAGCGGGCATCAGATCGCCGCGCAGAAGGCCTGTGATGGTCTTGCCGTTTACTTTCGCGACCGGCGCATACAAATGCAACGAATCGTCGCCTGTAGCGTCCCATTGCCAGCCGACGCTCACGATGCTGAAACCGCTGCGGAGCAGCCAGCCGTCGCCAGCGTCAGCCGAGACGTCCCAATTGCCGCCGTCGACCAGGCCGGTGATGCGCGGGCGGCCGCGATTGGGAACTTCCAGAATCATCGAGCCATTTCCCTTGGCCGCATCTTTGGGACGAATGGCCACGAAGTCGGCGGAGAATTCGACCTCGCCATCTTTGAGATTGACGGCTCTATCGAGATCGACGATGCGGCGATTATGCACGTTGGCTACGGGAAGCGAGAAATAGACGCGTCCGGTGATTCGCTCGTACACGCCCACATTGCCGAACGCCTGGCCATTCAGGACGTTCACACGCGAGGCGATTTCTATACCGGTGACGCGCGCGTGCACGGGAGTGAGAAAGAGCAGCAGGGCAGACAGCAGAACTAGGGCGCGAGGAAATTTCATGCGCGGAAGAATATCACGGCCATTCCCAGGGGCTCATTGATGAACGTCTGCGAGCAGATCTTCCTCGTCGTTGATGGTTATGCGATCTACCTTCATGGGAATAACCGCGTCCAGCTGCTGGTCATTTTTGTGCACCGCGATCGTGCCGAGGCGGGCGACCTTGTTTCCAAGGTGAGCGTAGATCGGTACGACGTCCTTCCAGTCATCGGGGACGCCTTTGCGCGTAAATTGTCCTTTGATGCGGCTTTTTCCGTCCGGCGTCGATTCCACGGTGGCGTGGAAGGTGTATTCGGGAAAGCCGATGCCATAGACATACTGGTTGAAAAACCAGTCCATCTTGCGCGTACCGTCGAGGTCCATGCCACGGGTCATGTGTCTTTCCACGATGTTTTTGAAATCCTCGGTTGACGCGGGCTGATTGTCGAAGGTCTTGCAGTAATCACGCATAGTGTCCTTGAATAGATGATCCAGGTCAGGGTTGTGCGGGTCGGACATTTGAGAGCGGAGCATCTGCAGGACGAACCCGCCCTTGGAATAGATCAGATACTGGTAGGAGCTGCCATCGGTCTCGGACGATGCGATGCGCTGGCCCATCCAGATCGGGCCCAAGAAGTCGATTGGGTGGCCGTGGGTGTCGCGGATCTTGAGGAGCTCTTTTTCCTTCTTCCAGCGATTCAGGTATTCCTTGTGATTCTGGCGATATTCCACGTAGAGGTTGCCGGAAAATTCCGCGAAGCCTTCGGAAAGCCATTGATCGTGATAGCTCTTCCATCCGACGCGGTGGCCCCACCACTGGTGCGAAGCTTCGTGGGCGCGGAAGAAATCGGTAACCGCGGTTTCATCGCGGACGCCAAGGACGTGGCGCTGCGTGGGGTCCAGGAAAGAAGCGGACCAAAGGTAAATGAGACCCGGCCAGCCTTGTCCGTAAGAATAGCTGATAGGCATGCTGGTGACCGCGAGTTGCTTGTAGGGGTATGGCCCGTAGAACGAGTCGAACACCCGAATCATATTGGCCATCTCCGCGCCCATCGATTTGGTCATCGCCGCGGGCGTAAGAATTCCGGTGGCGGCACCTCCTCGGGCCTCCACGACCCGCTGAATCGTCATCATTACGTCATCCGGCTCGCGATTGGCGTAGATCTCCACACCCACGTCATCTGCTTTGTCTGTGGACACTTTGTAGTCGCCGTAGGCGAAACCTGCGACCGCCAACGGGATGTCGCTTTTCCATGTACTGATACGCAAGTTGCCATCGACGGTCTCGCTTGTTTTGCGGCCGGTGGCCACTAGCACCATGTTCTTAGGACTGCGAAAGGTCAGGTCAAAGTCGGAACGCGCAGAAAAACTGTTGGGCCGGTCTGGATACCATCCTGAACTTTCGCAGAAGTAATTACCGTGGCCGGCCTGCCGGATGGCACGCTTCCCGCCATAGACAAAGGTGAGCGACAGCGGCGTTGAGGGCTTGAGGGCCGTGGGGAGCACCATCGCGACATAGTCGCCGTAGGATTGATAGCGATCCTTGCCTTCGCGCGATTGAAAAAAGGGCAACGCGGCGCCGCTACTTTCTTTGATCGATTCCACACGGAGATTGGAATCCAGCGCAAAGACCAGCGCGCGTTGGCCGGCAAAACGCGGTTCGATCGTCAACGTGTCTGTGGCGCGAAGCTCCGCGCCTGATGTGACGCTGGCATCAATCTTGTTGGAGCGGATAACGAAGTCTTCCTTGGCGTGGGGATCTTTCCAGACTTCGGCGCTGATTTTATTGCCGGCAGGGAAGCTCATCCACACATCGAAATGACGCATGGCGACGACGTCGGCCCACCGGCCCACGACCAGGTCTTCCGCCTGCAACGCATCCTGGCGAACTTCCACCCAGTTCTTGTCTTTGGTCTTGAGGTCCGCGAGAAAAAACGCCGTGCGCGCGCGATCTTCGGACAGGACGCCCTGAAATAAACGCGGAAGCGCGGATTCACCAAGATCTTCGCGGTCGCGCTGGCGTTTTGCGTACAAATCATCTGTCGATGACGCGTTGGTTTGCCACTTCACCTGACGCGCGACTTCGTCCAACAGCGAGTCGGTAAACGAGAAAGTGGCTTCGGTGAAGGCCATGTCGACCTTCGATTGTTTCGTGAAGAGCTGCAGCTGATGCGCCTCGGTGGCATTGGGTGGCGCGATTTCCAGGCGGCCAGTGCCATGAAATACGGCGCCGAAAACAACATCATTTGCGGGCTGTGTGAACTGGATCGTGCCGTCGACCAGGGTGATGCGTGCACGGTCCCGCGTAATCACCACATTTTCGGCGCGGGCGTGCTTGGATGCATCCATGGTGCCGGAAAGTAGCGCATTCCAGACTGCGTTCGCCGCAGCGGCGTTGGGTGGCGTCTGCGTCGCAACCGGCAGATAGGCCAATAGGCACACGACAGCCGCAAACAAGATTGCACGGGGCATCAACCGGCTCCTGGATTCTCGCCAGACCCTACCGGCCCGTAGCGACGCAGGCAAGTACCTCGTGCGACACATCATTAAGGATCTGTCCTTTTGACAACGGCTGCGGCTCGGCACGAGGGGGGGTGGAATTGAGGTAGTCTAAGCAGCGGTGATACCCGCACATCTTGCCGACGAGGTTCGGGAGAAAAAGCGAGCGGCGCTGCTCAGCGTGGCTTCGGCTTTGGTGTTGGTGACGCTCAAAGCCTTCCTCGTGATTCGCACATCCAGCTTGGGCGTTCTGTCGGAGGCTCTGCATTCGGGGCTTGATCTGGTTGCCGCGATCATCACGTTTTTGTCCGTGCGAGTGTCCGATCAGCCTGCGGATGAGCGGCATCCCTACGGCCATGGGAAGTTCGAGAATTTTTCCGCCTTCGTCGAAACCGGACTCCTGCTGCTCACCGCGCTGTACATCATCTACGAAGCTTTTGACCGCTTGTTCTTTCACGCTGTGCATATCGACCCAAGCATCACCGCTATCGTGATTTTGTTCTGCGCGCTGGCCATTGACCTGACTCGCGCGCGCGCGCTCACGCGCGTGGCCGCGAAATATTCCAGTGAGGCGCTGGAAGCCGACGCATTGCACTTTTCCACCGACGTGTGGAGCACCATGGTGGTGATTGCGGGCGTCGGGCTGGTGTGGGCCGGCGAAACATGGAGAATGCCGTCCCTGATTTACGCCGACGCGTTGGCCGGCCTAGTGGTGGCATCCATTATCTTGTGGGTCGGTTCGCGCCTCGGGCGCCGCACTCTGGATGCTCTTTTGGATGTTGCCCCGGAGGGCTTGCAGCAGGAAATCGCCAAGGCCGTGGCGCGTATGGAGGGCGTGCTGGAAGTCGAGCGTGTGCGGGTGCGCCGCGCCGGCAACCGGCATTTCGTGGACGCAACCGTCAGCGTGCCGCGCACCGCGAGTCTTGAAAAGGTTCACGCGCTCAGCGATGCTATCGAGAAACGCATCGGCGAGATCGTTCCCTCCGACGTCATGGTGCACGCCGAACCTCGCGCTCCTCGGGGCGAACACCTCTTTGAAGCCATCCGGGCGGTGGCCCAGCGGATGGGACTGGCCATTCACGATTTAAGCGCGTTGCAGCAGGACGGTCAGCTTTTCGTCGAGCTGCATCTGGAGGTGGACGAGAATCTGAGTCTCAGCGACGCCCATCGGCAGGCTACCGATCTGGAAGAAGGCATTCGCGAATTGCGCGACGGCCCTATCGAGGTCACCATTCACATCGAGCCACTCGGGAGACGCATCGCCACCCCTGACGCCGGGGGCGGCGAGATGAAGCAGCTCTCACGGGCGATTGAGAACTTCCTGAACGGGCTACCCGCCGAATACGACGAACTGGTGAACTGCCACGACGTGCATGTGCGCCAGGTCGAGCACCGCATCCTGGCGTCCTGCCATTGCACCATGAAAGGGAATTTGCGAATCACTCAGATTCACGACGTGACCGCGGCATTGGAAGATCGGGTGAAGGAGCGTTTCCCGCAAGTATATCGAGTCACGATTCACCCGGAACCAGTTGAAGACTAAAGACGTAGCATCTCATTTGCCATTTTAGATGGTATTTGCCATAATGAATGGCATGAAAGTCAAGATCGACAGCGCGGGCAGGGTTGTTCTGCCCAAAAACGTTCGCGATCGATTCCGATTGAAGGCGGGAAGTCGTCTCGAACTAGAAGAGAGTTCCGAGGGAATTCTGCTGAAGCCGGCCGAACAGTCCCCTTCCATGGTCCTGCGCGACGGCGTTTGGGTTCACTTGGGAGCGCTGCCCGAGGGTCTTGATTGGAACAAACTGGTAGACCATGACCGTGAGGAGCGCATCAAGGATATCTGGGGCCGGTGAGGACCTATTTTGACACAGATGTTCTTGTCGCGTCCGTTATCCAACTTCACGTGCATTTTCATGCGGCTCACGCGGCGGTGCTCGCCGTTCGCGCTCGAAAGATAGAAGGGTGCGTCAGCGCTCATGGGCTAGCCGAATTCTATGCGGTACTCACGAGAGCGCCGTTTTCCTCGCCAGTCTTTCCACTGCAGGCTTGGCAGGCTTTAGCTGATAACTTTCTCCCCGCGTTCGAGGTCGTGTCCCTATCCACTGAAGATTACAAATCAGCGATCCATTTGTGCGCGCAGCACGGCTGGGCGGGAGGCCGCATCTACGATCTGCTTCACATCGCCAGTGCAAACAAAGCGGGCTGCGAACGCATTTTTACGTTCAACGTTCGGCATTTCCAACAATTGGCGCCGGAATATGGCGACCACATCAGCGCCCCTTACTGAGGGATGTTTTGGTTTGCTTGCGACGATCCTGAGAGGGCCTGGGCTGCCAATGCGACCAGTGCCGGGAAGCACACCAGCACGTAGCGAGGCTCGGGCGTTTCCAACGTGGTGAGAAAAGCGGTGCGCAGCAGGATGAAGGTCAGGAGCAAAGCCAGGGCTGGCCGCACCGCCGGGCTCCTTCGCCACAAATGCACCGCACCCCAGATGCCCAGCGCAACGTAGATGATATTCAACAGAAAAAGTCCCACCGTGACGGACTGATCGATCTTGTCGTCTTGCCAGGACTGAAACACAGGAAAAACCGTGCCCGACACGGGAATCAGCTCGATTCGCGGAGTGAACCACATGGTGATGCCGCGCCCTAGTGGCAGCCATAGATAGGTTCGCAATGGATGGCGAGCCGTACGTTGGCGTGCGAGTAGCGCAAAGGCGGCGTCCTCGGCTGGTGTCAACGTGAGCTCGGTGTTGTAGGACTCCAGAATCGCCGCGACCCGGTCCCTCTCCTCGGTGGTATCAAAAGCCCGATCCGGGATGTCGGCAACCTTGATGGCTTCGCCGTTGAGCTTCCACGGAACAAGATAAACGTCGCGAAAGCGGTACAGCCACGTTTTTTCCCAGCTCATGAAGCCGTAAGGAACCAGCTCCCCAGGGAGATTGGAGTTCTTCGGCGCCAGCGGCTGAAATTCATGCAAGGAAATCGCGTTGCGCAATGTCCACGGCAGAAGCGGGATGGCGCAGACCAGGCCCATTCCCAGCAAGGTGCGAATCCAGCGCAGGGTCTCGCGTTGCGCGATCAATACGACGCCCAGGACTATCCAGCAAGCAATCAAAATCAATGGCGCTTCCGGGCGGAACAGCGTTCCCATGCCCACCAGCAATGCTCCGATCGCGGCGAGCCTGCGATAGTCATTCGCCCATCGGTAGCTTTTCTTCACAAACAGCCAGCCATTATTGCGTACCCGCCCGACCTGCAAACCAAGCGGCAACAGAGCCGCGACGGTGAAAAAGATCGCCAAGGTTTCCGTGAGCGTGACGGCTACGTAGTTGGCGGTAAAAGGACACAACGCCGCCAGCCAAATCGCGGCGATGTAGACGCGCTGCCAGGCATTTCGCTCGCTCACCATCAGATTCAACACCGCCGCGAGCACCGCGATCAGCACACACGACAGGAGATCGATCAGCGCCTGCGCGAGCATCACAAATTGCCGCGCATCCTCGCCTATCCGGCCTGTTAGTGCATAGATTGCCGCCAAAAACGCGGGATACCCCGGCATGCGCAGGTCGACCGGCGTAATCCGGCTGTAAACTTCCATCGCATACACATGATGTTGCAGCCAGTTCGACGCCATCTGCTCGTACAGGACGGTGTCGCCTGAATTAGCCGGATATTTCAGCACAAACAAAAGCCGCAGGCAGAGCCCTGCGGCAAGTGCGGCAACGGTGTGCGATAAAATTCGCTTCATCAACTAGCGGCATCTTACAATAGAGCTGACGGATTCAGGCAGCCAGAACTCATCCCAACCCTCGGCGTTCGCGCTGCTCCTGTGCCGCTTGGCTTCACGGATTCATGAAAGAACGCGGACCAATCTTCTATGACGCGGAGCGCGTCCGCTGGCGGCGCACCCGCCGCGTGCTGGAAATCTCCGGCGCGCTGCTGACGCTTTTGCTCGCGTATTTCTTCGTGAACATTGCGGCCAGCGTCGAGCTTCCGGCCGGCTTGCTCCCGGATACGCGGCCGATCTACCGCGCCCTCAAGATCAAGCAGCCGGCGAAGCTGCTGCCCACCAGGGAGGGCCGCCGGCGGCGCGTCGCAAATCTCGGCAAAGTTCCTGCCAGCTACGATCCTCTGCGGGCGGCATTTTACGTGACCTGGGACCCGAACGCCCTGGCCTCGCTGAAACGCCATTACAAGGACCTCGACGTCCTGATCCCGGAGCAACTGCACGCGGTTACGCCCGACGGTGCGCTGACGATCGTCGACTACGAGCGCTATCAGACGGTGAAGGCAAGTCCCACGGAAGCGGTTGCGCTGCTCAAAGATGACAAGCTCCATCGCTGGATGAAGTCCGCCAACGTGGAGCTGCCCATCATGGGTCTGCTGAACAACTACGACGGCAGCGTGTGGCGAAGCAGTGAAGTTGCGCAGATGCTGGCCAACGACGACGCGCAGCGCAACTTGATTGATGATGTTGTGGAATACGCGGTGCAGGCGCATCAGGTCGGCATCGTCGTCGATTTCGAGGGCATTCCGGACAAGACACAGCCGCATTTCCGCGATTTCGTCGCGGAACTTGCCCCAGCGCTCCACGCGGTCGGCCTCAAGCTGATCCTGCAGGTGCCCGCGCGCGATGACGCTTACGACTACAAATTCTTCGGCAAGGAATGCGACGCCATCCTGCTGATGAACTCCGACCAGCACTGGGTTTCTTCTCCTCCCGGACCGGTGGCTGCCCAGGATTGGTTCGTCCAGAATCTGCAGCAGGTGCTTGCCGTTGTTCCCGCACAGAAGATTGTGGTGGGCATCGCCAACTTCGCGTACGACTGGCCGCAAACTGACAAGAAGAAATGGGGCTCCGCAACGGAGTTCAGCGTTCAGGAAGCCTTGCTGCACGCCTACGAGTCGGAAACCGAGATTGAGTTCGACGATGCATCGCTTAATCCGCATTATTCGTACGTTGATGAAAACAATCGCGTGCACCAGGTCTGGATGCTGGACGCCATCACGGCTTACAACCAGTTGCGCGCCAGCGAGCGCCTCGGCGTCCAGGGTACTGCGCTGTGGAGGCTCGGCCACTCCGACACTTCGATCTGGCGCATCTGGGATGCGACGCGCCCCGACGATGCCACGCGTCAAAAGTTGACCGACATCGCGCCCGGCCCGGATCTCATCCTTGAAGGGAACGGCGACGTGTGGCGGTTCATCGACACACCGAAGCGCGGCAAGCGGACGTTCAGCTACGATGCAGATACGGATCTCTTCACCGACGAGAGCTATGAGGCCTACCCGCTCTCCTACGACATCGATCAGATCGGCGCCGCGAAGAAAAAAATAGCCATCACTTTCGACGACGGACCCGATCCGCGCTGGACGCCGACAATCCTGGATATCCTCAAGGAAAAAAACGTGCCGGCGACGTTCTTTGTGATTGGCGTCGATGCCAGCCAGGCGCCCGACCTTTTGAGGCGCGAATATGCCGAAGGCCATGACATCGGGAATCACACTTATACGCACCCGAACTTCGATGAAATTTCCAAGACGCAAATCCGCTGGGAGCTAAACCTCACGCAGCGGCTGATCGAAAGCATCATCGGTGTAAAGTCGATCCTGTTCCGGCCGCCCTATGGCATCGATCATCAGCCCGAATATGCCGAAGAAGTTGCGCAGCTTCCCGTGGCCCAAGATATGGGCTATCTGATCGTCGGGCAAAAAATCGATCCGCACGATTGGCAACTGCATGATGGACGCCAAATGCCCGCCAAGGATCTCGTGGAAGCCGTGTTGCGGCAGGCCGACGACGGCAACATCATTCTTTTCCACGACGGCGGAGGAGACCGCACGCAAACCGTGGAAGCACTGCCGCAGGTGATCGACGCTCTTCGCAAGCAAGGCTTCCAATTCGTGTCCGTACGGGACCTGATCGGCAAGACTCGCGCCGAGGTGATGATGCCGCTGTCCACTACCGAGCGGCTCGAGGCTCGCGCCGACGGCTTCATCTTCGGCATGTATCACTGGTTCCGGCTGAGTATCGCCACGATTTTTATCGTTGGCATTGTTCTGGTCAGCGGACGCGCCATCGTCATCGGCATCCTCGCGCTAATCGAAAAACTTCGCCCCGACCATCCGGTGATGTCCGATCCGCCGCCGCAGGTCACGGTGCTGATTCCCGCGCACAACGAAGAAGGCGTCATCGTGCAAACGGTCTCTTCAGTTCTTGTTTCGAACTATCCGCAAATGCATGTAATCGTCGTAAACGACGGCTCAACCGACGATACCGGAACCTTGCTGGACGCACATTTTGGCCACGACTCTCGCGTCCGCATCATTCACCAGGTCAATCGCGGAAAATCCGCGGCGCTGAATCACGCCATGGCGCAGGCGACGACGGAAATCCTAGTAACCATCGATGCCGATACCGAAATTGAGCCGGATGCCATCAGCAAGCTCGTTCGGCATTTTTCCGATCCGCAATTGGGAGCCGTTGCGGGCAACGTAAAAGTCGGCAATCGGTCGCGCTGGCTCACGCGTTGGCAAGCGCTGGAATACATCACCAGCCAGAACATGGAGAAGCGTGCCTTTGATCTCCTGAATTGCATTACCGTCGTTCCCGGCGCGCTCGGTGCCTGGCGCAAAAAAGCGATCGAGGCTGCCGGCGGCATCACCGCTGACACCGTCGCCGAAGACGCCGATCTCACCATCGCCATCCGCCGCCTGGGCTGGCGCATCGGTTACGACGAAGAGGCCATTGCCTGGACCGAAGCTCCGGAAACCGCCGGGGCGCTCATCCGCCAGCGCTTCCGTTGGACCTTCGGCACGCTGCAGTCTTTCTGGAAGCACAGCGATACATTGTTCCGCCCCAAGTACGGCACCCTTGGCTGGGTCGCGCTCCCCAACATTTTCATTTTCCAGCTCGCCCTGCCGCTGATTTCGCCCATTATCGACCTGATGTTCTTCGGCTCGCTGATTCTGTGGGCGCTCGGCCAAAAGGTTGCGCACCTGCCGCAGATCTGGACCACCGCTGACGTTCAGCGTTCCGTATTCTTCTTCCTTGGATTCCTGTTGATCGACATCCTGACCTGTGCGGTTGCGTTTGCTCTGGAGCGCAAGGAAGACTGGACCCTGCTCATACCGGTCCTCCTCCAACGCTTTTATTACCGCCAGTTGATGTATGTGGTCCTGTTCCGCTCGGTGAAGGAAGCGGTCAGCGGGCGCCCAGTAGGCTGGCGCGGCGTCGAACCCGAAGCCCCACGCAAGGTCGTCCCCGCTTAAACTCCCGCTTGCTTACCCCTTCATTGCATTCGCGTCTGACCTGACTGGGGATGTCTTTTTTTCCCCGCTGGTTATCGCACGCGCGGCCCCGGCAGGCGGCCACTCGCGCCGCGGTTAACGATATTTCGACCATTTCCACCCAGCCCGGAACTTGTTGTACGATAGGCTTCCCTTCATAGGAGGCTGCCATGGCCATCAACTTCACCTTGAACGGCAAAACGCAAACCGTCGACGTCAGCCCCGACATGCCGCTTTTGTGGGTCCTCCGCGACACCCTCAACATGACCGGCACAAAGTTCGGCTGCGGGATGGCGCTGTGCGGCGCGTGTACCGTGCACATCAATGGCGAAGCCACGCGTTCCTGCATCACGCCGGTCTCCAGCGTGAGCGGCAAGAAGGTCACCACGATCGAGGGCATTTCCGCTGACGGCTCGCATCCGGTGCAGCAGGCGTGGATCGCCGAAGACGTTCCGCAGTGCGGCTACTGCCAATCCGGGCAGATCATGTCCGCGGTCGCGCTGCTCACCAAAAAATCCAACCCCACCGACGCCGACATCGACGACGCCATGAGCGGCAACATCTGCCGCTGTGGCACGTACCAGCGCATTCGCAAAGCGATCCACCGCGCTGCCGGTCAGTCCGCCAAGTCCACTTCCGCCGCTTAACCTTCAACCACTGCTCGTAAACAATCGAGGTACGCCATGTCCTCTGCAACGGTTCTGAATCGCCGCGACTTTTTGAAGACCAGCGCCGCAGGTAGCGCGGCGCTGGTCATCGGCTTCCATCTTTCTCCCTCCGCGTTCGCCGCTTCCGCCGAAGATCAGGAGAAAAAGCCGGTCAATCCGTTCGATGCGTGGATTCGCATCGCGCCCGACAACCAGGTCACTTTGATCGTCGGCAAGTCCGAGATGGGCCAGGGCATCATGACCGCGCTGCCTATGATCCTCGCCGAAGAGCTTTCGCTCGACTGGAAGCAAGTCAAGATCGAGCAAGCGCCTACGAATCCCAAGATCTACGATCACGGTACGGGCGGCAGCGGCAGCGTTGCCGGCGCGTACTTGCCGATGCGCCAAGCCGGCGCCGCCGCGCGCGAAATGCTGGTCACCGCCGCGGCCCAGCATTGGAACGTGAATCGCGACACCTGCCATCCGCAAAATGGCGGAGTGCTACACGGCGCTCGCAAGCAATTTCTTACCTACGGCGAACTCGCACCCGCTGCGTCAAAGCTTCCCCTCCCCGACTTCAAGACCGTGCCGCTGAAAAATTCCAACAACTTCACGATCGTTGGCCACGACCAGAATCGCTACGAAGCCCGCGCCAAATCCACCGGCACCGCGAAATTCGGCATCGACTCGCGTCCCGCCGGCCTGGTCTATGCCGTGGTCGCACGGTGCCCCGTCTTTGGCGGCAAGGCCGCGAAGTTCGACGCCACGAAAGCCAAAGCTGTACCCGGCGTCACTGACGTGTTCGCCATAGACGCGGTTGGTGAGGGCGCGTTCACGGCTGGCGGCGTCGCGGTGGTGGCCGCAAATTCCTGGGCCGCCATGCAGGGCCGCAAAGCGCTCGACATCACCTGGGACGAAGGTCCCAACGCAAAAGAATCCACGGCATCCTTGAACCAGCAATTCGTGGACAATGCTTCCAAACCCGGCAAACGCACCGTCGATCAAGGTGACGTCGACGCGGCGCTCTCCGCGGCTCACAAGAAAGTGGAAGCCGTGTACGAGCTCCCCTTCGCCGCGCACGCCTGCATGGAGCCGATGAACTGCACGGTGCAGATCGGCCCCGACCGTGCTGAAGCCTGGATCCCCACGCAGGCGCCGCAGTGGGCGCAGGACATCATTGCCGGAGTCACCAAGCTCCCGCACGAATCCGTGATCGTAAACACCACGCTGATGGGCGGAGCATTCGGCCGCCGCTATCAAGCCGATTTCGTCATGGAAGCCGCGCAAGTTGCGAAGGCCGTCCCCAACAAGCCGGTGATGGTCCTGTGGACCCGTGAAGACGACATGCAGCACGATTTCTATCGCCCCGCGTCATATCACCGCTTCGAAGGCGCGATTGACGCGGACAGAAACATCGCTGCCTGGAAGCACTTCCAGACTTCCACATCGATCGCCGCCGTCTGGAGCAAGGATGGCAACGAGAAACCAGACCAGAGCGAGTTCGCCACCGCAGCATTCATTCCCTATCAGACCAAGAATTATCGTGTCGAGTACACGCTCGCGAAATCAGGCGTGCCGCGCGCCTGGTGGCGATCGGTAGAGCACAGCAGCAGCGGCTTCGTCGTCGAATGCTTCATCGACGAACTCGCCACCGCGGCCGGCGTCGATCCGCTTGAGTTCCGCCTGCGCATGATCGGCGACGATCGCAAGATCCCGGACGCCACCAATCCCAAGGAAGGCAAACCACTGGACACCGCCCGCCTGAAAGGCGTACTCAAACTCGCCGCCCAAAAAGCGGGTTGGGGTAAGCCGCTGCCGGCCGGAGTTTTTCGCGGCATCGCTGGTTACTATTCTTTTGAGTCCTACACGGCTGGAGTCGCTGAAGTCAGCGCCAAGAACGGCGAGTTGAAAATTCATCGCATCGTTTACGCCGTCGATTGCGGCCGCCCGGTTAATCCCAACGGCATCGCGGCGCAAGTCGAAGGCGCCGCCATCTACGGTCTCTCCGCCGCGCTGCACGATGCCATCACCATCAATCGCGGCCGCGTCGAGCAATCCAATTTCGACAATTACGCAATGCCGCGCATCAACGAGACGCCGAAGATCGAGGTACACATCGTGCCGAGCACCGAGGCTCCGACGGGTATCGGCGAACCCGGCCTCCCGGTGATCGCCCCGGCCGTCTGCAACGCAATCTTTGCCGCCACCGGCAAGCGCCTGCGCCGCATGCCCATCCGCCGCGAAGACCTGGCCTAGGGCAAAGCCTTCGGCTTTTTCAGTGGCATAGGCATTGCTGCCTGTGCTCCGGCGAACTCCGATTCAGTTTGGGCAAGAGTCGGTCTCGGACCTTCAATCTCGCGAAGTTGGGTGCCGCAGTGAACGTAGTTGCACCTGGGTCTTCGCTCTCCATCACTTCTTCTGCTTACCCGCGCTCTTTGCCTTCGCCACCATCTCCCGCACATCCCGCAACAACGCCTGCGAATCAAAAATCACGCCATCACGAATCGTATACTTCATGCACTGCTCGTGCACTTCCTTGCGATCCTGCCCTGCGCGCGTCACGCCAATTCCATAAAACACCTTTACGTCGGCCAACGGATTCTCTGAAAGCAAAACCATATCCGCCAAATATCCGGGCCGAATCAATCCAAGTTCCGCATTCTTCACCACCTTCGCGCCATTTTCGGTCGCCGCGTGTAGCGTCTCCAGCGGTGTAAATCCGGCCTCTTCCAGCATCTCCAATTCCCGAATCGTCCCAAATCCCCATAGCGCAAACAAAAATCCGGTGTCCGATCCCACCGCCACCACTCCACCCGAATTCTTATAGTCGTTCACAAATTCCATCCAACGCCGGTACGCCTGCGCCCAGTCTGCCTCTTTGTTCGAAGTCCACTCGTAAAAATAAGAAGCATGATGCGCCGGATTCGGTAGAAACGAATCCATCACCACCGGCAATGTATATGTTGCATGCCATGGCAAAGTAGCCGCCCGCTCCACATCCCGGTTCGCCTCGTAAATGCTGAACGTGGGCACCATGATGAATCCATTCCGCTGCGACGAATCCAGAAGCGAATCGATCACTTCGCCGTGCAGCTTGTTCAGGTCCGCCTGCAGCCACACGCGGCCCGTTTCCAGAAAGCGGTCGGCCTCGTTCGAATAGTTGTACCCCGGCGGCAAGATCTGCACATTGTGCGAAGAGAACGAAGACTCCGCGTATCCGTAGTGATGCTCGATCGTCGAAGCCCCGTCCGCCGCCACGCGCACCGCGTTCATCGGATACACGCCGTCCTGCCCAATGTGCACCGCAACTCCCATGCCCCACTTCTGCGCCCGCGTCGTGATTGTCCTGAAAATGTCCGGCCACAAGCCGGGCTTGCCCATGATCTTGATGCCGTCCACGCCCAGGTTGTGCCATTCGTCCACCATCTGGATGGCGCCGTCCACCGTGCTCGCGCGCGGATCGCCCTCCCGCCAGAACGGATACACATACATCCGCGGCGCGATGATCTGATTCGCGGCGATCCGCTTTTTCTCTTCCACCATTTCCTTCGGCGAGTCTGTGCCCACGTTGAAATTCCGAATCGTGGTAACGCCATGCCCCAGATAGAGTTTGTAAATATAGTCCGCCGGCACATCCTTGCTCTTGTTAATGTGCGCATGCACGTCAATCAATCCCGGCGTTAGATACATCCCCTTCCCGTCAATGACGCGGTCCGGCGGCGCCTGCTTCGCCTCGTGCGCGGCCTCGGCCTTCGCCTCTTCCCGCGAGATGGCGTCCGCCAGCACCACGCGCACGATCCGGTTGCCCTTGATGAAAACATCGGCCGGGCCGAAGGCAGGCGCGCCCGATCCGTCGATCACCGTTACGTCGCGTATCAACAACGAACTGTAAGGTCCCGCCTGCTCCGGCTCGCCTTTAGCCTCCTGCGCCAGGATCGGTCCCGCGCTCGCCAGCAAACACAACAAAAACGCCGCCCGCAACGCACCGATCAATTCCATTCGCATCTCGCGCATCTTCATCTCCAGTCGATCGCCGCCAACCTGCCGCTTCCGCACAACGGGCTGCCTACTCTACCAGACTTGATCCGCCAAGATCGCGTACGTCTCGAACGTCTTGATGTAACTCGCGTATAAGCGGCCTCCCTTACTTGCGGCGAGGCTAAAAACTGTCATCCCGACCGGAGCGCCCGTTTTTTTCCCTGCGTGCGCCCTTTGGGCGCGGGCGGCGGAGCGCAGGGACCGTGGCAAGATTGCTCCCACCTGGAAAACAGTCCGTTCCATATATTGTCGAGGCTCTTCCTTCTTCCCTCCGTGACCCCGCGTCCGCGTGGCCGTCCCGATCCGGCCGGAATGGTGAATCTCTTCTCTTCATTGCAAAATGAATCCGTGCCCACCCTCGCCCTCTTCGCCGCGATCCTCTCCGCTGCAATCTGGCTCTACCTCGCAATCGCGCGAGGCTCCTTCTTCCACCTCCGCCCCTTTGACGACGACCTCGCACGCCACACGCCACCCCCGACTTGGCCGAGCGTCACTGCCATCGTCCCCGCCCGCAACGAAGGCGCAACCATCGGGCAATCCATCGCCTCTCTCCTGCAACAAGACTATCCCGGTGAATTCGGCATCATCCTGGTCGACGATCACAGCGAAGACACAACCGCAAAGCTCGCCGAACAAGCCGCCACCCAGCAAAACGCAGCCGCGCGGGTCGCCATCCACCATGCCGCACCACTGCCGCAAAACTGGACCGGCAAACTCTGGGCTCTCAACGAGGGCGTCACGCTTTCATTCGCTAGCAGTTCGCAAAACGTGTCATCCCGAGGGGAGCGAGGGATCTGCTTTTCCGAACCCTCGAGCAGCCAACTTCCCGCTCCCACCTACTTTTGGTTCACCGACGCTGACATCACCCACGCACCCGACACGCTAACGCGTCTTGTCTCGCGCGCCGAACAAAACCATCTCGACCTAACGTCGCTGATGGTCTGGCTTCAGGCAAAAACAATTCCGGAGCAAGCCACCATCCCCGCATTCCTGTTCTTCTTCCTCAAACTCTACCCACCAAAGTGGATCGCCAACGCCGAAGCCGGCACCGCCGGCGCCGCCGGCGGCTGTATCCTCCTCCGCCGCGCAGCCCTCGCCCGCATCGGCGGCTTCTCCGCCATCCGCAGCGAAGTCATCGACGATTGCGCCCTCGCCCGCGCCGTGAAAAACACCGGCGGCAAAATCTGGATGGGCCTCACTCGCGCCAGCATCAGCCTTCGCGCCTACAACTCCTTCGCCGAAGTTCGCGACATGGTCGCCCGCACCGCTTTCACCCAGCTCCGCTACTCCGCCTTACTTCTGCTCGGAACCATCGTCGGACTCATCCTCACCTACCTCGCTCCGATCGCACTGCTGTTCGCACACAACAACGTCACACGCACTATCGCGTTACTCACCTGGCTCACAATGTCTCTGCTTTTCCTGCCGACGATCCGCTTTTACCGGCTTTTACCGCACTGGGCGCCACTGCTCCCGCTAACCGCCGCCCTCTACGCCTACGCCACATTTCTCTCAGCCATCCGCTACTACGCCAACCGCGGCGCCCAATGGAAAGGCCGCTCCCAAGTCCCTCAGTCGAAATGATGCGTGGGCGCGCTATTCGCGAAGGTTAAAGATGAAATCGATCTTCAGATCTCCACATCCTGGGCGCGGTGCGAATTTCGCTGTCCTTACTGCATCAGAAAGGATTTGGCCGCCTTCTTTTGGAGTAGCCGTAAGAACTCGAGCATCCGTCACATCGCCATTCTCATTCACGATGACCGCGACTCTGCCGCCCAGAGAACGACTCTTAATTCGTGATACATCTTCCGGCGCCAATCTTGGCTGAAATACGAGTTTTGGCGGCTTGCGGCATTCCTTTTTGTTTTGCGCGAAGAGGCGGACTAGCCGTCGACGAGGAAAGAAGCAACAGCGCTACGCGCAATACTAGATCTGCTTTTTTCACATAACATAGTAGTTGACCGTAATCGATGGCCTCCTTTTGTGCAACCGAGCAATCTGCTATCATTTATTCTTGGTACAGGGCTGTATCCTGCATTCAGGGAACGGCACCGGAGGCCACCATGAGCGTTGTCCCACGTCAGGGCGACGGCAAAGTTACCGTGCCCGAACTTCTGCAGCGCAAATCCTCGGCTGCGGATTCTCCCTCGCAAAAGATCGTTTGCCTCACGGCTTACGACTACCCCACTTCGCGCCTGGCCGATGAAGCAGGCGTCGACGTGATCCTCGTCGGCGATTCCCTCGGCATGGTCGTGCTCGGCTACGACAGTACGCTGCCGGTTACGCTGGACGAGATGCTCCATCACACGCGGGCAGTCCGCCGCGGCACGCGCCGCGCTCTTGTCGTCGCCGACATGCCATACGGCAGCTATCACGCGGGCACTGACGAATCGCTCCGCAACGCCGTGCGCTTCGTGAAAGAAGCCGGCGCCGAGGCCGTGAAAGTCGAAGGCGGCGAGCGGCGGCTTGAGCTGATCGCGCGACTCACCGAAGCCGAAATTCCTGTGATGGGCCACATCGGCCTCACGCCCCAATCACTCAATGCACTCGGCGGATTCCGTGTCCAGGGCAAGACCGCTGACGCCGCCGAACAATTGATTCGCGACGCGCGCGCCGTGGAAGCCGCGGGCGCATTCGCTGTCGTCCTCGAGGCCGTACCGCGCGATCTCGCCGCGCGCATCACCTGCGAACTTCGGATTCCCACGATCGGCATCGGCGCCGGCCCGGACTGCGACGGCCAAATCCTCGTGGTCCACGATCTGCTTGGCCTCACCTTCACGCAAACGCCAAAATTCGCCCGCCAATACGCCAGCGTCGGCGAAACAATCTCGACTGCTCTGCGCGACTACTGCGCCGACGTCCGCAGCGGCACTTTCCCGTCCGACACCGAGTCCTACCACTCCGGCCAACCGGTAAAAACAAAAAAGTCCGTCTACATCGACTGCTGATCGTGTCTATCGCAAATTGTTTCATTTCGCTGTTCCATTCGACCGCACGCAGGCAACACCTGTCATCCCGACCGGAGCGGCCCACTTTTTTCCTGCGCTCGCTTTTTGAGCGCGGGCCGCGGAGTGGAGGGACCGTGGCGTGATATTTACGCCGCCCAAATCGATGGGATCATTTCAGAATCGGCGATCTCTTCAAGTACCTGCTAAACTCCATGAGAAAGTGAGCCCCCAATGACTCCTGACGAAGTCCGTATCCTCTACGATTACAACGCCTGGGCCAATCATCGGCAAATGAACGCCGCCTCCGTGCTCACCCCCGAGCAATTCACCAAACCTCTCGGCTCCAGTTTCTCTTCGGTGCGAGACACGCTCGCGCACATCTGCGGCGCCGAATGGATCTGGCTCGAACGCTTTCAGGGCCGCTCTCCTGCTTCGCTGCCAGACACCACACAATTCAAGGACGTCGCCAGCCTGCGCGCGCACTGGGTTGAACTCGAGGCTCGCCTGCTGAAATTCGTTCGCGAGTTAAAGCAGACCGACCTCGACCGCGTGTTCGAATACAAAACCCTGAAATTCGGCGTGTACAAGAACCCGCTCTGGCAATCCATGCAACACGTCGTGAATCATGGCACCTATCATCGCGGACAGATCACCACCATGCTGCGCCAGCACGGCGCCCAGCCGATTCTCACCGACCTGATGCACTTCTACCGCGAGCGCGAAGTCGCCGCCAGCGCCTGATCCCGGCTCTTCCTTGGAAACAATCCGCACGATCAGCTGGATGAAAGAGCACGCGCGCCAGGCGCGAGCCGAAAACCGCATCGTTGGCTTCGTTCCAACCATGGGCGCGCTGCATGCCGGCCATCTGGCACTGGTGGAGCGCGCGAAACGCGAATGCTCGCCGGTGATCGCTTCGATCTTTCTGAATCCCAAGCAATTTGGGGCGAACGAAGACCTGTCGAAATATCCGCGAACTTTTGGAGCGGATTCGGAGAAATTCTCGGCCGCGGGAGTCGATGCCCTTTTTGCACCGCAAACCGCGGAAATGTATCCCAGCGATTTCCGCACTTACGTCAACGTGGATGGCCTGAGCGATCGCCTGGAAGGCCGCTCGCGGCCTGGTCATTTTCGCGGCGTCTCCACCGTTGTTCTGAAGCTGCTCGAAATCGTCCAGCCCAATTTCGCCTACTTTGGCCGCAAAGACGCGCAGCAAGTTCGCCTGATTTCGCAGATGGTTCGCGACCTGAACCTCGACACAGAAATAGTAGTCTGCCCGATCGTTCGCGAACCGGATGGCCTCGCTCTGTCGTCTCGCAACGTCTACCTCAGCACCGACGAGCGCAAAACGGCGACGGTGCTGCATCGCGCGCTCGCCGGTGCCCGCGACGAAATCCATTCCGGCACGCGCGACGCGCTGCAACTGCAATCCGTCATCCGAAAAGTTCTGTCCGCCGAACCCCTGGCTGTGCTGGATTACGCCGAGGTGGTCGATGCGGAATCGTTCGAGCCGGTCACCCGCATTTCGCGTCCCTGTTACATTTTGCTTGCCGCGTTTTTCGGCAAGACCCGCCTTATCGACAACCTCTACATCGAACCAACCGCAACCGGCAGCGACGAGCTGCATGCACAACTTTAACTCCGCTCGTCATTTACCGTTTGTCTCTGGTTCACACTGCCGCTCATCTCTTCTGGTATTCTGAAACGACAGTGCTTCCTGCACTGAGGTGACGGAGATGAATACTGCAACCCGTAGAATTTTCCCGATACTCGCATCCCTGATTGCGTTTCCCGTTATTTCGCTGGCCGCGGCTTCGGTTCCTGCCGGCACTCCGATTGACGTGACGATCAATCAGTCCATCAACTCGAAGACTGCTGCGGTCGGACAAACGCTGAGCGGAGTCGTATCGCACGACGTGACCGCCAATGGCCGCGTGGTAATCCCGAAGGGCGCTTCTGCGCGGCTGGTGGTGAGCAGCGTGCAAGCTTCCGGCCGGCTCTCCACGCCCGCGAAACTTTGGCTGCGGCTCACGCGCGTCACTGTTCGAGGTAAGAGCTACGCGGTTTCTACCAGCCTTGCAGGAAAAACGATGGGCGGCAAAGGCGGACGCGACACGGCCTTCATCGGAGGCGGCGCGGGAGCCGGTGCGCTGATCGGCGGCTTGGCCGGCGGTGGCAAGGGCGCGTTGATTGGCGGCCTGGCGGGAGCCGGTGCGGGTACCGCAGGCGCCGCCGCGACGGGAAAGAAGGAAGTCGTGTTCCCGGCCGAAACGCGCTTTGCGTTTACCACGCGTGCGGTCATCGCAATCAACTGACGATCGTCCATCGATTCAGCGACGTGGATCGCGCCGCAGTTTTTGCCGACGGACTCGCAACGTCTGTAGCTTTCTAGCGATCAGCGGCGGCGAGGACCGCGGTGACGTGGCCTTTCACTTTTACCTGATCCCACATTTGCTCGATCTTGCCGTCCGCGCCGATGAGGAAGGTGCTGCGCACAATGCCGGTGAAAGAGCGGCCCATGAATTTCTTGGTGCGCCAGACGCCATAAGATTCCAGCATTTTGTGGCCGGGATCGCCGACCAGCGGAAAATTTAGTTTCTGCTTCGCACGGAAACTTGCGAGCGCCTTTTCGGGATCGCCGCTGGCGCCGATGATCGCTAGACCTAGCTTGTCGAAGTCCTTCTTTGCGTCACGAAACTCGGACGCTTCGGTCGTTCAACCGGGAGTATTAGCTTTGGGAAAGAAAAACAGGACGACACGCTTGCCTTTGTAGGCTTTCAGTGAGAGTTCGCCGCCTTCATCCGTTTTCAAAGTGAAATCCGGAGCTTTGTCGCCGATCTTGAGCACGAATCACCTCGGTGAAACTTATTGCGCCAGCAGTTTACGCACGATGTCGTTTACCGCTTGGGGATTGGCCTGGCCGCGTGTGGCTTTCATTACCTGGCCAACGAAAAATTTAAAGACGCCTTCGTTGCCGCTGCGGAACTTGGCGACGTTGTCAGAATATTTCTCGATCACCTCGCGGGCCGCTTGTTCGATCGCAGAAGTGTCGCTGATCTGCGCGAGCCCTTCCGCGGCAACGATCTCAGCCGCGCCGCGGCCACTTTCAAACATCGTGGCGAAGACCCTCTTCCCGATGTTTCCGGTGATCTGGCCGGATTCTACGAGCCTCAGCAGCTCTGCGAGGGCTGCGGGCGTAACAGGACTCGCTTCGATCTCCTTGCCGGAATCGTTCAGACGGCGAAGCAGTTCGGTCTGCATCCAGTTCGCGGCGTTCTTGCCGGAGCCGCCGGCTTTGGTGACCGCCTCGAAATAATCGGCGCGTGCTTGCGTGGAGGTGAGGACTTCGGCGTCATAGGGCGTGATGCCGTAGGCGGTGACAAAGCGCGTGCGCTTCGCTTCTGGAAGTTCCGGCACGGAGCGGCGGATTTCC
The DNA here is from genome assembly GCA_035607215.1 of Candidatus Eiseniibacteriota bacterium. Taxonomy (GTDB): domain Bacteria; phylum Acidobacteriota; class Terriglobia; order Acidiferrales; family UBA7541; genus Acidiferrum. Next base: position 64,804 of record DATNCJ010000079.1, read on the forward strand.
TCGCGCCATGCGGAGCTGACGTGCACGGGTAGCAGATCCGGCTCGGGGAAATACCGGTAGTCGTGAGCCTTTTCCTTCGAGCGCATCGAGACAGTGTGGCCTTCGGCCTGGTTCCAGAGGCGAGTTTCCTGGGAAATGCGGCCACCGTTTTCGATAACGCCGATGTGGCGCTCGATTTCGTATTCCAGCGCCTTCTGCAGAAAGCGGAATGAGTTCAGGTTTTTGACTTCGACCTTGGTGCCAAATTGCTGGGTGCCGCGCGGACGCACGCTCACGTTGGCGTCGCAGCGGAGCGAGCCCTCTTCCATGTTGCAGTCGCTGACGCCGGTGTAGAGCAGGATCTGACGCAGCGTGGTGAGGTAGGCGTAGGCCTCTTCGGACGTGCGCATGTCCGGTTCGGAAACGATCTCGGCGAGCGGCGAGCCGCAGCGGTTGTAGTCGATGTACGCCTTCACGTCGGAGTGTGCCAGGCCCTCGTGCAGATTCTTGGCGGCGTCTTCTTCAACGTGCAGGCGGGTAATGCCGATGCGCTTTCTCGCTCCGGCCAGCTCGATCTCCACCCAGCCTTCGGTGGCCAGCGGCAGCTCGTATTGCGAAATCTGGTAGCCCTTGGGCAGGTCCGGGTAGAAATAGTTCTTGCGAGCGAATCGTGAATGCTCATGCACGGTGCAGTTCAAAGCCAGGGAGGCGCGCACAGCCATTTCGATGACCCGCTTGTTGAGGACCGGGAGGGTGCCGGGGAGGCCCAGGCAGACCGGGCAGGTATTAGCGTTGGGGGCGTCACCGAAGCGGGTGGAGCAGGCGCAGAAGATCTTGGTATTGGTGAGCAACTGGACGTGAACTTCCAGGCCGATAACCGGCTCATATTTGGCCAGGACTTCGGGAGGGAGAGCGGTCGTATCTGGCGCGAGTTTAGACATACAAGGATTGGAAATTATAGCACCAGGTTCAAGGACCAGATGGCGATGGGGAGAACGCGAGAGAGGGGTACCCCCCACCCCCGGTGTTTTGCGTATGTGTGGCAAGGACAAGACTTATCGTGGAGTTTGCGCGGGCACAAAGCCAAATGTAGCAGAGCGGTTCGGCGGAGGTTAGGTATAGAACGCACAACGATAACATGAGGGGATTAATCAAAAGGGTCTCACGATCATCTCTGGGACTTCGAATCTGGACTGCGGATCGATTAAAGCACAAGAAAAAAAGCAGAAGTCCGGCACCCGAAATCGGGTTTCTGGAGGGGAGCGGCATGGCGAGCAAATCCAGCACCGTGAAAATTGGACCGGCCATTGATGCCGCGCTTTACAAGGAATTTGTGCAGGTTGCGAAGCAGCACGGGCAGTCACAGCGGTATCTGCTAGAGAAGGCGATCGAACATTACATTCGAAATGTTGTGCCATCCCGGCAGATGGTGCGGCCCGAAGTGATGGAAGCGTATCAACGTTCGAATGAAAAGTTCGGCAATTCTACGCGAAGCTGGCCAAATAGGTGGCCGAGCGCATTTACCTTACGGTCGCGGAAATTCTGGGCATTCATCGTCAACAAATCGAGGAGTACGGCGGCGACCCAGGGATAAAGGACAAGGCGCCGCTGGAGTCCGCGGTCTTTCGTCCGCAGATCGGGTATTACACGAGTGTTCTGGAAGAGGCTGCCGCGCTGATGGAGTCTGTCGTCAACAAGCATCCTTATTCTTGATGGAAACAAGCGGGTCGCTTTTGCCGCGGCACATACATTCTTGCTGGTCAACGGATATGACCTGGACATAGAGGCAGCGATGGCGTTCGACTTTGTGATGGTCGCTCTAAGCAAAGGCGAGTTCCGTTTTGGCGCGATTCAGGAATGGCTCGGTACGCATTTTGCGAGAGCGATGAGCGGTGTACAAAAGGTGCGCCACTTTCTGTTGTTCCTCGCAGTTCGAAGGAGAGACGTGGGTCACGCTCCCTGTCGGCTGCTCGTTGGTTTGGCGGGTGCACCTATTGCGTTCAAATCAGCGATCATCCCGGAAGGAAGTTTTAGCGTTGCAGCGCTCAGGTTTTCACGAAGATGCGCGATGGAAGATGTACCTGGGATCAGCAGGATGTTGGGCGAGCGCTGAAGGAGCCAGGCAAGCGCGACCTGCATCGGTGTGGCTTGCAGCGACGCCGCTGCCGTATCGAGCTTCGACGACTGCAGCGGAGTGAACCCTCCCAGAGGAAAGAACGGCACATACGCTATGCCTTGTGTTGCGAGGTTCTCGATGAAGGCGTCGTCATTCCGTTGGGCCACATTGTAAAAGTTCTGGACGCATATGATTTCGGTAATTCTCCGGGCTTCCGCGAACTGCTCTGGACTGACATTGCTTAAGCCTAAATGACGAATGAGTCCCTGGCGCTTGAGTTCCGCGAGGATGGTGAGCGGTTCTTCAATGGATCCTTTTGAAGGCTCCGTGAATCCTCCGACGCGGAGATTGACGACGTCGAGCTTGTCTACCCGAAGGTTTCGGAGGTTGTCATGCACGGCATCGATGAGTTCCTGGCGCGAAAGAGCATGGAGCCATGACTTATCTTCGCCGCGGCGAGCGCCCACCTTGGTGACGATCACGAGGCCATCCGGATACGGATGCAACGCCCGCTTAATGATCTGATTGGTCACATGGGGACCATAATAGTCGCTCGTATCGATGTGGTTCACGCCAGCCGCAACGGCCTCTCGGAGGACAGCCATCGCTGCGTTCACATCACGCGGCGGTCCCCAAACCTGCGGGCCAGCAAGTTGCATCGCGCCGTAGCCCATACGGTTCAAGCTCGTCGAAGTACCTGGAAGCGTGAAGCTGCCGCCAAGGTTCATCTGTTTCGTCATGGCGTTTCTCCTCTAGTTGATCGGCGCTTGTCGTAATCGTCTTACCCGTGATTAGATGAAGAAAGCTTCGGATTGTGAGTTCGCATTTGCCTCAGCGTTCCCAACTCCTCTTAGAGCCGCGCAAATCGCCAGTTCAAGCGCGTTCAACGGCAAGCGTCAACGCGATTCTTGAGGCCACTATTCAGGTTTTGCTCAAGCTGGGAAAGCAACGCCTGACCACGAGCAGGGTGGCCTTGCGAGCCGGCGTTTCGGTCGGAACCTTATATCAGTACTTCCCGAACAAAAGCGCCCTTTTGCAAGCCGCCTTGAAACGCCACCTTGAAGAAGTGACCAATGCCGTCGAGCTCGCCTGCAAAGAGCAGGAGGGTGCAACACTGCGGCAAATGGCCACCGCTGTCATCACCGCTTTTTTTGAAGCGAAGATGCGAAATGCCAAGACGAGCGTCGCACTCTACTCCGTGAGTTCGGACGTGGACGGAGCGAAGATCGTGCAGCAGATGGCAATCCGGTTCAATGAGGCGATCGTCCGAATGTTGGGGACGGCCCGCGAACTGTTGACGACCAATCCACAGCTTGTTGCTTCCCTGCTGCAGGGGATGATGCTTGGGGTCAGCCGGAGAATTCTGGAATCGGGTGCTCCCGAAAACGAAGGCGAAGCCTTGCGCCGGGAACTGGTGGTTGTGGCGTGTACCTACCTGGATGCTTGTTCTGCGCGTGTATTAGACGCATAACTGCTGCGGTTTCGTTCTCCCGGCGATGTATATGGAAGCGCTTCCGGGCTCTACGTAGGCAATGGCCAATTGAGACTACGTTGCCTTTGCGTTGGGCTTGTCGCCAAGCTCAGTGTAGACACGCTCCACAAGTAGCGCTCCCTATCAACATGCTAGGGATGCAAAAAGGCGCGGATGGCGTTGCGAGCGGTCATGGTCAGGTTGGGTGGCAGCTGATCGGGCGGGAACCAGCGAACTTCGACAGTTTTGTCTGGTTCGCAGTTTGCGGGGGCGCCGCTGAGGATGCGGGCGAGATAGGCGGGGGCGACCCAGTGCTGGCCTTCTTCGGGGAGGCAGTGGTCGGTGATACAGAGGAGACGCTCGATGGCGATTTCAACGCCGACTTCTTCGAGGGTCTCGCGGATCGCGCACTTTTCGAGCGGTTCGAAATAGTCGAGTTTGCCGCCGACGATGCTCCAGTGGTTGGCTTCCGGCGGACGCTTGCGGAGCGTGAGGAGAATGCGGCCTTGGGGGTCGGTGAGGAGGACGCCTACGCCGACTTTGGGGTGGTGAGGTGTGGCGGTGGTCGGTGCGGTCATTCGATTAGTCACTCCTTGCTTGGCGGAAAGTACCTGCGATTGTGGACGGTGGTCCGTTGCCGGTTGTTGCTGATGGATGGTTTCCTGGTCGGCGGAGCACAGGCTGAAAGCCTATGCCATCGTTTCCGCGCTTCGCGCTAGGAGACGGTAGCGGCGCTGGTTGCAGAGTCTGATTGTTCGCGGAGGACGGGGAACAGGCGCTCGGCGAGGGCAAAGCCACCAAAGAACAGGGTGGCGTAGAAGGCGTCGCCGGCTAGCGTGTTCAGCAGGAGCGGAAGACCGGCGACGTAGCAGGCGAGCAGTCCCGCAGCGGTGTGCGGCCAGCCTTCCAGGAAGGCCCAGACGCCGAAGTTGGTCACGAGGAAGAATTGAATGGCGCCGAGGAGCGTGACGCCGCCGATGCGGGCGACAGTGCGGTGATCGCGGATCCAGTAGCCGAACGCGACGTCAACGAGGAAACTGGCGTATACGAGGGGCATCAGTTTGTGGAAGCCGACGAAGATATCGCCGACGAACAGGGCGACAAGCGGGAAGAGAAAGGCGAGACGGCGATCCTTGATCACGGCACCCGAGAACAGCGCCATGGCGCCTACTGGGGTGAAGTTCCACGGATGAGGCATGACGCGGAGTACCGCGGCCAGCGCGATCATGGCCAGGATGACGACTGTGCGGATGATGAGATTTTCGCGGTGCATGGTTTCTGAGTTCATTGGATTTTTCTCCTTCGCTTAGTTGTTCTCTTCGAGTGATTTCAGCAATTCGTTGTTGCGGGTCTAAAGAACCCGCTACTACGGTTCGGGTAACAGATCGCAGAAGACAAAGGCGTCGCGTTCGATTACTTCGCCGGCGCGGAAAGGAATCGCGTGGCGGAATATCGGGCCGTCGAAGGCGAAGGTGTGGAATTCGCCGTTTTCGCCGCAGGGATCGGCTTGCGGCGGGAGATCGCGGAAGAAACCATCGTCGAGTTCGCGGCCTGCGAATGTATGCGGCAGAATTTTTGGATCAATGCAGGCAGTGATGGCGCGAAATTTGTGCGTGTGGAAGTGGCGGATGAGCTCGCGGGTGTCGCGCTTCCAAATGGGGAAGATGGCGGTCATGCCGATGCGCCCGAGATTTGTCTCGCGGTAGGCGCGCAGGTCTTCGAGGAAGATGTCACCGAAAGCGACAGAGCGGACGCCTTGCACGCGGTGGATGCGGAGGGCTTCCTCCATACGCTGTTCGTAGAGCGGGTTGACGCATTGCGGGGGAATGCGAACTTCGTGGAGCGGGATGCCGATCGATTGCGCTTGAAGGAGAAGGAGTTCGCGGCGGACGCCGTGCATGCTGATGCGGTCGTAGGTTTCGGTGACGGTGGTGAGGAGAGCGACGATTTGGACGTCCGGGGATTGCTGAAGTGCGTGGAGGGCCATGGCGGAGTCTTTGCCGCCGGACCAGCAAAAGAGGATGGGCTCAGGCATGCGTTGGCCTCACGAAGAGAAGCGATGGAGCTGCTTCCATGGGAAGCAGACGCTCTGCGGAAACGTCCGCGGCAACGGAGCGACCCACCCTTTGCGAAAAGCGCAAAGGATGGGCCACCCAAGACCGTGACTCGAGTCGCTGGGACATGTCAGCGCGAGGGGATGCGGAATTTGATCCCCGCCAAGAAATTGAGGTGGAGGGCGGGAAAGCCCAGAGACTCTTCGTATTTCTGGTTGAGAAAATTGTTGAGGCGGCCATAAATTTCCACGCCGGCAGGGAGAGTGTAGGCGAAGCCTACATTCGCCAGGACGTAGCCCTTGTTGCGGAACAGACATGACAAACCGAGAACGCAGGCGAACGTACCGTCGTTGGGTTCGACGTCGAACACCGCGCCGCGGATGAAGGCGTTGGTGTTGAGCATGAGGCGCTTGTGGGTCCAGGTAATGTTGTAGGCCGCCGATTCGCGCGGCCGGCGCAGGAGCGGCTGGCCGACTTCGAACGGCGTGTTGACCAGGGTGCTGCCGTCGAGGGCAAGGATGGTGGAGTTGAGCCAGGTATACTGCGCCGAAAGCTCGACGGAGCGGATGGGGCGAAGACGGAGCGTGGTTTCCAGGCCCTGGGCGCGGGAATTCGCGAGGTTGTCGGAGGTGAAGGTGCTGAGATTGGTGAGGCTTCCGCCGAGAACGACGATCTGATCCTTGTAGCGGTTATAGAAATAGGTGACGTCGAAAATGGCGCGATCGTTGAAGAAGCGTTGCTCGACGCCTAGATCGAAGCTGATGCTGCGTTCGGGTTTCAGCGCGGGATTGTCGGTGAAGGCGAGCTCGAATCCCCCGGGAGCGCGAATGCCGGTGCCAAAACTTCCGTGGAGACGCATGGCGCCGAGGCGATCGGACGACACGGCGGAATCACGGAGGAGATACGCGGCGGTAATCCGCGGATTGGCCTTGGTGACGGTGGCTTTCGGCAAAAACGGGCGGCCGTCGATGGGATCCTCGGGGAGGGCATCGGTGCGGATGTTGTCGACACGGACTCCAGCGGTCAGGACGAAGCGCTTGGTGGGACTCCAGCGATTCTCGGCGAAGTAGGCATAGCTGGCGCGCGGGAGAGTGAACGGGTCGGCGCTGGCGTTGATGATGAAGGTGTCTTCGATCTGTTCGTGATTGAACTCGAAGCCGTAGACGAAGGAGTCCTTCGCAGAGACGTTAAGTTCGCCGTGCGTGGCGACGTCGACACGAAGATTTTTTTCGAACGAGTCGCCGAACGGAGAAATAAAGTAGGAGCGATCCGGAGTTACGCTGAGGGTGAAGACCTGACGCAGGCGGCTGGTGAACTGTTCAGCATAGCTGGCTTGATAAGCGAAGAGATTTTGTTTGGCACGCGAGACGGTGTCGAGGCCGAAGAAAAGATGATCGGGATCGGAGCCGTACGGCCCGGGAGCGCCAGCGTCGTTGGCGTTGCCGAAGAAATGGAACATGAACTGGCGCTTCGGCGTGCGCGAATAGCCGAGACTAACGTAGGCGCTCTGGTTGCGGTAGTTGTCGTTCTGCACGACGCCGCCGGAATCCAGCCGCGAGAGATTGAACCCCCAGCTGAAACCGTGGGTCAAACCGCTGCCCCCGCCGGCGAAGCGGCGTGTGGTGAAGCTGCCGCCTTCGGCCAGGAATGAGAACTGCGGCGGCCCTTCGCCGCGCTCGCTGACGATATTAACGACACCAGCCATGGCGTTGGATCCGTAGAGCGCGCTTTGCGGGCCGCGCGAAACTTCGATGTGATCTACGCCGTCGACGCCGAGGGAGGAGAAATCAAAATCGCCACCGAATTGATTCAGCTGGATCCCGTCGATCATGACGAGGTTGTAGTTGGAGTTGCCGCCTCGAATGAAGACGCTGGCGACACCACCGTGCCGGCCGGTCTGGCTGACATTGACGCCGGGGATTTCGCGCAGCGATTCGTAAATGTTCTGCACACCCTGGTCTTCGATGTCCTGTTTGGTGATGACGCTAACGGAGGAGCCGATCTGCGTAGAGAGCACTCCGCCCGGCGCCGCGGAGACTACGACGTGTTCTTCGACGGCGCTTACCTGCAGATGAAGGTCAACAGTACGGTCTTCGCCGGCTCGAAGATCGATGCTCGTGGAAAGGGTGGAGAAGCCCGAGACATTCGCGACCAGCGTGTAGGTGCCGGCCAACAAGCCTTCGAAACGGAACTGGCCCGCGGAGTCGGCGTCGCGATCGTCGATGGGATTCAGGCCGGAGAGGAGATTGACGCGGGCGCGGGAAACGACACGACCGTCGGGGTCGAGAACTTTGCCGCTGAGAGCAGCATGATCTTGTGCGAGAGATGATTGCGACGAGACAACGAATGCGAAAAACAGAGCGAGTGATAAGGAGAGACGGCGAATTATCGTTTTCATTGGTCCTCCGCTCCCTTACGCGTGGGAGGTCGAGGCTGGCCTGACGATGCGGGTAAAGCGTCGAGCAGGCTGCGAACTTCGCCGGTCTCCTGGCTTGGCGGTGAAAGCGACTCTTGCGGCCCCGAAGGTTGCCCTGTGCGGCTAAAGCCGGGCCCTGACGGTGCTACAAGAACGCGGTCCACATTCGTGGACTCTGCGGGCCTTCCCGCGGCGCTGCCCGTTTTTTGGTGAACGAGCGATGCGGCGCAGTGGCCGGCGCAGAATGGTTCCGCCGTACAGTCGCGCGTCGGCGACGGCTTAAATAGGTCCCGTCTTCCCGAGCACGAAGTTCGCGGTTGTTGTTGGGGGCTGGGCCCGCTGTTTGGTTACGCGTGTACGCCGATTACCAACAATCTAGGCGTCGAGGTAGTGCAAACGGTTGCGTGTGAGCTGAAGTTCCCACCTCCTAGAGAAAATTCAACTGCAACGACCCTTTACGACGACTGCGATCCAGGCAGCACGCTTACGCGAGGACGGCCGGATGAGCCGAGCTCCACGGAGAGCGAGGTCTGGAAAACCTGTTCGAGCAATTCGCGCTGGTAGACGGCGGCGGGCGGGCCAACGCGGAGGCTCCTGCCCTTTTGCAGGAGCACGACTTGATCGGAATATTCAGCGGCGAGATTCAGCTCGTGCGTTACGACCACGACGGTGTAGCGATTGGCGGCGGCCAGGCGGCGGAGCGTTTCGAGCAGGCTGACTTGGGCGCCGATGTCGAGATGCAGCGTGGGCTCGTCGAGCAGAAGGAGTTGCGGCTGCTGGGTGAGCGCGCGGGCGAGGATGACGCGCTGCTTTTCGCCGCCGGAGATCTGATCCATGTAGCGGTCGGTGAGATGTTCTGCGCCGACTTGCGCTAGGGCGTTGCGGGCGATGGCGATGTCCTGATCGTTTTCGAAACGCAGCGAGCGGCCGTAGGCGTGACGCCCCTGCAAAACAAATTCCCAGGCGCGGAACGGAAACGGAAGCGGGCTTTCCTGCTGCACCATGGCAATGCGTTGCGCGCGATCGCGCGGAGAGAGCGAGTTGGTGGCGACGCCATTGAGGAGGACGCGACCGGACATGGGGTCGATCGCGCCGGCGATGAGCTTGAGCAGCGTGGACTTGCCGCTGGCATTGGGCCCGAGTACGGCGACAATTTCGGCGGGGCGAGCCTGGAAGCTGCTGGCTTCGAGAGTGAACAGCGGCGCCTGCGCAGGATTGGGGGAGTACGCGTAGCTGACTTGTTCAACGCTGAGGCGAAATTCGCTGGATGCGCGCGTGGCGTCGAGGGCGTTCTGGGCGGCGGAGTTGCGAGTGGCGGCGGTCATGCGAGGCGCTTCCGGAGCAGATAGATGAAGAGCGGAGCGCCGGCGAGGGCGGTCATGGCGCCGACGGGAATTTCGGCGGGGGCAACAACGGTGCGCGCGAGGGTGTCGGCGATGACCAGCGCGATTGCTCCGCCGAACGCGGCCGTGGGGATCAAGATGCGATGGTCGGAGCCGAAAATCCAGCGCATGACGTGCGGGACGAGGAGGCCGATGTAGCCGATGGCGCCGCTGACGGAAACGGCCAGTCCGGTGAGCACCGAGGCAGCGATGTAGACGACGAGGCGGACGCGGGGAACGTCCACGCCGAGGTGCATGGCTTCTTTTTCGCCGGAGAGCAGGAGGTTGAGATCACCCGCGGTCGTGTAGATCGCGGCGGCGGCGATGGCGAAAGTGACGCCGAGAATCCAGCGGAGGTTTCGCTGGAGTGCAATGGAAAGATCGCCCATCAGCCAGAATTGCATGCCGTGGAGATCGCGGCTGACGAGGGTGGTCATGAGGAAGATGATGATCGCGGAGAGAAAGGAAGCCGTGATAATGCCGGCGAGGAGGAGCGTGTTGGTATCGAGAAGGCCCTCACGGCGGCCGAGAACGTAGACGGAGGCGATGGTGGCGGCGGCGCCGAGGAACGCCCCGAGCGGGGTCAACAATGCGGTGACCGCAGGAGGCAGAGCGATGTGCGGCTCAACGATCAAGGCGAGAACAGCGCCGAGTGCGGCACCACTGGAAACACCCAGGACGTACGGGTCGGCGAGCGGATTGCGCAGCAGCGCCTGGAAACTGGTGCCGGCGACGGAGAGCGCAGCACCGACGAAAATCGCCAGCAGGATTCGCGGTAGACGAATATCGATGACGATCATGCCGTAGTCAGTGGAAATGGCGCTGGTGCGGTGAAGGATGACGCTGATGAGGTCGCGTCCGAGGCCCCAGAGGGAGACTTGCACGGCGCCGAATTTGAGAGCGACGACAACGACGACAAAGAGTATGACAGCGAGGATTCCGCAACGCGCGAGTACACGCCAGAGCGTCAGAGGCTGCATGCGTGCTCCGGAGTGGATGCGAGTGCTTCCGCTGATGGCGCCATGAACGAAAGAAAGGATTGCGGCAATCGCAAGGCGGTAGCCGATAGAGGCGGGACAGTTCCATGGTAGCCGGTCAGATTGTCTTTCTCTGCGCCACGTGCCACCGGATAGGCTTCCGGATGCAGTTGCTTGGCTAAAGATTCGATGGCGGACACGATGCGTAACGCGGGACGATTCACAGCGTCGCTGACCAGGGCGTAGTGGCGATTCTTGACGGCGTCGAGTACGCGCCAGCCCGGGAGATTTGCGAGCGAGTCGATGCCTGGCGGGGCTTCGCTGGCGTGAGACTCAGCGAAGACGAGAAATTCGGGCTGCTGGCGGACCACTTCCTCGAGGCTTACCTGCGGCCAGTCTTGAGACGAATCGATGATGGAAGTGGCACCGGCGTAGAAAAGCGCGTCGGCGATGAAAGTTTTTTTGCCGATGGAGATCAAGGGCTGAGGCCAGACGACGAAGAGTACGCGGCGCTGCGGAAAGGAAGCCAGACGCTGTTGCGTTCCGGCGAGACGTGCCTGGAGGTCCTTGACGATGGCTGCGCCGGATTCCGGGACGCCGAGCAGTTCGGCGAGGTGTTGCGTGGAGGAAAGTATTTCAGCGACGGTGTGGGGATCGGTGGCGTACGACGGAATGTTCAGATCGGCCAGGGCGCGGACGGTGTCCAGGCGATTGAGGGCCTTGGTGACCAGCACGAGGTCGGGATGAAGAGCGGCGATGGCTTCAATGCTGGGATTGATCGCACCGCCTACCTTGGGCTTGTGCTGCGCGTCGGGAGGATAGTCGCAGTAATCGGTGTCGCCAACCAGTTCGTCCTGGAGGCCGAGGGCGTAGAGAGTCTCGGTGATACTGGGAGCGAGCGAGACTACGCGGTGGATGGATTGCGGAATGCGAATGGAGCGGCCGGTTTCGTCGATAACCTCGCGGGTCTCGGATTTCGGAGCGATTTGCGCGGCAGTAGCGGCGGTTGCGGGCGTCGCGGCGTGCGATTGGGTCTGCGCCCGGCTTGGTGAACCAGTAGAAAACATGGTCGCCGCAGCAGCGATAAGGCAAGCAGCGGTTCGGATTCTGGTCATGGCTGAGCAAAATTGCTGCACGAATTCCCTTCGCAACGCGGCGAGATGGGTTTTCTGGTTCAACGTTAACAAAAAAGCCCCATGCGAGTAGCGATGGGGCTGCCGGCGGCGTTCCTTCTCGCGAAGAACGCAGTGCCGATGCGACGAGGGAGGGTAGCCTGGCTTACGGCGTTTGGGCCGATCACAGTGGCGGGACCGCGGCCGATTCTCACGGCCTTCCCCGCTTCCCTTGCCTGCAAATTGATATATATGAGTGTAAGGTGCGCATTGCGAGAGTGTCAATCCGCGGAGCCGGCGTCCGTGGTTCGATCTCGCTACCGATCGCACAAGCCTCATCCATGAGGGCGTGTACTACAGATGCCAGATCTCGATGCGATGCCGGGTGCTAACGGTTTTTCCAGTTGGGCTTGCGTTTTTCGACCAGCGCGCGCAGGCCTTCCTGAGAATCTTCCAGGCGGTAGAGCTCGTTGAGAAAGATGTTCATCGATTGCTTCAGCCCTTCCCGCAGCGAAAGGCCCATGCCGCCGAGAATGGCTTTCTTGGCCATGGTGAGCACCGGGCCGGAATGGCCGGAGATGCGGGCGACCAGATCGTCGACCGTTTTGTCGAGTTGCGCCTCGGGGACCAAGCGATTCACCAGGCCGAGTTCCAGTGCGCGTTCCGCGCTGATGACTTCGCCGGTGAGGACAATTTCCAGCGCGGTCTTGGGGCCAACGAGAAACGGGAGAATCGTCGACGCAAGTGGGGGAAAAACGCCGATGGTGATTTCGGGCTGGGCGAAGCGCGCTTTTGGAGTGGCGACCACGAGATCACCGAACGCGGCCAACTCCGCCCCGCCGCCGATCGCGGGGCCATTTACGACACACAGAACCGGCTTGCCGACATCGAGCATTCCGGCGAAGGCGGCGTGGAATGCATCGAGCATCTGAAACACGCGCTGTGAGGTATATTCACCGATGTCGATGCCTCCGCTGAACACTTTGCAAGCGGAGTCCAGGACAATGATTCTCACATCCTGGTCGTTGCCGGCGAACGCAATGCCATCCGCGATTTCGCGGAGCATCGCTTCGTTGAGAAGATTGTGCTCTGGCCGGCTGAGGGTCATGCGGGCGACGCTTTTGGCGACCCTAAATTTGACGTATTGAAATTGATCGGGGCTGCGTCGCGTGGTTTGTGTCATGTACTCTTCAGCGTTGACGGGCTCGATCATCGAGGCCTCCGGAAATTGTTGCGCCAGGTTGCTCTTTCAGGCTAGGGGTTCGACCAAAATCGATGCTAGCACGGGGTTTTGACGTCGTTCGAACGAGGACGAAGGGGCGTGCGCAAAAAGTTCGCCGGCTGCTGGTGGCGGCCCTTGCGTTTCTAGCATGCGCATCTGCCCTAGTTGTAATCGACTGGGCACGGGCGTCGGCCCGAGCCGAACATACGTGGGAACATGATTTATCATTGTCGGCCAACGAAATGACAACCGAGACGGCTACCGCCGTTCACTTTAAAGGCGCAATCGATGTCAATGGATTCCCGGTGGACTCCGCGTGGGAAATCACACCGCCGGTGCGCTTCAGCACGGACTGGCAAGGGCTGAACGCCGACCCCGAGCGGGAAACCGAGGTGCGCCTGCTGTGGACGCAGGACACTTTGTATTTACGCTTTGACGCGCGCTATCGGGTGCTGACAGTGTTCCCGGATTCCGATTCCGGTGGCCGAAGGAATCAGCTGTGGGAGCGCGACGTCTGCGAGACCTTTTTGCAGCCGGATGCGTCGCAGCTGCGGCGATACAAAGAAATCGAAGTCGCGCCAAATGGATTCTGGATCGATCTGGACATCGGCGCAGGTCCACGCCGCGATTTGCAAAGCGGGATGCGGCGACGCGTCGACGTCGATAGCGCCGCCAAGAAGTGGCGTGCGGTTCTGGCGTTGCCGATGAAGAGCCTGACGGCATCGTTCGATCCCGCAATAGCGTGGCGCGTTAATTTCTTCCGAGTGGAAGGACCGAGCGAGCCGCGATTCTATTCCTCCTGGCAGGCGACACGAACGCCTCAGCCGAATTTTCATGTGCCCGAAGTGTTTGGCCGGCTGGTTTTCGCGCAGGCGCCTCTCAAGTAAGCGGCATGGCTGGCGATTCCTTCTCTTTTTCCCTATGCTTTCGACGTGTGCAAACTACCTTCCGGTTCGCGACCAAGCCCTGGTAGCCTGATTTTCCCTCTTGCTCTGATCTCGGTTGTAACCGGATTCTTGCCGGCCTTATCCGCCCGAACCGCCGCACAACCAGGCCAGAATCCACCCGCGGCCAACAACGCTCCCGCGGTTACCAAAGTCGAGCCGCCGAATTGGTGGATTGGCATGACACCGGACCTGATGGTGCTGCTGTCTGGAAGTGGGCTTGATGCGATGAAGGTGGAATGCAATCTCGCAAACCTGATCGTGCAGCGCACGCAGTCGACCGCCAAGGGCAAGTACCTCTTCGTGTGGCTCAAGTTCGGTCCGGGAATGAAATCAGGTACGGCGGTCTGCCGGATAACTACGCCGACGGGAATGACATCCTTTGAGCTGCCGCTCGCGAATCGCAGCGAGACTATTCACAAATTTCAAGGCGTCAACTCAAACGACGTCATCTATCTGATTATGCCGGACCGCTTCGCCAATGGTGACCCAACCAACGACGAGCCGGCCGACGAACAAGGCTCTCACGACCGCGCGAGAGCGCGCGCGTATCACGGGGGAGATCTTCGAGGGGTTCGCGAGCGTTTGCCGTATCTGAAGGACTTAGGGGTAACTACGGTGTGGCTTACCCCGATCGTGAAGAACGGCGCACCGGAGGACTACCACGGATACGGCGCTGTCGATTTGTATGGCGTCGAGCCCCATCTCGGCGCATTGCGCGACTATCAGGAGCTGGTGGCCGCTGCGCACCAGCAGCGGATGAAGATCCTGTTCGATATCGTTCCGAATCACGTCGGACCAAAACATCCCTGGGTCACCTCGCCGCCGCTGCCAGATTGGTTTCACGGCACGCTGCAGCATCATACGAATTCGTCAACACCAATGCCGCGATCATTTTATGGCATGAGCGAGGCGCAAGCCGCGAATCACGATCCGTTCGAGAGGCTGGTGGATCCGCACGCGCCGCCAGAGTTTTCGCGGAATCTGACGGAAGGCTGGTTTTTCGGCGTGCTGCCGGACCTGAACAGTGAAAATCCCGTGCTGGCGCAGTATCTGTTGCAGAACGCCATTTGGTGGGCGGAGTCCTCCGGGCTCGACGGCTACCGGATCGATACATTTCCCTACGTATCGCGGCAATTTTGGTCGGTCTGGCATGCAGGCTTGCGAAAGATATATCCGAGGCTGACGACCATCGGCGAAGTTTTCCATCCAGATCCGAGTGTGACTTCGTTTTTTGTCGGCGGCCAGCGGCGTGCGGACGGCATCGACTCAGGAGTCGCGACCGTTTTTGATTACCCGATGTACTTCGCATTGCGCGATGTGTTGCTGCGAGGCGCTCCGGCAGGGCGGCTGGCCGACGTCTTGCGACATGATTCGCTGTACCAGCGGCCCGATGACTTGATCACTTTCTTTGCGAATCACGATGTGGCGCGCTTCGCAGGCGCGGCGGGAAGCTCAATGGCCAAACAAAAGCTGGCGTTCGGCCTGGCTCTGACACTGCGCGGTATTCCTCAGCTTTACTACGGCGACGAAATCGGTATGACCGGCGGCGACGACCCGGAAAATCGCCATGATTTTCCGGGTGGTTGGCCGGACGATTCGAAAAATGCCTTCGAGGCGACCGGACGCTCCCTGGAACAGCAAGCTCTGTTTTCGTACGTGCAATCTCTGCTGCAACTGCGGCGCGAACATCCTGCGCTCGCGACGGGACGGTTGTGGCACCTGGAATCGGACGACACCACTTACGTTTTCTTGCGGCAGACCGACGAGGAGAGCACGGTTGTGGCACTCAACGTGGCTCCGCGATCGCGGGAGCTCCGGATTCCGCTGGTGGATACTCCTGCAAAGGGACTGTTGGCGATAACGCCGTTATTTGGGGACGCGAAGACGGAATTTTCCGGTAAAGAATTGCGGCTAACAATGCCCGCGGAGTCGATCTCCGCCTTCACTTTGAATTGACGAACGGCTAAGCGTCAGTAATCGATCTGAATCGTCCAATCCTTATTTGCTTCCGGAACGGTCAGTGTTACCGAATGAGAATCGGCGCTATAGCGCGCGCCCTGGACGGCGTGATTGGCCATGCGCAGTTGTTGGGGTTCACCGTCCACCCCGAAAACGGTTACCTCCACGGACTGCCACCACGGTTGAAATCCATCTTTTTCGGTTTTGGCGCTCACGGTGACAGAACTCGCTGAGCCCTGGCAGGAATAGTTCACGCGGAGAAATTCGCCCCGCTCGTAGGCGAATGTGTGACCGTCATCCTGATAAAGCGAACCGCGGCAATCCCCGCCCGGATAAACCCGCAGTTGCAACGGACCGTTTGGCTTTTCGCTCGTGCTTTGCACCAACGGCTGCATGGGAATAATCGCTCCCGCGCGAATGTAGATCGGCATCTCGTCGATTGCCGGACGCAGTGTGATTTTTTCGCTGCTCGCGTGTTTCTGGGCCGTCCAGAAGTCATACCAGTCGCCAGGAGGCAGCGTAATCTCCATGGGATCGACTTTTTCCGTGAGCACCGGCTCGACCAGAATGTCTCGCCCGAACAAGAAGTCGCGATCGTCGCGATACAACCCTTCCACCTGCGGATAATCCAGAAATAGCGGGCGCATGAACGGCACGCCCGTGCGCGTGGTCTCTTCAATGCCGGTGTAAATATACGGCAACAATTTGTAGCGCAGCTCAATGTAACGCCGCCGAATGGTTTCATGCTCAAGGCCATTGGCCCAGGGCTCGTGATCGCCGGTACCTTTGTTGGCGTGATTGCGATAAATGGGATTGAACGCGCCGACCTCGTACCATCGCGTCAGCAGATCCGCTGGCGGTGTGCCCGCGAAACCGCCGATATCGTCTCCCGCTAGCGGGTAGCCCGAAAGACCGAGGTTGAGCAGCATGGGCGTGCTCATCCATAAGTGATTCCACGTTGCACTGTTGTCGCCAGTCCACGTGGCGGCATAGCGCTCGGTGCCGGCATACGCCGCGCGCGTGAGAACGAATGGCCGCTCATCGCCTTGCAATTTGCGCAGACCTTCATACGTCGCGCGGGCGTTTTGCATGCCAAACATGTTGTGCACCGCTCGATGGTCCACCGATGTTCCGTCGTCCATGCGGTGCCGCGTTTCGAGCGGCATGGTCTTGTCGGCGCGCTGGAAAACGGACGGCTCGTTCATGTCGTTCCAGAAGCCGGAAATCCCCATCGCCAAAAAATCCTTGTAGAGCTTGCCCCACCATTCGCGCACGCGGGTCAGCGTGAAGTCCGGAAAGACGCTGTCACCGGGCCATACCGGGCCGACGAAAACCGAGCCATCGGGATTTTTGACGAACAGGTCTTCCTTCATCCCGGAATCGTAAGGAGCGTATCCGTGATCGGGATCTTTCTTGATGTGCAGATCAGTGATGGCGATGATGCGGATGCCTTGCGCGCGAAGATCAGCGATCATCTGCTCGAAATGCGGAAAATATTCGCGATTGATAGTAAATGGCGCGTACCCACGCTGGTAGTCGATGTCGAGGTAGATGACATCCGCAGGAATTTTCTTCTGGCGCAGCAGCTGCGCGATCTCTCGGACGCGGGCCTCGGGATAGTACGTGAACCGGCATTGCTGATAGCCGAGGGTCCAAAGCGGCGGCAGGGGAGCGCGGCCGGTCAAAGCGGTGTAAGCCTGCACGACGCGCTTCGGATCGGGTCCTGCAAAAAAATAATAATTTAACTCGCCGCCTTCAGCCCCGAAGGAAAAATAGTCCGGCGACTCCTTGCCAAAATCAAAACTGCTGCGCCAGGTGTTGTCGAAGAAAACGCCGTAGGCAGTGCCTTTGCGCAATCCGATGAAAAACGGAAGCGTCTTGTAGATAGGGTCGCTCGATTCGCCGAAGCCAAACTCGTCGGTGTTCCAGTTGATGAACGAGCGATTGCGCCGGCTGATCGGGCCGGTCTTGTCGCCGAGGCCGTAATAATTTTCGTCGGGAGGCAACATTTTCCAGTTTCGAATGCGGCTACCATTCCATGCCATCGGAAGCGAGGGCACGTCGGCGAGCAGCGTGTTGCCGGAAGCGTCGGTGAAGCTAACAAGCAGCGGCGATTTCTTCACGACAACATGTAGCGAAGGCGAACTGAGCCGTACCTCCGTCTTGGTGTCGTCGATTTTGAATTGCGGCGGTTCCGGGGATTCGATGACCGCCCACGAAGTGTCTTTAGGAAAATTACCATCGAACGCAGCGCGCACTCGAGCGACGCCATGGTGGAACAATGTGATGCGGACTTTCGCGCGGCCGGCGGTCAGCTCGATGCCATCCGGCAATTTGTCGACGCGCTGCACCGCAGCGACGTGTTGCCACCCGTCGGCGAAGGCCAGCCCACACGCCGAAAGGGTAATTAAGACCGTCAGCGCGACGCGGCAGATCAATCGCCTGGCACATCTACCTGAAGGATTGGGCACGAGTAGTGTCTTCTTTCCCTGCGGGCGTGACGATTAGGGAGACCATCATTTTGCCCGCGGAAGTCTATACCACCGAGAAACCGGGCTCAACGGATGTTTGAAGTATCATAGAATGTCTGCCGCGGCAGGAGCGTACAACGATTGTTGCGACCCAGCCTTAGTCCGCCGCATACACCAATTCTGCCGAACGAACCGGAGGAATCATGTTAAGGGGAACAATGCTGTTGGTGTTGTGCCTGATGTTTTGCGCGGCGCTGCTGGCTGGCGCCAAGACAATTTACGATTTCACGCTGAACAGCATCGATGGCCAGGCTGCGCCGCTATCTGCATACAAAGGCAAGGTCGTGATGCTGGTCAACGTTGCAAGCCGATGCGGGTTCACGCCGCAATACACTGCGCTGGAATCGATCTACGAGAAGTACAAGGATCGCGGGTTCGTGATCGTAGGCATCCCGGCGAATAATTTTGGCGCGCAAGAGCCCGGCACGAACGAAGAGATCAAGACCTTCTGCTCCACCAAATACAATGTGAAGTTTCCGATGATGTCGAAGGTTTCGGTAAAAGGCGACGACAAAACGCCGCTGTATCAATATTTGACCGATAAGTCGGTGAATCCGAAAACCGGTGGCGACATTCAATGGAATTTCACGAAATTCTTGGTCGGGCCAGACGGTCAGATCGTCGCGCGTTTTGAACCCAAAGTGACGCCAGACTCACCCGAAGTAACCAGCGCGATTGAAACTGCGTTGACGACAGCAAAACACTAACCGCACTACGCCGATCGGTCGACCACCTCACCTGTGAGGCCTGCCCTTTGCGATTTGTTGCAAAGGGTGGGTCGCTCCCTGGACGCACTTTCGGCCCGCCGGCCAACCAGGTTGCTCTCTTCACCGCTTCTCCTCAGAATGCTCCATGGATGCCCGCTCTCTCCTTCCACCACGTCACCAAGGACTACATCACTGACGATCAACGCGTTCGCGCGCTCGACAGCGTTTCTCTCGACATCGCATCGGGCGAATTTGTGGCCCTCGTGGGTCGTAGTGGTTGCGGCAAATCCACGCTCCTGAACCTGGCTGGAGCTATGGATTTTCCGACGGCAGGCGAGGTTCTGGTGGGTGGGGTCGCAACATCCTCACTGAAGGATTCGGCGCTGACGAAACTTCGGCGCGAAAAGGTCGGCTTTATTTTTCAATCCTTTCAACTCCTGCACACCCTCACGGTTTTCGAAAATGTCGAGCTGCCCTTGCTGCTCGCAGGCCAGCGCAACGCACGGGCGTCCGCTGCCGAGCGTCTTGCCTTGGTGGAGCTCGAGGGTCTCGGTGAACGCTATCCCCATCAGCTTTCAGGAGGTCAAATGCAGCGCGTGGCCATTGCGCGTGCGCTCATTCACCGGCCAAGTATCTTACTGGCCGACGAGCCCACCGGAAATCTGGATACCGCGACGGGCAATGTGATTCTGCAACTGCTGCTCGGCGTCACCCGTGAACAACACACGGCGACGATCATGGCCACCCACAGCGTCGAGGCTGCCGCGCTGGCTAACGTCGTAGTCCGCTTGCGCGACGGCCGCATTCAGGAAATCGAGCGCCGCTGAGATGCCGCGCTTTTCACTTTTCTATCGACTGATCTGTCGCCCGCTGTGGGCGGAGCCCGCGCGTACTGCCCTCGCGGCGCTGGCGATCGCGCTGGGTGTCGCCGTGGTGCTGGCTATCGATCTGGCTGGGAATGCCGCGACTGGCTCGTTCCATTCATCCCTGGAAACTCTGGCCGGCGATAATGACCTCGAGATTGTGGCTACCGGTGGCGTGCCCGAGCGCGTTGTAGGTGCGCTCGCGGCAATGCCTTATGCCTTGCGAATTTCACCACGCATCGACGGCTACGCGGTCCTGACGGATACGCGACAAAGCGTTCCCCTCATCGGATTGGACCTTGTTGCCAACGTCAGCGAACTTTCTACGCGCCCCTCCGGCGTGGACATCGCCAATCTGCAGGACAGCCTGAAATATCTGTCCGATTACGACACCGTCTGGCTGGGCGAGAGCTTCAAACGTGGCATCGGCGATCGCGTTCCACTACTGATCAACGATCATCTCGCGGAATATACGGTTCGCGGCGTGTTCCCCGATTCGAACGGTAGCGCCGCGGCAATCGTGATGGACATAGCGACGGCGCAGCGCGCGCTCGGTCGGCTTGGCACCATTGATCGAGTGCTGGTCAAGATTCCGCAAGAAATGACGCTGGACACTTGGCAGCAACGCCTTAGCGCCATACTTCCCGCCGGCACGGAAGTGCGCCTTGCAGGCACAAGCACCGCGGAAAATCGCAAAATGCTGGCGGCTTTCCGCTGGAACTTGCGATTGCTCAGCTATATCGCTCTGGTTGTCGGAGCGTTCCTGATCTACAACACCATTTCGGTATCGGTCGTGCGACGCCGCGCGGATATTGGCATCGTGCGCGCCCTGGGCGCTAGCCGGGCCGCCGTGCTGATTGCGTTTCTCGGCGAAGCCTTCTGCTTCGGTCTTCTCGGCACCGTGCTCGGCTTGCCTGTGGGCCGCCTGATGGCTTCCGTGGCGATCAAATTGATGTCCGCCACCGTCGAGTCCCTCTACGTGAGCAGCCGCCCCGGCCCCCTTGATTTGGACGCCGGCGCCGTGATTCTCGCGTTCATCATCGGCATCGGCGTTTCCGTCGCCTCGGCCTATTCTCCGGCGCGGGAAGCGTCACTGGTCGCCCCGGTCGAAGCCATGGCCCGTGGCAGGCGCGAATATCTTGCGGCCGTTCACAAACTGCGTGATTTGCTATGGGCTTTCGCGCTGGGATTTGCCGCGCTAGCGGCGTCACGTGCGCCCGCCGTCGGCGGAAAGCCTTTACTCGGTTATCTCGCGACGCTGTTGCTGATCCTCGCTTCAGCCCTGGCGATTCCAGCCTTCGTGGCCGGCGCAATGCATTTGGCGGGTCGCTCGCTCGGCAAGCTCTTCGGTGTCGAAGCGTTGCTTGCCTCGCGAAGCCTGTCGGCATCGCTTCGCCGCACCTCTGTTCTTGTCGGAGCGCTTTCCACCGCCATCGCCATGATGACTGCGGTCGGGATCATGGTTGGTAGCTTCCGGCAAACGGTGCTTTTGTGGATGGAGGATCAATTGCCCGCCGACCTTTACATGCGCCCGGCGGGAAACGTGGGACCGGACCGGCATCCCACCATTTCCACTGACCTTGTCGAGACCATCGCGCATTTACCCGCTGTCGCGGCGATTGACCGCTTGCGCGAATACGAGATCAGCTACGACGGAATGCCCGCCGGACTTGCGTCCATCGAACTGAACGTTCTGCGTTCTTACCACAACGTTGATTTTCTCTCAGGCCGTTCCACAAATGCCGTGCTGGCGGACTTGCGCGGCCAAAATGCGGTGATCGTAAGCGAGCCATTCGCCAACAAACACCAGGTGCGGGCGGGCCATTCCATCACCCTGTCGATGGGGGAAACACGCTCCGGCTTTCGCATCGCCGATATTTATTACGACTATTCCAGCGAGCGTGGCACGATTTTGATAGACCGCGAAACGTTGTTGCGGTATCTGCCCGACCCGGCGCCATCAAATCTGGCCATTTACGTTGCGCCGGGTACTTCCATCGCTGACGCGCGTGCCACAATCGAGCACGCCGCGGCAGGCCGCCGTGTACTCCTGTTCACCAATCGCGACCTGCGCGGCGAGGCCCTGCGCATTTTCGACCGCACCTTCGCGATTACCTATGCGCTGGAGGCCGTTGCCGTGATCATCGCAGTTATGGGGGTCGCCGGCTCGCTCTTGGCGCTGGTAATCGATCGCCGCCGCGAACTTGCGCTTCTGCGCTTCCTCGGCGCGGCTTCGGCGCAAATCCGCAAGCTCATTGTGGCAGAAGCAGCCCTGCTGGGGATGCTCGCCACGGCAGCAGGCGTGGCCCTCGGCTTTACGCTTTCGCTCATTTTGGTCTTCGTCATCAACAAACAATCCTTTGGCTGGACCATCCGTTTCCACTGGCCCGTCGCCGTGCTTGTCGGCGCACTCTCGGTCGTCTATCTGGCAACCGTTCTCGCCGGTTTGTATCCGGCTAACGTCGCGGTCCGTCTGCGCCCGATCGAGGTTGTGCATGAGGAATAGCTTGGCCTTTCTAACAGGCCTCCTCTTGCTCTTCCCAGTTTCCAGTCAGGAATTTCGCCTCGCCTTGCCCGGCTACCACTACGAATTCCCGCGCGATCACTTCAGCCATCCCGATTTCCAGACCGAGTGGTGGTACTACACCGGCAACGTGCGAGCCGCCGGCGGCCATCGGTTTGGCTTCGAGCTCACATTTTTCCGTCAAGCTCTCGATCGCAATCCTTCGAAGACATCGGTGTGGGACGTCCGCGACCTTTATCTCGCGCATCTGGCCTTGAGCGATCTCGATGCACGAGGGTTCTATTACGCCGAACGCCTCAATCGTTCCGGGCCCGGCATCGCGGGCGTCCGTCAGAACGATGGCCGCATCTGGAACGGAAACTGGCGCATCGATTGGAAGGGTAACGAACAAACCCTGCAGGCCATCGACAACCGCTTCACGATTGAACTCGACTTGCGCGCGGAGAAGCCGCCGATCATCCATGGCGAAAACGGCGTAAGCCAAAAAGCCGACGGCCCGGGTCGGGCCTCGCACTATATTTCCCTCACGCGGCTGGCTGCGAAAGGCCAAATCACCCTGGGCGGGAAACCATTCGAAGTTTCTGGACTCGCATGGATGGACCATGAATTCTTTACCCATCAACTGGACGCGGACCAGGCGGGATGGGACTGGCTCAGCGTGCAACTGGAAGACGACACGGAGCTGATGCTGTTCCGCATCCGTCGCAAAGATGGTTCGATCGATCCGTACTCATCCGGAACGTTCATCGACGCGCAAGGCCGCTCCATGCACCTCCGCGATTCGGATTTTGTCCTGCGACCGCTCAACGATCGCTGGAAGAGCAAGGCTACGAACGCGGATTACCCCATCCATTGGCGCATTACAATTCCAAAACTTCGAATGGACTTCGAAATCCAGACGTCCTTACCGTCACAGGAACTCACTGGCGGCTCCCGCCTTGCACCCAACTATTGGGAAGGATCCGTGCAGATCAACGGGAGAAAAGGAGAGGCTCCACTCGCCGGAGTGGGTTACCTCGAAATGACCGGCTATGATCGTCCGGTTGAGATGGGACGCTAGTTTCTAGAGTTGCAAAAAAATAGCCGGAGCGCTTGTGTCTCGCAAGCGTTCCGGCGTTAGACTCTGCATGGCGTCTAAAAAATCAAGGCGCTCGAAAGTCCCGCGGCAGCCTCGATCACCTACCTTCCACCACCGGCGCTGCGAATTCTTTCCCGGGTGGTGACGTCATCGGTTCCGAAAGTCCGGGAAAATTCATCGACTTGCCGCTCTGCTTCTTCCTTAGCAATTCCGTAACGTTCCTGAATGCGACCAACCAGTTGCTCGCGCTTGCCGTCGACAAACTGCAAGTCGTCGTCGGTAAGATTGCCCCACTTTT
The DNA here is from genome assembly GCA_035607215.1 of Candidatus Eiseniibacteriota bacterium. GTDB lineage: Bacteria > Acidobacteriota > Terriglobia > Acidiferrales > UBA7541 > Acidiferrum. The sequence goes on from DATNCJ010000079.1 coordinate 88,440, forward strand.
CCTTTACCTTGCCACTGACCTGTTTCCATTTTCCTTGCACCTGATCCCAGTTCATGGAACCTCCTTAGGTTCGCCAGGAAGTGCGCACAATCATGCTGTCACGTCCTGGACGGCAGCCTACGGATAAAGGAAAACATGCGCGAGATCCGTGCGGAATACAACAGAGAGGGTAAACGCGCGTCTATACGTGCTGTACGCGCTCTTACGCAGATCGCGGAGCGGCCAGAGCGTTTGTTGCCAAGTTGGCGTCGAGAGCTTTACGCTCTGAATCGCGCGCTAGGCCTCAATAATATTATTGCGCACCGCATAGCGCACCAGCTCACTCACCGAGTGGCAATCCAGCCGCTTCATGATATTGGCGCGATGCGTCTCCGCAGTCTTGACGCTGAGCCCCAGAGCTACCGCCACTTCCTTGCTGCTCTTACCTTCGGCTAGCAGCTGTACGATCTCCCGCTGCCTTGGCGTCAGACGCGTTTGCGCGGAATCTGGATCTTTCCGGGGCTTCTTGTCCAGGTAGCCGTCCAAAACGATCTGGGCCACCTTGGCGGTGAAGAATGTCTTGTTGCTGCGCACTGCGTTGATCGCCGTGACCAGATCGCGGCTGGCATCCGTTTTCAAAACGTATCCGCGTGCGCCGGCATCCAGAACTTCACGAATCAGCGGATCGGAATCGTGCATCGTCAAAATGAGGATCTTGGCCCGCGCGTCGTTCTTGAGCATCTGCCGGGCGGCTTCCAATCCGTTGAGCGAGGGCATTCCAATGTCCAGCACGGTCACATCGGGCTTGACTGCCTTGGCTTTTTCTACCGCTTCCCGCCCGTCCGACGCCTCCGCTGTAACTTGCCAGCCAGGCTGCGACTCGATAAGCGTGCGCAAGCCGCGTCGTACGATCTCGTGATCATCGGCGACCAATAACTTCAATGGCTCCATTGAACACCTCCCATTCCTTAATTCCCCGGAATATTAGTAGTGGTTCTCGAATTTTCTACATGCCACACAGAACGATCTGGTCTAAGAAATGCTCGGTTTGAAATCTCATTCAGGTCTTCGTAGATTCACGAGTATGCCAAACAGGCACACAAGAGCTGGAGTCCTTGGTAGTGCACTTCTCGCACCATCACAGGATGCTTGGATCCGGCTGGCAAGTCATTGTGCTGCTGTAGTTTATCGATGTCCATAGTCCTAGTACACAAATTAGCATTGTCGAATGCCCGCACTTTTTACATCCTTCACCCTAAAAAAGGGGCGCAACACCCAGTACATCCAGCCCTGTTAGACGCAGATTGTGCGATACACGATGTCTCTGAATCCGGTCAGGTCTAGCGGGTATGGTGATACTTGAAGGGGTCTTATAAAACATGCTCAGAATCGAGCCTTAGGAAATCGCCAACCCTATTTATTTGAGTCTCGATTCGGTATCTCGATTTCGGCATCCGTGGGGTCGAGGCTCCTGTATAGGAGGCACTTCAATGTTACGTTGGGCGCTCGGATTTTTCATCGTTGCACTCGTCGCAGCTCTGCTGGGCTTCACTGGCATCGCCGTTGCCGCGGCAGGCATTGCCAAGGTTTTGTTCTATCTCTTCCTGATCCTGTTTCTCATAACACTCGTCGGCCACCTGTTGCGCAGGACGTAGCAAGCGGCGCGAGCTCCACGTCCCAATCTCAGCCCCAAACGGAGGGAAGTAATGAAGCCATTAGGCATCATTTTGTTGGTTATCGGCGTGTTGGCCCTCGCTTATCAGGGCTTCACATACACCACTCACAAGAAAGTCCTGGACATAGGCCCCATCGAAGCCACAAAGGAAGAGCGTCACTCCGTGCCAATTCCGCCCATTCTGGGCGCGCTTGCGCTCATTGGCGGGATTGTCGTGCTGATTTCGGATCGCCGCGGCTCATAGCCGTATTGGCCAAGTTTCCCCGTTCACTTGATTGGATTGAAACCAAGGAGGCAGTGCTGATGAAAGTGAGCAACAAAGTGGTATCCATGCTGCTGGCGGGCGCCCTCGCGGGTGTGATGTGCGTGCCGGCGGCTTCCGCAAAAGGAAAAGACGACGAGCAAAAGGAAAATGACCGGATCCAGAATGCCGGAACGGTCGTGAAGGAAATTCTGGACGTTCCCGACGACATTCCCCAGGATCTGCTGGACAAGGCGCGCTGCGTCATCGTGTTCCCGTCGGTCTTGAAGGCGGCGTTCATCGTGGGCGGCAGCTATGGCCGCGGCGTGATGGTGTGCCGCACGCACAAGGACTACGTCGGACCTTGGGGCGCGCCGGCCATGATGGCCCTAGAAGGCGGCAGCGTCGGCTTCCAGATTGGCGGACAGGCTACCGACTTCGTCATCCTCGTGATGAACAATCGCGGCGCGGACAGCGTGCTGCACAGCAAGGTGAAGCTGGGTGCGGACGCCGCGGTTGCGGCAGGTCCGAAGGGGCGAGACGCAGCGGCTGCTACCGACGTGACGCTGCGAGCGGAAATGCTGAGCTACTCGCGGTCGCGTGGCGCATTCGCAGGCGTTTCCCTGGAAGGGTCAACATTGCGCCCGGATGGCGATGCCAACAAGCGCCTGTACGGGAAGGATGTCACTGCCGAGGATATTGTCGAAGAATCGCGCCTCTCGGCTCCTGATTCCGCGCATGCGCTGATCTCGCGGCTGCAGAAGGCTTCGCCGAAGTTGAAGCCCTGAGCCTAGCGGGGCTTTGGCCTCAAAATCGACCGAAGGGCGGAGAGCGATCTTCGCCCTTTTTTCGCTTTGGGGGGATGCCACCCAGGTGTTGACGTATGTACTGTAGATAAAGGACTTACAGGCGCATTTCCCGCAAACATAGGAGCCGCTTACGGATAAATTGGCCTACTGAAATGCGAAAAGCGCCCTTTGACGGGCGCTTTTTCTGCTTCAGAAAGATTATCGCAACGTCATTATTTTGTCAATAAGGGATAGGTGTATCCTGACGATGTTGGCCCCCGAAGCCGTTGCCAAGATCCGGTGTGGCCGGGCGCCGGCGACGTGTGTTTGTGTCCACTGAGCGAATCTAGTGGGGCGAGTTTTGCCGATCGACAGATTTTGCGTGGGTGGCAGGGCGCGCCAAAGCGACGCCCCTAGGCTGCCCCTACTGGCGCTTGGGTGCTCAGTCTGCCTCGGCTGGGGCCGAGGAAGGGGTTGGGGTTTCGGTGGCGCCGGAGAAGGTGGACCAGCCGCGGCGGGAGAGGCTCCAGTAGATGAGGTAGCCGGCAATGGCCGCGATTACCAAGAGCAGCATGCCGATCAGATAGGACTGAAGGACGAGATGGCCGATGCCGAACATGCAGCAGTAGACCAGAGTGCAGCCCATGATCCAGTCGAAGGTGTTGGCGCCGAAGTCGCGGACGGGCTTGATTTCGGGGGCCAGGGCGGCGATGCGCTTCCAGCCGTGGACCGTGGGCTGGACGCGTCGATAGAACTTGAGGAGGCGTTCGTCGGATTCTGGTTTGGTGAGCAATGTGGTGACGAGCCAGACGACGGTCGTAGCGGCCGTGGTGATTAGCGCGGATTTTGCGAAGACGACCGAAGAGTTCCCGGAAAATGCCACCTTGTTGAGAGAGACGGAGACAACGAAGGCGGCGATCATGGCGGAGATTTCGCTCCAGGCGTTGACGCGCCACCAGTACCAGCGAAGCATGAGGACGCCGCCGGTGCCTGCGCCCATTCCCAGGAGTAGCTGCCACGCGGACTGAATGGAGGAAATGTGAGCTGCGGTGTAGCCGCTCAGAATGACCAGCAGGACGATGAAGAGCTTGCTGACGAAGACGTAGTGCTTTTCGGTGCCTTTGCGGACCACAAAGCGGCGGTAGAAGTCATTGATAAAGTAGGAGGTACCCCAGTTGAGCTGGGTGCCAACCGTGGACATGAAGGCAGCGAGGAAGGCGGCGATCATCAGGCCGCGGAGGGCGGGCGGGAGAAAATCCCGCAGGACCATGACGTAGCCCTTTTCCGGTTCGGCGGCGAATTCGGCGTTGGGATGCAGCCCGCCGAGGGGCGAGTAAACGGCGACGGCGACGAGGCCGGTAACCACCCAGGGCCAGGAGCGCATGGCGTAGTTAGCGATGTTGAACCAGAGGGTGGCACCAAGGGAGTTTTTCTCGTCCCTTGCGCTGAACATGCGCTGGGCGACATAGCCTCCACCACCGGGTTCGGCGCCGGGATACCAACTGGCCCACCATTGGACGCCGAGATAGAGGACCAGGGTAATGACGGGCAATGTCCAGAGGGCGTCGGTGGTCCATCCGAGATTGAAGGAGGGAAAGAAAGATGTGACGGAGCCGGTGGTCTGGCCGGATTGCGCGGCGAGATTGTTCACGTGCGACAACTGAATTTTGAGGGCCGCCATGCCGCCCACCTTTTTGACCGCGACCCAGGCAAGAACGATGATCATCGACATTTTCAGGATGAACTGAAACAGGTCGGTCACCAGGACGCCCCAAAGTCCGCCGATGAAGGTGTAAATGCCGGTGAACGGCACGAGGAGCAAGACGCAGATGAGTAGGCCGGTGTGAGCGGGCTCGCCCAGGGTATAGGTGAACAGGTTGTGGCCAGCGATGCCGATTTGCAGGACGCGCCCCTGGGCGATGGCATCGCCGAGTAACACGGTGGTGATGCTGATCATGGCCTTGATGACCCAACCGAGGATGAGGCAGTTCATGAGGCCGCCGAGATAGATGGCGCGGAAGCCGCGGAGGAAGGCGGCGGCTTTGCCTTCGTAGCGGAGCTCGACGAATTCAACATCGGTGAGGATGCCGGCGCGGCGCCAATAGCGCGCGAAAAAGAAGACGGTCATCATGCCAGAGAGGCACTGGGACCACCAGATCCAGTTGCCCGCGATGCCGTTGCGGGCGACGACGCCGGTGACGAAGAGAGGGGTATCGGCGGCGAAGGTGGTGGCGACCATGGAAGTGCCTGCCAGCCACCAGGAGACGTTGCGGCCGGAGACGAAGAATTCCTCGGTGCTGCCAGAGGAGCGGCGGCGATAGTAGAGGCTGATGAGGAGATTCATCGCCAAGTAGACGATGATTACGATCCAGTCGGTGGAGTTGAGAGCCATTCGTTTTGCTCCGTGGAGCGCGGGCGCTCCTGAAAAACCTGCGAGCCCAATAGACTTGCGTGATGTTGCCGAGTGAGAAAAAACTTTTTCAGGGGCTAAAACCCAGACCCCTCAAAGAAAAAACCGTTACGCAGTACGGTTGCTGATCGAGATTTCGTGTGGGTGTTGATTTCGTCGTGGCAGGGACGCACGTGAAGTGCGCCCCTACACAGAAGCCTCGCGGTCGCTCCAGGCCATTAGCGGTCTTACGGATGAAGAAGTTCATAGCGGCTTGGCCTCGCCTTCGACGATGGTGATGTAGCGGTCGATGGGAAGATCGGTGAAACGCTGGGTTGTGCCGCCGGGCATGGGCCACTTTACTTCGAGCCAGTCGATTTTTTCGCGCTTGCCTGTGCCGAGCACAATGCGTGGGTCGTGGGCGGAAAGATAGCTGCCACCGCCTACTTTGGTACGGGTGCGCTTGAGGTCTCCCGCCTGCCAGGTGATACGGGCACCGACGGCGTCGCGATTTGCCTTTTTGCCGACGAGGTTTACGCCAAGCCAGTGATTCTGGCGAGCGGCGTTGTTCTTGAGGAGGATGGGCGCGTCGTTGTTGACCGCGACCAGAACATCGACCGCGCCGTCGTTGTCGAAATCGCCGATGGCCATGCCGCGTCCGGCGATGGGCTTCGAGAAAATCGGGCCGCTTTGTGCGCTGACGTTGGTCAGGCCTTTTCCGGTGTTGTGGAAAAGCAGCATGGGCTCGAGATATTTCACGCCGGCGACGCGACCGTCGATTTTGTCGTCGGGATGTCCATTGCACAGCAACAGATCGAGATCGCCGTCGTTGTCATAGTCGAAGAACTTCAGACCCCAGCCGCTCATCAGTTTTGTTGTCGAGCCGATGCCGGTGGCGATGGCGGCGTCGCTGAAGGTTTCGTTTTTGTTGTTGTGATAGAGCGAGTACATTTCCTGGTCGACATTGGCGACGAATAGATCGGCCCAGCCGTCCTGGTCGTAGTCGGCGGCGTCGACGCCCATACCGGAGCGCGCGCGTCCGTAGGCGCTGTAGCCTACGCCCGCGACAAGGCCGACTTCCTCAAATTTTCCCTTTTGGTTGACGAAGAGAAAATTCTCGACAGTGTCGTTGGCAACGAACAAATCCATCCATCCGTCGTTGTTGATATCGCAGGCGACCACACCCCAAGCCTTGGCGAGAGATTTCGCGATGCCGGATTCTTTACTCACGTCGGTAAAGGTGCCGTCGCCGTTGTTGTGAAACAGCCAGCACGGCATAGGATCGTAGACTTTCGGGATGCAATACCAGCGTTGATTGGTGTCGCGGTTGCCGCACCACTTGTTTTTCTCTTTGCTGAAGTCGACGAAGCGGCAAACGAAGAGATCGAGGCGGCCGTCGTTGTCGTAGTCGAACCAGACAGCGCTGGAGGCCCATCCAGGTGCGGCGACACCGGCTTTGGTGGTGACGTCGGTGAAAGTGCCGTCGCCATTGTTGTGATACAGAATGCTGCGGCCGTATTGGGTCAGGTAGATATCCGGAAAGCCGTCTCCGTCGTAATCACCGACGGCGACGCCCTGGCCGTAGCCACCGCCTGCAACGCCGGCTTTCGCCGTGACATCGGTGAAGGTGCCGTCGCGATTGTTGCGGTAGAGCGCGTTGCGGAGCGGCGGATTGGGAGTGAAGAAATCGCAGGCGCCGCTGTTGACGAGATAAATGTCCATCCAACCGTCGTTATCGTAGTCGAGAAAGCCGCAGCCCGCGCCGGTGGTTTCGGGAAGGTACATTTCCAAAGAGCGACCGTTCACGTGCCGCCAAGAAATTCCACATGCAGCGGAGGAGATTTCGGAAAAGGCGGGCAGAGTTTCATCAGCAGTTAAGGCCGCCGGAGAAACTCCGAACGCGGCCGCGGCGGCACCCACTATGCGCAGAAATTCCCTGCGAGATGAAGCCGCTGGCGCCCATGGTGATCGAGCGCGGCTCAAAGCTGCGCTGCTCTCTTTGGCTGGGCGCGCGGCGCGAATTTTTGCAGGCTCAGCTCGTTCTTGCCTTCGTCTATGCGATAGAACTTGTCGGCGTCGAGGTCGCGAAAGGACTGCTTCTTTCCGGCGAGCCAAGTGACTTCGAGCGAATCGATCCTGGTTGCAGGGCCCAAACCGAAATTCGCGCGCAGGTCGCTTTGGGAAAGATAGCTGCCGCCGCCGGCGATTTCGCGGATCTGGGTGACTCCACCAGCGGTCAGGCGGAGGCGAGCACCCATCGCGTCGCGATTGCTGGGATTGCCCACCAGGCGGAAGTTCACGAAGTGACTGCCGTTGCCGCCCAGGTTGCGGAGCAGAAGCGGGGGATCGCCGTTGTTTCCGACCACGACATCGATGAATCCGTCGTTGTCGAAATCCGCGAAGGCGACACCCCGGCCGACGTACGGAGTTTCGAATCCAGGGCCGGCTTGCCTGGTGGCTTCGGAAAATTTTCCTTTGCCTTCGTTGTGAAACAGCGAATTGATCTGCTTGAAACGCACGTCGGGCGAGACCTGCTCGACTTCCGGATAGACATGGCCGTTGGCGACGAACAGATCGAGGAGGCCATCGTTGTCGTAGTCGAAAAACCCGCCGCCGAAACCGAGGACCCCGCGGGTGGGAAGCGTGATGCCGGCCTGATCGCTGACTTCATCGAAGTTGCCTTTGCCATCGTTGTGCCAGAGATGATCGGAATTCTGCTGGAAGTCGGTGATGAAGAGATCGAGCGCGCCGTCGTTGTCGTAGTCGCCGAGCGAAATGCACATCGCGGCCATGGTGCTACCGCGCGCGGCGAGAGCCATGCCACTAATCGTGCCGATTTCGTCGAACTTGCCGTTGTGCTCGTTGTGGTAGAGGTAGGCGTTCAAGCCATCGTTAGCGACGAATAGATCGGGCCAGCCATCATTGTCGTAATCGGCGGCGCCTACGGCGAGATTTTTGCCCTGCGGCTGGAAGATCTGGGCAGCTTTGGTGACGTTGGTGAAGGTACCGTCGCCGTTGTTGTGATAGAGAAGATCGGCGGTGCCTTTATAGGCGGTCGGCGGACAACTGGTCTTAGTTCCACTGACGGTGCAGTAACGCGGCGCGCCGGGACCGAGATCGACGTAGCCGCCGACGTAAAGGTCGAGCTTGCCGTCGCGATCGTAGTCGAAAAATGTAGCACCGGAGTGGAACAGCGTGCCAAAGTCGAGACCGGCAACGCCAGCCTTGTCAGTGACGTCGGTGAAAGTGCCGTTGCCGTTGTTGTGGTAGAGGACATTGCGGCCAAACTGAGTAACGAAGAGATCGGGAAAACCGTCGTTGTCGTAGTCGCCCCAGACGCAGCCCAGGCCGTAGCCGGTGCCTGGAACGGCGGATTGCGACGTGACGTCGGTGAAGGTGAAATCGCCGTTGTTGCGATAGAGCGCGTTGCGCGCGACGATGCCCTTGTCGTGCAAATCCCGGCCGTTCACTAAGTAGATGTCCTGATAGCCGTCACTGTCGAAATCCGCGACGCAAATGCCTGGTCCGAAAATTTCGAGGTTTGTGGGGATGCCGTCGTTCCCGCGGAAATGCGTGAAGGTGATTCCGGCGGCCGCGGTGGCGTTGGTGAACTGGATTGGCTTGTCCCCAGCCGGCTCAGCGCCGGAACTTCGTGCGACTCCGGTGCCGAGAAAGATAGCGGCCACGGAGGTGGAAAGCACGAGAAGCGATATCAGCAGCGAGGAATTTCTCACGGGCTCGGTAGATCGGCCATTCATGCTCACCGCGGCTCCGTCGAGGTCCCTCTCGATCGTGCGAATTTACTGCGGCGCTTCCGCGCTTTTTTGCCGGTCCTGCTCGATTTTTTCCGCGGCTTCCTTTTGCAGCGCCGCTTCGCGCTTGGCGTCTTCCTTACGACCGACGCGGTTGTAAGCAATTGCCAACTGATAGTGACCGGTGGGATTCGCCGGTTGAAGCTTTACGCCGGCTTCGAGCGGGGGGATGGCATCGGCGAAACGCCCGACAGAATTTAGCGAGAAGCCGAGGCCAAGAAAAGCGTCGGCGAAACTCGCGTCAAACTTCGAGGCTTTAGAGAAATGATCGATGGCATCTTCCCATTGCTGTGACTGACGGGCCATTTCGCCGAGGATGTACTCCGCGCCGGCATTGTGCGGATCGGTCTTCAGTTCCGCTTCGAACTCGGCGCGGGCATCGGTGATGGTGGTCGTCGTCTGGGGCTTGGAAAGAATGATGCGGCCGAGGCGGTAATGAATTCCGCGGATGTCGGGCTGCTGCTTGAGAATGGCATGGTATTGAGCCGCGGCTTCGTCCCATTTGCCCTGGGACTCGAGAGCCTCGGCGTTAAGTTCGAGCGCCTGGACGGAAGTGGGAGCCGATCCCGCCAAGTGCAGGGCGGCGCGGGTGGAGAGATCGGAGTAGGCATGAGTGGTGACGTAGAGAACGTCGGGATCGGACGGAAATTCGCGATTGAGCCAGACGAGCGCAGTGACGACGGCTTCGGTCTGGTTGAGTTGCAACCCGCAGCGAACGGTAGCGAGGCCGGCCTTCATTTTCAATTCCTTGTCGACAGTGAGAGGGGCGGTCTTGCGCAAAATAGGCAAGGCTTCGCGGCAATGTCCGCCTTCTGCCAGGTTCAGGCCTTTTTGCGCTGAGGAAGCGTTGGCGGGTCCGGAGCTTGGCGTAGGTTTGGCACTCGATTGGGGCATGGCAGACTCCGCCAAGTTTCCACATACCAGCGCGATGACCAAGAATCGGTAAGCAGACTTTTGCATAAAAAAATGAGGCAGGCGGGGGTGATCGCCTGCCTCATTATACGTGCTTCGCGGTTAGTAGTAGAGCTTCAACGCAAGCTGGATATTGCGCGGAGGTTGCGATGCGTTGATGACGCCGGTCGTGCTGGTCTGCACGGTGGTATTCGGTACCGCCAGGTTGACGCGATTGAACGCGTTCAGGAAATCGCTGCGGAACTGCAGCTTGAAACGTTCGGTGATCTGGAAGTTTTTCTGGAGGCTGATGTCCCAGTTGTAGAAGCCAGGGCCACGCAACTGGCCGATCTGCGGAGAGCAAGTGCCGAAGCCAGCGGCGTTGGAGTAGTTGTTGGGATCAAACCACTGAATGCCGCCACCTTGAGCGGCGGTGGCGTCGCGGCGGCCGAAGACAGTGTTGGTGCCGTTGCAGTCTGGGCGCAAACCACGCGAAGCGGTTCCGGTTTGATCGGTGCCATTATTGTAGAGACTCAGCGGGAAGCCGGTGTGCAGCGTGAGGATCGGGCTGACCGTCCAGCCGCCGACCACAGCGTCAACCGCCTTGTTCATGTCCGTGCCGAACTTCTTGCCCTTGCCGAACGGCAGATCGTAAATGGCATAGGCGGTGAGGTTGTGGGTCTCGTCGTAGTAGCAGGGTGACCATTCCGCCTGCGGATCGTAGATGTTCTGCCAGTATGGCGAGGCCGTTGAGGAGGCTCGGGAACCCGACCATGTGCCATAGTAGCCGCTGTTGTTGGTCATGCACTTACCGAAGGTGTAGGACACCTGATACTGCAAGCCGTTGCTTTGCTGCTTCTGGAAAACGGCCTGAAGGGCGTTGTACATCATCCGGCCGTTGGACTGCGTGCCGGAAACAGTCCCTCCGCCAGTGTTGATTGCGGCGAGAAGGGCTGGACCGTCACCGTTCGCAAAGAACGGGCTCGGCGAGGTGCAAGGTGGCTTGCCGCACGAGCTGGCGGGTTCTGCCACAGCTTGGCCGTAGTAGAAGGGCACCATCAAGTGATAGGCAGTTTGGCCGACGTAGCCGACTTGGAACGTCGTGCTGGAACCGAACTGGTGCTGGACGGTCAGATTCCATTGATCGTCAATCGCGGGCTGTACATTCTGGTCCCAAAGCCGAAATACGGTTCCGTTGTAGCAGGAAAACGCCGGGCACGCGAGACCGGTGTTGGGAGGCGCAATGATGCCATCCGATGCCGTAGTTCCAGGCAGTGGCTGAAGAAGATATTGCGTCTGGAATTCGGGGCTGCCAGGCGATCCGCCATCAAAAGGTGGATTGAGCGGCAAGCGCAGATTGGTTCCGGTTCCTTCGAGGTAGGTTGAGATCGTGAAGGCCCCGCGAACCACTGTGTGACCATTGAATCGCCCAGGCGTCCACGCAAAGCCAAGGCGTGGTTGGAAGGCTTTACCGCCATAGACGCCATTGTAGAGGGCACGGCTTGCGCCCCCTTGGTCGGCAGTTTCAAGCTGTCCACTCTCAGGATTGAAATTCACTTGCTGGTTCTTCTCTTCGACCCACGGAGTGTGAGCTTCGTAACGAAGACCGAGAGTGAGGGTCAGGTGATCCGATACACGCCAGGTATCTTGACCGTATCCGGAAATGATATTGGAGGACTGCACCCAGCTGCCGCCAGTGAGGCCGCGCCCAAACGAAGTGGGTAGCCCCAGGAAGAAGTCCGCCATGCCTTCACCCGTTTTCTTCAGCGGACTGGTGGGAGCGGAGGCGGTGAAGTTAGGGCCGAAGACAATTCCACCCAAGCTGCCGCTGTTGCCAGAGTAAAACGCGTTAATCCTCTGGAACATATACTGTCCGCCCAGCTTCAAGGTGTGGCGGCCACGGATCCAGGTGATCGAATCGTCGGCTTGATACACCTTGGTGTCGAAGAATTGTGTTACTGCGCTGTTTCCGATATTGGTGAGCGTTCCATTGCCGGGGCTGGTGGGGGTTCCACCACCAAAATCAACGCCCAAGAGCCCGATGATTCCGGCCGGATTGGAGCCCCCAATTCCGACAGATTCGCCAAAAGCCCCAACGGACTTATCAAACGTAGATCCCGTGTTGACAGTGATGTGATTCCACCCAAAACGAGCATCATTGATGAGGTTGCTTCTGAAGGATCTGGTCCAATCGCCAACTACGCTCCAGACCGGGGCCGTAGCCACGCCGTTTCCGAAAAGGACCTGCGATTTTGTCGTGGGATCAATCTGAAATGCGCGAGTGAAGCGGCCTGAAATCATATCTTTGCTGGAAAGCCGATAGTCAACCTTAGCATCACCCTGATCACTGTTGAATGCTTGTGACGTCAACTGAATGGCATTGTTGGTCAAATTGTTGTTAACCGTTGTCGGATAGAGTGGCGATGCGAAAAGAGCGGCTGCCACTGGGCTGATCATGCTGGCGGGAATTATGTTCCCGGGAAACGGTGTTCGGGTCGCAGCCGCCACGCAAGGCGTTCCGTTTTGGCCGCTAGTTCCTGAACAGGGGTTGTAGAGCTGGATCGGCGTGCTCTGGTTCAGGAGCGCCGAGAAATCACCGGCCTGCTCAGCCGGCGTGAAGACAGAGATGAAACTTCCGGCGGGCGGGTGATCGAAGCGCTGGCCCTGATAGTCCACGAAGAAGAAAAGCTTGTTTTTGATGACAGGTCCACCGAGAGTTCCACCGAACATGTTCCAGCGCAGCGGATCACGCGAAATTGCCGGCGAATTGGGGTTAACCTTGTTTTCCCACTTGTTGGCATTCAGTTTGTCGTTGCGAAAGAATTCCCAGACATCTCCATGGAAGCCGTTGGTACCGGACTTGATGGTTGCATTGACGATGCCGCCCATGTAGTTTCCGAATTCCGCGGGGGCGTTGTTACTGATTAAATTGAATTCCTGGATGGCATCTGGCGACGGAGTGTAGCCAAGCAGGTTATCGGAAACCTGGTTGTTGTCCATCCCATCGAGGAGAAAATTGTTCGACTGCTCGCGGTTGCCGTTGATGAACGGACGCGCTCCGCTGACTACATTGTCGCCGTTGTTGAAGCTGCTGGGATCAGGGTGAACCGCGCCAGGGGAGAGCAGCGTGAGTTGGACGTAATTTCGAGTTGCGAGGGGCAGCGCGTCATTGGTGGCCGCGTTGATAATGGTGTCGACCAGCGTAGCTTCGGTCTTCAGCAGGGGGGCGCCGGCGGCTACTTCCACGGTCTCGGTGACCTGGCCGACTTTGAGTTCGGGATCGATGCGAGCGATCTGGTTGAGAGAAAGTGTGAAGGCGGGATACTGGGCGGACTGAAAGCCGTCCTTTTCCACGCGCAGCTCGTAGCTGCCTACCGGAAGCTGCGTGATGCGGTAAATACCCGCTTCGTTTGAAACGTCCTTGAAGATAGTGCCGCGCTCCACGGACTTTGCCGTGACACTGGCACCCACGATCGGTGCGCCTTGCTGATCTGTTACCGTACCGGTAACCGTCGCGGTTACTTCCTGTCCCAGCGTGACGTTCGTGCCCAGCAGAACGGCCATCGCGATCGCCAACGCAAATACCAACCCCAAGTACAGTCGATTTTTCATAGGAGAATCCTCCAATTCCAGACCGCCGGCTCGCCCAGCGGACTTACCACTAGAAATTTTTCCTCGACTGAGATCAGCACACCCTGATCGCGCTATGGCCCTGTGGTGAGTAGCTATATAGCACCAAAAAACTATTGTCAACAGAAAAGTTCTGATTTATAAGATTCTCAGCGCCGGTACTCTATAGCGACCCAGAAGTGCGCTCTATATCACCGGTACCGGCACACTGCCACTCTAGAGTGGGCTCGCCCGCGGCGCAGGGGCGAAGACGGAAGATCAACCTTTTTAAGCACTTGCAGCCAGTAAGGCGTTTTTGGTGTCGCGCCGCGCGGACGCAGCCTGGGAGACAAACACGGAATGCAGCAGAGGAATCGCAACGGCCTGCCCGCCTACCAGCGGATTCAAAGCACGATCCGCAAACGCATTGAAGCGGGACAATTGCGTTCAGGCGATGCGGTGGCCTCTGAGCGCGACCTTGCGAAGCTGCATCAGGTCAGCCTGATGACGGCCCGCCATGCGCTGGCCTCTCTCGAACGCGAAGGAATCGTCGAGCGCCGCCGCGGCATCGGCACTTTTGTTTCTTCGCCGAAAATTCATTTCAATAAATTGATGAGCTACACGGAACAAATGGCCGGGCGCAGTCTGACCGCCAATTCCAAAGTTCTGTTCGCGCGAATTATTTTTGATGAGCAGGAAGTTGCAGCGCGGCTGGCCTTGCCTCCGACCAGCGGGGTCATCAAGCTGGAGCGCATCCGCCACGCGGCGGAAGAGCCTTTTGCGTTGGAGACGTGCTATCTGTCCGCTGCGGCGTTTCCGAATCTGCTTTCCGCTCCGTTGGGGCGCGAATCACTTTTCAAAATCCTTGAACGAGAGTACCAAGTCGAGCTTGGTTACGCCGACGAAGAAGTGGATGCTACGGCGGCCGATCCGCGAACTGCTGATTTGCTGGGCGTGTTGCGGCGCGACCCGCTGCTGCGCATCCGGCAGCTTATTTATTCTTCCAAAGGCACTACGATTATGTACGTGCTTGGCTTCTATCGGTCTGACCGGCACAAGCTGATGATTCGAAGGTTCCGATAGACTCGCGCACTTGCAGTACAATCCCAACGCCCAAGGCTGACGGTCCACGTATGGATCGGCCGTATAAAATCGATTTAATTCGGGACTAACGGCGTGGAGCGCCCACATCGATGCTGCTGGTTCTCAAATCCAATGCTGAAGAGCTGGGCCAGGAGGCGGCGCGGATCGTCGCCAATGCCATCCGTCGAAATCCCAGGATCTGCTTGGGGCTTGCGACCGGCAGCACAACCGTGGGCATGTACAAAGAGCTGGTGCGCCTGCATCGCGAGGAATCGCTCGACTTTTCAGGCGTCGTCACCTTCAACCTCGACGAATATCTGGGACTCCCCGCCACTCATCCACAAAGCTTTCATTATTTCATGCGCGAGAATTTCTTCGCTTACGTGAACATTCCGGAGGGCAGCATTCACATTCCCGACGGAGCGATCCGGGGACAGTACGATAAGTACTGCGCTGGATACGAACAAGCCATCCGCAAGGTCGGAGGCGTGGACCTTCAGATCCTCGGAATCGGGCGTAACGGTCACATCGGATTTAACGAGCCGACTTCGAGCTTGGGCTCCCGCACTCGGCTGAAGGTTCTCACCAAGGAGACCATCGAAGACAATCGCAGGTTTTTCGCACCCGGCGAGGAGATTCCGCAATGCGCGATCACCATGGGCATCGGCACCATACTGGAAGCCAAACGGATCCTGTTGCTCGCGAGCGGTTCATCGAAGGCAAAACCAATCGCGCAGGCCATCGAGGGCCCGGTTACAGGTTCGGTCACCGCTTCGGCGCTGCAACTTCATCCCGACGTCACATTTATAGTTGACCAGGCGGCCGGCGCGCAGCTCAGGCAGCATGACTACTACCGCCACGTGCTGGAGATGACCGCGCGCCTCACCCCCGAGAAGCTTTAGCCAGAGTCTGTACTTCGCCGATGCGGTCTGCTACTCTGCCGTGAACGATTCTGGTGCGTGCACCACGAAGTGACCACCCCAAATCCCTCCGTGCCTCAGGCGCGGCCCCGCAGGGAAGCGAAATTTTCCCACGCAGACGCGCTGTACAGCCGTTTGCGAATCGAGCGTTTCAGATGATCCTGGCCGGCGATATCGGCGGCACCAAATGCAACCTCGCCGCTTTTGCACAGCGCGGTGCGACGATTGAGCTTGTCTTCCAGAATCGCTACGCCACGCGCGATTTCTCCAGCTTCGAGCAGCTCGTGGATGCCTTTCGCCATGAAGCCTGGCAGCATGGGGCCATGCATCCCGACGCTCATTTTGTCGCGGCGGGCTTCGGAGTCGCGGGAACCGTGCTTGACGGGCGCCTGCACGCCATCAATCTTCCATGGATCCTGGACACCGCGGCGCTAGCGGCGAAGTTGGGCCTACGGGTCGAAGACATCGTCCTGATCAACGATCTAGTAGCCACCGCTTGCGGTATCGACAAATTGCCGCCGCATGATTTCCTGGCACTGAATGAAGTCGTTTCGCAGCCGCACGCCAACAAAGCACTGATCGCCGCAGGCACGGGGCTGGGCGAAGCGATGCTTTTTTGGGATGGCACGCGCTACCACGCGGCGCCCTCGGAAGGCGGCGCCGCCGACTTTGCTCCGCGCACTGATCGCGAAGTACAGCTGCTCAATTTCCTGCGGCAGCGGCTGCCCCGCGTTTCGTGCGAAGAAGTTTTCTCGGGCCGCGGATTTCGTCGGGTCCATGAATTTCTCGATCCCACGATCAGCCATGGTTCTTTTGAAGAACTTGCCGGCGACTCCGCACGCGAAATTACTCAGAATGCGATCGCTCGCACATGTCCTGTTTGTGTGGAAACGCTTAATCTGTGGATCGATTCGTTCGGTTCGGAAGCGGGAAATCTGGCGCTGCGCGTGCTGGCATATGGCGGCGTCTACCTGGCTGGCGGCATCGCGCTGAAGATCTTGTCGAAGCTCCGCGAGGGTTCATTCGCTCGCGCATTCTCAGCGAAGGCGCCGTTGACTTCCGTGCTGGCGCGTATCCCTATCTTCGTAATCCTAAACGAAGACGCACCACTCCTTGGAGCCGCGTACGAAGCGCATTCCCTCGCGCAAGCGCGTGCCGCCAAACCGCCGGCAAAGATTCTTCGCATGTCCAGCGGAGCGTAAATCGCGGCTTCCGAAGAAATTCGTGCAGGTTGTCATCCACTAGCGATCCGAAGCGTGCTGAGCGAAGCTCTGCGAAATGGCATCCATTCCCGGCCTAGCCTTGGCGTGCGTTAAACTAGGTTCAACACACGAAGGCGCGTAGCTGGCCGCTAATACAAGGATTGATTCGTGGAACCACGCATCATAGGAACCTCCGTGCCTCGCAAGGAAGGCCGCGACAAGGTCACCGGTGCCGCGCGCTACGTCGACGACATCTCTTTTCCAGGCATGATTCACGGCCTCACGGTGCGGAGCCCCGCGCCTCGCGGGCGTATTGTGAATATGCACTTCGACTCCGGGATTCCCTGGCCTGATTTTACGATCGTCACCGCCAAGGACATTCCCGGCAAGAATTGCGTCATGCTACTGATTGACGATCAACCTGCGCTCGCTGATGGTTTCGTGAATCATCCTGAAGAGCCGGTTCTGCTGCTCGCGCATCCCGATAAATATCTGCTTGAAGAAGCACGACGCGCGGTCCGCATCGAAATAGAGCCTTCGGCTGGCGTGTTCACCATTGCCGATTCACTTGCACGCAGGGAAATCATCTGGGGGCTGGACAACATTTTCAAATCCTTCCGCGTGGAGAAGGGGGACGTCGATTCTGCCTGGTCCTCCGCCGCTTTTATTGTGGAAGGTGAGTACGAAACGGGAGCGCAGGAACAACTCTATATCGAACCGCAAGGCATCATCGCACAGGCCGGACCCGCCGAAGGGGTCACCGTCTGGGGCTCATTGCAGTGCCCTTATTACGTCCATAAAGCGCTGCTGCCGCTGTTCGGCCTGCCCAAAGACCGTATCCGCATTGTGCAGACCGAAACCGGCGGCGGCTTCGGCGGCAAAGAAGAATATCCTTCGATGATCGCGGCGCACGCCGCGCTGCTGGCGTGGAAATCGGGGAAACCCGTGAAAATGATCTACGATCGCGCCGAAGATATGGTGGCGACTACCAAGCGCCACCCTTCGCGCACGATTCACCGCACCGGCGTCACTCGCGACGGGAAACTCCTCGCCATGGAGATCGATTTCACCATCGACGGCGGCGCTTACCAGACGCTTTCCCCCGTCGTTCTTTCTCGCGGCACGATCCATGCCGCAGGCCCGTACGAATGTCCAAACGTCCGTATCAAGAGCCGCGCGATCGCCACAAACGCCCCTCCTCACGGAGCGTTCCGTGGATTCGGCGCCCCGCAAAGCGTCTTTGCGCTCGAGCGCCATCTTGACCGCATCGCCCATGTCATCGGCCTTTCTCCCGAAGAACTCCGCCGGCGCAATTTCATCCGCAAAGGTCAGACACTTGCGGTGCATCAAGTCGTTCGCGAACAGGTTGACCTGGCCGGCTTGATGGACCGCGCCTTCGAACTTTGCGAGTACCACGCCAAGCGCGAACGCTTCACGCATGAAAATTTGCACGCTTTCGTAAAAAGGGGCATCGGCTTCGCGTCCTTCCTTCATGGCGCGGGCTTCACCGGCTCCGGTGAAGAATATCTCGCCTCGGAAGCGGCGCTCGAAGTCACGTGTGAAGGCCGTGTCCGCGTTTTCGCCGGCAGTACCGAGATGGGCCAGGGTACCAATACAGTCTTCAGCCAGATTGCTGCGGAAACTCTCGGACTTGGCTGCGATCAGATCGAAATTGCGCAGCCCGATACCGCGCGAGTCCCCAACAGCGGCCCCACCGTCGCGTCGCGTACGACCATGATCGTCGGCAAACTTGTTGAAACCTCAGCTCGTGCGGTACAAAAATCTCTTTTGGACAGCGGCCTTCTCAAATCCAATTACACTCCCGCGGAATTCAACGCCGCCTGTGCTGCGTATATCAATGTGCATGGTCCACTGCAATCCCTGACCAAGTATCAACATCCGTGCGATCTTCATTGGGACGATGAGCGCTATCAGGGCGACGCCTACGGCGCCTATGCATGGGCCGTTTATGTCGCTGAGGTTTCGGTCGACACGCGCACGGCCGAAGTACACGTCGACGATTTTGTTGCTGTTCAGGAAGTCGGGAAAGTCATCAATCCGATTCTTGCGGCCGGGCAAATCGAAGGGGGCGTCGCCCAAGGCATTGGCTTCGCTCTCTATGAAAATTGCGTCTGGCAGCAGGGTCGGATGATCAATGGCCAGATGACAAACTACATCATGCCCACCTCGATGGACATCCCCCCAATCCGCGTTTTCTTCGAAGAAATCCCCTACGAGCGGGGCCCAGCCGGCGCCAAAGGCATTGGCGAACTGCCGCTCGACGGCACCGCGCCGGCAATCGCCAACGCCATCGCGCAAGCTACCGGGGCCGATATCAGGCGCATCCCTATCACTCCCGAAGTTCTGCTCGAAATTCTGGAAAGCGTGCATGTCTGAACCGGCGGGAAAGATCAGCGTGCACTGCACTGTGAACGGCCGTGCTCTCATTTTGGAAACCTACCCGATGGCGCGACTCCTCGATGTTCTCCGCGAGCAAGCTCGCCTGACCGGCACAAAGGAAGGCTGCGGCGAAGGTGAATGCGGCGCGTGCGCAATAGAAATCGATGGCGCGCTGGTCAACAGCTGCCTGGTCCCCGCGCTGCAAGCCGAAGGAACAAAGATCCGCACAATCGAAGGTGTGGCCACAGAAAATCAACTCCACGGCGTTCAGCAAGCCTTCCTCACCCATGGCGGGGCGCAATGTGGCATCTGTACTCCCGGCATGATTCTCGCCGCTATAAATCTGCTCGCGCGCAATCCGCATCCCACCGATTCTGAAATTCGCGAGGGCCTCGCCGGCAATCTTTGCCGGTGCACCGGCTACACAAAAATTTTGGCATCCGTAGTGGAAGCCTGCCGCGCAGCGCAACAGGCAACGGAGCCTCGGCCGTGAGATCTTACATTCCGTCCTACGAGCTGGTCGCCCCGCGGGATCTCGCCGCCGCGCTGCAAAAAATGGCCACCGAGCCCGGTCCCTGGAAACCGTTCGCGGGAGGCACCGACCTCATGGTACTGCTCGAAGCCGGCAAACTCCCGCATCGCAAATTCCTCAGCCTATACAATCTCCGTGAACTCCGCGGAATCGAAATCACGCATGACCAAGTCATGATTGGTGCACTCACGACTTACACTGAGATCCGCCGACACGAAACTCTTGCCCGCGAATTCCCTCTACTCGCACGAGCGGCCGCCGAAACTGGCAGCATTGCCACGCAAAATCGCGGCACTCTTGGTGGGAATGTCGCCAACGCCTCTCCCGCCGCCGACTCCCCACCAGCCCTACTCGTTTACGAAGCTGAACTCGAGCTCGTCTCTTCGGCAACTTCACGCTGGCTCCCCTATCGCGCGTTCTGGTCCGGCTACAAACAAATCGCCCTTCGGCCCGATGAGTTGATCCGCCGCATTCGGCTTCCACGCCCAAGCAACGCAAATCACTGGAGGCAGTACTACCGCAAAGTCGGCACGCGGCGCGCGCAAGCGATCTCTAAAGTCTGCTTTGCTGCCGCCGCACGCATCGATTTCCAGCGCATGGCCGAAGTACGTATCGCGCTCGGTAGCGTAGCGCCGACGGTGTTTCGTGCCGCTGAAACGGAGAGAATTCTGCAAGGTGAATCGCCGACTCCTGCGCTGTTGCGGGCGGCTCAGGAAACGCTGGCCGCCGAAATTGCTCCGATCGACGATATCCGCTCCACGGCCCGCTATCGGCGGCGCATTACGCAACATCTTTTGGCCGAATTCTTCGCAATGCTATCTGCGTAACGCGCGATGCCGATTGTTTCTCACTTTTTGGACAACTTGCCACCCGAGGCGCCCTTCATTCTTCGCGGACGCCGGGTAGTCACCGTCCGAGGCGAGCGCCCTGCTGCGATCAATATTCGTGGCGGCGTTATCGTCGCTGTCACCGATTTTGACGATATCCCGGCCGGTGTGTCGATAATCGATGCAGGTGACTTCGCAATTCTTCCCGGCCTCGTCGACACACACGTGCATATCAATGAGCCAGGGCGCACCGAATGGGAAGGCTTTCGAACCGCTACACAAGGTGCGGCGGCTGGCGGAGTTACCACGTTGATCGAAATGCCGCTCAACAGTATTCCGGCCACCACCACTCTCGCCGCGTATCACGACAAAATTTCCGCTGCCGGCGGCAAACTGCATGTTGATGTCGGATTCTGGGGTGGCGTCGTACCCGGCAACACGTCCGAGCTTCGCGGCTTGTGGGAGGCGGGAGTGTTTGGGTTCAAATGCTTTCTGGTCTCTAGCGGGGTCGAAGAATTTGCGCACGTAGTCGAACCTGATCTCCGCAAAGCCTTACCTGAACTAACTGCGATCGGCGCTCCGCTGCTCGCTCACGCTGAATTGCCAGGGCCAATCGAAGGCGCGATGGAGAAGCTTCGCGCGGAGCGGCCGACTTGCTACGCAACGTGGCTGGCCAGCCGTCCTCGCGAAGCCGAAAACCAAGCGATCGGCTTGCTCGTGCGCCTGGCCCGCGAATTCGGCGCTCGTATTCACATCGTGCACCTCGCTTCGTCCGATACGTTCGCGCTGCTACGCCGGGCAAAATCCGAGGGCGTGAACGTTTCCGTCGAGACCTGCCCTCACTACCTGATTTTCGCCGCGGAAGAAATTCCGGATGGGGCGACCGAGTTCAAATGCGCCCCTCCGATCCGTGAAGGCGAAAATCGCGAAAAACTCTGGTCGGCTCTGCAGGACGCTACGATCGATTTCGTTGCATCCGACCACTCTCCCTGTCCACCCGCCATGAAATTGCGCGAGCAAGGCGACTTTCTGCGTGCCTGGGGAGGAATCGCTTCACTCCAACTAGGTCTTCCGGTTATATGGACGGAGGCACTCTCACGCGGCTATGCTCTCATCGATGTTGCTAGGTGGATGTGCAGCGGCCCTGCGGATCTTGCGGGTCTTGCCGGGAAAAAGGGTGTGATCGCGGCAGGATGCGATGCCGATCTTGTGATCTTCGATTCCGAGAAAAGTTTCCGCGCTGAACCGAGTAAGCTGCACCACCGGCACAAGCTGACTCCATATGCGGGTCGTGAACTGATTGGAGCGGTGGAGGCCACATTTCTGCGAGGGCAACTCATTTTCGAGAATGGGAAAGTCTCCGAAACGCCCAGCGGCCACGTGCTGCGCCGGGGCAGGCTGTGAAGGATTTCACGCATCTCGCGGACCTCGCGGCAGAGCGATTGGGCGGCGTCGTGCTTGCTACCAATGATGAGTTCTTCGCTCCCAAGGAAAATTTGATTAAAGAGACGAGGCCAATCTTCATCGAAGGCAAATTTACCGATCGCGGCAAGTGGATGGATGGATGGGAAACCCGCCGCCGCCGCACTCCCGGCTACGACTGGTGCATCATCCGGTTAGGCTTACCCGGAATCCTTCGCGGCGTCCTGGCCGACACCAGCTTTTTCCGCGGCAACTATCCGGATCACTTTTCGCTGGACGCTTGCGACCTGGGTAACAAACCGTATAAGGAGGAAGCGAAGCGGCTTAAGAATGAAACTACGGAGTGGACGGAAGTACTGCCGCAGACGCCTCTGAAAGGCGATTCTCAAAATCTTTTTCCGATTTCGCATGACGCCCGCTTCACGCACGTTCGCGTAAAGATTTACCCCGACGGGGGAGTCGCCAGGCTTCGCCTGTACGGCGAAGTTGTACCGGACACAAAACGATTGGAGCCGGGCGGAATTGACCTGATCGCGGTGGAAAACGGGGGCATTGTCCTCACCTCGAGCGATCAATTTTTCGGCCAGCCACGCAATCTGCTGATGCCCGACAAAGCGAAAAACATGGGTGACGGATGGGAAACCAAGCGGCGACGCGGCCCCGGCCATGATTGGGTGATCCTACAACTCGGGCTTCCCGGAAAAATCCACAAAATCGAAGTCAACACTGCCCACTTCAAAGGGAACTACCCTGATTCCTGTTCGCTAGAAGTCTGCCACACCTCTTCCGCGCAACCAGACGCTTTTCTCGCCGCACCGCATGTCTGGAGAGAGGTTCTTCCACAAACCAAACTAAAAGCGAATCGTCGGCACGTCTTCAGCAAGCTGAATGACGTTGGAACCGCGACTCATGCGCGGTTCAACATCTATCCTGACGGCGGCGTGAGCCGTCTGCGCCTCGTCGGCCGAGTTTCTCGCGATAAGCAACGCTTGCAAGGATCGCAGCGGCTCAACCAATTATCAAAGACTGAGGCTCACAAAGCGCTTCTGGATTGCTGCGGATCCTCAATGTGGGCTGCACAGATGGTGGCCAGGATGCCCTTTGCTGATGTGGCGTATATCCTCGATACTGCTGACAAGCTTTGGGCTACTCTCAGCGAAGCCGAGTGGCGGCAGGCTTTTCGCCATCATCCGGCCATTGGCGCGAAACGTGCACAGAAAGCGCAGTCCGCAACCGCAAAGCGCTGGTCGAAGGGCGAGCAAGCGGTTGCGAACAGCGCCGCCCCGCAAATTCAGGCGGCGCTGGCGCGTGCCAACCAGGAGTATCAGTCGAAGTTTGGATACGTCTTTCTCATCTGCGCCACCGGAAAGACCAGCGAAGAGATTCTCGCCAGCCTCCGACAACGCCTGCTGAACGATCCTGCCGAAGAATTGCGCATCGCCGCCGAAGAGCAGCGCAAAATCACGCGCATCCGATTGGAGAAGCTACTCGCATCATGAGCAATATCACCACGCATGTATTGGACACTTCCTTGGGTCGCCCGGCATCCGGCGTATCAGTCGTGCTCGAAGTGGAGGAGGTAGGCACCGGATGGAAACAGATAGGACGCGGGGCCACCGACAAAGATGGGCGTGTGCGCGACTTGCTCGGCGCGGCAGCGCTCGTGGAAGGAACATACCGCCTCACCTTTGATACCCACACCTACTTCGCCGATTGCAAGGTTGAGTCGCTTTATCCCCAAGTTACCGTGGTCTTCAGCGTGCGCGACGCGCGTCAGGACTATCACGTTCCTGTGTTGCTCAATCCGTTTGGGTACACCACGTATCGCGGGAGTTGACGCATGATGATTCGCCTGGGAGCAAACAATTACGGCAAATCGCGAGTTCGTCTGCTACGGGTCGCGAAGCAGGAAGGTCGTCACGAGATCAAGGAATTGACGGTGGCTATCAGTTTCGAGGGTGATTTCGAGGCCGCGCACACCAAGGGCGACAACACCAAAATACTTCCGACCGACACCATGAAGAACACCGTATACGCGTTGGCGCGCCAGCATCCCGTCGAAACTGTGGAAGAACTGGGCATTCAGTTGGTCGATCACTTTCTCACTTACAATCCCCAGGTCTCGCGAGTACGCATCGAGCTCAAGGAAAATCTATGGTCCCGCCTGGCGCTGGGAGGCAAGCCGCACGCGACCGCTTTCTCTCGAGCCGGGGACGAAAAACGCACCGCGACGTTGAACGGAACCCGTGAGAGGACCGAGATTCGCGCCGGTCTGGAAGACCTTGTGGTCATGAAAACCACCAACTCCGCTTTCGATCATTTCCTGCGCGATCCGTACACAACCTTGAAAGACGACCGCGATCGCATTCTTGCTACATCGATTCGCGCGTGCTGGCTGTATCCGGGAGAGGAAGTTGAATTCGGTCCGCTGTGGCATGGGGTGCGGCAGACGCTTCTGGAAGCTTTCGCGGAGCATAAGAGCGAGTCACTGCAGCACACGCTTTACGCCATGGGCGAAGCCGTGCTCAACAATTTTGAAAATATCCTCGAGATTCACCTTTCGTTGCCCAACAAGCATTTCAATCTACTCAACCTTGAGCCTTTGGGAATGGACAATCCCGGGGAACTTTTCCTTCCGACAGACGAGCCCCATGGCCTGATCGAAGCCACGCTGAAAAAATCATAGTTTTGGAGGGTTTCTTACGCGCCTGCGGCACGCCTGCGCGCTGGCTCGATTCTTTGCAAACGCCTCAGGCGACGCAGTCCGTGACAAAATCCGATAGCAACTAGCGGAAAGCGCCACCCGGCGTCATTTTGTACCTTTGTCTGGCAGAGCGAAGGCTACGTAAACTCCGCCCGACGGTGACTTGAGATCTTTGCCGCCTCCAGCAGCGATCACCACATATTGCCGGCCATTGATGGCGTAGGTGGCGGGTGTAGCGTTGCCTGCGAACGGCAGAGTTGTCTCCCAGAGAAGTTTTCCTGTGGATTTGTCGAAGGCGCGAAACTTCTTGTCGTAGTTCGTGGCGCCGATAAAGAGCAAGCCACCGGCGGTGACCACCGGACCGCCGTAGTTTTCGCTGCCGGTATTGGCCATGCCGTTAGACGCGAGTTCTGGATACTCGCCGAGATTGATTTTCCAGACATACTCGCCGGTGTTGAGGTCGATCGCGTTAAGAGTGCCCCACGGCGGTGCGATAGCCGGATAGCCGTCTTCATCCAGGAAGCGGCGATATCCAGTAAAGCGATAGCTGATTCCCGGAGGTATGGGTTCATTGGAGGCAACTTCTTTGCTCTCTCCACTGGTCAAGAAATCGACGAGGCTGGAAAGCTGCTCCGCGGACAAATTGGAAAAGCCGGGCATGCGCCCTTTTCCATTCTTGATGGTGGAAGCGATTTGCTGTGGCGATAGACGCGAACCGACAGTGACGAGGGACGGAGTCGATGGAGGAGAACCCGCGAGTTTATCCCCGTGGCAAATCGCGCACTGCGAAAGATACTTGCCCCTAGGAGAATTCTCTCCCGTGTTTGGACCGAGCGCCGCCAGCCAGGCCATCTCATTGGAGTTGACGTAGAGGACGGACGTGCTTGGGTCGACGGCTGGGCCTCCCCATTCTGCGGCACCGTCGAAGCCCGGAAAGATCACCGTGTCGATGCCCTCCGAAAAAGGAACGAACTGGCCCTCGCTCCGCGATTTTCGGAAACGCTCCAATGTCTGCTGGTGCACCTCCGGAGTGCGGTTGCTAAGCATGTCTTCGGTCAGGAGCTGGCGAGCGAAGGGAGCAGGCTTGGTCGGAAGCGGTTGCTCCGCGGCGGTCACTTCGCCGGGCAGCGTGCTTGCAGGATATTTTCGATACTCGATGGGAAAAAGGGGCTTGCCGGTGGCGCGATCGAAGAGAAAGACGAAGCCCTGCTTGCTGGTTTGCGCCACGGCGTCGACCTCGGCACCATCTCGCTTGACGGTAACGAGAACCGGCGCAGACGGAAAATCGCGATCCCAGACATCATGCTTGACGGCTTGAAAATGCCATAGGCGTTCGCCGGTCGCCGCGTTCAGCGCGATCAGCGAATTGGCAAAGAGGTTATCGCCTATGCGATTGCCACCGTAAAAATCAAATGCGGCGGAACCGGTGGGCACGAACACGATGCCACGCTGCACATCGACGGTCATGCCGCACCAGTTGTTGGCGGCGCCAATGTATTTCCACGCGTCCCTAGGCCAGGTTTCGTAGCCAAATTCGCCGGGACGTGGAATCGTGTGAAATGCCCAGCGCAGTTTGCCGGTGCGCACGTCGAAGGCGCGAATGTCGCCTGGAGGCGCCGGAAGCGTCTCGGCGTTGCGGCCTCCGACGATGATCAGGTCTTTGTAGATAGCCCCGGGGCTGGTGAGTGAGACCCACGATGACGAAAGCGGCCGGCCGAGCCCTTCGCGAAGATCGATGCTCCCGCGGGCACCAAACGAAGGGATAGGCTTGCCGCTAACAGCATCGAGGGCGTAGAGGAAATTCATGACCCCGACGAGAATGCGCTTGTTGGCCCCGTCCGCGGAGCCGTCGCTCGACCAGAAAACTAAACCACGCTCGGGCTGAGTGCCGACGATGCCGGAATCGAAGGTCCACAGCGGTTGGCCTGTAGCAGCGTTCAGAGCGAAGACTTTTTGTGTTGGCGTGATGCCATAGAGGACACCGCCAACTATGATCGGGCTGGTCTGCAGCCCTCCCTTTTCGTGCGTATCATATTTCCAGGCAACGGCGAGATTGGCCACATTGTTGCGGTTGATCTGGGTAAGCGGTGAATAGTGGGCGTTGGCGGAGCTGCCGCCATTAACCGGCCAGGACTGATCTTCAACCGAGGTCGTAGACGAGTGTTGGTGCTGCGCCGTCGAGGAGACACAGACCAGCCACAAGAGCGAGAAAAACCCAGCAAGAGTGCGCATGCGGGAAATTTTCATGGCGCAAGTCTAACCCGGAATTATAAGGGTGCTGCAGATCGAGTTTGACGATCGACACAATTCCTTCTCGGTGCCCCAAGCACCGCGCGTAGAACTGCGAGTCCGAGCCCCTGCGAGTTCTTCATCGTGAAATTCTTCGCCCGCTTCACTTTGTGCAGTCTTTGCCTGCCTTCGTTCGGATTCTGCAGATTTGAGGTGATGGAGCCAAAAGATTCAGGCGTTGGCTCCGCTGATGAGTTACTCCGTATGTTTTCGGATCTGTGGCGGCCGCGCCGTTGCGCCACCAGAGCGGCGTAAGTGTTGCTGAATGACTGGACACAGCGAGCTGGATTGAATTCCGTGGCATAGAATTTGTGCAGATGCCAAAGTATCGCGAATCCGTTTCCCTTCGTGTCCAACAGCGCGGCTGCCTAGCGCCCCGCAGAGTCATGCAGCGTGAGGACCGTGACCAGCTTCGGATCGACAATGGCTTCGCGGGTGAAACGATCAGAGAGGACACCGGGGAGATCGGCGGCTTGTGCTTCCACGGTAACCAAGGGCAGGCCTTCGTATAACGAGGGGAAGACATAGCAATTCATGGCGCTGAGCATGAACCCTGGGATCGAGAATATATCGCGAAGGAACGTCACGTGACCGCTCCATCCGCGGCGCTCAACATCGGCGGTGATTTCGGGTGTGAGTTCGTCATCAGCGATCAGAAGAAAATGCGTGTCTGGATTTCCGTGCTGAGGCAACGTACGAATACCGAGATGAGCCCCTCGTGGTTCCAATGGGGACGTGCAGGCGATGGCGGACGCCATCTGTGCGATCCTCGCGGACCCGCAAAAAGCTGCCACGATGGGGAGCTAGCGCGGCAATGTGCTTTACGGTTGCGCTTACAGCTAGGGGTGGAAGCCATATACCGGCAGGTGTTGCAAAGCCGACAAACCGCACCGGCATCCGCTTAGTCGGGTTCAAGTGAAAGGTGCTGGCCGGCCTTTAGCTTCAACCCGCGCGCCTTCAACGCCGCTCGCAAGAGGCCTCGCACCTTATTCTCGTCGACTACAAGGCGTTGATATTCCATTCCCATTGAGCCGCCCATGGAAACTCCGCCATTCTGATGTTGCATCTGACTTGGCACCATGGACCTCAGGGTGGCGTGAACTTGCCGCACCCCGGTTTTCTCGATGAGCGCGGACACGTTACTCTCATTGATTCCACTCGCCGCAATGATTGCTGGAACAACACCAGGCGTTTTTACCAGGCCTGCCAATACTTCGGCGCCATCAGCGGCGGTTTGCTTTCCGCCTGACGTCAACACTCTGCGTACTCCCGCCTCCCGCACATCGCGCAGAGAGCGAAACAAATCGGCCGACATGTCGAAAGCGCGATGAAAGGTCACTTCCAGAGGGGCCGAAACATCGACAAGATGCCTGGTACGCTCGACATCGACGGTTCCATCCACCCGCAAAGTC
Organism: Candidatus Eiseniibacteriota bacterium; assembly: GCA_035607215.1. Lineage (GTDB taxonomy): Bacteria > Acidobacteriota > Terriglobia > Acidiferrales > UBA7541 > Acidiferrum. The sequence goes on from DATNCJ010000079.1 coordinate 116,615, forward strand.
CCCAACACGATTCCATTCGCACCTCGATCCTTAGCGACCTGGATGTCGCGCTCCATGATCTCGACTTCATCACTCGAGTAGCAAAAGTCCCCACCTCGCGGGCGAATCATCACGTAAAGGTCGATCGAAAGCGCGCTTCGAACAGCGGCGATCAAGCCCGCGCTCGGTGTGATGCCACCTTCCAGAAGGTTGCTGCATAGCTCGATACGATGAGCGCCGCCGCGCTGTGCCGCGATGGCGGAATCCACCGAATCGACGCACACCTCAAGGATCACCTCTTCGATCAGCTCAGGTGCCATAGGTTGAATGGCTCAGGCGGATGGCCTTGCAGGTGAGCCGCAAGCCTCCGGAGCGCTTCTTGACATAGTATATTCGCGTCTCGTGCCTGGTCACTTTGGAAAGGCTCCATGCGCTCTCCTCAATTCGCTGACTTCTTGCCGAAAACACCAGCCATGCTCGCCGCCGTTCTGCTGTGTTGTTGCGCTGCGACCGCGCAAAACTTCGTGGACATTAAACCGTCCCCTCAACAAGTTCAATGGCAGGATCTCGAAATCGGGGCAATTATTCATTTTGGCCCCAACACGTTTCAGGATCACGAGTGGGGTGATGGCACTGCCAATCCTCAAGTCTTCAATCCCACGCAGTTTGATCCTGAACAATGGATGCGCGCCATCAAGGCAGCGGGTGCGAAATATGTTGTGATGGTGGCCAAGCATCACGATGGCTTCTGCCTGTGGCCCACCGAGCAAACTGACTACAGCATAAAAAGCAGCTTGTGGCAGGGAGGCAAAGGCGATGTCGTCGGCGCGGTAGCTGCCGCGGCGCGCAAGTACGGCCTGGAATTCGGAATTTACCTTTCCCCGTGGGATCGCCACGAACCGCGCTACACAAATTCCGCCGAGTACGATCGCTATTATGCCTCGCAGCTAGACGAACTGGCCCTTCATTACGGAGAACTCGTAGAATTCTGGCTTGATGGCGCCGGCAGCGCAGGTCATGTGTACAATTTTCCGAAAATCATCGAGGAGTTACGCACCTATCAGCCGAATACGCTGGTGTTCGCGGACACCGGACTGTTTGAGTATGGTGATATTCGTTGGGTGGGAAACGAGGAGGGCGTTGTTCCCCGCGATAACTGGAACGTGATCGATCGCCACGGTTTCTTGCGCTGGCGTCCGGCCGAAGCCGACACGCCGCTGCGCAAGGCCCATTGGTTCTGGCACCCCAATGACGAGTCGTCACTCAAATCACTGCCCGAGCTGCTCACGTTGTACGAACAAACGGTCGGACATGGTGGCCAATTAATGCTGGGGCTTGCACCCGATCGCCGCGGATTGCTGCCGGAAACAGATGTTCGGCGCCTGGAAGAGTTTGGGCATGCGATCGCCAATCGATATGGAACTAATCTGGCTCAGATAGGCCGCGTGACCCGCGATGCCGAAATAGAACCCGCGCTGGATGGCGACCCGCACACCTTTTGGTCCGCGCCGCACGGCTCGCACCACGCCATGCTGCAGCTTGATCTGACCAAACCGGTTACTTTCGATCACGTTCAGCTGATGGAACGTATGAATAACGGCCAACATGTGCAATCTTTCCGCGTCGAGGCTTGGGAAGCCAATCGCTGGCAGACGATTGTCGAAGACCACACCATTGGTCACAAGAGAATCGAAGGCTTTTCGCTGCGAACAACTTCCCGCGTACGGCTCAACATTTTGAGCTCGACGGATGCGGCCGAAATCCGGGAATTCGCGCTATTCATGGTCGGCGATAAATAAGTCCTTGAGCTCTCCAGCCGCACCCCCATCATTTTCCGTTGGAATTGATTCCGTTTCCCCCGCTCCGGCCATTTTGGGGAAGCAACCGAGCTAGTGCTTGCCCGGTATAGGATTTTTTCGCACGAGCCACGACCTCTGGAGCGCCCTGCGCAACAATCCGGCCTCCGCCTTCTCCACCTTCGGGGCCTAAGTCGATAATCCAATCCGCTTGTTTGATGACGTCCAGATGATGCTCGATGATCAGCACGGTGTTCCCCAGCGACACCAGGCGTTGCAATACGTCCAGCAGCTTCCGGACATCGTCGAAGTGAAGCCCGGTCGTTGGTTCATCCAGAATGTAAAGGGTTCGTCCGGTCTGACGTTTCGAGAGTTCGCGCGCCAGCTTGATGCGTTGTGCCTCACCCCCCGAGAGAGTCGTTGCGGACTGCCCGAGTTGCACATAACCCAAGCCCACCTCGACCATCGTCGCCAGTTTTTGCTGAATCTGTGGAATATTCTCCAGGAGTTTCAGGGCGTCCACAGCGGGCAAATTCAGGACTTCGGAAATCGAGTGTCCTTTGAAGCGCACCGCCAGAGTCTCCGAGTTATAGCGTTTCCCGCGGCAGACTTCGCACCGCACGTAAACGTCCGGCAGAAAATTCATTTCAATGCGGCGCAAACCGTCACCCTGACACGCCTCGCAACGCCCGCCCTTAACGTTGAAGCTAAAGCGTCCAGGCCGGTAACCTCGCTCCCGCGATTCGGGAAGCATGGCAAACAACTCGCGGATGGGCGCGAAGACCCCGGTGTACGTGGCCGGATTCGATCGCGGTGTGCGCCCGATCGGCGCTTGATCAATCTCAATGACCTTGTCGATGTATTCCGCGCCGAGCAGTTCGCGATGGGCCCCGGGAGGCTCCATCGAGCGATACAGCTTCTGGGCCAGCGCGCGATAGAGGATGTCATTGACCAGCGTGGACTTGCCGGAGCCTGAAACTCCAGTGACCACGGTCAACAAACCCAGGGGTATGCTGAAATCGACGTCCTTCAAATTATTGGCGTGCGCTCCGAGGACTTGCAGAGATTTGCCATTCGGGCTGCGCCGCTTCTCTGGAATCGGAATGCTGGAAGCCCCGCTCAGATAGCGTCCCGTCAAAGAGTCTGCACTGGCAGCAATCTGTTCGGGTTTACCCTGCGCCACCAGGTAGCCGCCCGCGTCGCCCGCTCCCGGACCGAGATCGACTACGAAGTCGGCGCGTCGAATCGTGTCTTCATCATGTTCGACGACTAGCACCGTGTTGCCAAGATTCCGCAGATGCTCGAGCGATCCCAGCAGCCGGTCATTGTCTCGGGCATGCAGCCCAATCGACGGCTCGTCCAGGACATACAACACGCCGCGAAGCCGCGAGCCGATTTGCGTGGCCAGGCGAATTCGTTGCGCTTCGCCCCCGGACAGGGTGGCCGCGGAGCGAGCCAGGCTGAGATATCCGAGCCCGACCGCCAACAAGAAGTCGAGCCGCTCGGCAACCTCCTCTAGCGGCCGCCCGGCGACCTCTTGTTGACGTGAAGTGAGCTGCGCGAGAATCTTGTCCACCGCAGGGCGAGCCGAGCTCAGGGACAGCGAGGTAAATTCCGCGATCGACCAGCCTGCCAGCTTTACCGCCAGTGATTCCGGGCGCAGTCGCTTGCCGTGACAAACGGTGCATTGCGTCGCAGACATGTACTGCGTCATCCACTCGCGGTAGGAATCCGAGTTGGATTCCTCAAAATTGCGCTCCAGAAACTTCAGAATCCCCGAGAAACGAAACCCCTTGTCGCCTTTCGCCCTCCCGCCAGATGCTTTGCCACCTTCCGTAACCTGCTCATTCGGAGGAGGATAGCCATAGAGCAGCAGGCTCTGAACGCGTGCTGGAAATTTCTCGAATGGCGTTTCCAGATTGAAGCTGTGAGCATATGCCGCCAGCTCGAGCGTGCGTTTCAGGTTGGCTGAACCTGAGCCCGGTCCGAGGCCGCCATCAAACAGTGGCCGTGTCCAATCCACAATCACGCGCGCAGGGTCAAAGTCGTATTTCGATCCCAGGCCGTTGCATGCGGGACATGCGCCATAGGGAGAATTGAAGCTGAACGAACGTGGTTCCAAAATGGGAACAGAAATGCCGCAATCTGGGCACGCCAACTTCTCGGAGAACGTGTAGTCCTTGCCGCCCACGATCGATATCGTAACCAGACCGGAGGCCAGCTTAAGTGCCGTCGCCACCGACTGTTCCAGGCGTGCCGCTATCCCCTGCTTGACTAGCAGTCGATCGACAACCACCTCAATCGTGTGATTCTTGCGCTTGTCCAAGACCGGTGGCTCGTCCAATTGCACAAGCTCGCCGTTAACGCGCGCCCGAACGTATCCGTCCTGCGCAAGTTTCTCCAATTCCTTTCGATAGGCGCCCTTTCGCCCACGCACGATAGGTGCCAGGATCATGATGCGATCGTCTGCTTTACAGAGATCACCGTTCAGGATGGACTGGACGATTTGTTCGCTGGATTGCCGGGTGATGGGATTGCCGCAGTTCGGGCAATGCGGAATGCCGACGGAACTGTAAATTACACGCAAATAATCGTAGATCTCGGTGACCGTACCGACCGTCGATCTGGGTGATCGCGTGGTTGTCTTTTGTTCGATGGCGATCGACGGAGAAAGTCCTTCAATTACATCCACTTCCGGACGTTCCATCTGGTCCAGGAATTGCCGCGCATACGCCGAAAGAGACTCCACGTATCGACGCTGGCCTTCCGCGTAAATGGTATCGAATGCCAGCGATGACTTGCCCGACCCCGATAAGCCGGTGATCACCGTGAGTGTGTTTCGCGGAATCTCGACACTGATGTTTTTCAGATTATGCTGGCGTGCGCCTCGAACGATAAGCTTAGTCAGGCCCATGATTCCTGCGCTCCCTCCACAGGAGCCCTGGCGCACAGTAGGCACACTGCGGCCAGAATAATTTCATAGAGTAACAGGCTCCATTCAGAAGGGTCAACTTGCAGGCGTATCCGCATTTTCGGGCAATTTGCAGCGGCGAAATTTACAGCCCCTTCCACAAATATATTCACCGCTTACAGTGATCGCTGTAGAGGCGTCAGGCGACGGGTAAATTTTTGGGGGAGTACCGCATTTTTACGCGGAAGGCGTTTATCATGCCGCTGAAAACAGGAAAGTTAGAATTGGCTTATCGTTTGCATTTCATGGCGACGGGGGACGCGAGCCGAGGATCCCTTTAGGGGATTGAGGGCTGGGCCGGTTCGCTCGTCCCCCTTTTCACTTTCGCCGTTCCCCCCGTACCACCCCAAACATCCATCGAACACGGCGGAAGTGCGGACACACGTGTCACAGCTCGCCGCAAATCACTTGAAATTGTTTCTCTAGGAACGAAGGTACAGGTGCTGGGACTGTCCTTACGACCAGGCACGAGTGAGGTAGTCGCTCATGGTCATAAAAAGCATGACCGCAAGCCAGAAGACCGAACAGATAATGACCATCTGAGTTCGCTTTGAACTGTACTTGCCGTGCATGAAGAACAAAACTACCAGCGCGGCTTTAAACGTCGCAATGGCCAGCGCGACGACGACGTTCATTCCCGAAAAAATGTGGTTCAAGTCTACTTCAGCAGCCCAAACCGTCAAACCCGTACAAACCATAAGCGCCGCGAAGATCGCAAAGTAGATTTTCGGCGAAACGATATGATGTTCGGACAAACGCTTCCCCCTGCGACCGTTTCGCTAATGCCGGTCGATGAGATACAGCAACGGGAACAGAAAGATCCACACAATGTCGACGAAGTGCCAATACAAGCCCACCAGTTCCACTGGGGTGTTGTATTGCGGCGTAAAGCGGCCCCGCAGCGATTCCCGGAGGAGCCATAGCAACAGCCCGGCGCCGATGATCATATGCAGCGCATGCAACCCGGTCATCGCGAAGTACAGCGAGAAAAAGAGCTGGGCATGCGCATTGGTGGCCACGTCTGCGCCCGGTTCAAAGCTGAAACTTGGTCCAGGAATGTGGTGCTCGACGTACTTGTCGTGATACTCGACGGCCTTGATTCCCAGAAAGACCGTGCCCAATGCCAGTGTTCCAATCAAGAAAAGCGGGATGAGCTTTTTCTTCCCGGCCTGGGATGCCCACACAGCCATCGCCATCGTCAAGCTGCTGCCGATCAATACAACCGTGTTGATCGCCCCCAGCGACAGCCGGATCGACCGGCTGGCTTCCGCGAAAATTCCAGGGTACGTGGAGCGATTCAGGGTGTAGGTCATGAACATGCCGCCGAAGAACAAAACTTCGGTGACCAGAAATACCCACATGCCCAGCGAAGCGCTCTCGCGCTGCTGGTCCATCGTTTCAAATTGCCCGAATAACTCTCCGGTGCGATGCACGCGGCGCTCCTCTTCGACCTGTTCGGTCACCTGCCAAACCACCGCCAGACCATTCCTCAAAAATCGCGCGGTGTCGGCTTCTTAAAGTTCTAATCGTCTCCGTGCGCTGGTGCCAGAGACGGCTGTCCCACTTCCAGTCCCAGGTCCGGGCGATTGGAATAATCGTACGGCTCCCAGGTTACTTCTGGGGTCTTGTCGAAATTCTCGGTGAGCGGCGGCGAATCGGTCGCCCACTCCAACCCTGTGGCTGGCCACGGGTTCCGGCCTGCTATCCGGCCATAACGCATGGACCAGATCAAATAGATCATCGGCAGCAAATAGCCGAGAGCCAGAATCGACGCACCCGCGGTGGACATTACGTTGAGCACTTGAAATTCCGGCGGATAGCTGTGGTAACGGCGGGGCATGCCCAGGTAACCGAGGATGAATTGCGGAAAGAAAGTAAGATTGAAGCCTACAAACAGGGTCACCGCCGCGATCCGAGCCATGGCTTCCGGATACAGCCTGCCGGTAATCTTAGGCCACCAGAAGTGCAAACCCCCGACGTAACCCATCACCGCACCGCCCACCATGATGTAGTGGAAATGCGCGACGACGAAATAGGTATCGTGAATGTGGATGTCCAGACCCAGGCAGGCCAGGAACAGTCCGGTAAGACCACCGATCAGAAACAACCCGATGAAACCGAGGGCGTACAGCATCGGGGTATCGTAGGAAATCGAGCCCTTATAAAGAGTGGAGGTCCAGTTGAAGACCTTGACGGCGGAAGGAATCGCTACCAGGTAGCTCAACAACGAAAACGTAAGCGCCGCATACGACGATTCGCCGGTCAAGAACATATGGTGAGCCCAAACGAAGAAACCGATCACCGCGATGGCGATACTCGAACCCGCAATGAAGGAATAACCGAAGATCGGTTTGCGCGCGAACGTCGGGATAATCTCGCTGATCACGCCCATCGCCGGCAGAATCATGATGTATACGGCCGGATGCGAATAAAACCAGAACAGATGCTGGAAAAGAATGGGATCGCCGCCCAGCACCGGATTGAAAAAGCCCAGGTGAAACATGCGTTCGAGACCAGCGAGCAACAACGTGATGGCGATGACCGGCGTCCCCAGAATGAAGATTACGCTGGTGGCGTAATGTGCCCAGACGAACAGTGGCAGCCGGAACCACGTCATGCCAGGTGCGCGCATTGTGTGGATCGTGACGATAAAGTTCAGACCGGTGAGAATGGAGGAGAAGCCGTTGATGAAAATGCCGATCACGGCCGGGGTAACCGCCGAGTTCGAATACACGCTGCTCAGCGGCGTATAGAAGGTCCAGCCAGTGTCCAGGCCGCCGGTCGAGAACGAATACAGAACAAAGCAGCCACCGATCAGGTAGATGTACCAGCTCAATAGATTGATTTTGGGAAACGCCAGGTCCTTCGCCCCAATCATCAGCGGAATCAGAAAGTTACCCAGTACCGCCGGGATCGATGGGATCAGGAAAAAGAAAATCATCGCCACGCCGTGCATCGTGAAGAGCTTGTTGTAGGTTTCCGGCGTGACCAGATAGCCATCCGGAGTCAACAAGTGGATGCGGATCATGGTGGCAAACGCGCCGCCGATGAAGAAAAAGAACGTTACCGACGCCAGGTACAGCAGCGCGATGCGCTTGTGATCCGTGGTCAGCAACCACGATCGAATGCCGTAGGTTGCATTCAGGTAGTGCTCGTTGGGCAACTCATTGCCAACGGTGGATGGTATCGAACTCATAGCTATTTCTTCCCCGTGGGCGCGAATCCGGCGCCTGCTTCAGGAGGCGACTGCGCCTGCAAAGACTTCACATAGGACATCAGGCTCAACAACTGCTCCTCAGTCAACTGGCCTTGAAAGGCCGGCATCAGCGCCTGATATCTGGCCACGATCTTCGCATTGGGATTCAAAATGGATTCCCTGATATACGCATCGTCCGCCGTCACCGTGGAACCGTCAGCCAGCTGGACCTTCTTGCCATACAGGCCATTCAGGGAAGGTGCACGGCCCTTTCCATCCGGATAGTGGCATGTGTTGCAAGCCTTCTCGGCGAACAATTTCTCGCCGGCCACCACTGGATCTATCGCGGCAGTAGAGGAACCAGAAAGCCACGCGGCATACTCGGACGGCTCCATCACCGTCACCCAGCCGCCCATGATTGCGTGGTTCGTCCCGCAATACTGAGAGCAGAAGAAATGGTAGCGGCCCGCTCGCGTGGGGCGGAACCACATGGTATTGTAGTGCCCAGGAACAACGTCCATTTTCGTGCGAAACGCCGGAATCGAAAAATTATGAATCACGTCTTCGCTGGCCATGATCAGCTTCACATCCCGCCCTATCGGAACGTGCAACTCGTTGATTTCCTTCAGCCCGTTGGGCTGCTGCGACTTCCACATCCACTGCTTGCCGATGACATAGATGTCCAAAGTATCCAGCGGTGGCCGGCGAAACTGAACGTAAACTACCGCCCCGCCTGCAAACATGGTCAGCGCCAGCACCGCGGGGATCACCAGCCAAAGCGCTTCTAATCTGGAGTCTCCGTGAATGGGCACGCCGATATCGCCGGGTTTCTTCCGGTGATACTTGAAAAAGAAAAGGATGATTGCCGCGGTGATCGCCACGGCGAAAAACACGCACACCGCAGTGATGTACGCCATCAGCGCATCCACGTTGGGAGCGAAGTTGGATGCCTGCTCCGGATACAATGGCATTTGCGACTGCACGGTCTAGTGTGCTCCTTCTTCAGTGCAGCGTTCGGTGCGACCGCCCTGCGCCGGATGCACATCGCGACGGCGAAAAATCAGAATGCCGCCCACGATCAAAGCGATGGTCGCCAGGCCGCCGAGCCGCACGATCCGAAGAATCGTCGCGCTATACCGCGCTTCGGACGGGTCGTACTGAAAGCAGTACAAAAGCAAGTGATCGATTGCCGTTCCAATCTTTCCAGCTGAAGCGTCCACGAGTCCCAGGCGAACATCGCGCGAGGGATACTCGATTCCGTAGAAGTAGCGTGAAATCCGCCCTCCGGGGGTAAGCAGCATGATTCCGCTGGCATGCGCGAAAATCCCCGACTTCTCGTCAAATGAATACCGGAAGTTAGCCGCCTTGGTTACCTCGTCGATCGATTCCTTCGACCCAGTCAAAAAATGCCAGCCCGCCGAAGTCTCCCGTCGCCCGTAGTGCGAGAGCGCCGCTTCTTTTTTCTTCGCCGCCATGTCCGGCGTTTCGCGCGGATCGAAGCTGACGAACACCACGTCGTACTCACGCCCGGCGTTGAACGAAAGCATCTTCAGCGATCCGACCACGCCCTGTTCGATCTGATTGCACAACATCGGGCAGCCGTAATAGACCAAAGCGAGCAGCACCGGCCTCTGCTGGCCGAAATATTCACCCAGCTTTACATCGCGGCCGGTCTCATCCCGAAAACCGGCGCCGAGAGGAATCTGCCCATTCAGCGGCGGCTCAAAACCGACATTCAGCAACGAGGGCGGCAACCCACTGGATGCCTGGCCTACGCCGCCGGGAACCGTCTGCGCGGCCGTACCAATGCCCAAGAACAGCAACGCGACAATGCCCGCTATGGATCGCAGTCCGTTCATCAATCTACTTTGCTTCTGCCGGAGGCGCGCCCGGCAATCCTTTCTCCGCGATGATCTTCATCGCGTCTTTGACCGGAATCTGCGCGATCCCCGCGTTCTGATCGATCCAGTCGTATCTCTCGTTCGCATCCATGTCCTGTTTCGTCTTCTCTCGCAAGTCCGCTTGCGGATCGTTGCCGTGCCCCGGCACACCTTGAAGCCGCGGCTCAGGTGGCATGGCCCGGTATTCGCTACCCATCTCCTGCCGAATCGGCGGCGGCGGAGTGTCGGACCTCTCCGCAACTTTGGTGGTCCCCCGGAGAACAAAAACGCACACGGCGTAAGACAGCAACACCGCTACCGCTAGGCCGATCAAATAGATATAGATCGCGCCCGGGTTGACGTCGACCTTCTCGTAAGCCACGTCTGCGTGCACCGGTTCGCCGTCCCCGTGATGGTGGCGATGTTCGCTAGTACTCATGACGCTCAATCGCCTCCTCGAGTTTTGGATCGCCCAGCGGAAGTAACGGCCTCTGCTGTAACTGCCACGCAAATACGCCGAACCACAACCCCCCAAGCGCCAGCGGCGCCGCCAGATCCCATATGCTGGGTATCGCGCTGGAAGTGAATTCCGGCCGGGTCATCCAGTACAGGTCCACCAGCCGCATAAGGATCAGCCACAGTGCCACCTTCGGCAGTGCGCTGGGATTACGCTTCAGCGACCGCGAAAGCAGCAGGAAAAACGGCACAAAAAAGTGAAAAATCAGCACGACCACCGCAACTACGCCCCACTGCCCATACAAGCGCGAGCGATAGAAGCTGATTTCCTCAGGTAGATTTCCGGACCAGGTGATCAGCAACTGCGAAAAATCGAAATATGCCCACAGCATGACGAACGCGAGCAGCAACTTGCCCAGATCGTGCAAGTGTCGCTTTTGGATCACCTCGCGCAACGGTTCGCTCTGCGCTAGCAACACAGCAATCGAAATCATTAACGACATCGAGGAGATCAGCTGGCCGGCTATGAACAGGAAGCCGTAAATCGTGGACGCCCAGTGAGGCGAGATCGACATCACCCAGTCGATCGCCGCAAAACTCATGGCAAAAACGTACAAAATGATTCCGGGACCCGCCACCAGCTTGAGCCGCCGCCGCAGCGAACGATCTTCCCGATTTACGTCCTGCTCGCGCGACCAGCGATTGAAGACGAACATCAAAATCAGCCAGATCGCGAAATAAATCAGCGCGCGAAACTTGAATCCGTCCGATGTTAGATAGCTCTGCTGGAATTCCGAAAGCGCGCCTTCACCCGATTTGGGCGCGGTCAGCCACGCGGCATACAGATACTTCATGCCGAAAAAGATCGGAAGGAACAATACAAACACCAGCGGCAGCGAACGGGTCGCTGACTCCAGCGGCCGCCGGATCACAATGCCCCAGTGCCCGCCGGTTAAATGCTGCAGCATCAACAGTCCCAGCGAACCGAGGGACAAGCCTAGTACAAACAGAAATGCCAGCAGATAAGAATGGATCAACGCGTCCGGTGATTTGATCCAACCGAAAATGCACAGCACCAGGCCGACCAGGCCCACGAGGACCGCGCCACGCTGCAGGCGGCCGATGCTTTCCGGCGCCTTATAATCCTGCGCGATCATTCCTTCGCTCCTCCAGCTTCCGGGGTGCCCGATTCTTTTTTCTCCGCAGGCGGGTGCAACAACCTCTCACGCACATCAGCAGGGAGTTCCGACACCTTGGCATTCCGGCTGAGTTGCAGCGCGCGCACGTATGCGACGATGGCCCAGCGATCTCGTACCGGAATCTGCGCGGAATAATTGAGCATCGCGCCAAAACCATTGGTGATCACGTCAAAGAAGTAGCCATTGGTAACTTGCCGTAGCCGCGCCTCGTGATAGCTCGGTGGATGTTTCATGCCACGCATCACGATCATTCCGTTGCCGTCTCCCTGTGCTCCATGGCACGGCGTGCAGAAAATGCCGTACCGCTCCTGCCCGCGGTGCAACAGCTCGGCCGTTACCGGCAGCGGAAACGAATTCGACTCTTTGGGCACCAGCATCGCGTCATCGTCTAGCGCATTGCGCGCTACCGTTCCTTCGATTAGCGGCCGTCCCGAGCGTCCGTCGGCAAAGGATTCCGATGGCTCCAGCGGACGATATTTCGGCTGCAACGCCATATCCTGCTTCAGGCTGCAACCCGCCAGCCACAGCGCACACAACGCACCGCATATTGCGGGGAGCACACGCGAAATCTGCCCCATCCCCGTGCCTTTAGTCATCGCGCACCTCGCTGATATGGTGCGCGCCGACTGACTGCAGAAAACGAGCCGCGCCTGCGAGATCAAACTTTTTGTCGCGGGCCTCGATGCACAAGTAAAAGCGATCCGTGGTGGCGTGCTTCGCGAAGCGTTCAACGTTGAACAACGGATGATACGGCTGCGGCAATCCGTTTAATGCCAACATCCCAAACACAGCGAACAGCGACGCGCCCAGCACGGTCAGTTCGAACATCACGGGAATGAACGCCGGCCAGCTGTTTAGTGGTCGTCCCCCGATATTCAAGGGATACGAAATCACATTGCACCAATATTCAAATCCGAAACCGCCCAGGCCTCCGCAAAGCCCTCCGATCAATGTAAGCATCGCCACTTTGTTGCTTTTCAGCCCCATCGCTTCGGAAAGGCCCTCGACCGGGAACGGGGCGTAGGCATCCATGCGCCGGTATCCGGCTTCGCGCGTTTTCTCCGCGGCATGCAAAAGCTGATGTTCGGTCTCAAACTCGCCAACTACGCCGTAGATGTGTGAGCGATGTTGGTGAATCATTGGGGCTCTTCCTCAGACGTATGCGCCACCAGTTCGCGCATTTCGGCGATGGAAATTGCCGGCAGCACGCGCACAAACAAGAACAGCAGCATGGTGAACAGCCCGATCGTTCCAGCGAACGTCGCGTAGTCCCAGAACGTGGCCGAGTAGCGGCCCCACGCCGAGGGCATGAAATCGCGCGTCAGGCTGATGACCACAATGACGAACCGCTCCAGCCACATGCCGATATTGATGATGATGGACATCACGAACAGAGCGGGTACGTTGGTGCGGACTTTCTGGAACCACAGCAACTGCGGCGTCAGGATGTTGCAAAGGATCAGCGCAAAATAAAAATATCGATACGGGCCATGCAGACGTTGATCTACCAGGAAAACGTCGAACCTGTTTCCGCTGTATTTCGACAAGAAAAACTCGAAAAAATAGCCGTACGCCACGATCAAACCCGTAGCAAGCATCACCATCGCCATGTTTTCCAGATGGCGCATGGTGATGAAATCTTCCAGGTCGTAAGCCTTGCGTAGCGGGATTGCGATGGTCAAGACCATTGCGAAACCCGAGTAAATGGCACCCGCGACGAAATACGGCGGAAAAATCGTAGTGTGCCAGCCTGGAACGATCGCCACCGCAAAGTCAAAGCTCACCACGGTGTGGACCGAGAGCACCAGCGGCGTCGCCAGACCCGCGAGCAATAAGTACGCCGTCTGATAGCGATGCCAGTGCCGCGCTGAGCCGCGCCAGCCCAGCGCCAACATCCCGTAGATAATCTGCTTCGGCTTGCTCACCGCCCGATCCCGCAGCGTCGCCAGGTCCGGAATCAAGCCGACGAACCAGAACAACAACGACACCGTTCCGTACGTGGAAACTGCGAACACGTCCCAGATCAATGGGCTGCGGAACTGCGGCCAGATTCCCATCGTGCTGGGATACGGGAACATGTAGTACGCCATCCACGGCCGCCCCGTATGGATCAATGGGAACACGCCCGCGCAGGCCACCGCGAACAGCGTCATGGCCTCCGCGAAACGGTTGATGGAGGTCCGCCACTTCTGGTTCAACAGAAACAAAATTGCCGAAATCAGTGTTCCCGCGTGGCCGATACCAATCCACCACACGAAGTTGACGATCGCGAATCCCCAGCCGATGGGGATGTTGATGCCCCAGATTCCGACGCCCTTGATGATCAGCCACGCGAGCGACACGGTTAGCAGCATGACCACGCTGAATGCCAGCGTGAATCCCGCGAACCAACCGAGCGACGCAGGCCGGGTGAGGACGATGGCGCTGATCTTGTCGGTGACTGTGCCGTAGGTGTGTCCCGGCTCAATCACCGGCGACAGCCGGCGGATTTCAGGCGAATTGACGGGAGGCTGGCCGGCGCTCATGCCTTCTCCATCTCTGAGTTCGGATTGCGCACCGCAGCCAGGTACGTGGTGCGCGGACGAGAGTTAAGTTCCCCCAGAATTGAGTAATTGCGTTGCTGGGCCTTAAGTTTCGCGACCCTGCTGTTCGGGTCGTTGGCGTTGCCGAAAACGATGGCGTTCGACGGGCAGGCCGCTTCGCAGGCAGTGACGATCTCACCGTCGTGTATCGGACGGTTTTGCTTCTCAGCCTCGATGCGCGCGTTGTTGATTCGCTGCACGCAGTACGTGCACTTTTCCATCACCCCGCGGCTGCGCACCGTAACTTCCGGATTGCGCAACAGCTTGAGCTGAGGCGTCTCCCAATCCTGGAAACGCAGGAAATTGAAACGCCGCACCTTGTAGGGACAATTGTTCGAGCAATACCGCGTGCCGATGCAGCGGTTGTACACCATGTCGTTCAGGCCCTCGGCACTGTGCACCGTGGCGCCGACCGGACATACCTGCTCGCACGGCGCGTTTTCGCACTGCTGGCACGGCACCGGCTGGAAAAATGTGGATGGATTGTCCAGCGTTGCATCATATTGCGTCGTATCGCCCGGACCTTTGCCGCTGGTGGCGGAAACCGTGTTTGCGTAATAGCGGTCCACGCGAATCCAGTGCATCTCGCGGCCGCGCATCACCTGGTCTTTGCCCACCACCGGAATATTATTCTCCGACACGCACGCCACCACGCATGCATTGCAGCCGTTGCAATTGTTCAGGTCGATGGCCATGCCCCAGGCATAACCAGGGTAAGCAAATTCCTTGTAAAGCGAATCTTCCTTGGGCGGTGTCTCGTCCCCTTCGTGCGCAAACCCCGGATTCTTCTTGTATTCCTCCAGTGTGCCCGCCGCCAAAATCTTCCGGCCTTCCATGTTGAAGTGATACTGCGTGCACGCCAGCGGGTAATCATCACCGGTCTTGCTGATTTTGCCTCCGGCCGCGATCCACAACGCCTCGGAAGTGCGCACCACGTACGCATTGAATCCCTTGTTGGTTCCGGTGTACCCGGCCGCCATGCGGCCGTATCCGAGCGGCAACACAATGACCCCGTCCGCCTGGCCCGGCAGAATCCACGTCGCCGCTGTCACTTTGCTGTTGGAGAGCGCAATGTCGATCACGTTCGAGAGGATTTGCCCGTGCTCGCCGCCTCGCGCTGCTGCGCGGTGTGTCAACGCCAGCTTCTCTGCCGTTCGCGGACTTACCAGCGCGGCGTTGTCCCACGTCAATTTCGTTACCGGCTTCGGCAATTCCTGCAACCAGCCATTGTTCGCGAAGCGCCCGTCATACACCGAAGGATCCGGCCGGAAAATAAACTCGAGTTCTTCCGCGCCCGCTGCCTTGGACGGCGGCACACTGGCCGGATTGAATTTCGACGCCACACTGATCGCCGGATACGCGGTGTTCGCCACCACACCGTCGTGCAGGCTCCTGCGCCAGAACTTGTCAAAATCGACGCCCGGATTCGCCGCCTTCAGGCGATCTCGCACCGCGTCGTAGCTGCTGATGCCCGGCTTGTCGCTGAACGCCGCCAGAACATCGTGCGCGGAGTGCGTCGAATACAGAGGCGCAATCAGCGGCTGGATGACGCTGACCGTGCCGTCAAACGCACGCGCATCCCCCCAGGATTCCAGGTAGTGAGATTCCGCGATGTGCCACCGGCAATACCCGGAAGTTTCATCAAAGTAGGGGCTCAGATGGAGTGTATGCCGAACTTTTTTCAGCTTGGACGTAAAGTCAAAATCGTGTGGTGTGTCGTAAACCGGATTCCCGCCGAGAATCAGCAGCGTTGCAACCTTGCCCGCGTCCATGTCCGCGCACAAATCGCGCAGTGATTCCAGGTGATTCACCGGGTTCGCTTCCACCGGCTCGGTGTAGTAAACCGAATTGCCGACGTTGCCCAGCGCCGCGTTGATGGTGTGCACTAACGCATGCACCACGGCCGATTGCTGCTGGCCCGCAACCACCAGTGAACTTCCCCGGTGGCTCAGCAAGTCTTTCGCCGCCGCATCCAGCCACTTCTCGCTCCCCGCTGGCGGTGCCACATGATCGCCGCTCGCGTTGACTTTGGCAGCCAGTGCGCGCGCAAATCCTTCGATCTCCGAAGCTCGCAGTGGTAAACGATGATCTGCGCTTGAGCCGGTAACACTCGGTGTCGGTTCCACCACGTATAGCCGGTTCATTTCTCCGCTGAGCCGCTCCACATCCGCCGGCGCTTCCAGTTTTCGCCGCTGGTAAAATTGCTTCATGTAGCGTAAATGCCCGGGACCACTGGCCAGAAAATCGGAGTCCAGCGACAAAATTACTTCCGCCCTCGCCG
Organism: Candidatus Eiseniibacteriota bacterium; assembly: GCA_035607215.1. Lineage (GTDB taxonomy): Bacteria > Acidobacteriota > Terriglobia > Acidiferrales > UBA7541 > Acidiferrum. Next base: position 132,955 of record DATNCJ010000079.1, read on the forward strand.
GACGCAATACCGTGTTCACATAGCGCCCAAACGCCAGCTTCCCGCCTTCGCGGGCCCCGTCGCTCACCGCCGGCTCCCATTGATGCCACTTCGCCTGCGGATACAGCTTGAGCAACCCCTGGATTTGGTCGGAAACTGTCGGCGATGTAATTGTTCCGGTCAGGATCCGGAATCCCACGCCGTTCGAGCTCTTCGTTGCCGCGGCAATCGCCTGCGAGCTGTCCAGAAACGCCGCCCACGTGCGGATTTCCCCCGCGTACGTTACCGTTTGCGCGCGGTCCGGGTCATAAAGATTCAGTATCGAGGCCTGCACAATGGGATCGATCCCGCCCAAACTCGACGGATGATCGGGATTGCCCGCCACGTTCGTGGGCCGCCCTTCATGGCTCTCTGCCAGAATCCCGATCGCATCGGCCCCAAAAGGCATGGCCGTCGCAAAATACAGTGGCTTGCCCAGCACCATGCCGTCCGGCTGCTTTACGTACGGCACGATGTTCGTCTGCACGTTGGTTTTGCAGCCGGAAAGCCCCGCAAACGCCAGCGAAGCCGCCATCAATTTCAGAAAGTCGCGGCGATCGACCGATTCATCCCATTCCGATGCCTGCCGCGGAAATTCCCGATGCAGCAATTCCTCAAAATGCGGATCCTCCGCCAGCTCTTCCAGCGTCCGCCAATATTGCTTGCCGCTCTTGGACTGCAGCTTGGCCCGCACCGCTGCCAGGTCCAGTGGTTTCTCGCTCGCCGGCGTCAACTCGGTCCCGTGATCCTCGCCGTGGGCGTCC
>DATNCJ010000088.1:0-2767 GCA_035607215.1 Candidatus Eiseniibacteriota bacterium
CAGGATTTCCGGACCCAGTCCTGATGGTGCTCAGTCCCGAGGGTGCCCATTCATTTCGCGCCTTCTGCGAAATGAGTCGGGGTTCTTTCCATTCCATTTTCATCTAACCGCCCCAATTCTCGAACGCTTGGCCGCGTTTGCCAACGCAATCTCCAAACCGTGCAAATGCCGTTCCTCAGTCAGATAACTGATCACCATCATGCGCAGCACGCTCTGTCCCCGGACTTTGGTCTCCGAGATCCAGCGACTCCCGTCACGCGTGACTTCTTCCACAATCGCGTCATGCTGGGCCGCCAGTTGCTCCGTCCAGTCAGACTTGAGTTGGAAAGTCACGATCGGAAGCGTCGGCGCCAACGCCAGCTCGAAATCGTCTGAAGCCTTGACCCAATCGGCAAAGCTCTTCGCAAGCCGGAGTTGGCGATCGATCAGCTCTTCATACGCCTGACGGCCGTGCACCCGCAGGGTAAGCCAGAGTTTCAGGGAGTTCATGCGCCGCGTCCACTGGGTGCTGATGCGGGAATTGTCGGGCAATTGCGCCCCTGCGGCCTTCGGCATATAAGGCGCGGCCACGGAAAACGCGCGCTCCAGAATCTCAGGATGCCTGGTGAGGATCACGCCTGCGGCAAACGGCATGGCCAGCCACTTGTGGGGATCGATGGTAAGCGAATCGGCACGTTCGATGCCTCGCACCAGGCCGCGATGCTGATTGGAAAAGATCGCCACGCCCCCGTATGCGCCGTCCACGTGCAACCACAACTCCTGTTCACGGCACACTTCGGATATGGCAATCAGATCATCCACGGCGCCGGAATTCGTCGTCCCGGCGGTGGCCACCACGCAGAACGGCTTTCGGCCCGCGCTGCGATCCTGCGCGATCGCTCGCCCCAGTTCTTGCGGATCGAGTTGCGCAGCCCGGTTCACCGCGATCCGTCGCAGCGCCTTGCGTCCGATTCCCAACAGTCCCGCGGATTTGTCGAGCGAGTGGTGCGACTCCGCCGACGCGTAGCAAACCGGCTGGCCGCCGATTGAAGCCACGCCTTCTTCCACCGCATCTGGAAACTTGGCCGCCAGTGCCAGTGCCAGCCCGCTGAAATTGGCTTCGTTGCCTCCGCTGGTGAAAGTCCCATTGAACTCCCCCGCCCAGCCCACGCGCTCGCCGATCCAGCGCACGGTCTCGAGTTCGATCTTCGAGGCCAGCTGAGAGCGCGCCAGGGTCGCCAGTTGCGGATTGAGTCCCGCCACCAACGTTTCACCCAGCACGCCCATATAAGTGGGCGTGGGATTCATCAGGCCGAAATAGTTGGCGCTGGGCACGTGAAAACCCTGCTCCACCATTTCGCGAAAAAGCTCGTTCAGCACTTTTTCTGCATCTTCGCCGTTCTCCGGAAGCGGATGGTGAAGCGGTCCATAGCTGCGCTGCTCCAGCGGGAGCTGTACCGGACGATCGGGCAGGGAGGAGAAGAATGAGTCAACCTGGTCAATCAGGCGATAGCCCAACCGCCGCCGGGTTTCGGAGTCGAAGTCGAAGCGCATAGCCATTTGATTTAAACGGGGCGAGACGCCCGTCTGTGTGTGGTCGCGGGCGACATCGCCCGCGGCTGTTGAAGTTGAGGAACTCGCGGGCGAGTCGCCCGCGACCACACCACCGCCACAGCCGCCCGGCGCTACAAAAAGCGGGGAAGACTCATACCCCGAATCGCTCAGCCGCGCGCGCCTTCGCCTTGGCCGCCTCTTCCTCCCGGTTCTTCGGGGGCGCGGTTGTCTCGAGCGAACGCAAAAGCCGCGTCGAGATGCCCGCTATTTCCTCGATCGCGCCCAGAAACGCGTCCTCGTTGGCCTTCGAGGGCTTGTTGAAGCCTGTGATCTTTCTCACGAACTGGAGCGAGGCCGCCCGCACCTCGTCGTCAGTCACAGGCGGATCGAAATTGAACAGGGTCTTGATATTCCTGCACATCTTTTGACCTCAAGATATCGTAACTCCCCCAGCCGGACGCCGAAAGGGTTGTGTCGTGGCTGACGGTGCCCCATTCATTTCGCGCCTTCTGCGAAATGAGTGGGGTCCTTCCATCCAACGCCAGAGACCTTGAGTAGGCCACCAACACAATTTCGCGCGCCGCCAAAATCACTTCGCCGACGGCAGTACCTGAATCGTGTGCAACCAGGTTTCCACCGACGCGGGCCAGCTTGTGACCGGCAACGCGGTGCGGCGAAGGCCGTAGCCGTGCCCACCCTGAGCATACAGATGCATTTCAGCGGGCACCTTCGCGTTCTTCAGGGCCTGGTAATACACCGTGGAATGTTCGACGTGCACCGGGTCATCCTCCGCCTGCACAAGAATGGAAGGCGGCGTTTTTTCTGTAACGTGAATATCAGGATTGGGTGCGAAGTTCTGTTCAGACAGGGCGAGGTAGCCGGGATAAATGATCACCGCGAAATCAGGACGGCAGCTCAGCTGGTCGGCAGCATCCACCCCATCGTAAAGGCGCTGATCGTAGTGCGTGCTGAGGGCCGCGGCCAGGTGTCCGCCGGCAGAGAACCCGAGCACGCCCACGCGGTTGGGATCAATATGCCACTCTGCGGCTTGCGACCGTACGAAGCCGAGCGCACGTTGTGCGTCCTGCAGCGCAGCCGACGATTTGGGATACGGGCCGGAATCCGGCACGCGATATTTCAGAAGCACGCAGGTGACGTCGATGGAATTCAGCCAGTCGCACACCTCGGTGCCTTCGAGATCAATGGCGAGAATGCGGTATCCGCCTCCGGGAAA
>DATNCJ010000089.1:0-4703 GCA_035607215.1 Candidatus Eiseniibacteriota bacterium
GAGGATTACCCGCGCTTTCTCGTTCTTTGCCTGAAGCGCTTCATTTATTACTGGGCTGGAGTTCCGCGTTTGTCTGAGATTCCGGCGCTGGCGCCTCTCAAGAATTCTCTTTTCCTGGCTTCGTCGGTGCTGGCGTTCTGGGGCCTGGGACGCGCCCTGCGCAAGCGCCGGCACGGAGCCTGGCTGTTTTTCTGGCTGATTCTTTCGTACCCGGCGGTGTACTACGCGGTTTTCCCGCATCCGCGCTATCGCCATCCGATCGAGCCGGAACTGGGAATTCTAATGGTGTATGTGATTTCAGAAGCACAGAAAAAGAATGTGACAAGGAAGCAAACATCAACCGCCAACTGACATGCACCGATCTGCCGGAACTAGACCTGCACGGGTTGCGCGACTTCCTGCAGCGCAGCCGCGAAAGCGGCAATCGCTCGATCAATCTGCGGCCGCGTAATAATCAGCGGAGGCTGAAAGCGGATGACGTTGCCATAGACGCCGCCCACGCCCACCAGCACGCCCTGGCGCAGCAACCCATCGCGAATGGCCTCGGCTTCGGAAGTGGCCGGCGTGAGTTTTTTATCTTTGACCAGCTCGACGCCGATCATCAGCCCCAGGCCTCGAACTTCGCCGATCAGCGGATTATGCTTTTGTAATTCACGTAGCTTAGCCATGGCATAATTACCGGTCTCGGTGGCGCGGCCGGCAAGATTTTCCTTTTCCATGAACCCGATGTTGGCCAAGGCGGCGGCACAAGATACGGGATTGCCGCCAAACGTGGAAAGATGATCGCCGGGTTTGTAGGCAGCGGCGATCTCAGGACGTGTAGTAAAGGCGCTCAGCGGGAACCCGTCCGCGATGCCCTTGGCCGTCACCAGAATGTCGGGCTCGACGCCGTAGTGTTCGATGGCAAACATCTTTCCCGTGCGGGCAAAGCCGGACTGAACTTCATCGGCAATAAACAGTATGCCGTGGCGGTCGAGAACTTTCTTCACTTCTTTGAAATAATTGGGCGGCGGGACAATGATTCCGCCTTCGCCCATGACCGGCTCCGCGATGAAGGCAGCGACGTCATCGGCAGTGGTGAAGCGGATCACGTCCTCAATGGCCCGGGCACACTGCCGTCCACATTCTTCCGGATCGTTCGGCCACAGCGAGCGATACGAGTACGGTGCAGGCGCGAAGGTGACACCGGCCGCATATGGCCCGCCGCGCTTTTTTCGTCCCATGTTTCCGGTGACGCTGAGTGCTCCCCAGCTGCGTCCGTGAAAACTGGCGTGCAGCGCGATGAATTCATGCTTCCCGGTGTAAAGGCGGGCCAGCTTCATGGCGCCCTCGATGGCCTCGGCCCCGCTGTTGCCGAAAAACGTTTTGGTCAGGCCTCGGGGGGCGATGTGGGCAAGCTTCTCCGCCAGGTCGGCAACAGGTTGGACGTGATAGATGTAGGACGAGCAGTGGACCAGCCTGTCCATCTGCGCCTTGGCCGCGGCGATCACGCTGGGATTGCAGTGCCCCGCATTGACCACCGAGATGCCGGCAAAGCAATCGAGGTATTCGCGTCCGTTGATGTCGGTGACAGTGACGCCGCTGGCTTTGTCGATCACGATGGGCACGACTGACTTCATGAAGCCAGTCATCACGTAGTCTTTGTACTTCTGGATGGTGTCTGACATAAATTCCTCGGGTTGTGTAGACCCAGATGTCCTCGTCTGGGTGGGCGAGCAAAGTTCGCCAAGGTTTGCGCGAAGGTTCCGTTGCGCCTACGCTCCTGCCGAGCTGCGCTCGGCTGGGCAGGTGAGACACCTGCCCCTACGTGGCCTGTGACGGCTAAAACTTTCGCGAATGGTCTTTCGCCCAGCGTTCGACCACGATCTTCTTTTCGGTATAGAACTCGATGGCGTCGTGTCCCTGGGCGTGCATGATGCCGAAGAAGCTGTCTTTCCAGCCGCTGAAGGGAAAATACGCCATGGGCGCAGCCACGCCGATGTTGATGCCGATGTTGCCCGCCGGTGCTTCATAGCGGAAACGGCGGGCCGCAGCTCCACTCGAAGTAAACAGCGATGCCTGATTGCCGTAAGGGCTGCGCTCGAGAAAAGCCAGCGCTTCGTCCATATCGTTGGCGTGGACCAGGCTCAGCACCGGGCCGAAGATTTCGGTTTCGGTCAGCTCGCTGGTGGCGGGAACCGCGTCGAGAACGGTCGGCTTCACGAAATTTCCTGCTTCGCCTTTTGGGATGCGCGAATTGCGTCCGTCCAGCAGGACCCTTGCCCCCTGTTTCTCGCCCGTCGCAATCAGCGTCTCGACCCGCGACTTGCTCTGCGGCGTGATCACCGGTCCCATCTGCACGCCCTCGTCGAGGCCATTGCCCACGCGTAACGACGCGGCCGCCTCGGTAATCGAATCGCGGAATGTTTTCTGCGCTTCGCCCACCGTCACCGCCACGGAAACGGCCAGGCAGCGCTGTCCCGCACAGCCGAAGGCGCTGTCGCCGATGATCTGCGTGGTCATTTTCATATCGGCGTCCGGCAGTACGATGACGTGGTTCTTCGCTCCGCCCTGACATTGCGCGCGCTTCCCGTGTTCACCAGCACGGGCATAGACGTACCGCGCCACCGGGGTCGAACCGACAAAGCTGATGGCCCGAACTTTGGGGTGATCAAGCAGCGCGTTGACGGCGTTCTTGCCGCCATTCACCAGGTTGATGACTCCTTTCGGCAGCCCGATGTTCTCCATCATCTCGAAGGCCCGCTTCATGGTGAGCGGCACGCGCTCCGATGGCTTCAGCACAAAAGTATTTCCCGTCGCGACGGCGTAGGGCAGGAACCAGAACGGAATCATCCCCGGGAAATTAAACGGAACGATGGCGGCGACCACACCCAACGGCTGCCGGATCATCATTTCATCAATGCCGCGGGCCACGTCTTCCAGGTTGTAGCCCTGCATCATCGTGGGGATCCCGCAAGCGACTTCCACATTTTCGATAGCACGGCGCAACTCGGCCTTGGCCTCGGCAAAAGTCTTGCCATTCTCGGTGGTAAGGATGCGAGCCAGATCTTCGACCTGCTTTTCGAGGATGTGCTTCAGCTTGAACAGCGGCTGAATGCGATCTTCAGCCGGAGTTCGCCGCCATTCCGGAAAGGCGGCGGCCGCAGCCTCAATCGCAGCCGCGACTTCAGCAGCGCTGGAAAGCGGAGTTTGAGCGATTACCTCGCCGGTAGCGGGATTGGTAACATCAAGCCATTCGGTGGCCTTGGAATCGACCCACTGCCCGTTAACGTAGTTGGGAACTTTTGTCAAAGTCGCGGTAGCAACAGTCATAAAATTCTCTCAAGGATATTGTAGCGCCGGCGTCCCGCCGGCTGTCCGGAGGGCATCTTGCCCTCCGCCTCGCGGGCGAGTCGCCCGCGACCACGCAAAGACTAAAGAACACACAGTTCTACATCCGCTGGGCAACAGCACCCTTTTTCTCACAGACCATCTGCAACGCGGACTCCAGCACATCCAGGCCTTCATCCAGTTGCTGGTCCGTGACGACTAATGGCACCAGCACGCGCACCACGTTCGAGTACGAGCCTGCCGTGATGGTAATCAGTCCATGCTCGTAGCAGTATTGCGTGATCTGTTTGGTTTCCTCGGCTGCCGGTTCGCGGGTATCCGCAGAGCGCACCAACTCGATCGCCTGCATCCCACCCAGGCCGCGAACATCCCCGACAATCGGCCAGCGCTTTTGCCACTGCCGGGCCCGCTTCTGAAAGTGATCGCCTAATTCGTTGGCGCGGGCCAGCAAATCTTCGTGTTCAAAGATGTCCAGCACTGCTAGCGCTGCGGCGCAGGAAAGCGGATTGCCGGCGAATGTGCCACCGAGGCCGCCAGGGCCGGGGGCATCCATAATTTCGGCGCGGCCGGTGATGGCTGCCAGCGGAAGTCCCCCACCCAGCGATTTCGCGGTCACCAGAATGTCCGGCTCGACGCCGTAGTATTCGCTCGCAAAGAGTCTGCCGGTGCGGCCGAAGCCGCTCTGCACTTCGTCCGCGATAAAGAGAACGCCGTGCTTGTGACAGATCTCCAATAACAGTCGGAAAAAATCTTTGGGCGGAACGACGAACCCACCCTCACCCAGCACCGGCTCGGCGATTACGGCCGCCACATCTTCGGATGCAACCACCCGCTTGAAGGTGTCTTCAAGATGCCGGGCGCAGAACAAGTCACACGATGGATACTTCAGCGAATACGAGCAGCGATAGCAATAGGCGTAAGGGATGCGGTAAACATCACCTGGAAAGGGAGCGAAGCCAGCTTTGTAGGGATGCGTTTTGCTGGTCAGTGCCAGTGTCATCATAGTGCGACCGTGAAAGGCATCCTCAAAGGCGATGATGCCGGAGCGTCCGGTATGCGCGCGTGCGATCTTCACCGCATTTTCCACTGCTTCGGCGCCGCTATTTACAAAGAGTGTTTTCTTGGGGAACTTGCCGGGCGTGTCCTGGTTCATGCGCTCGGCCAGACGCACATATTCTTCGTAAGGGGTCACCTGGACGCAAGTGTGCAGAAAACGATCAGCCTGAGTCTTGATCGCTTTGACCACCGGCTCGCGACGGTGTCCAACGTTGAGGCAGCCGATGCCGCCGGCAAAATCCAAGTAGCGATTGCCGTCCACATCCTCCAGCCAGGCGTCTTCCGCCTTCGCCACATAGACGGGCGTGCCAATCGAC
>DATNCJ010000095.1:0-2808 GCA_035607215.1 Candidatus Eiseniibacteriota bacterium
TTTGAAGGCCGACTGAAGTTGCTGATAGGCCGCGGGCATGCTCAACGTCACGAAAGCGATCAACAGAATCCATAACGTCCCGTAAAGCACAAAAGGCGGGCGCGTGTAGGTGAAGAACAATCCGACGCCCAGGACGATCCCCGGGATCGCCACCGGAGCGGTTGCAAGAAAGCCGAGCAGGCGATAGCCGCGGACGGCCTGACGCGTGTGAACGTAGGCAATCACGAGTGCGAGCACGGTGCCGGCTGTTGCGGCCAGTGTTCCGAGGATGAATGTATTCCAAAGCGCCAGTCTGGTTGCCGACAATTCGAAGAAGACGAAGTGCAGATTGTGCAGCGTGAAGTTATTCAACGACACCAGGTGCGAGGCCACTTTCGAGAACGAAGCATTGAGCAGCGCGAAATAGGGCAGGAAAACCGGGCACGTCAGCACCAGCATCGCGGCTGTCAGCATGACCCAACGCCAGCGGCCAAGCCGCACTATGCGTGGTTCACTGTTCTTCGCGCCGACCACGGAGTAACCGCGCCGGCCGAGAATTACGTGTTCCGCGCGCAAAAGGATAATGGTGAGAACCAGAAGCGGCAGAGAAGCGGCTGCGGCCAGTTCCGGTTGAGGCGGAAACTGGAACAGGCTCCATATTTTGGTGGTCATCGTGTGGAAGCCGGCCGGCATCGCCAGGATGGCCGGCGAGCCGAACAATGTCATCGCTTGCAGGAATGCAACCAGAGCTCCCGCGAGCAGCGAAGGAAGTGCCAGCGGAATCGTGATCCGGCGCGCGGTGTCCCAGGCCTTTCCGCCAAGGATAGCGGACGCGTCCTCGAGATCACCCGGAGTGCGATCGAGCGAGTTCGCCACCAGCACAAAAACATAGGGGAACGTGTAGCAGCTGATGACAAAGACGAGGCCGGTGAAGCTGTAGATATTGAATAAATGCGCGCCTTGCTCAGCGCCAGTCAGTTCCCGGTAGAGCTGGTTGAGCAATCCGCTATTTGGCGCGGCCAACAATTCCCATGCGATCGCGCCGAGAAACGGTGGCGTGACGAACGATGCCGTCACCAGCAACCGCACCGTGCGGCGCAGGGGCATATCCGTCCGGGCCACGAGCCAGCCCATCGGGGCAGCCACAATGCAGCAGATGATCGCGGACAGGGTGGCGAGTGCGAAAGTGGTCAGTAGAGGGTCAAGAAATGCAGCATCAGAAAGCAAACGATAGAAATTATCGAGCGTGAACGCGCCGCTTTTTGTGCTGAAGGCGTAGAGAACGAGCCACGACAATGGCATGGCGATGAGAAAAAACAGGATCACCGCGAACGCGATCAGCACCGGCTTCGACAGGTCAACCCCAAGTCCACGCCGTGCAGGCGATGCAGGCAGAGCGATGGTCATTCTGTTGCCTTCGCAAATTTCAATTGGTTTGCCGACGTGCCGACCGCGATGGCCGGGCTAAGCCCGGCCATGACGTTGTCGAAGGCTGTCAGCACCCGCATGTTGTCAGACACGGAAGATTTTCGTGTAGCGCGCCTTGATCTGCTCGCCATTTTTCAGAACCGCCGCGGCGTCGTCTTTCATCATCTTGATCTGGCTTAGCGGCGTGCGACCGGTGTGCTCCTTGATCTGCGGATGCACCGACCGCAGACCGCCGATGTCGATACAGAGTTGCTGGCATTCGGGTGTGAAGCAGAAGCTTTGGAACAGACGCGCTGCATTCGGGTTCGGCGCGGCCTTGAACAGACCGTTGGGCCCAATGATCAGCGGACTTCCTTCTGGCGCATAGACCGGTTCGACGGGCTGGCCGGATTCTTTCTCCTGCAGGATCAGGTATTCGACGCCATCGGCCTGCACCGCACGTTCGCCCAGCGCGATTTTTTTCGGGGGATCGGCGGCTGACTGCACTTGCAGGACGTTCTGCTGTGCCAGTTTTTCGAAGTACTCCCAGCCCAGATCGCGCGACATCTGAAAAGTCGCGGTCATGATCGTGCCACTGTAGCCAGGGTGGGCCTTGACGATCTTGCCCTTCCATTTTGGGTCGAGCAGGTCGGCAAAGCTTTTCGGCGCCTCTTCTTTCTTCACCATGGTGGTGTTGTAAGCGATGATGGAAAGAAACACGCGAAAACTCGCGTAGGTGCCGTCTACATCCTTGTGATCGGCCGGATAGAACTTCGCCACGTCTTCCGGAACATAGGGCTCGAGAACCCCTTGATCTTTCCAGTAGACCAGATGCGAGGCATCCGACGAGTTGACCACGTCGACCGCATGAACGTTGGCAGTGTATTCCTGCCCAATACGCTGCAAGATGCGTTCAGCGCCCGTACGTTCGACCTTGCAGGAGATGCCCGGATACTTGGCTTCGAATGCCTTGCCGATCTGCTCCGACAATTTGAGGTCGATCGAGGTGTACCAGACAACCTTGCCTTCCTTCTTCGCCGCCTCAATCAGCGCCGGTGTAACCGGGCTCGCGGGCGGCGCAGCAGACAAAACTCTTGTTGAGAATGCGGCGCCGGCAGTCAGCGCACTCGCGCCAACCAGCACGTCGCGGCGAGAGATCTTCGAGCCTTTCATTGGCGTATCCTCCATACCTTCAGCTTTATTAGTTCGCCCCGCGAAGTTGTTATCCGTTCAGCGCACGGCAGCGCTCAGGCGGCAAATAGACCCAGACCGTACTGCCTTGCGGGATGTTCTCGCCTGCGGCGGCCAGTAGGCGCAGCTGCGTGCCATCCTTGGCTTCAACCATATAATCGCGATTGCCACCGAGAAAGACCTGCCGCACCACCGTCGCTGGCACGATGTTTTCACCCTGCCGTTGCGTCG
>DATNCJ010000098.1:0-27686 GCA_035607215.1 Candidatus Eiseniibacteriota bacterium
CGATGCGCATTCCGCTGCTGCGGGGCCGCTGGTTTGAGGCGCGCGACACGGAGAGCAGCACGAAAGTGATGGTGATCAATCGAACGATGGCGGAGCGCTATTGGCCCGGCGAAAATCCCATCGGCAAGCGCGTGACGATGATGGATTGGGGGCCGCCGCTGACCGGCGAGGTTGTGGGCGTGGCGGGCGACGTGAAGGCCGACTCGTTGGATGCGCCGGCGGGCAACACGATTTATTGGCCGGAGCGGCAATTTCCCTCGATCTTTGACAATGTTGTGGTGCGCGTTGAACGCGATCGTGACGCAAGACAATTGGCGAGCGCGTTGAAGGCGGCGGTGCACTCGGTCGATCCTGATTTGCCGGTGGCGAGTATCGCGACGATGGAGGAGCGGCTGGCGAGGTCGGTAAGGCCGCGGCGAGTGCAGACGGTTTTGCTCGGCGTGTTTGCGGCGCTGGCGTTGTCGATGGCGATTGTGGGGATTTACGGCGTGATGGCGTACTCGGTCAGCGGGCGCAGCCGGGAGATCGGAATTCGCATGGCGCTGGGCGCGGACGCGGGGATGGTGCGGAATCTCGTATTGCGCGAGGGACTGCGATGGGCGGCGCTGGGAACAGGTATCGGGCTGGCCGGAGCGCTGGCGCTGGCAGGAGTACTGGCGAATTTGCTTTATGGTGTGGCGCCGCGGGATCCCGCTACATTTGGCGGTGTGACTTTGCTGCTGACGGTGGTGGCGATGCTGGCTTGCTATTTGCCGGCACGGCGGGCTGCGAAAATGGATGCGATGAGAACCTTGCGCGCGGAGTAGAGGGTTCGGGTGAACGTGTAAACGAACGGATCATTCAGCGACTACTAAAACAGACAGGGGCGGACTTGAGTCCGCCCCTTTTTCTTGTGTATGCCGTGAAGCTTACGCGGAGGCTTTTGCGGCGGCGCCTTTGAAGAAGGCGAGGAGATCTTCATTAATCCGGTCCTTCAGAGTGGAGGGCATGCCGTGCGGCGCGCCCGGGTAGACCTTGAGGGTGGCGCCCTTGATCATTTTGCAGGATTGCATGGCGGCTGCGCCGATGGGGACGATCTGGTCGTCATCACCGTGCATCACCAGCGTAGGAACGTCGAATTTTTTGAGATCCGCGGTGAAATCGGTTTCGGAGAAGGCTTTGATGCAGTCGTAGGCGGCTTTATGACTGCAGACCATGGATTGCAGCCAGAAGGAATCGCGCACACCTTGGCTGACCTTGTTTCCGGGGCGATTTGCGCCGTAGAACGGGGCGCTGAGATCTTTGAAGAATTGCGAGCGGTCGGCTTGTACGCCGGTGCGGATGTCGTCGAAGACTTTCATCGGGAGGCCGCCGGGGTTGGTCTCGGTTTTCAACATGAGCGGAGGAACGGCGCTGATGAGGACGGCTTTGGCGACGCGCTTTGACCCGTGGCGGCCGATGTAACGCGCGACTTCGCCGCCACCGGTGGAGTGGCCGACATGGATGGCCTCGTGGAGATCGAGTTTTTCGGTGAGCTGCGCTAGATCGTCGGCGTAGGCGTTCATTTCATTGCCATCCCAAGGTTGGCTGGAACGGCCGTGGCCGCGCCGGTCGTGAGCGATGCAGCGGAAGCCGCGGTCGGCGAGGAAGAGCATTTGATCTTCCCAGGCGTCGGAGCTGAGCGGCCAGCCGTGGCTGAAGACAACGGGTTGGCCTTTGCCCCAATCCTTGTAATAAATCTGGGTGCCGTCTTTGGTTTCGATGAATGGCATGGGAGGTCTCCTTCAGGTGGCTGGGGCGATCATTATGCGACTGCCGGAATGGAGTTGAAAGTTAAAGTTGTGGAGAAAATTGGAAAAACTGTCGACTTAGCGAGAACTCAGATGGACTGGTCGCGTGGGGTGGTTCTTTCCAAGTCGACAGAGGTGGCGACCGCTAAGGTCTTTTCCTCTGCCCATCGTTAGTTGGGAGATCGATGGACCAATTGTCGACGACATCCAATAGAAACATTCCTCGCAGATCTCCATTCTCATCACGCAAAATCAAATAGCCATCGACTATTTCGTGGCTCGCCGCATCGACAGATTCAACACTAGTCTCCGGCGCTTTGAAGACAACGCTGTAGGTTCTTTTAGCCACGAAAGCAGCGTGTCTTAGGGGTGGGTTTTCACGTATTGGGTGATTTGAGCGTTGTCGGTTTTGATCTGCTGGAGCAGCGCGAGCATGGCGTTCACGTAGTCGCTAGAGTGTCCTTGTATCTGGGTCTCAAATTCCGGGCGGCTCATATACATCAGGAAGCGCCGAAATACGTCTCCTTTTACCGCGTTCGCGACCGTGTGATCGGTTATCGGAGTCAGCGTCATGATGGCATTCACCAATGCCGGATGGTGGCCTGAGGCGCTCTCGTAGGAAGTGATGCGCTTGGCCAGTTTTGTGAAGCTCGCGCGAGTTTCACCGATTCCGCTCCCGTTGGTTCCAACGGCGAAGTAATCCGTCGCTTTACCGGGGACCAGCGCGCCGTTCTTCATCACCATTCCCGAAGCCGCACCGTAAGAAGTCAGAAGAGTGACTTCCGCGAGATCGATTTCCCATGGATGGCTGCTCGGCGCAAGATTGACCATGATGTGGCGATCCATCTCGGCGGTATAGATGGCCAGGAAATCCGTGGCCGCCGCCTGGCCGGCGGGCGACAGGGCTGAATAGCCGCCAGGATCACAATTGGTAAGCACTTTCAGGATTGCGGTGTAAAACGGGGCCGAGTCCGAAGTCGTTGCCGGCTTCAAATAATTTCCCATCTCCGTGAGGTAGTCGCGATCGGAAGGATCGAGGAGCGCCCGGCCCGAGGCCACGGCATAACTCCGGCCAGATTTCACAACCGGCTTCTGGTAGCCAACGTTGTAGAAATAGTTCGAGCCGTCGATCTGCACGAGCGTGCCGGAACCGCTTGCGAGCAGCGCCATGTCCGCGCTGGCGTCCACCGCGATGTTCGCGTTTGCGCCTGGCTTCAGGTTGGACGAAGTAATGAACGGGCGAATGCCATTGCGTATTGTTTGCGGCGAGAAGGATTTGCCGGAGATGTTCGCGATCACTGTGTGGAAGCCAGTTTCGCCGGTCTTGAACATGCCGAAGACTTGTGATTTGACCTTCGAATCGAACTGATTCACGTCCGAGACTGTGTCGTCAGCGCTGGCAATCGTTACGGCGGCTCGGTCGTCGGCGTCAGTCTTGTCGAAAATTCCGGTGCCGCCGGCTTTCATGGCCTGGAGATAGGTCTGTCCGGTCAGACTGGAAACATCGACGGTGCGATCCGCGCCGCGCGGCAGCAGGATCGCGCCGGTCGGCGAACCGGCGCTGACCGCATGAACCGTTTCCAGAAACAGAAATGCAAGCAGGGCATAAGTCAAAACGAGACCCAAATGGGGTGAGCAGGGTCGTTGTGCTTTTCGGCGGATTGCTTCAGTCATAGCCTGCCTCCTGAGGCCTTTCCGAATCGCAATAGTTAACTTCTAGGGGTTAACTGCCCGACACAGTAGCACAGGTCACCCCATCGGGCTGTGTGCGTTTGGCTCAGGTGTGGAAATGCCAGAGTGGGAGGGGCTTCGAGGTCCTAGTTGGGACTTGAGGTCGCTTTAGCGGCGGATTTTGCGGCGCGATCGAGGAGCAGTGTGCGCTCTCGGGCGTTTTGCGTTAGCGCGGCGGCGCGTGTGAATTCGGCTGTAGCTTCGGTGTAGCGGTGCAGCCTATCGAGGAGGTCGCCGCGGACGGTGGGCAGCAGGTGGTAGGACTTCAGGGCGGGCGCATTGGCGATGGCGTCGATGATTTCCAGGCCGGCGGCGGGACCGAAGGCCATGGAGACGGCTACCGCGCGATTCAGTTCGACAACGGGGGAGGGATTGAGCTGGGCGAGTGCGTCATAGAGAGCGGCGATGCGCGGCCAATCGGTCTGCTCGGCGGCGCGGGCGCGAGCGTGACACGCGGCGATGGCGGCCTGAAGCGCGTAAGGACCAAGCGAGCCGCCGAGGGCTTCCGCGTGTTCGAGCTCGGCGAGGCCGTGACGGATGAGGACGTGATCCCAGCGGGTGCGGTCCTGATCGAGGAGAAGGATTGGTTCGCCCCTGGGGCTGACGCGCGCTCGTACGCGCGAGGCTTGAATTTCCATCAGGGCGACCAGGCCGTGGACTTCGGGTTCGTTCGGGACCAATCCGGCGAGAATACGGCCGAGGCGAAGAGCGTCATCGCAGAGCGCGGGGCGCATCCAATCTTCGCCGGCCGTGGCAGCGTAGCCCTCGTTGAAAATCAAGTAGATAACTTCGAGGACGGAGGAGAGGCGCGCGGCGCGATCGGGGCCGCTAGGGACTTCGAACGGCACGCGGGCTTCGGTGAGCGTGCGCTTGGCGCGGACGATGCGCTGCGCGATGGTTGGCTCGGGCGCAAGATATGCGCGCGCGATTTCGGTGGTGGTCAGGCCGCCGAGAAGCCGAAGCGTGAGAGCGACGCGAGCGTCAGTCGATAGCACCGGATGGCAGGAGGCGAAGACGAGGCGGAGGAGATCGTCTTCGATGTGGTCGGGCTCGGGAATGTCGAAATCAGCCATGGCGGAATCTTGTTGCGATTTGAGTTCGCGGCTCAGCTCTTCGTGTTTGCGTTCGAGGAGCTTGTTACGGCGGAAGTGATCGATGGCGCGATGCTTGGCGGTGGCCATCAGCCAGGCGCCGGGGTTGTCGGGGATGCCCGTGGTTGGCCATTTTTCCAGGGCGGTCACCAGTGCGTCTTGCGCGAGTTCTTCGGCCACGCCTACGTCTCGAACGATGCGAGCCAGACCCGCGATCAGGCGCGCGGATTCAATGCGCCAGACGGCGTCGATGGTTCGGTGGATATCTTCGGAGGACATGGCGGCCCTTTACGTTATGCCAGAAGCGTGTTTGGGAAAAGGCCGCCAGCGCGGTCCGAGCGCTCGTCCGTCAGGATCTTCCGGCGCTCTGTGATGCCTTTAAATTGTTGAGGGTCTCATAATTCTTCTGGACGTCTTGAGGGGCTTCAAAGAGCTGACGGATTTCGGTTTCGCCAGTGCCCATATGGGCCAGGAACTCCTTAGCGTAGGCAATCGCTTGTTCCTTGGAGTCTGCGTTGAGGATGGCGAAGCCGCCGACGACCTCTTTCGATTCGGTGAAGGGGCCGTCGGTAACGGTAAACTTGCCGTTCTCAACGCGGACGCGCGCGCCCATCGCGCTGGGAAGGCAGCCTTCGGTGGAGACCAGCTTGCCAGACTTCATGCCTTCTTCAATCAATTTGCCCATCGCGCACATTTCCTGTTCCGTGGGAGGGGTGTTGCGCTCGACGTTCTTGTAGATGCTCAGGAATCGCATGTTTGTTTTTCTCCTTTTTCGGTACGATGCAGTTCGTTCTCAACTGTGGCGCATCGCTGCTGGAATTTTCGGTGCGGTGAATCTGCGCTCTACTACGCGACGAATGAGATGGGTCGGAATCGACACGACTTCGGATTTCTGCGCCGCGGTGAGCGAGCCGTCGAATGCGTGGCTGAGGACCACCTGGACGAAGACACAAACGAAGACGTCGGCTTGCGAAGCCCTTTGCGCGGTGGGTTGCGCAGGATCGGCGGCGATGCGTGCCAGGGCTCGCGAGAGAACCTCGTCGTAGATGTGCCAAAACACCGGGCTGGCGACGGCGCAAGCGAGATCGGAGCCCCGGCTGGGGATGTCGATGGCACCGAGCACGCTGGTGAAGCAGGGCGTCATCGCGGTCGTTGCCAGAAGTACTGCGGTCATTAGAGCCTTGTTCATTTTTGTCCTCCTCTCGCTTGAACTTGGTGCTGCTTCCTTGTTTGCTTCGGGCTCGAAACTGCGCCAGCCTCGGAGAGGCCGCCCTTCCAACGATTGCCCTACGGATGCCCTACTTCTTTTTCTTCCCCAGCTCTTTGCCCAGGTCTTTGGCGCGGTTGACCGCTTCGCTGGGCCCAAAATCTTCCATCTCAAAGAATTGGCGGATTTCGATTTCGGCTTCGCCGCCGGGTTGCAGGTCCGGCTCGAAGGGAACGCGCTTGGCCCACTCAATGGCCTCTTCCTTTGATTTCACCTGAATGATCCAGTAACCCGCGATCAGCTCTTTGGTTTCGGCGAAAGGGCCGTCGGTGACGGTGCGCTTGCCATTCGAGAACCTCACCCGGGCACCTTTGGCGCTGGATTGCAGGCCGGAAAGGTCGAGAAGGATACCGGCTTTCATCAGCTCTTCGTTGTACTTGCCCATCGCGGAGAGAAGCTTTTCGCTTGGCATGTGGCCGGCTTCCGAGTCTTTGGTGGCCTTAACGATCATCATGAAACGCATGGAGTATCTCCTTAATTTTGTTACTGTTCCGGGCTGGGTGCCGGATGCTGCCGCTCTTGTTTCTGCCTTCATTTAGACGACGAAGGTGGCCGGGAGAAATCGACAAGGGCTGAAAACTATTTCCCGAACACCCGAAGGCTTAGCTGCGGAAGGGAATCACGGCTCGCAGGCGCGGCTCGCGGAGATAGAGTCCAAGCCAGAGCAGAGCGCCCAGATAGGTCGGGAAGAGGATGTAGCCAAACAGTGGATTGCCGAGTCGGAGATGGGTGCAGACGGCGCCGCCAAGGTAACCGGTCAGGAGAATGGCGCCCAGGACGGACGTCTGCGGGATGACGTACAAGATGACGCAGAGAAGCAAGGTCACTCCGATGGTGAAGATTACCGAAGCAGAGAAGCCGAGTTTGGCGGAGGCGTCGAGGACGATAGGAAGTTTCAACAATTTCATGACAGAGTCCACGAGCAGAAAGAGGACCACGAGAGTACTGAGCACGTAGCCGGTCCATTTTTGGGCTTTCGACGGTGTGGTGACTGGCGTGGCTGCGTCCATGAGGCTTTCTCCTGAGGTTTAGTTAATGCCTAGATATAGCGGGAACGATGAGACCTAGACACTGACGAATCGGTTGGAGGCAAACGCGATGTTAGGGGACGCGCTGAAGCGTCGCCCCTACAGATTCTGCCCCCTCGCACGAAGGTTCTTACCACGGCGCCGTGCGCTAAGCCTTGTCGGTCGTGGTTGCTGTGCGCCTGGGGCGGCTGCTTTAGTCGGAACGAAGGGCCTGGATGACGTCGACGCGGGCGGCGCGGGCGGCGGGCAGGTAGGATGCGATCACCGCCGCTGCGAGCAGCACCACCGCCGAGGCCACGACGGGCACGGCGGTCGGCATGTGCAGCTCGGGGATGTAGCCGCCGGCGAGGCGCGCGAGTAGATAACCAAGTCCGGCGCCGACGACTACGCCAGCCGTGGCCATCACTACGCCTTCGGCGATGATTCCCGCAAGCAGACGGGTGGGTTGCGAGCCGATCGCGAGACGGATACCGAACTCGCGGGTGCGGGCGCTGACGGAGAAGGCCAGCACGCCAGCAACTCCAACGATGGCGATGGCCAGTGCGACCGCGGCGAATCCACCGAATACGATGGAGTTCAGGCGATCGGGCGTCAGCACCTCGGCGCGAATGTCTTCCAACGTGGCGGCATGTTCGACCGGTTGATCGACGGACATATCGCGCACAATGCGGGTGATCGGGGTGACCAGAGCGTATGGATCCATGCGTGTGTGGACGAACAAGCGGCCGCCGAAAATGTCCACACCATTGTCAGCGAGGTTATCCGGCACCTGACCGAAGGGATGATAGACCGTGAGCGCGGCTCCGGGAACGATGTGTTCATCGTCTACGTCAGCCGCCACGCCGACGATGCGGCGAGGACCGGTGCTGACACTGATGAACGCCATGACGGGATCGGTCCACATAATGTGGCGATTGAGCGGGTCCTGGCCAGGGAACATGCGTTGTGCCACGGTCTGGCTGATGATGACTACCGGCTCGCCTCCACGGCGGTCGTTGTCGTTGAAGTCGCGTCCCTCAATCAGGGGGACGCCGAGAGCGGCGAAGAATCCTGGCGACACGGCACGAAATTGGGCGCGCGGGTCTTCTTCTTTGTTTCCTTTGACATGGCCTTCGCCGGTGAAGGCGAACCCGGGACCAAATCCGTTGGCATCCCGCCACGGGACGGTGGTGCCGAGCGCGACGCGATCGACGCCGGGGAGCTCGTCAATGCGGCGAATAGTCTCGCGATAGAAGTTGATGATCTGGTCGGCCGATTTTCCGTAGGACATCACCGGCAAATTCATAGCCAGGACTCGATGCATGTCGAAACCGGTCTGCTGGGCCTGGAGAGTAAGTAAGGTCTTGATCAGCATGCTGGCGCCAGCCAGGAGCATGAAAGAAGCGGCAATTTGGGTGATCGCGAAGATGCGCAGCCGGCGGCTGGTGCTGCCGGTAATGCGAACTCCGCCGCTGGCAAGACCAAATCCCTGCGAAGCGTTGGCCGACGGCAGCCGGGGAACGAAGGCCAGGAGGACCGCAGCGACGATCGCGAGGCCAAAGCCGACCCAAAGCATGCTGGCGTCAACGGTGAGTTCGAGCGCACGAACCGAGAAGCGCGAAGCGTATCGGGCCAGTATCGCAACCATCGGCCGAGCGCTGATCACGCCAAGGATGGCGCCGGCTCCGCACAGCAGCAGGCTTTCGGCAAGGAGGGTACGGCGCAGGGCGCCGGTGCTGGCACCTAAAGCAGCGCGAATGGCCAGTTCGCCCTCGCGACGCACGCTGCGCGCGAGAATCAGATTGGCGACATTGGAGCAGGCGATGACGAAGATCAGTATGGATGAGGCCAGCAAAACCCAGAGGACAGTCTTGGCGCCGGAGGTGATCTGGTCGCGCAACAGCACGGCATGAATGCGGTTGTCGCCGTTGGGCGAGTAGGCGTCGGGGTGCTCGCGAACCATGGAGTTGTAGACGGTACTCAATTCAGCGTTCGCTGATTCCAGCGTTTGGCCGGGAGCCAGGCGGCCAAACAGTTCCGTCATGCGATGAACCCGGCCGGTGACCATGGTGGCGGAGAGATGATGGGGGCTGGTAACGACGTTGGCGATGATCTCGGTGTCGGAGGGGTAGGGAACCGAAGGCTCCAGCACGCCGACAATGGTGGCCGAGCGAGAGCCCAGGCGAATCTGCTTGCCGATCACCGAGGGATCGCTCTTTAGCACGGTGGTCCAAAAACGATGGGTGAGCACTGCGGCCCCCGCAGCGTTGGGTCCGTCATCGTGGGCGTCAAGCAGCCGGCCAATTACGGGGTGCAGTCCCATCACCTCAAAATAAGAGCCGTCAACGACGCCGGCGCGCACTTCGCGAGGCTCGCCAAGCCCCAGCAGGGTGAAGCCGATGGTAGAGAAATCACCGAAGGCGCTGACCGATTTCACGCTGGCATGCAGATCCTGAATTTCGGGCACGGAGAACGCGGCATTTTCCACGCCGATGCCCGTGGCACTCTGGCGAATGTAGATCAGGCGATCCTCATCGCGATTGACCAGCGGCCGCAGCAATACTCCGCGGACGAGGCTGAAGATGGCGGCGTTGGCACCAATGCCCAGAGCCAGCGTCAAAATAACCGTGATCGCCAGGCCCTTGGCACGCGCAAGAGATCGCAGTGCGACCGCCAGATCGTGCAGAAACAGATCTATCTTCAGCTTCATCGTTCGATCTCCTGCTATGGTTTCTTTTGTCCCTTACAACGTTGGCGCTGAAATTATTACGATGCTGCCTGTGCTGCGCCTTCGCAGTTCACCATCCAGGGAATACCAAAGCGGTCGACCAGCATGCCAAACCGGGGCGACCAGAAGGTCTTCTGGATCGGCATGGTGATATTGCCCTTGTCGGCAAGCGCATCGAATACGCGATCCGCCTCGGCTACATCTTTCACCTGAATCGAAACCGAGAAGCCCTGAGGTTTCTGGAAATGGCCTGGAGGGCAGTCCGAACCCATCAGCACCGACTTGCCGGCCGTCAGGTGGGCGTGCAGAACCCGCTTTTTGTACTCGGCCGGGACTGTGGACTCGACCGGAGACCCCTCGAACGGGATGATCGCGTCGATCTTGCCGCCCAGCACTTCGGCGTAGAATTTGAAGGCCTCTTCACACTGACCGTCGAACAACAAGTAGGTATCTAGTTGTGGCATGGTTTCCCCTCCTGAAAGACTGAATAAGCTGAGATTTCGTTTCCGAAAAACTATCCCTTATGTAACTTGCAAAATGCAAGTGAAAAGATTACCCTTCCTCCGTGCCAAAAGCCAAACCAAGTCCGACGCGCCGCTCGGGGTGTCCCTTGAATGCTTCCATCGAGATGTTGGGCGATCGCTGGTCGCTGCTGATCATTCGGGACATGATGGTCCGCGGATCCCGTACGTTCAAGGAATTCTTGGGATCCGACGAGGGCATCGCCACCAACATGCTGGCCGACCGCCTGCGCCGACTGGAAGCTCATGGAATCATCGCCTCGGAACCCGATCCGTCCGACGGCCGTAAGCTCATCTATTCGCTTACGGCCAAGGGCATTGATCTGGCGCCCGTACTAACCGAGATGGTGCTGTGGGCCGCGCGGCACGAAGAAACCGGCAACCAAGCGCTTGTCCGCACATTGCAGACGGACAGGCAGCGCTTCCTGGAGCAGGTGCGAGAGCGCTGGGTCGCGGCAACCAGCCATGCAAAACCGGGCTAGATCGGCGGCCCGCTCATTACTACGACGGACGAGCCCAGCCGAAGTCGACAGGTAGGAAAACTTTCTTTGGGTGGTCCGGCCTTAGCGGCACCCACCTTGTAACCTAACATAAGGTGTGAATCGCTCGTTTGGACGCGCAAGCAGCTCCTCGCCCCCGTTCACTCCTCGGCGACAACGCGCATCCGGTAAAGCACTAGCGTTTACCGGAAATAGGGCAAGGTTTTGGTTGACGCGCGGATACAGTATGCAAGACCATGCCTGTCCGTGACCCAGCCTCCCGACAACCGACGCGGCAAGCGCTTCTCCCGGCGTGAATTTAGTCAACAGGCAGCCATCACGGCGGCTGCTGTCCTTTCGGCCGCTCCCGCTCTGGCAGCCGGCAGCGATTTTGGCGGACAGGCAGACGCCTCCTTCAAGCTTTCGCCCGATCAAGGTCAAGAGGTGGAGGCCAAGCTCGGCAACATCGTTCGCAAATACGGCGATAGGCTCACCCAAGAGCAACGCCAGCATTTGCGCCGAATCCTTACCTACAACGAACGGATGCTTGCCGCTGTTCGCGCTTTCCCACTGCAAAATGGCGACTCTCCCGCCAGCGTCCTGAAAGTTTCGCGGGCCGAAGAAGGGAAGCGTTAGGTGCTGACCGAAGACGTCCTGTTCCTTTCGGTGCGCGAACTTGGCGAGCGCGTCCGTGCGCGAAAGCTATCTCCCGTCGAATTGGCGGAAAGCTACCTGTACCGTGCCGAAAAGCTTGGCCCCAAGCTGAACGCCTATGCCACCCTGACCCGCGATTTGGCGCTGCGACAAGCGCGCGCCGCCGAAAAGGAAATCGCTTCCGGCCACTATCGCGGACCGCTTCATGGCATCCCCTACGCGGTGAAAGACTTGGTCGCGGTGGAAGGCTATCCGACGACGTGGGGAGCGCCGCCGTACGCGAAACAGCGATTCGATTTCAACGCCACCATCATCGAGCGCCTGAACGAGGCCGGCGCCGTCTTGATCGGCAAAGCAGCAATGATCGAGCTCGCCGGCGGACTTGGGTACTCTGCCGGCGACGCTTCGCTCACCGGCCCGGCGAGGAATCCCTGGAACACGAACTACTGGACTTGCGGTTCCTCCAGCGGATCAGGCGCTGTGGTGGCGGCCGGGCTGGCGCCGTGGGCACTCGGCTCCGATACGCGAGGATCGATCATCTGCCCGTCGGCATGGTGCGGAGTTTCGGGCATGCGCCCAAGTTTTGGGCGCGTAAGTCGCTTCGGCGCCATGGCCATTGCTTGGACCATGGACAAGCTGGGTCCCATGTGCCGGACCGCGGATGATTGCGGCCTGGTGCTATCGGTGATTGCAGGACACGATCCCAAGGATCATGACTCTGCGCCCGCGGGTGTTCCGGCATTTTCGTATCCAGCGGCGCCAGCGTCGGGAAAAGGCCGGCCGCTACCCATTGGCCGGCTTACCAACGTATGGCAGGAAATGGCGCCGGGGCTTGAACAGTGCGTCGATGATGCGCTGAAAATCATGGAAAAGAATGGCGCGAAAGTTTCCGCCGTCCAGATTCCAGATGGCCCCTACGAAGAATGCGCCGAGCTGACTATCCTGATGGAAGCTGCTTCCTCGTTCCAGGATCTTATTCACAGTGGGCGTTGCAGCGAACTGATCGATCCGGTCGGCCAGATCAACGGCTATGCGAGCGCGGAATTCTCCGTCACCGACTATCTTCAGGTGCAGCGGGTACGCGCCTTCTTGCAACAGCAAATCGATCGCTTGTTTGATGAATTCGACGTGTTGGCGACTGCGGGAGAATCCTCGGCCGCTTCGCCGTTGAGCGCGCCGCCTGAAGAAGACTCCGCTGGTCCGATTGCTCGCCGCGAACCCGACGGCATCTCCAGCCTGTGCGGCTTGCCGGCCCTGAGCGTTCCTTGCGGGTTTAGCAAAGATAGATTGCCGTTCGGGGTTCAATTCATCGCCCGCGCGCTGGACGATCACGCGGTGATTGCTGCTGCGCATACCTACCAGTGGCATACGGACTGGCATCGCCAACATCCATCGCTGAGCTAGCGAGTCGTCAGAGTGAAACTTCGATGGGCTTTCCTTCAAAAGCAATTTGCTTCGTCACGTCCCCGAACTTTACGTCGAATTTTTTCTGTTTTGACGCCAGCATCCGGGAGCCATCCGCAAGCCGCAGGCTCAATTTCCGCGCCGGATCGTTCCAATTCATTTGAACGCCCATCCACGCGCCCTTCCTGTAGTCGAATGACTTTCCGTCGTCCTCATACAAAAGGAAAGAACCGTCCGCGCCGGGATAGATCGCAATGGTGTCCGGCTCGTCCACCTTCTCGGCGGTGTATTGCTTCACCGGCCCAAACGGAAGGATCGCGCCCGCCCTTACATACAACGGAGTCGTCTCCAGATCGACCGGACGTGTGATCTCGCGCCCGCCTTGAAGCCGCTCGCCGGTCCAGAAGTCCTGCCAGGCGCCGCCCGGCAGATACACACGCCGAGACTTCGCGCCCTGCTCCACGACGGGCGCAACCAGCACATCTCGCCCCCACAAATATTGATCGCCGCACGCCACCGCCTTGGTATCCTGCGGATAGTGCAGCCACAATGCGCGCATGATCGGAAGGCCGGTGGCGGTGCATTCCCGCACCGCGCTGTACAAATAGGGCAGCATGCGATAACGCAGCTCCAGATATTTGCGGCAGATCGGCTCGACCGCCGCGTTGTGCAACTCGCTGGCGTCGGGCGTCGTCGCGCCGTCGTAATTTCGCACTTCGACTGGACCTGGGTCGCCGGTATTCCATCCCCACGGCAAGCGCAGCTTCCAGGTCCGCCCGTGCGCGCGAAACAGTGGACAGAACGCAGCGAACTGAAACCACCGCAAATACAATTCCGCCGTGAATTCCTTGGTCGGCACAAATCCGCCGATATCCGTGCCCCAATAGGGAATGCCCGTCAATCCCGTGTTCACCGCCAGTGGAATGTGTACCTTCAGCGTCTCCCAGGTGGAGTACACGTCGCCGGACCACAAAAACGATGCATATCGCTGCATGCCCGCGTAGCCGTTCCGGTGCAGCGCGTAGGGCCGCTCGTTGGGTCGATCGATTTGTGGCCCTTCCCAATACATGCGGTTACGCACCAGGCGCGACGCAATGTCCAACGGATCACCTTCATCCGGCCACCAACCATCGACGCCCATTGCAAAATCCTTGCGGTGATTGTCCCAGTGACAACTGGCCTGTGATTCGTCAAACCTGGTCACGTCACACTTGTCGTTCGCTCGGCCTTCTAGTCGGTCTGACAGAATCACGACGTGTACCACAGCTTTGAAATTCTGTTCGTGCAGCTCCTCGATTGATTTCCTGGGATCGGGAAACACGCTCGAGTTCCACACGAACGATCCGTTTTCGGTGTTCCATCCCGCTGGGCAAAATCCCGTTCCCAGATAAATCATCGCGTCGCAGGGTAGCTTCTTCTCACGAAACGTCTTGGCCTCGGCAATGATTTCATCCTTTGCGAGCGTGCGGTGCGATTGTTGATAGCCGAAGCTCCACAGCGGAGGCAACTCGGGATGCCCAGTGAGGCGTGCATATTCCGACAGGATGGCCGCCGGTTCAGCTGAAGCCACCACAAAAAGATCCAGGGGCAGCGATTTTTGTGCGCTGGTCGGCAAAAATTTCGCCATCGCTGCGGTCAAATCGAGCGTGCCGAACGGCTGGTGAAAATAGATCGCCCACCCCGCCGTCCCGATCAGCCAGGGAATCGGCACGCGTCCGCCGTGCGTGTGCAGTTGATAGCCACCTTGCCCGCTCACCATGCGATCCACGGACCCGCGGCGGTCGAATTGCGGCCCGCCCTCGCCCAATCCCAACAACGGCGTGTTGCCGGCGAGAAACGACACAGCGCCGGACTTTTCATCCACGCGGATACGTTGAACCGTTTCTCCCTTCGCATTCGCGATTGCAAACGTCGGCGGATCGAGCGAAAAATTCACGCTCAGACTTCCGCATTTCACCGTTTGCGCTCTCCACTCGCCACGCCATGTGGCCACCGGCGCGCTCCAGGAGTTCCGCGCCAGCGATCCATTTCCCACAACCTCCTGGGCCTTCCCGTTTTCGATCGCCAAAATCGTCAGCCGGACCGTAGCGTCGCTCACCGGCGCAATCTGAATTTCGCAATCCCTCCCGACTATTTGCGCACTCACCGTCTCCGCGCTCAGGGCGGCCGCGGCGACCTTGCCCGGCAACAACATCGCCGTCGATGCAGCCGCAATCTGCTTCAGAACTTCACGCCGCTTGAACTGCTTGTCCATGGGATCTCACTCGCAAGGTTGGGGTGCTTTCTTTTTCGTAACGCACGCTGCTCAAAACTTCCAGGGATCTTCCGCTCCGTCGGCATCACCGCGGGCGCCCACCGGCCGGAGCTGACCCAGCTCCGGAAACGAATAGGGCGCCACCAGTGTTTGTTCCGCGGGTTGCGACTTCTCGTTTATGGCTTTGACCAGCATCTTCAGGGCCGGCACGGTATTCGGCGGGACGATCACCGTCGCCGCCAGCATCCCGCTCTGGGTCCATGTCTGCCCGGTCTTCGGCAGGCCATCGACTCCTGTAAATCGCAAGCCGCTGAATGCCATACCGGATGTGCCGGCAACAATCTCTTTCAGTGCCCTGCGCGCGCCTACGGCGATCAAATCGTTTTGGCCCGCGCACAAATCGAGAACTTCTTTCTGCGCCACGGTCACGCGCAGCCAGGAACTCACCGCCTGATAGCCGCCGGCCTCGGTCCAGTTCGCGCACTTCAAAACTTTCAGCGAGACGTTGTGAGGTCGGGTGTCCTGCACGCCTTCGGCGCGACGTTGCGCCACCTGACTTGCCGACGGTCCTTGCAGATAGAGCACCGCACCGCCCTTGGGAAGCAGCGCGCCGAATTGCCGCCCTTGAATCCTGCCGATCTCTTCATGGTCCGAGCTGACCGAAAAAACCGGCATGTTGCCCAGCGTTCGCAGTTCCGCGATTCCGTCGATCTCCCGGTTCAACACTACCCATCCTATGTTCGATTTGATCGCCGCGCGTGCCACCTGCGTCATGGAGGTGCCTCCGCAGGGTTCCACAATGATTCCGTTGTACTCGCTCGCCCTCGGCGACTGAATGATCTCGAGCAGCTGCTGACTTTGCGTGATCGGATCGCTGTCGGCGTATAGAATTCGCGTCTCCACGCCGAGACTCTTGGCGGTTTCTTCGGCCGCCACCGCTTGCTCGCGCTGGTAGTCGTTATCTTTGGTAACCAGAGAGATCAAAAGCCGGGATTTAGCCATAGCCCTCCAAGCCGCCTATCTTAGCGACGGTTTCGCGAAAACGTTTACACGAGCATGCCCATCAAGCAACAACCAAGTTCGACTTCTTCGGATGGCAGCAACCTATTACCGTGAGAGATGCCTGTCAACGCGTAAGCCCTTACGCACGTCTAAGAGTTACGCTGGATTAAAATTGCGTAAGTCCCTCATTTTTTCTCCGCAGGATTCTCGTTCAGTGATTGTCTCGCGCCACCGGCGCGCCATTCTTGCCCACCAGGAAATCCAGGTCCGCGCCTTCACAAGCCTGTTGCACGTGCTTTACGTAAAGCCGCAGCCATCCGCGCTCCGGCAGTGGCGCCGCTTTCCACTCGGCTCTTCGCGCCGCCAGCACACTATCCTCAACATCCAGGCGTACGGTGCGCCCCGGCACATCCAGCGTCACCAGGTCTCCTGATTTGGCCAGCGCGATCGCGCCGCCGGCTGCCGCTTCCGGCGAAGTGTGCAGCACGACCGTTCCATACGCGGTGCCGCTCATGCGTGCGTCCGAAATCCTCACCATGTCTCTTACGCCCTTGCGCAAAACCTTCGGCGGCAACGCCATGTTCCCGACCTCCGCCATCCCGGGATACCCTTTCGGGCCACAATTCTTCAAAATCATCACGCAGTTTTCGTCGATATCCAGCGTCTCGTCGTCAATCCGCGTGTGAAAGTCCTCGATATTTTCGAATACCACGGCGCGTCCTCGATGCCGCAGCAGATGCGGACTGGCTGCCGACGGCTTGATCACCGCACCATCCGGCGCCAGGTTTCCGCGCAGCACCGCGATTCCCGCCTTTTCCTTGAAGGGCTCGGCAAATTTTCGAATCACATCGCGATTCCAACACGGAGCCTCGGCAACATTCTTCCAGATCGCCTGGCCGTTCACGGTTAACGCATCACGATGCAGCGCGTCTGCCTCGCCCAATTCGCGTAAAACTGCCGGCACCCCGCCCGCATAGAAAAAATCTTCCATCAAGTACGTGCCCGAGGGCTGCAGGTTCACCAGGCAGGGCATTTCCGATCCCAGTTGGTCAAAATCGTCCAGCTTCAAGGGCACGCCCATGCGTCCCGCGATGGCCAGCAGATGAATTACCGCGTTTGTCGACCCGCCGATCGCAGCATTCGCGCGAATAGCATTCTCAAACGCTTTTCGCGTCAGAATCTGCGACATCCGCAAATCTTCCTTGACCATCTCGACGATGCGCCGGCCGGTCAGCTGCGCCAGCGTATAGCGCCGGGCATCCACCGCGGGGATCGCCGCGTTCCCCGGCAGCGCCATCCCCAACGATTCCACCATGCTGGCCATCGTTGACGCCGTTCCCATCGTCATGCAGTGGCCCTTCGAACGATGCATGCAGCTTTCCGCTTCGAAAAATTCCTCCAGCTGCATCTCCCCGGAACGCACTTGCTCCGACATTTGCCACACGCCGGTACCTGATCCCAAATCGTGACCCCGGAATTTTCCCGACAGCATGGGCCCGCCCGACAATCCAATGGTCGGCAAATCGCAGGATGCCGCTCCCATCAACAGGGAAGGAGTCGTTTTGTCGCATCCCATCAGCAACACCACACCGTCCAGTGGATTGCCGCGAATCGACTCTTCCACATCCATGCTCGCCAGATTTCGAAACAGCATCGCTGTCGGCCGCAGCAGAACTTCGCCCAGCGACATCACCGGAAATTCCAGCGGGAATCCGCCCGCCTCCCATACGCCCTTCTTTACCCAATCGGCGATCTCGCGAAAATGCGCGTTGCACGGCGTCAGCTCCGACCAGGTATTGCAGATCCCGATTACAGGCCTCCCGTTGAACAAGTCATGCGGCCAGCCCTGGTTCTTGATCCAGCTTCGATACATGAAGCCCATCTTGTCTTGCCGCACAAACCATTCGTGGCTTCGGAGTTTCTTCATTTCCGTCCGGTACCCGCCGCCTTCCAGTGATCTTCGCTTGGCGCCCAATTCTACTGCACCGCCGCGATCTCTCCATAAAACTTCCAGCGCGTCTTGAAATTTCGCGTGAGTTTCTGCCTGGTCAGATCCGCCCGCACCATCTCCACCGGCATTTGCCCTTGGTGCAGAATTGCATCGTGAAACGCCCGGTTGCTCATCTTCCCGGATTCCACCAGTTCCTTGTGCAAAGCCCGAAATTGCAATGCGCCGAGCATGTAAGCGCACTGATACAACGGTCCCACGGACCCGTTGAAAGACCGCCGTACCTCGGCCGTCGCGTTGTCCACTTCATGTCCCACTGCGCTCACCAGGAAGTCCACGCACTGCTGCGGAGTCCACAATCCGAGATGAAAACTCAGCGAAAAAATGATCCGAGCGCACCGGTGCATCCGCCAGAACAACATGCCGGCGCGTTCCTCCGGAGTTCGTGGAAATCCCATGTCCCAAAGAAGCATCTCCCAGTAAAACGCGTTCCCTTCGCTCCAGAACGGCGTATGAAACACCAGCCGGTACTGCCGGTGCCGCTCGCTCATGAATTGCTGCAAATAGTGGCCGGGAATCAATTCGTGAAAAACGGTCGAGCGCGAAAACGGAATGTTGTTCCCGCGCATGCTCATCATCCGCTGTTCGAAAGTCATCGTATCCGTGGGATACGATACGCTGATGACCTCCCCGCCGGTGAAAAACGGATTCACCAGCTGCCGCTCCGGCGTCATCATCTCCATTCGCCAGGTTTCCTTCGCCAGCGGCGGCACAGTCACCAAGTCATGCGCCTCCATGTAATCGATGCCTTCCACTGCCAATTTTCGAATCGCTTCCGGCTGTTCTCCCGGCGGCACATGCATGTCCTTCACATGCTCAAGTGCCTTATGCCAATCGTCGCCCAATCCCATGTCGCGAGAGGCCCGCAGCATTTCCTTTGTGCACCACGCCATTTCGTTCTTCGCCAGCGCGATCAATTCCTCTGGCGTGTATGGAATCATCGCTGCTGCGAGCTCCGCATTCAGCGCCTCACGCCCTACCGGATCGCCAATGATCGTGGTCTTGTCATCCGTCTTGATGCCTACCAGCCTCTCCTTCACAAAATTTCCATACGCCTCCAGCGCTTTGTCCGCATCTTTGTAAGGCTGATTAACCCACCAGGTGAAAAGCGGATCGTACCCGCTGTAATACTGAAACCACCGCTTCAAGCACTCCCGCAGTTTTTCGACGGCTAACGCCGTGCGGCTCGCTACCGTGGCCTTCACCGGAATGGGATGCACATCCGGTCCTGCTTTCGCGGAAGATTTATCGTTGCCGGCGATGCCCGCTTCGGCAGCTTCTCGTACTTTGGCAATCTCTTGCACCATCTTCGCCAGCGTCGCAGCTTGCTGTTCCGGTTTCGGTATCTCCTTTCTCACTCGCGATTCGTCCAGACTCACAATCGTTTTCGCAAAGGGAAGCAGCACGGCCATCTCCGCTTCCTGCTTACGGCGCAAATCGAGCTGTCGCCGCTGGTACCGAAGATGATTGTCGAAGAGTAGATAGTCGATCTGGCTCTCCTGATCCAGCCTGTCAAAGTTGACGCCCGCCAACTCCGTGCTCCATTCCTGGTAGAAGTGTTCCCACCGCTGATCCGCAGTCTCAGACAGGGGCGTGGTATACACGTGGGAGACCGTGACACGGTCCTGGGTGTACCGCTCGATCAACGGGCGCACCGTGCTTGTCGACTCGTCCAGCACGCCGCTCGCAATTGCTGTGGGGTTCCCGCGCTGCGCCGCTAAACTTCCAACGCAGATCACCACTGCCAAACCCGCGTGAAGCCCCACCCACAAACATTGTCCTTCCTTCATCTACGACGCTCCCTCGGAGCAGAGTCTTGCGCGCCTTCGAGATCAAACGGAGTGGCGCAGCCATCCCAGCCTGCGTTTGCACGATTGGTCGAGCGGCGGATAATACCGCAGTGTATGCAATATGCAATCTGCTGCAAGGCCCTCGCCCACTGTTTCCTGCGATCACGCTGGATCCCTGCGTTGACAGAACCTGGCCGTTCCTCTAATATTGGCGTTTGTCTCTACAGGGAAAGGTGTGACTTAGCGCAATGCGGACGTATGTAGCCAAGGGAGAAGAAGCGGAAGCCCTCAAAGTGGGGGCCAACTGGTTTGTGATCGACGCCACCAACCAGGTATTGGGGCGGCTGGCGACGAAGGTCGCGCGCATGCTCATCGGCAAGGACAAGCCGAGTTTTACGCCTTATCTGGATTCCGGTGATCACGTCGTGGTCATTAATGCGGACAAGATTCGCATGACCGGCAACAAGGTCGAGCAAAAGGTATATTACTCGCACAGCGGGTACCCGGGTGGATTCAAGGCCGTGCCTGCCAAGCGCATTCGCGAGTCAAAGCCCGAATGGATCATTCGCGAAGCCGTGCTGGGCATGCTGCCCAAGAACAAGCTACGCGCGCGTCGCGCCAAGAAATTGCGCGTGTATCGCGATGCCGCGGGTCTCGCGCGGCACGCCGGCCAGAAGCCGCAAGCTGTAGCCGTCTAGGCCCGAAAAGTCTCTGCGCGGCGCCGGGTGGGCGCCGTGCAAAGTTGTTCCGCACGCGGTTCCTTCCTTAGTCGAGCAGGGAGCAATCGAGCGTGGAGTCAATTTTTAGGAGGAACATTGAGTTCTATTGGTACGCCCATTGCGGGCACACAAGCATGGTTTCTGGGCACCGGGCGGCGCAAAGAGTCGGTCGCGCGCGTGTTCCTGCGCGCCGGTTCCGGCAAGTTCACGGTGAACGGCCGCGGCGTTGAGTCTTATTTCCCGAATCACGCTTGGAAGCACGACGCCACCGAGCCGCTCAAGTTCACCAACCTGGGCGACCAGGTGGACGTGGTAGTTACCGCAAACGGCGGCGGCGTCGGCGGGCAAGCCGGCGCGGTGCGCATGGGATTGTCTCGCGCCATTGCGCGCTTCAACCCCGAGCTGCGTCCGTCATTACGCACCAATGGTTTTCTGACGCGCGACTCCCGTATGAAGGAGCGCAAGAAGTACGGCCAGAAGGGCGCGCGCAAGCGCTTCCAGTTCACGAAGCGTTAATTTTTCGCGCGCATTATTGTGCGCGCTGGTTTCTGTACCGTCGTCTCGGCCTGTCATCCCGAGCGCATCGGACGAGGATACGTAAAGGACCTCAACCAACCGACGGTGCAAATCGACCTCCGGTGGCAGGGCGCAAGCCCCGTCACCGAGATCATGGCCGGCAAGCGGCCGGCAAGAAGGCTGTTCTGCCGTGGTAACGCCCGATCCTTGGATCGGTTTCGCTGCCCCTGCCGCAAACAGCAATCCTTAGAGGAGGAACCTTGGCAGTAGAAATAACCATGAAAGAACTGCTGGAGGCCGGAGTTCACTTCGGTCACCAGACGCGGCGTTGGAATCCGAAAATGAAGGAATATATCTTCGGCGAACGCAACGGCATACACATCATCGATCTCCAAAAGACTCTCAAAATGTTCCGCGAAGCAAGCCGCTTCGTGAGTGAAATTTCCGCTACGGGCAAGAGTGTATTGTTCGTCGGCACCAAGCGCCAGGCGCAGGAAGCGGTCGCCGAGGAAGCCAAGAAGTGCGGCGCGTATTTCGTAAACCACCGCTGGTTGGGTGGCACGCTCACTAACTGGGCGACGCTGCAGAAATCCATCAAGCGGCTGAAACTGCTGAAGGCCATGAACGAGGATGGCCGCATGGCCGAGCTTTCCAAGAAAGAGAAAGCGCGCCTTGACCGCGAAATGAAGCATCTGCAGCAGAACCTCGAAGGCATCGAGAACATGACCCAGCTTCCCGACGCCATGTTTGTAATCGACTCGAACGCCGAAGAGATCGCGGTGAAGGAAGCGCGCCGCATGGGCGTGCCGGTGGTCTCCGTCGTGGACACCAATTGCGATCCCGATGTCGTCGACTGGATCATTCCCGGCAACGACGATGCGCTGCGAGCCATTCGCCTGTTCACCTCCAAGATTTCCGAGTCCGTCCTGGAAGGTCACAACACTTATCAGCAATCGCAGGTCGCGGACCAGAAATCGGCGCAGGATCAGGCCATTGTGGATGGCGTCGAATACGTCGATACCAGCGCGTACGAGCAATACGAAAAGCAGGAAGGCGACTTCGTCGAAGGCGAAGTTCCCGTGGAGCCGGCTGCTCCTGAAGCCGAAGCCACTACGGTTCCTCCGGATCAGGAATCTCGCTAAGTCACCAGCGCGGGGAAAATTGCAACGGTCCGGCGCCTTTGTAATGACAAGTCGCCGGGCCTTTTTGTAGCCTGCCAGGCGCGTTCCGGGAAGGTTTTTGTAGCGGCCGCCTTCGGCTGGCCCTCAGTTTCGAACCGAGGCGGGCGCGTTTAGAACAAGCTGAAAGAGCGAACTTAAAAATTTTCGGGAAAGCTAAAAAGGATGAGTTCACAACCGCAAGCCATGCAAATTCCAGCACACCTTGTCAAAGAGCTTCGCGAACGCACCAGTGCGGGTTTCGCCGATTGCCGTGCGGCGCTTGTGGAGGCCAGCGGTGACATTGAGAAGGCCATCGACATTCTTCGCAAGAAGGGGCAGGCGGCCGCGGCCAAGAAGGCCCAGCGTCAGGCCTCCGAAGGTCTCGTGGGCCACTATATTCACGCGGGTGGAAAGATCGGCGTGATCGTCGAAGTGAATTGCGAATCCGATTTCGTCGCGCGCACCGAAGCCTTCCATCAGCTCTGCCACGACATCGCTATGCACATTGCGGCCGTCGATCCAAAGTATTTGCGCCGCGAAGACGTGACGCCGGAAATGCTCGAGAAAGAGCGCGAGATCTACCGCGAGCAGGCGCGCGCCACCGGCAAGCCGGATGCCGTGATCGAGCGCATCGTCACCGGAAAGATGGAAAAGTTCTACGAGGAAAACTGCCTCAACGAGCAGCACTACATCAAGGACGAATCGGTGACCATTGGCGAGATGATTACACAAGCTATCGCCAAGCTCGGTGAAAATGTCGCCGTCCGGCGCTTTGTGCGCTTCAAAGTGGGGGAAGTAGCCGGTGCCACGGTCTCGAACGAAGGTGGCGACACCGCGGCGGTCACGGCCTGAGCAGTATCCTTAACCTAATTACGAGAAGGTCTTGCTTGGTTCCTGGCAAGGCCTTTTTTCCCTTTGTACGGGTTTGGTGGTGCGAACTCAGGCGCCCAGAGGCTCGGAGCAGCAATCTTCAGACCACCATGATTTCCTTTTCTTTGGCGGCGCTCAAGTCCTCAATCTTCTTCGTTTCGGAATGTGCGAGTTTGTCGAGCTCTTCGAGCGAACGCTTCTGCTCGTCCTGACTGATCTTCTTCTCTTTCTCGAGCTTGTCGATCGCCTCTTTGATATCGCGGCGAACATTGCGCACCGCGGTGCGGTGATTCTCCAGCACTTTGTGGAGATGCTTGACCAGATCCTTGCGGCGTTCTTCGGTAAGTCCAGGGATGGGAACGCGTACGACCTTGCCGTCGTTGGTGGGATTCAGGCCGAGATCCGAGGTGCGGATGGCCTTATCGATCAGCGGTACGGCACTGGGATCCCACGGGGAAACGACGATCATGGTGGCATCGGGAGTAGTGACGGTGCCGAGCTGGTTCACAGGCATTGGCGTGCCATGATAGTCCACGCGGATATTGTCCAGAATGGTGGCGTTGGCGCGGCCGGTGCGCAACGTTTGAGCTTCCTTGCGGAAATCTTCGACGGCTTTTTCCATGCGGGTTCTGGCAGCAACGATCGCCTCTTTTGGTGATCCAAATGTGGTCATCGCTTTCCTCTGTCGTGGATGCTCAATGGAATCGGGCACTGGATACGACGGGCCTGAAGGCCTACTCTTTCATGCCGGGGTTACCGTGGAACCTACACGTTCGCCCAATACGACTCGTTTGATGTTGCCCGCTTGATTCATGTTAAAGACAACGATGGGCATGCCGTTGTCCATACACAAAGAGATCGCCGTGGAGTCCATTACCTTCAGATCTTGGTGCAGGACGTCGCGATAGCTGATCTGGGAGAAAAATTTGGCGTTGGAGACGCGCTCGGGGTCGGCGTCGTAGATTCCGTCGACGCGCGTGGCTTTGAGGATGACGTCCGCCTTGATTTCCATCGCGCGTAGCGCTGCGGCGGTGTCGGTAGAGAAATAAGGGTTTCCTGTTCCTGCCGCGAATATCACGATGCGGCCCTTTTCCAGGTGGCGCAGGGCCCGGCGGCGGATAAACGGCTCGGCAACCTCGTTCATGGCGATGGCGCTCTGAACGCGCGTGTGCACCCCTTCACGTTCCAGCGCGGCTTGCAGCGCCAGCGCGTTGATGGCCGTCGCCAGCATGCCCATGTAGTCGCCTGTGGCGCGTTCGATCTCGAAGCCTTTCTGGCGGCCACCGCGGAATATATTTCCCCCGCCAACCATGATGGCTATCTGTACTCCCAGAGCCTGGACTTCGCGCAATTCCTTGGCAATCGCCTGAATTGTCTCGACATGGATGCCGAAGCCTTGCGGGCCTTGCAGCGATTCACCGGAAAGTTTCAGGACGATGCGACCGTATTTCGGCTGCGGGTCTTTCTTGGACAGTTTCGATGCGCGCTTGCTTGGCGTTCTCTTTGCAGCCATGAGGCTCCAGAATAGGCGTCGATCAAATCGTCGGAATTGTAACAAACAATCGGGATGCTGGCACGGTGCGGGGGCGCCGAACGCGCCTTCGACAACTATCTTTGCGTCAGGGTTTGGCGCTGGGATTTGCGGCAGCTTGATTGCCTGGAGTGCCCGCGGCGCGGTCGAGAGTGAACAGCTGCGCCTGGTCAGTCTGTACGGCGTGCAGGAAGGCATTGTAGTCGGCGGCGCGAGATGCGGGGACTTCGCGCATGAGAAAATTGATATGCCGCGAAGCGAAGATCACGCTGCCCTCGGCCGCATAGTGCGACGCAAACGTCGCATAATCTCGCTCCACCGAGGTTCCTGTGGGTCCCTCAATGGAAACATTGGAAGGCACGTGCAGGGTCAGCTTCGTATCCACGTTCAGCGGTGTCCCTAGTTCGATCGGGCCAGCGGCTGCACCATCCGGTGATTTCGCCGGCGGATCGGGAAGGCCCAGCAGCGGAAGCATCGCCGGAATGCGCACCGGCTGCTTGGACCAATCGACAAACTTCGCCTGGGTGATCTCGTAATCGACGGAAAATGGATGGCGCGTGTCGTAGGGATCCGAAGCGCTCGCCGACACAATCTTTCCGCGGAAGCCGTCGGACAGCGACATCAGCTGCGCGACATCCTTCCACTTTTCCCGCGCCGCCTGATGAAAGGCCACGCGCAGCAGCAGCTCATTCTCACCGCGCATGGTGTAATGAACCTTGGCTTTCAAGGTACCGTCAGCAGCCAGCGTTGCGTCCACGCTGACCTTCTGCGAAGCCGCAAACGGCAAAGACTTGGGCACATTCTGAAAAAACGAAACATCGCTATCGGGAGTTACTTGCAGCGCTGGCTTTCCCCGCACCGTCGCGACGATCATTCCGAACGGCGCTACCTCGATGGAGGGATCGAGCCAATACGTCTTCGTCCCGCCCCGAGCTACGACAAAAGCATTCGTCAATACCGACGGCATCGCCGGGCCACGCTGCGCCTGAGTTTTAGATATCGCCAGCACCAGCTTCGCGTTCAGACCCAGGGATCGCGCCAACGCATAGAGCAGGCTGCACTTTTCTTCCGGAATAGCATATTTCCCCGCCAAAATCACTGCGGGCGGCCGCAAGCGAAATCCCGTGGATCCCAATGGCAGATCGACGGTCGTCAGTTTTTGGGACGCGAACTCGTACAGCGCACGCAGCTTCTCGTCCACCGTCGGTGCGTTGCGCGTCAGTTCCTCCGCTTTGGCCCGGACTTCCGCCGTAGGCTTGGCCAACGCTCCGAAAGGCTCTTGCAGTGCGGTGGCCATTTCCGCCCAACTTGAAAACGAGGTCAGCACTACGTCCGAATCGATGACCAGCAGGGGAATGTCTGTTACCGTCTGCGGGTTTTCATCCGCGGGGGCTTTGGTCTCTTCGCCCGCTCGTGATTTCTTCTCGACCCGCTTCCAGCGGTAAATCGTGCGCGCGCCGGAGCCTTCTGCGGTTCTCTCCGTCTGATAATCCTGCCACTCGGGCAGCGTCCACGGCTTCACCGCGCGCGACGTCGGCAAGTCGATTTCGTAAATCTCTGTGATCGCTAGCCCTTCGCTCGCGAAGTCATGCGACACAAAGAAATTTGGGGCGAAGGGGCCTTGTTTCGTGGTAGTGATCACTTCATATTCCAGCGCGTCGCCCGGCGCCAACCCCAGAATCCGAACCGACTTTATGCGCACATCCTGGTAAGCGGGCGTGTCCGCCACCCCGGGATTCGGCTGATCGGTAACCGCGCTGGGCAGAATATCCGCGGTGCCGCCGCTGGCATGCGTGATATGCACCGACGGAATCTCGATCTGCTGGTACGCGCGGTTATAGTCAAAATTCAGGTGCGCGAACTGCTGCACCCCCAGCTCGTTATTGATGTGAATCCGGGTGCGAACGTGCTTGCGCATGTCACCGTTCGCCTCCACGCGGATGCGCGTGTCCAGCAGGCCGATTTTCGCGGGCAACTCGGGAGTCTTGATGTCGGCTCCCGTAGTCGGCGCCGCCTGCTTTGCCGCGGGAGGCGCGGATTCCGGCTGAGGCTTTTCCGGCTTACTCTGCTGCGCACGCACAGGCAGCAGCGCACATGCGGCGAACACCGAGAACACCGCGAGCGCCGGAAAGCGCCGCAAAATCTTGCCGCTTTGCCTCACCGAGCCAGTTTAGAACCCCGTCAATAACCGGTAAAGTGCGGCTTAGTTCAGGGTTTCTTCCCGTTAAATGGGTATACAAGCCGCCGCCGATGGACGAGGCGGGGCGAAAAGCACATGAAACCGTCGGCAGGCGCGTGCGTCTGATGGTGAGAGAATGCGTGTGTGTTCCAACACAGGAGATTGCGAATGACCAAGAAATTCTTATCCCTGGCGATGGCCGCTGCCGCGCTTGTCGGCGCCAGCTCGCTGCGCGCCGATGGTCGCGCGCCGACTGGGCCTTCGGAGGACGGCACGCTTCCGGCGCTCACGAAAATTGCCGGTCAAGGGCAGATGAATTCGCACGCATTCGGCTTTTTGACGGAATTGAGCGACGACATCGGCGCGCGCGTCACTGGCTCCCCCAACGACCGCAAGGCCCAGGAGTGGGGCGCGGCCAAGATGAAATCCATCGGCCTCGACAACGTGCACCTGGAGAAATATCAGATATGGAAGGGCTGGACTCGCGGCACCGCGGACGCCGAAATTCTGACGCCGGTGCGACACAAGCTTCACGTAGACGCCATGGGCTGGACCGGATCGACAGTTTCAGGTGGGGCGGAAGCCGACATCGTCGCCGTGAACCTGTTCGATCTGGACAAGGAGATCAAGAACGTCGCGCGACTCAAGGGCAAGGTTGCCTTGATGGTGACCAAAGGCCAGCCCAGCAAAGGCGGCTTGGCGCTATTTGTGCGCTTCGGTGATTTTCTGCGGGCGGCAGCCCCTGTTGGAGTCGTCGCGGTGATCGGCGGACAGGGCGGCCGCAAATCCAGCGGGTTGAATTTGACCCACACGGGCATCCTCGGATTCGACGCCGACTTTAGCGTGCCGGTCGTCTCCATGACCGCCGAAGACCAAGGGCAGCTCGAGCGCTTCGTCAATCGAGGCATCACACCGCGCGTGCGTTTTAACGTGCAGAACACGTTCACCAACGGGCCCGTTGAAACGGCCAACGTAGTCGGGGAAATTCGCGGCACCGAGCATCCTG
>DATNCJ010000111.1:0-8250 GCA_035607215.1 Candidatus Eiseniibacteriota bacterium
GCGCCGGCGTGCCCCATGCGGCGTCCCGGCGGTGCGGTCTGCCCGGCCACAAAGCCCACTACCGGCTTCTTCACATTCGCCTTCACGTATGCGGCCGCGGTCTCCTCCGCGTTGCCGCCGATTTCGCCGATCATGATGATGGCGTGGGTGTCCGGATCGGCGTTGAACATCTTGATGGCGTCGAGGAAGGTGGTGCCGATGATGGGATCGCCGCCGATGCCGATGCAGGTAGATTGGCCGATGCCCAGGCGAGTGAGCTGATCCACGGCTTCGTAAGTCAAAGTGCCGCTGCGGCTGACGACGCCGACGTGGCCTTCTTTGTGGATGCGGCCGGGCATGATGCCGATCTTGCATTTGCCGGGAGAGATGACGCCCGGGCAGTTGGGGCCGATCAGGCGCGTCTTGGTGAAGTCGATGGTGTGCGCGGCGCGCACCATATCGATCACCGGGATACCCTCGGTGATGCAGATTACTAGCGGGAGTTGAGCGTCGGCAGCTTCGAGGACGGCGTCTGCCGCGTAAGGCGGCGGAACGAAAATTACGGATGCGTTCGCGCCGGTGGCTTTCACGGCGTCGCTTACGGTGTCGAAGACCGGCCGCTCGAGATGCTTTGAGCCGCCCTTGCCGGGAGTGATGCCGCCCACGACGTTGGTGCCGTACTGAATCATTTGCTGGGCGTGGAACGTTCCTTCACGGCCGGTGAAACCCTGGACGATCAACTTGGTGTTCTTGTCGACTAGTACGCTCATCGCGCGCCTCCCGCGAGGGCCACGACCTTGGTGGCGCCGTCCTTCATGCCGTCGGCGATGGTGAAGTTCAGACCGGACTCTCGGAGAATCTGTTGGCCCATTTCCACGTTGGTGCCTTCCATGCGCACAACGACCGGGACTTTGACGCCCAGGTCTTTTGCGGCGGCCACTACGCCGGTGGCGAGAACGTCGCAGCGAAGGATGCCGCCGAAGATGTTGATGAACACCGCGCGGACGCCGGCATCGCTCATCAGGATCCGGAAGGCGTTCTTGACCTGCTCGGCAGAGGCCCCGCCGCCGACGTCCAGGAAATTTGCCGGAGAGCCGCCCGCGTATTTGATGATGTCCATGGTGGCCATGGCCAGGCCCGCGCCGTTGACCATGCAGGCGACGTTACCGTCGAGCTTGATGTAGTTCAGGCCGTACTTGGAGGCTTCTACTTCGAGAGGATCTTCCTCATCGAGGTCGCGAAGCTCCCGAAGTTCTTTGTGGCGGAACAGGCCGTTATCGTCGAAGGTCATTTTGGCGTCGAGGGCTACCAGGCGGCCGTCTCCGGTGACCACGCAAGGATTGATTTCGAGGAGCGAGGCGTCGGTGTCGACGAATGCGCGGTGCAAGGCCTGAAAAAATGGCACGGCTTTGGTGGCGGATTCGCCGGTGAGGCCGAGACCGAAAGCCAGCTTCCGCGCTTGATACGGTTGCAGGCCGGCAGCCGGATGGATGTTTTCACGCAGGATAGCTTCGGGATGGGTCTTGGCGACTTCTTCGATTTCCATGCCGCCTGCGGTGCTGGCCATGAACACCACTTTGCCGGCGGCGCGATCGACAAGGATGCTGAGGTAAAGTTCGCGCTTGATGTCCACGCCCTCTTCGATCAGCAGGCGTTTGACGATACGCCCTGCGGGACCCGTCTGCACGGTGACCAGATTCATGCCCAGCATGTGACTGGCGATGTCTGCCGCTTCCTCCGGGGAACGCGCGAGCTTTACACCGCCGCCCTTGCCGCGGCCACCCGCGTGGATTTGCGCCTTCACGACAACAATGTGGGACTTAAGGCGCTGCGCGCCTTCGCGAGCTTCGTCCTTGGTGAAAGCGACTTCGCTGCGCGGGGTGGTGACGCCGTAGCGCGAAAGGATCGCCTTAGCCTGATACTCGTGAATCTTCATCGGGTGATTGTTCCGTGTGACCGAAGAGCGGCCAGCCAGTGTTAGAATTTTGGCATCTGCAAAACACTGAAGTTTACTTCGGAACGCTGAGGCGGAGCAAGGTTGCGCCGAAGTGTCGGGAAATTGACCCGGAAGCTGCGCTTCGGCGCAGGTATCGAGCTGATCTGATGTGGTTCACGTTGATCAAACAAATCGAAGACGGCCACGCTTTCACGCGGCGCGAGGCCGAGGACGCGATGGAAGAGCTACTGAGCGGCCGCGTGGAGACGCCCGAGATCGTGCGGTTGCTGCATGCGTTGAATCAGCGACCGGTGCGCGTCGCGGAACTAGCAGGATTTGCGTCGGTCATGCGGCGGCATGTGGCTCCGGTCTTTGACGATGGCGAGCGCCCGCCCACGCACATGGTGGATACCTGCGGGACCGGCGGAGACGCGTCGGACTCCTTCAACATATCCACGGCGGCGGCGATCGTGGCGGCGGCGGCCGGCGCACCCGTGGCCAAGCATGGGAACCGTGCTTCGAGTTCACGAAGTGGGTCGGCCGATGTGCTCGAGTGTCTTGGCGTGCGCATCGATGTGCCATTGACCTTAATGGGTCGCGCGATTCGGGAGATCGGGATCGGATTTTTGTTTGCGCGCGCGGCTCACACGGCCACGCGTCACGCCGCTCCGGCCAGAAAACAGATCGGAGTGCGCACGGTTTTCAATTTGCTGGGTCCGCTGACGAATCCGGCGGGCGCAAGGTCGCAAGTGGTGGGTGTTTTTTCGCCTGACGCAGTGCATGTTGTGGCCGAGACCTTGGCGGAACTGGATGTCGACCGTGCACTGGTGGTGCATGGCGCTGGCGGACTGGATGAAATTTCACTAGCGGGTGACACCCAAGTCGCAGACGTACAGAGCGGCACACTGAAGCGATACACGGTCACACCAGAGGATTTCGGCGTGGCGCGAGCGCCACTGCAGGCCATTCGCGGCGGAGAACCCGCGGAGAACGCAGCCATGCTTCGAGCTATTTTCGCGGGTGAGATGGGACCCCGGCGCGACATCGTAGCGATCAATGCCGCCGCAGCCTTACTGGCAGCGGGTGTCGCCTCCACACTACGCGAAGGTATGGCCCTGGCCGAAACCGCCCTCTCTTCCGGCGCAGCCGCCCAAAAGCTCGAAGTCCTGCGCGCCTTCACCACCGCAACTCCGTAGTTCAGGCCTTCAGGCCTGAGGGTTTAGATTCCACCAATCCCATCCAAAATGTGCATGCACTTGCGCCCCCGCCCCACAAGGATCCGCCTACGGATGGTCCGGACTCTCAGCTTCATTGACCTTCCGTATGATCGAACCCACCTCCGCTAAGCAAAAGTACGAGCGCA
Organism: Candidatus Eiseniibacteriota bacterium; assembly: GCA_035607215.1. Classification (GTDB taxonomy): domain Bacteria; phylum Acidobacteriota; class Terriglobia; order Acidiferrales; family UBA7541; genus Acidiferrum. Next base: position 3,279 of record DATNCJ010000111.1, read on the forward strand.
AGTGAAAGCAAACGGCGGCAAACGCCAAGGCCTCCTGGAGCAGCGGATGATCCGCAGCCGTCGGAGGTCCTCATTCATTATTACTCATGAGGTACGACTGAGAAGGATAAAAATATACCCCACACAGTGCCAGATTGCAACCGCGATTTCCAGGCCTCCTCCCCGCGTGCCCCAGGTGCCGATTTTGCACTTGGGATCTTGGGTTCCGATAGGTCGGCCCACACACAAGGCACAGGCAGTCTGCTGCGGCGAAGCTGCAATTAAATGGGCACTAGAGCGAGAGAAAATTCTGCAAAAGCTGCTTACCCGACTGCGTAAGCACCGACTCGGGATGGAACTGCACGCCCTCCAGTTTGTGTTGCCGGTGGCGCACACCCATGATGATGCCGTCGTCGGTTTCCGCGGTGATCGAAAGCTCGCGCGGCAGTGATTTGCGCTCCACGATCAGCGAGTGGTAACGCGTAGCCGTGAAGGGATCCGGCAGTTTGCGGAACACGCCTTTCGAATCATGCTGAATCTGGCTGGTCTTGCCGTGAAAAAGCTTCGGCGCCCGCACGACTTTTCCCCCGAATGCTTCGCCAATGGCCTGATGCCCCAGGCAAACGCCCAGGATGGGAAACTTGCCCGCCAGCTTCTGCACCAGTTCAATGCAGATCCCGGCGTCCTGCGGCGTGCACGGGCCGGGAGAGATTACAATCCGCTCCGGCTTGCGCCGCGCGATCTCATCGACGGAAATTTTGTCGTTGCGATGCACTTCGACGTTGCAGCCCAGCTCACCCAGGTACTGCGCCAGGTTGTAGGTAAACGAATCGTAGTTGTCCAGTAGCAGGATCATAGGGAACGCAGTACCCAGTGGTGCTCGCGGCATCACAAGTTCATTGCAGCGGTGCACTTCATTTTATCCCTCTTCCCTCCCCACAAGCTATTGCGCTCAGCCTGGCGAGATAATCCTGCTCAGACCTGCATGCTTGGGGCTGGAGAGATGGAACTCCTCCCGAAAAATACCACCCCAAAATCGGTTCTTTTACCTGACTTGTCCGTGATCGACGCCTGCTATCAAACCGAGAGACTTGGGCCAGAGACCTAAGACCGATGCGCGAGACACGCACGGGGGCCGCGGTCGGCGCCAGCTCTGCCTGATGCGCGCAAAGTAGGCGCATCACGACCCTAAATCCTTTCCCTGCCACACATACGAAAAACATGGGGTGGGGGAGAGGTATTCAGCCACTGCGACGCTGCGCCGCTTCCAGCGCCGTCAGCAGGGCGCGCGACTTATTGACGCTCTCCTGGTATTCGCCTTCGGGCGTTGAGTCGGCCACGATGCCGCCGCCGGCTTGCACGTGCGCTACACCGTTTTTCATGACCATGGTACGCAGCGCAATGCATGAGTCCAGATTCCCGGCAAAGTCCAGGTACAGGACGCCTCCGGCGTAGATTCCTCGGCGGGCGCGCTCGAACTCTTCGATGATTTCCATAGCCCGCACTTTCGGAGCGCCCGATACGGTTCCGGCAGGAAAGCAAGCCATCAGCGCATCGAAGCAATCCACGTCCTCTCGCAGGCGGCCGCGGAGGCTGGAAACCAGATGCATCACGTGGGAGAAACGCTCCACGGTCATCAACTGCTCGACTTTTACGGTGCCGTAGTCGCACACGCGGCCCAGATCGTTGCGACCTAAGTCGACCAGCATGATGTGTTCGGCACGTTCTTTTTCGCTGGCGAGCATTTGCTTTTCGAGCTGCAGATCTTCGGCTTCGTCTTTGCCCCGGGGAAGTGTGCCTGCGATGGGGCGATAAAAAACATCGCGGCCCTGGACTTTGACCAGCATTTCGGGAGAGCTGCCGATGACGTGGACATCATTCATCTGCAGGAAGAAGAGATAAGGCGACGGGTTAAGGGCCCGCAGCTCGCGGTACACATCGAACGGAGCGGCTTTCGTTTTGGCGGAGAAGCGCTGGCTCAACACCACCTGGAAGATATCGCCCGTGCGGATGTAGTTTTTGCATTTACGGACGGCCGCCAGGTATTCGGAACGCCGGAAGTTGGAAGTGACTTTGAGCGGCGCACGCTTCGCAGGCTTGCGTGCGGATTTGGGATTTTCCGCTGCGACCGGTTGCTCGAGCAATTTTCGGGTCTCGCGGATTTCACGGACAGCGGCTTTGTATTTTGCCTGCAGCGTGCCGGCACCTTCGGTAAAGACGTTACGAACGATCCACAGCCGATGGCGAACGTGATCGAAGGCAATCAGCCCGTGATAGAACATGAGCATGGCGTCGTACAAACCGATTTCGTCGCGCAAGCGCTTGGGCAGGCGTTCGATCAGCCGGACCATGTCGTAAGAGAAGTAGCCGATGGCGCCGGCGATGAGCGGAGGCAGACCCGGGACGCGGACGGGGCGGAAACGCTCCATGCGGTTGCGAAGAAATGAGACCGGATCAGTTTCCTCCCAGACGACGCGGTCGCGGCCTTCCATAACGCAAGCGCCGCCGGCAAAGCGGAACACTTCTTCAGGATGAGCCCCGGCGAAAGTGTAGCGGGCGATTTTTTCGCCGCCCTCAACGCTTTCTAATAAAAAGGAATAACGAGCGCCCTGGGCGATGCGCAAATATGCGCTGACCGGAGTTAGCAGGTCAGCGGGTAGAACGTCGTACACGGCGATCAGGTTCCCCTGTTTGGCCAGGCGCTGAAATTCGCGAAAGTCGGGCTGAATCACCGCCGCCTCCGCGATTTCCTCGCTGGGGGCTGCGCGTACTTTTGCTCAGAACGCAGCGCGGACAGCACCGCGCGCCGCATCAGCGATTCTGGAGCACGCCGCCTGGTCCACAGCTCCCACTGCGCGATTCCTTGCGCGAGAAACATTTCCACGCCGGAGACCGTAGAGATGCCTATGCTGGATGCGATCTGCAGCAGGCGCGTGTGTTCGGGCCGGTAAATGAGATCCATAACGATCCGACAGTGTAACTCGCTGGCGGCGAGCGGCGAAATTTCGGCGCCGGGATGCATGCCGATGGGCGTGGTGTTCACTATCGCGTCGAAGGACTCCGTGCGCAGAGCACGGCGAGGGACGACTTCGCCGCCGACGGCACGAGCGAGTTCGCCCGCGGCGCGTTCGCGGCGAGCACAAATGCTCACCGATGCGCCGGCTCGGGCCAGCGCAAAGGCGGTAGCCCGCGCGGATCCGCCGGCACCGAAGATAAGCACGCGGCTTCCGGACGTCGCGAGTTTCCTCTGCAGCGCTTGCAGCACACCGAGGTAATCGGTATTGCAACCAACCAGCGCACCGTCGCGGCGCACGGTGACTGTGTTGACCGCGCCGATGTCCGCAGCCAGCGGGTCACAATCGTCGAGATACTTCAGGATTGTTTGCTTGTGCGGCAGTGTGACGCTGAAGCCGCGAACGCCCAAGTCGGGGATGGCTTTGAGGAAATCGCGGAGGTCGTTCACCAGGAAGGGCAGGTACACGGCATTCAAGCGGCGCGCCGCGAAGGCTGAGTTGTGCAGCAGGGGCGACAGGGAGTGCGCCACCGGATTGGCGATGACGCCATAGACCTGCGTGCGGCTATCAAGCTGGTGCGCGCGGTAGAGATATTTCAGATCGTGAAGCGAAACCTGGCCGGGAGCGGTGGCCTGGCCAGCCGGGGCGTAGGTGAGAGCGCTACCTTCGCGCAACGATAGTATACGAGCCGGCAGGCCAATCTCCCCCATCGGCGACACAACACAATTCCTGGAGCGGCGAGCCAGACTCAGCAGGCGAATGCTGTCAGCGATGGTGCGTGCATGGGCTGCGACCTTAACAACGTCGACCTCTCCGTGAGGTGGCATTTTGACGGCGCGGGCCAGCCGGGGAGTGCGATCGAAGTCATGCAGGGAGAGCATCACCCGAGGCGGGACGGCGTACTCGCGGATCGATTGGTCGGGCAGCTCGCGGAGGGTTTCCAGCTCGATGTCGCACCATTGGCAGCCGACATCACGGGCCTGGATCAGCCAGTAGAGCTGTGCTTCGATGCTTCCGGGGAACAGCCCCCCAGCCCCTCGACGGCGGCAGGTGACCAGGAAGACGGTACGGCGTGGACGTTTGCGCCGCAACCGTTCGTCGCGCAACCAGGCGATAAAACGCGCGCGCTCGGCATCGCTGGAAAGCCAGTCCATGCGGAGTTCGATGGTGGAGGCTTCCCGGACAGCCGCGCGGACCTGCGCGGCCATCTCGACGGCTCGAGGAGCCGCGGCCACAGCACAGAGGCGCGCCAGCCCCTTTCCAAATGGACCCATCCTAGCCCTTTCGCGTTACTGATTGAAAACAAAGGTTGTAGCAAGCCGTATCAAAAGTGTAAAGCCTGTCCCTTGGATTCGTTGACGGGTCACGGGGTGCTTGTTACTTTCGGGAGGAACGTCCCCGCACGGCCCATCAACAGGGCGTGTTTCTGAAGGAGTATGGTAATGCGCGCCAACCTAGCAGCGTTGTGCCTGTCGATTTTTGCCGGTGCCACGGCTCTTTCAGCTCAGACCGCCGCACCGCAGAGCGATGCTTCGGGCAAATCGGTCGACTATTCCTACGTTTATTGCTCGGGATTCGCGAGCGACCCCAAGATTCCGGACGACATCCGGGTAATTTCCGGCGAACAGTCCAACTATAAGATTGCCTGGGTCAATGGTGAGTACATTTACATCAACCGGGGCGCCGATAAGGGCGTCAAGGTGGGCGATCGGTTCGCGATTGCCAGGCCCGAGCACGATATTGCCAATGAGTGGTTTTACGGCCAAAAGAAGCTCGAGAGGGGAATGGGCACGCTGTACACCGATGAAGGGCAGGCCCGCGTGGTAAAGGTTGAGCCCAAGGTTTCCGTCGCTCAGCTGGAATTCACGTGTGGGTACGTGAAGCGTGGAGATATTGCGCGTCCGTTTGAAGAGCGGCCATTGCCACCGTTCAAGGAAGCGGCCGCATTTGACCACTTTGCGCCGGTCAGCGGGAAGCCA
>DATNCJ010000114.1:0-4197 GCA_035607215.1 Candidatus Eiseniibacteriota bacterium
TACCGCTGACGTCGAGGCATCCAGCGAAGAGGGCGAGGGCGGCACCGACCGGTTGCAGATTGCCGCGACCGCGGCGAAACAAAACGATGACCGCCACAATCACCAGAGACGCCACTCGTGAATGCACCGCCGACCACAAAGCGGAGCTGTTGCCGGCGCGGTCGATGCAGATGAAGAATCCGGCAAATCCGACTCCGGCAAGGGCGGCCATCGTAATGCCCGCGTAGTTCCGAGCCGAGCCTTCGGGGCGGGAGATCAGCCAGATGCCGACGCCGGCGAGGAGGAAGCCAGCGATGGATAATGCTCCCGGCAGCCCCTGCATAACCATGGCGAACGCGGCTGGGATGGCGGCGCCAAGAACAGCAGCGACCGGAGCTGTGATGCCCATATCCCCACTGGCGAGAGTGCGATAAAAAATCGCTAATGCGGTCCCGCCCAGCGCGCCGGCGAGCAGCGCCCAGTTTCGGCTCGACGCCGGAGGATAGGAAGCGTGGGTCAGCAACGCGAGCGACAGCATGAGAACGAAACCGCCGGCGTGTGACAGCAGGGTGATGAGGAAGGCGTCGGAACGTTTCGAGGCGTAGCCACCCGTAAAGTCGCTGGTACCCCAGCACAGCACGGCCGCCAGGCTGAATCCAACGGGGACAAGTTGTTCGGCGGAGGCCAATTCAAATTTCTCCTTTGCGTTTTCGTCCGGAGGACGAGATTAGCACGCGATAAGATGTCGTGGTCGAGTGCACCTCGCCCGCGAGCGTCGAGCTTGATGTCAACAGCCGCGGGCGAGGGCGCCCGCGCCACACAAAATCATTGCAAATTGACTTGCTGAAGGCCTGCAGCCTACCATTGCCGATCGCAGATGATCGGCCAAACCATATCGCACTACCGCATCATGCAGAAACTGGGCGGCGGCGGTATGGGTGTGGTATACGAAGCGGAGGATTTGCGCCTCGGCCGCCGTGTGGCGCTGAAATTCCTTCCCGATGAACTGGCGCAGGACCCGCAGGCGCTCGAGCGCTTCCGGCGCGAGGCGCGGGCTGCGTCCGCGCTCAACCATCCCAACATTTGCACCATCTACGACATTGGCGAAGACGAAAACCGCCAATACATCGTGATGGAGTATCTCGACGGGACGACCCTGAAGTATCGCATCGAAGGCAAGCCGCTGTCGGTCGACCAACTGGTGGACTTCGGGGCGCAGATTGCCGACGCGCTGGATGTGGCGCACACTGCCGGCATTGTCCATCGCGATCTGAAGCCGGCGAATCTGTTTCTCACCAAGCGCGGGCAGGCCAAGATTCTCGATTTCGGTTTGGCCAAAGTCTCAGGACGGCCAATGCCGGAACTGGAGCCGGCGGGCGCGTCGTTCGCGACGGCGGCCGTGGATGCGGCGCATCTCACCAGCCCCGGCAGCACGGTGGGGACAGTCGCCTACATGTCTCCGGAGCAGGCGCGGGGAGAGGAACTCGACTCTCGCACCGACCTGTTTTCGTTTGGTGCAGTCCTCTACGAAATGTCCACCGGGCGCCAGCCCTTCATCGGGAACACCTCTGCGGTGATCTTCGACGCCATCCTCAATCGCGCGCCGACCGCGCCGGTGCGACTGAATCCTTCTTTACCGGCCGAGTTGGAACGCATCGTCAATAAAGCTTTGGAAAAAGACCGCGACCTGCGCTACCAGGTGGCGTCAGAAATGCGCGGCGACTTGAAGCGCCTGAAGCGTGAGCTTGACTCGGGCAGGAGTTCCTCCGTGAGCGTAGCGGCCCCCGTGGACCCGACACCATCGGCGCATTCCGTTGGAGCGCCATCCGCGTCGACGGTGCAGCCCGCGTCCGCGATCTCGGGGCCGGTTTCGGCTCCGGCAGTTTTCGCAGCGCCGACGAGCCGAATGCGCTGGTATATCGCAGCGGCTGCGCTGATAGTGGCGGCACTCGCCATTGGCGGCTTCTTCTATAAGCACAGTACGCGCGCGCTGACGGAAAAAGATTCCATTCTGCTGACCGACTTCGTCAACACCACCGGCGATGCGGTGTTCGATGGGACGCTCAAACAGGCGTTGGCGGTGCAACTTGAGCAGTCGCCTTATCTGAATGTTTTCCCTCAGGAACGAGTGCGCGACACCTTGCGCTTCATGGGACGCTCCCCCGACGAGCGCGTCACTCCCGACCTGGCGCGGGATATTTGCCAGCGCGAAGGCATCAAGGCAGTGATGAACGGCACCATCAGCAATATCGGTACGCAATACGTGGTGGATGTGAACGCCGTGAACTGCCTGACCGGCGACAGCCTGGCACACGAACAGGTGTCGGCGGACAAAAAGGAGCAGGTGCTGGGAGCTGTGGGCAAAGCAGCATCGAGTTTGCGCGGCAAACTGGGCGAATCTCTGGCGTCGATACAGAAATTCGACGCGCCCGTTGAAGAAGCCACCACATCTTCGCTGGAGGCGCTCAAGGCATTCAGCTTGGGCGAGGCGGAGCGGGACAAGGGAGACGAGTTCGGCTCAATTCCTTTTTATAAGCGGGCGGTCGAGCTGGATCCGAACTTCGCTGTCGCGTACGCCCGGGTGGGGCAGGTGTATGGCAATAGCGGACAAGAAGAACTGGCGATCGAAAATACTAAACAGGCGTTCGAGCGACGCGATCGTACCAGCGAACTGGAAAAGCTATATATCACAACCCATTACTATGACATCGTCACCGGAGAAATAGACAAGTCAATCGAGACCTACGAGCTCTGGCGGCGGACCTATCCGCGAGATTCGATCCCCACCAACAATCTGTCAGTTTTTTACGGGCAGCTCGGGAAGCACCAGGAATCCCTGGAACGCGCCCTCGAAACCATGCGCCTGGCTCCCAACGCGGCTCTAAGTCACCAGATTCTCGGCAGGGCTTACGTCGCACTGGGTCGCATCGCGGAGGGCAAGGCGATCCGCCTTCGACAGATCGATCTCAAACTCGACAGCACCGGGGACCATCGCGGTCTGTACGGCATCGCTTTTTTGGAGAGTGATGGACCCGGGATGCAACGTCAACTGGACTGGGCAAAAGGCAAGCCTGATGAGTTCATCCTGTTAGAAGCCAGCGCTGAAGTCGCGTCGTTCTCCGGCCAAATGCAGAAATCGCGCGGAATCTACCGGCAGGCGATTGAGAGTGCTCAACGTGGTAAGTTCATAGAAACTGCCGCCGGCATCACCGCCCGTTCCGCGATTGGGGAAGCGCGCGTTGGAAACATGGACCAGGCACGTCGGCAGGCACTCGCGGCGCTGGCCATGGACCGAAGCCGGGAAACTCTGCCCTTTGCGGGCATTGCCCTAGCCATGGCGGGAGATATCACACAAGCCAATGCCGTAGCCGATGAGCTAGGCAAGCGATTCCCTTTGGACACAGTCGTCGACAACATCTGGCTGCCGCTTATTCGTGCGGAGGTCGAGCTCGGTCGCGGTAATCCAGCCAAAGCGATTGAATTGCTGCAGCCGGCCACTCCGTACGAAATTGGGTGGGACGGGCGACTGATGCCCGTGTACGCGCGCGGTCAGGCGCATCTTAAGGCGAACCAGGGCCGGGAAGCAGCAGCTGAATTTCAAAAGCTCCTGGACCATCGCCAGATTGCTTTCACCTCCGCATCTTGCTCCATCGCTCACCTCCAGCTGGGGCGTGCCCGCGTTCTGGTTGGTGACAATGCCGGCGCCCGCACCGCCTATCAGGATTTCTTCGCGCTGTGGAAAGATGCCGACGCGGATGTTCCCATCCTGAAGGAAGCCAAAGCGGAGTACGCCAAACTGCAGCAATGAATGTAGGCGCGAGCGCCCCGTTCGTGCGGGAGCCACCACCGACCACGTGGGGACAGCCGCCCTGGCTGTCCGGCGGAGCGAAGCTCCACTGATTGCTTCCGGCAATACACTGCCGAGCTGCGCTCGGCTGGGCGGAGGAGGGCGTCCGCCCCCACGTGGTTCGTGCTGATCCCCCCACGAGCGGAACGCTCCGCCTACATGTCTTTGATGTGGGTGGCGATATACCACTTATTGCCGAAGGGGTCGGTTACGCCGCCGCTGCGGTCGCCATAAGGCTGGTCGGTGGGCTCAGAGATTGAAGTCGCTCCGGCAGTGAGAGCGCGTTTATACAGCGCGTCGCAGTCTTCCACGTAGAGATAGAACATGGTCGGCATGGGCTGATAAGGGCCGTGAGCTTCTCCCATCTCCAT
>DATNCJ010000001.1:0-2878 GCA_035607215.1 Candidatus Eiseniibacteriota bacterium
TTCGGCCGCGCGGAGACCAAACCGTTTCGAACGCCATTCACGCTTTGGGGAAAGAGTTGAGCAACGGCCGGATTGGTGGCCGTCCAATTGAAGGGACCGACCGAGGAACTGATATCTATGTTTCCGCTGCTTGCAACGGCCTTAAAGACCGCGCTCTGTGCCAAGGCGGGTGCCGCCGACACACATGGATTGGTGTTCGTCTGCGGGATGACGCTTATTTTATCGATGTGCTGATGAACGTAAACGGTAACGGGAGCGCTGGTGACACCGCCAGAGGTGGCGGTGACCTGGGTAACTCCGGATCCGCCGGGAGTGCAAACCTGACCGCCCGTGTCCCATGTACCGCCACAGGCGAGGCCGGCAGCCGTGCCGCCAGAACTGGCTGACGTAAGCATCGTCAAAACAGCCGGATTGCTGGACTGGAAGGTGACAGAGGCATTCACGGCATGTTTCCCGCTATCGAGTGCGGAAGCGGTGAACGACAGAGTTGTTCCTATATCCATGGAGGCGCTGGACGGAGTGACCGATATGATGGCGGGAACGGGAGTAGCAGGCGGTGTGCTGCTCCCCCCACAGCCGGTGAGGGCCAGGAAAAACGGGAGAAGAATGATGACAAGCAATAGCAGTCCCAACCTACCCATGCACCCTCCCCGCCCCGCGTTGATACCCGGGACGAGCTATTCTTTGCAGGAAACTGCTCAGTGTAGAGGCTGAAGATTTTTTCATCAAGTTGAGCCGGTTTGCGGGCGTGAGCCCGCAGGCGAAATCCAGAGCGCAGCGAAGGATCTTTGTTATGTCCATTTCATATTGACCCGAAGCGATCATTCTTTGGCCGCTAGAAGCGGAGCTTCGCTCCGCCGGGCGGGTGGGGGCACCCGCCCCTACGTGTGCGTCCATGGCTCACGCTCGCGGCTCAATTCAACATAGGTGGCATTTTCGTGGACCTATTCCGCCGCGCCCTGAATCTAATGGCTTTAGAAGTGAGATGCGCGTGACGGCGGTTGACGCTGTGCAACAGAGTTGCTATATTTGATCGGTTCCGCGAGTTAAGTCTGGCTTGCCTGTGTCGGTCGCGATGTTTGCGAAGCGCCGATGTACTGCAGCTGAGCTGTTAAGATACACATTCCCAACAGCAATGACGTTGGGAATTCCTCGCTGAAACGGACCCTGCGCCACCCTTCACCTGTGGAGGGATATGCGGGGCGAAGCTGGCGAAACGGAGTGCCTCCCGTAGCATTTGAGGGCTGGGCGCCACCGTCGACGGCGTTAGTCTTAGGACATCCAGAAATTTCTTGCCGGGCCATGGTGTCTGGCTAGAAGCATGGCGGCGACAGCCGGCCAGCCTCCCACAAGAGGACAAAAGCAGATTGCAGCGCCAGTTCCGTTGCGCGCCTGAGGCGTGCGCGGGGCAATGTGCGTTGAAGGAGCGGCAGGAGTGCCTACATTTCATCAGCTGGTGAAGAGCGGCCGGAAAGCGCCACGGTACAAGACGGCGAGCCCTGCCTTGCAGGGTTGTCCGCAGAAGCGCGGAGTTTGCACCCGCGTGTACACGCAGACTCCCAAGAAGCCGAATTCGGCTCTTCGCAAGGTGGCGCGTGTTCGCCTGACCAACGGAATTGAGGTTACGACCTACATTCCAGGAATCGGCCACAACCTGCAGGAGCACTCGATTGTCCTGATCCGCGGTGGGCGTGTGAAGGATCTGCCGGGCGTGCGCTATCACGTGGTGCGCGGGACGCTGGACGCAGTAGGTGTTGCGAATCGTAAGCAGAGCCGGTCGAAGTACGGAGCTAAAAGACCGAAGGCGTAAGTAGTCGTCCGTCGCTAGTCGTTGGTCGCCAGCCAACGCGGACCGACAAGCTGCGAGTTGAGGTAGCAGCGGGAGCTAAAAGGTAATGCCAAGAAAAGGTCATATATCGAAGCGCGGGGTTGTGGCCGATCCGGTTTTCGGGTCGGACCTGGTCAACAAGTTCATCAACTCCATGATGTGGGCGGGCAAGAAGAGCACAGCCCAGGGCATCTTCTATAAAGCCATGGATCAGCTGCAGCAGAAGGGCGGCGACGAGTCGCTCAAGCTGTTCAAGAAGGCCGTGGAGAACTGCAAGCCGCTGCTGGAAGTGAAGACCCGCCGCGTTGGTGGCGCCAACTACCAGGTTCCGGTGGAAGTAAACCCGGACCGGAGGACGTCACTGGCGATTCGCTGGATCATCACTTATTCGCGCGGACGCAGCGAAAAGGGCATGATCGACAAGCTGACGAATGAGTTGCTGGATGCCGCGAACAACCGCGGCGCCGCGATCAAGAAGAAAGAAGACGTACACCGCATGGCGGAAGCGAATAAGGCCTTCGCGCATTATCGGTGGTGATAGGGAAGCGCACTGAACGCGCGAGTTATGCGTCCGCAAAGAACGCGCACGCTTCGCGCGGCGCACCCAGGTCCTTCGCGAGGCAAAAGAGCGGCTCGCTCAGGATCACAAGTTGAAAGTTTGGAGCCCAGAGAGGATTAGAAGAAGACCGTGTCCAGGCAAGTTCCATTAGAGCGTTGTAGAAACATCGGCATCATGGCCCACATCGACGCGGGTAAAACCACGACGACGGAGCGGATCCTTTTCTACACGGGCCGCACGCACCGTATTGGTGAGGTGCATGAAGGCACCGCCACGATGGACTGGATGGAGCAGGAGCAGGAGCGCGGCATCACAATTACCTCGGCGGCGACGACCTGCACCTGGCGCGACATTCGCATCAACATTATTGATACTCCCGGCCACGTCGATTTCACGGCCGAAGTCGAGCGCTCGCTGCGCGTGCTCGATGGCGCTTGCGCCGTGTTCGATGCTGTTCATGGCGTCGAGCCGCAGTCGGAAACCGTATGGCG
>DATNCJ010000015.1:0-86668 GCA_035607215.1 Candidatus Eiseniibacteriota bacterium
CACCGCGGGCGACGTCGTGGGCCCCTACGTTTCTCAATTCCTCTTGCAGCCCTTCGACTATGGCGCGGTTCCCGTTACGCAATTGCTGACCACCTACGCTCCGAACGTGGATTACATGACCGATCAGGCCTCCTGGCTCGCGGTGCAGAACGGCCAAGGACCTTTTGGCAAGAATCAAATCGATCCCAATCCGCAGCACATGCGTAATGGCCGCGGGCTTGGAGCATATGTCCACGTCGATGTGCTGTTCGAAGCCTATTTCAATGCGTGCTTGATCCTGATCGATCAGAACGCGCCGCTCAATCCCAACAATCCGTACAACAACTCGCGCACGCAAACCGGGTTTGGCACCTTCGGGGCGCCGCATCTGAAGGCTCTCGTCGCGGAAGTCTCCCAGCGCGCACTGAAAGCAGTGTGGTACATGAAGTGGTTCGTTCACCGTCACCTGCGTCCCGAAGCCTACGGCGGACTGGTGCACATGACAAAAACAAAGCAAGCTAGCTATCCGATCCACACCGACGTGCTCAACTCCCAAGCCGTCGATCGCACTTTCCAAAAGCAGGGCACCTATCTCATGCCCCACGGTTTTCCCGAAGGCTGCCCGCAACATCCTTCTTATGGGCAAGGTCATTCCACTGTGGCTGGAGCCTGCGCCACCATCGTCAAAGCCTGGTTCGACGACAATGCTCCGCTCAGTGCGATCGCCGGTATCAACATCTCGCAGCCGAGCGAAGACGGTTTTTCGCTGCTCCCATACAGCGGAGCGGACCGCGACAAACTTACCATCGGCGGTGAAATGAACAAGCTGGCCGCGAACATCGGACTTGGCCGTAATCATGCGGCCGTTCATTGGCGCTATGACTACGCTGATTCGCTTCCCCTCGGCGAAGCGGTGGCCATTTCTGTGTTGCGGGATATGGGCAGCTGCTGGAATGAGCCGTTCGCGGGGTTTTCCTTTACGAAATTCGACGGGACGCGAATTACCGGGGTAGGGAAGAGTTCGTAGCGCCTTGGGCCAACATCAAACCTGCACTTCGACGGCGCTGAGTCGCAGCTTTCCGGACGTCACCGCGCTTTCAAGCGCATTCACAACCACCGCGTCGAATTTCGCGCCGGCCAGATTCTTGATCTTGTCCAGCGCGTAGTCCAGATCCATCGCCGACTGATAGGGGCGGTTGGTGGTCATGGCGTCCAGCGTGTCGGCCACGGCAATAATGCGCGCCATCAGGGGGATTTGCGGCCCCGTCAGTCCGTACGGATATCCACGCCCGTCCATGTGCTCGTGGTGCAACTCGATGCCCGGCAGCATGTCTTTCAATTGCGAAACCGGCCGCATGATATTCGCGCCCTTGATGGTGTGCTGCTTCATCAGCCCAAATTCTTCCGGCGTCAGCGCGCCCGGCTTTTTCAGAACGCGATCCTCGACGCCAATTTTTCCAACGTCATGCAGCAACGCGGAAATCCTCAGCGTGTCCAGGTCCGCGGCCGACAGCTGCAATTCCTGGGCGATCAGCGTCGAATATTTTGCCACTCGGCCGGAATGACCTCGGGTATACGGATCCTTTTCGTCGATAGCTGCCGCCAGCATGCGGATGGATCCGACGAATAGCTCGCGATTTTCTTCCGCGGCTTCCTTCAGCCGCTCGATGTATTCTTCGATGTCGCCGGCCATTTTGTTGAAATTTTCGGCCAGCTCGCTGATTTCCGAGGCGCCTCGCACCTGCGAGCGCTGATGGAATTCTCCGCGGCTGATGGCGCGCGTGGACGCGGCCAGTCCGCGGATCGGCGTGCTGATCCCCACGGCAAAGAAATACCCAAGCAGTATCGCCGCCACCACCACCACGGTGACGAAGGCCAGTGCCTGGCGGTTTAGTTCATTGACGCCCGCATCCGCGCGTGCCTGTTTCACGCTGCGCTCCGCTATCACTGCCCAATTCAGCTCCGGCAACGTGCTGTATGTGCCGATCATCTCCACCGAGCGTTTGCTATCCCGCTGCATGTAGCGAATGGTTGCGGTGCTGCGCAGGTCCGGCGGCAAAGCGCGCACCTGTTCGACGAGTTTCGACGAGCCCGCCGCCGCGTCCGTCCCCGGCACGAAATTCTTCGAGTCCGGATGCGCCACGATGTGGCCATAGTGATCGGCCACGAACACCGTTCGATTGCGCACGCTGGCATCCTGCAGACGCCGCAAAATCGGCTCCAGCGAAACCACCGCGGCCAGCATTCCCGTGAAGTTGTCGTTAATGTCTTTCAGCGGCACGGCGATTACGAACGCCGGCCGGTTGTCCGGGGCCAGCGCCAGAGGATCGCTGCGAAATTTCACCGATTGCATGGTTGCCGCAAACGCTCGCTGCAATGCCTTAGCCACGAACGGATCCTGATCGGCGCGATAATTGCCCTGAGACGCTACCGTGCCTTTCCCGGATTTACCCACCGCCGTCAGATATAGGAAGGTGTCACGGTTGCTGTCGGCAAAATTTTCCAGCAGGTGCGCGACTTTGGGTTCCGCCGAGGCGTCTTCCACGTTATCGCTCAAGTTCATCAACGCCAGAATCTGTCGTTCACTCAGCAACTGCTCGGTCAGATTGCCCTCAAACAGTTGAATTTCCCGCGCCAGCGAGCGCGTCAGCTCGGTTTGCTGCACCAACTCTGTGTCCACGAGCTTGCCTTCGCTGAGCGAAAGCACTTGCATGTGATACAACCCGATTGGCGCCGCGCTGACCAGCAGCAGCGCTCCCAGCACAAGCCACAGGATGCGCACGCGGCCGGTGCGGATGCGGGCCCACAAAGATGCGAAGTCGGCAGACATCGTCCTGAGACAAGTCTAGGGGAAAGTTTTCCTGGGTCGCACAAGCGGGAGGTACAGGCGACGCGGAGTTACAACTGGACCATTGGTACTAGCGCTGTAAGTAGCTGAAAACAGAGGGCCTGATTAACCCTCTGTCCTTCAGTTGCGCGCCTGGATGCTGGCGCTACACTACAATGGAACAGAGTTCACTGCGTCCGAGAAGCGGCTCGTTTCTGCTGGCCGCAGCTTTTCGCTGCCGCTACTCGCGTCGGAGCGGGCGCTCCATAATCTCGCGAATCGCGTGCGCGGGCTTTTTGTTTCCCCGCAAAATACCATCCACCTGCTCGGTGATGGGTAGATCCATCTTCTTCTCACGTGCTAATTTCAGCAGCGCGGCGGCGGTGCCCACGCCCTCGGCCACCCCATGCATGCCCGACAAAATTTCGTCCAGCGCGCGCCCTTTTCCCAGTTCGATCCCCACTCTCCGATTGCGGCTCAGTGAACCGGTGCACGTCAATACCAGATCGCCAAGGCCAGCCAGTCCGCTCAACGTCTCCGGCCGCGCTCCCAGCGCCGCCGCCAACCGTGACATCTCCGCCAGTCCGCGGGTGATCAGTGCCGCCAACGCGTTGGACCCTAGCCCCAGCCCTTGGCTCGCGCCGGCCGCGATCGCGATCACATTTTTCATCGCGCCGGCAAGTTCCACTCCCAGCACATCGTCATTCGTATACAGCCGAAAATTCGGCGCCGCGAGCTCCTCCTGCAGCTCAGCGGCCAGATCCGCCTCGCGTGAGGCAATCACGACCGCTGTCGGTTCACCCTTCGCCACCTCCTGAGCAAACGAGGGCCCCGACAAGACGGCAAGCTGCGGCGAAAGGGCAGAAGGCGCCGTCTGGTTGATTACTTCGCTGACTCGCAGATGCGTCGAAGGTTCCAGGCCTTTGGTCGCGCTCACCAGAATCGCGCCGGTGGCAGCGTGGCGGACCGCCGCTCTGTAAACGTCACGTGCGTTTGCCGAAGGCATTGCCCCAACAACGACTGACGCGTCCTTCATCGCGATTCCAATTTCGGGGGTAACACGAACTTGTTCCGGAAGTTGGAAGCCCGCGAGATGCCTCGTGTTCTCGCGCGTACGCGCGATTTCAGCAGCAAGCTCCGCGTCGCGAACCCACAACGAAATCTGGTGATTTTCACGGCTTCGTGACAACACCAGCGCCAGCGCCGTCCCCCAGCTCCCGCCTCCGAGGATAGCGATCCGCTTCATTCGTTGCCTTTACCTTTGCCGAACGAAAACCGCGACTCGCGTCCCTCCACCAGCCGCTGAATGTTCGCATCGTGCTTGTAGACCACCAGCGTCGCCGCGGCGAACGCTCCGCACGTAACGATCAGCGGCGGCGCATGATGCGGCGCCCATAAAAAATAAATCAGCAGCGGCATTGCCGCCGCAGCGGCAATAGAGCCGAGAGAAACGTAACGCGTGGACGCCACGACGATGAGGAAGAGGAGTACGGAACCCAGCAGCGCCAACGGTGAAAGCATCAAAAACATTCCCGCCGCCGTCGCCACGCCTTTGCCGCCGCGAAATCGCAGCCACACTGGAAAACAGTGGCCGATCAGCGCCGCCAGACCCGCGGCGATCATCCAACCCGCGGCCTCACCCGAGAAGTGCGCCGCCAGCCACACCGCCACACTGCCTTTCGCGGCATCCAGGATCAGCGTGAGTACCCCGGCGAACGGGCCCGCAACGCGTGTGACGTTCGTCGCTCCCACATTGCCGCTCCCGGCCTTACGCACGTCCCCGCCGCCAAACACTTTGGCGACCAGCAGCCCGAACGGAATCGAACCCAGCAGATACGCCGCCACAGGTATCCACAGCAGGTTGAGAGAAATTTCGCGCATCCGCTGCTACGCCTCCGCTGCAAATTGGAAGGATCGCAGCGTAGTGTACTCCGCGCCCGTAGCTCTCAGCTTGCTCTGGATCACGTGAAACTTTCCCGTGCGCAACACGCCCCATGAGCGCATGTCTTTGGATTCCACCGCCTTGATCAGCGCCGGAGACAGTCCCGGGGGATCGAAGCGCGCTAACGTTAAATGCGGCGTGAACTCGCGGGTTTCCGCCGGGAAACCCATGGTCGTCAGCGCCCGATCGACATCGCCGGCAAGGCCCGACAAATTCGCAGAGGCCTTAACGCCCGCCCACAAAACCCGCGCACGCTTCTGATTCGGGAAAAAGCCCAGCCCTCGAAACTCCATCTCCACAGTCGCTTCCGATCGCACACTCTCCAGCGAAGTGCTAATCGCATCCAGCTTCTCGGCAGCCGTCTCTCCGAGAAACTTCAACGTGACGTGCAGATTCTGCGCTCGCACCCATTTGACCTTCGGAGCGATATCCCTCATTTCTTTGATCAACTCGGCAAGCGCTTCCCGCACCGACACGGGAATCTCCAGTGCCACAAACAGGCGCACGCGTCACACTCGCTTCGGTGACGGCGCCGCGGCATTTTGCCCGTTGTACAGAAAATGCACGCGCACCATATCCAGTGCCAGCTGCGAAGCCTGCCAGCGAATCATTTCGCGATCGCCAGGAAATCGAACTCCTCGTTCTTTTGTTCCGCTGGCATGGGCTAGCGCAACGTGCACCGTGCCCACCGGCTTCTCTTCCGATCCGCCGCCGGGCCCGGCAACCCCCGTAATTCCCACACCGAAGGTACTGCACACGTGCCGGCGAATTCCTTCCGCCAGCGCCACCGCAACTTCCGTGCTCACCGCGCCCCGCGCCGAAATCATTTCCGGCGGTACGTCCGCCCAAGCGGTCTTCAACTCATTGCTGTAGCAAACCACGCCGCCAAGAAAATAAGACGAGCTGCCCGCAATGCTCGTCAACCGCTGCGCCAGCAATCCGCCCGTGCAGCTCTCCGCTGCCGCGATGGTCGCCTGATTTATTGCCAGTAGATCCGCAACCACTTGCTCCAGCCCGCGCCCGTCTTCGCTGAAGATGCGATCTCCCAGTGCGATGTGAAAACTCTGCACAATCTCGTCTAGAGTTTTCTTTGCCTGCGCGCCGTCTTGGGTCCACACGCGCAAATGAATTTGCGTTTCGCCCGGAGCCGCAAGAATTGTGGTCTGCACATCGGGATACCGGCTGTAGATCGGCAGAATGCGCTGCTCGACGTGCGATTCACCCAGCCCGGTAACGCGGATTTCGCGATGATGCAGACGCGCGCCGGAAACACGCCGCTCCAGCCGCGGCAAGACCTCCTCGCGAAATAGCGGCTTCAACTCCCGCGGCGGGCCCGGCAGCAGCGCAATGAAGTGTCCCGAATCTTCCAGCCATAGTCCCGGCGCAGTCCCGCGGGAATTGCGCAGAATCTCCGCGCCCTCCGGCACCATCGCCTGCCGCGCATTCACCGCCGGCATGTCGCGCCCCATGCTGCGGAATCGCCCTTCAATATCCCGCAAGATCTCCTCGTTATGACGCAACTTCCGCCCCAGCAAGTCGGCAACCGTCTCGCGCGTCAAATCGTCGTCCGTCGGACCTAGCCCTCCCGACGCAATAATCAGAGGCACGCGCTGCAAAGCATCGCGAAACGCCTCCGCCAACAGATCGCGATTGTCGCCGACCACCGTCTTACGCACCACCTCAATGCCGATGCCATTCAGCTCCTCAGTCAGAAAGAGCGAATTGGTATCAAGCCGGTCCGGAGTCAGCAGTTCCGAACCAACCGCGATAATTTCAGCTTTCATTGTTTTGAACTATCCAAACAGCGGCAGGCCGCGTACATCCCAGTCCAGCGTGAACAGGGCGCCATTGGTGGTGAGAATTGCGCGTCCGGAAGGCTGCAGCGCCAGACCCACCAGGCCCGATCCGCTCAGTACGACGTCTGCCTGACCCTGCGGCGTCACGCGCACGATCCCACGCCGGCCGCTGTGCGAAGCGGCCACATAAAGATTTGCGTCGCGGTCGAAAGCCAATCCCTGCGGGCGTCCCAGCCCGCGATAAAACGCGCTCACTTCGCCGCCCCGCGAGATGCAATAGACCCGATCGTAGCTCGAGGTGGTCGGTCCGGTAACATACAAATCGCCCGAAGGATGAAACGCCAGGTGGTACGCCGCCAGCGAAGGCTCCAGCGTCGCGAACACAAAAATCTCGCGACTCGGGCTGATTTTGAAAATCGTCCCGCTGCGATCTCCCACATACAAATTCTCATCGCGGTCGAATGCAATGCCCGTCGCGATGCCCATCCCCTCCACCCACTGCTCGGAACGCCCGTCCGGCGTGATGCGGTGAACGGTTCCGTCGTTCCGGCATGAAACATACAGATTGCCGTTGTGATCCAGCGCCAACCCCGAAGGATTGATCAGCGAGGTCACGAACGGTTTCACGCTGTAGTTGGAGGTGATCTTGTACAACGAAACCGGTACGCGCTGCCCGCGCGGCCCGCTGAACGTCACATAAATGTTTCCCTCGGCGTCCACCGCCGGGTTTGCCACCGGATGCAGGTTGTCCGCGATCTGTAATCCGATCGACACCGGATGCGGCTGGCTCTCACTCTGCGCGTTGGCCACGCGCACGCCGCCGCCGCTGGCGTTGTCCGGCACACGCGCGATCACGCGATTATCGGTGGCCAGCATCAGGCTGGCTTCCGCGTCGCCGAAATGTACCACTGGCCGCGCCCCCGTGCGCGAAGCGAACCCGCTCCCATAAATCGCGATTTCCCCTCCGGGAATCGCCGCCGCCGGCGCGATGCGATCGATGCGCGGCCCGCCGTTCTTCTCTGACCCAGTTCCAAATCCAAATTTCATATCAGCTTAAAGTGTAACGCCAGGCGCAGCAGGATGGCAGCGTACACGCTCGCCGCCCAATCGTCGCACATAATGCCCCAGCCGCCCGGCAATCGCTCCAGCCAGCGTACCGGGAAGGGCTTCCACACGTCGAAAATGCGAAAAAACACGAAGCCCAGCAGCAAATATTTCCAGTTGACCAGGCTCAGCGCGGAAAAAATCGCAAACATCGACAAATCCATGTGCGACCGCAGGTTCGGCAGTGCAATCGGGATCAGCGGCAGCAGCAGCGTCAAATGTTGTCCCGCCACCTCATCGATCACCACAAATTGCGGATCTTTGATGCCCGCATATTGCGCGGTTCTGCCCGCGCTCCAGACTCCGATGCCCCCCAGGATCACCATCAGCACGATCGCGCTGAAAATCGGCAGCCATAACACCGTGTCGTGGATGTCGCTGCCCGGCACCAGAAAATGCTTGTCCATGAATCGCGCCTCGGAGAGCACGTTGAGGGGCGACAATCCCGCCAGCGAAGTCGGCCGCAGGAAAAAAATCGCGCTCAGCACGATCGTAATCACGCCCACCAGTGAACCGTACGTCCCCGGCGCTTTCGGCCAGTGCCCCACGCCAAATGCCGTCGCAAGAGCATACGCAATCTTGGGTTTCGCGCCGGTCGCGTTCGGCGCGACTTCAGTGGTTGGCGTCATCGGGATTTGGCAGCTCGCTCAGCTCTTCGTCATCTTCGTCGAAAATCGGCTCGGACACGACATATTTTTCCGACGCCCAATTTCCCAAGTCTCGCTCCCGGCACCGCTCGCTGCAAAAGGGAAATTCGGCATTCTTCTCGGAATCTGTTGGCGTCTTACAAATCGGACAGCGGTGTTGCATGGGAATCCATCCTACCCCAGCAAGCCTACCCCAACACGCGAAGAGGCGCTCCCGTCGAAATTCGCGTCAGGGTCTGCGCCGGTGGCATCGCGGTCATAGCGGTGGTGGAATGCTGCGCCGGCTGCCGCGGCAAAATCTCCACCACGCGCCCAATCAAGTCATAGGCGTCGGTCTTGTCGATTTCCACGCGCGCCACGTCGCCGATGCCGGCCGTGTCACCGCTAGGCAGTTCGATATCCGTCAAATACAGTTTGCCGTCGATATCCGGCGCCATGCCCTCGATTCGCGCTTCCCATACCAGCGGATTGTCCTTCGATGCTCCCTCGATCAGCGCGGTCACAACCTGCCCGCGAAACGCTCGCAGCCGCTCACGCGATATTTTCTTTTGGATGGCCATCAGCTGATCGCGTCGTTCGCGAATCGTCTCTGCTTCCACCTTGGCGTCCAATCCAAAGCTCCCCGCGTTATCGACATCGGAGTATTCGAACACACCCATCCAGTCCAGCCTCGCCGCGCGCACGAAATCGCACAGTTCGGCGAAATCCGCCTCCGTTTCGCCGGGGAATCCCACGATGAACGAGGTCCGCAGCGAAACGCCAGGGATCGTCACCCGCATCCGCTCCAGCAACTTCAAAAACGCATCGCCATGCGAGCCGCGCTTCATCCGCGCCAAGACATTCCGGCTGGCATGCTGTAACGGCATATCCACATATTTCGTCAGTCGCGGATGCGCCGCCAGCGTGTCCAGCAGTTTCTGCGTTACGCGATTAGGGTACGCATACAAAAATCGCACCCACAGCAAATCCTCGACGCCTGCCAGCTTCTCCAAAAGCCGCGCCAGGCCGTCGCGCAACCCCAGATCTTCGCCATACGAAGTCGTGTCTTGCCCGATCAGCGTGATCTCTCTGGCGCCGTTCGCCGCCAGATTTTCCGCCTCGCGCACCACCGATTCGAATCGCCTGCTGCGAAACTTTCCCCGCAATTGCGGAATGATGCAGAACGTGCACGGATGATCGCAGCCCTCTGCGATCTTGATGTACGCCGCGTGCCGCGGCGTAGTGATCACCCGTGGTGTCAGGTCGTGATACAGAAATGCCGGCGGTTCCGCGGGCAGCACGCGCAAATCGCCTTCCACCGCTTCCAGGATCCGCTCGACCTCACCTGTCCCTACCACCGCATCCACTTCCGGCACCTGCTCCAGAATTTGATCCCGATAACGTTCCACCAAGCATCCCGCCACAATCAGCTTCTTCGCCGCGCCGAATTTCTTGTGTTCGGCCATCTCCAGAATCGCGTCCACCGATTCTTTTTGCGCCGGCTCGATGAAGCTGCATGTATTCACCACCAACACTTCGGCCTCGTCCGCGCGCGGCGTCAATTCATACCCCTCGCGTGCCAGAATGCCCATCATTACCTCGCTATCCACAAGGTTCTTCGGGCAACCCAGGCTGATGAATCCGACTTTGGTCATATGCAGGGAAATTGCGGCCTTCCGCAATTCTCTAGTGTAACACGCGCGAACCTGACCACCTTCTCCTGGGTTCCGGCGGCAAATTGCTTGGTTGCCGATTGTCCGGCCTGTCGCGCCTTAGAGTGCCTAGCCGGGTCTGACGACACCTATTTGCGCTTAATTATTCCATCCGTTTGAACCGTGTAAACACCGCTTTTGGTTCCTACGAGTTCCGGGCACCGGATGATTTTGACGCAAAACGTGGAAAACATCCGTGTCCTCTAGAGCGTCGGTCAATACGTGGTGTGAAACCCGCCGGCGGGTTTTGGCCCTGATGAGTTTCGGATCTCCAGAATCGAATTATGCAACTGACGTGTTTCGGTGATGGTGGCGCCATCGGCGGACACGAGATAACGCACATCTCCGCCAAGCGGGTAGACATCCGCGACCATCTGTGCAGGCAGAACGTACACGTACAGCTGGCCGGAGTCTGCAGGCAGCACGTAGGTATTGTAGGGTCGTTTTTCCAGGCGGGAACTCACTAACGAAATTTCAATTGCTCTTGCAGCGAAGAAAAAGAAATCTGTGTCCCTGCGCGGCGGTTCGTAAGTCTTTACCGTGAAATGCGAGAGGCTGTTTCCTTGAGTTGCTTCGTATACGATCAGGAACGCGTCCTTGGCTTCATTGAACCTGCCGAATGACACCACCCAACCTGAATCCGTCTTTCGCGCGATGTATCTGCCTACTGTTCCCGCGGCGGGCCTAAGGGCCAAAACCGCATCCGTAGCATGCCACGACGCGAGGTCGTAGTCTGCAAGCTCTCGCCCTCTGGCGGTCGTTGCCGCGAGCTCTGCATCAGAAATTGATCTGTGCTTGTCCGCCGAAACTGCGTAGCCACTGCAAACGACGAGCACAGTGACCAGCATCAGAATCGATCGCATCAGCGCTCCCGAATAGCAGTCCGCGCCTGTTCCAACAACCCTCTCAACCGTCCTGCATCGCACGGTGCGCCGCCAAATCGCGCATCGCCATAAATACGAGTAAAATCCCGCACCACGCCTGCCAGCGCCGGCTCGCTGACCGCTGCCGCAAATTCCAGCGCAGTCTGCGAACTTCTCCGCGTGAAACCGCGCCGCTCCAGAATCCGTAGCAGCTCCGCATACATCCGCGATGCCAGTTGTGGATTTGTGCGCGTCGCCTCCGGTGCTCGCAGATGCAGATACAGTCGCAATCGCCGGGTCGCCGCGGCCAAAACTCCATATCGCGTCAACACCAACAACAAAATCAACGCCATTGGTAGCGCAAAGGTGATCGTCCCACGCCGCCCCAGCCACGAGCGCAACCACGCCTTGCTGCCGCGCTGTTTCTGTTTGAACCACACCCGTAGCGAATCGTTCCAGTTCCGCGAATTGCGCTGCAAAATCTGCGCCATCTGCACCTGGTGCGCGAAATCGTAATTGATCACCCACTCGTTCCACGAAAGCTCTAACCAATCAATGTAATGTCCCAAACGCGAAAAGAACGCCGTACTTGGCGCCACGGCGGGCGTTGGATCGAACGTCACCCACCCCTCGCCCGGAAAATAGACCTCCACCCAACTGTGCGCGTCGCTGGCCCGCACGATATAGTCGCCGCCGAGATCGTTGAATTCGCCCGGCAAGAATCCGTTCACCTCGCGCGACGGGATTCCCAGCGTTCGCATCATTACCGTCATTGCCGAGGCGAAATACTCGCAATGGCCCGCGCGCGTTTCGAACAGGAAATGCGCTAGCGGATCGTCCCCCGGCTTGCCGGTCAAATTCAAAGTGTAGGTGTAACGACTCCGCAGATGATTTTCGATCACCACCGCTTTGTCGTAAGGGGTCTGCGCCTTTGCCGTCAGCGACTTCGCGAGTTCCGCGATCCGCGGATCCAGTGCCGGGAGCTGCAAATATTGCGCGCGCATCCGTTCTGGATATTGATCGGACGCACCGCGTAGCCTCGCCGCATTGATCGCTGGCAGCCGCGAAAAACCGACATACCGCACCGGCGAGTAATTTCGGAAAGGATTGTAGAGCGATCCGCCGGAATCGCGCGAAAGATACGAGCGCCGTGACATCCATCCGGCGCTCAGGTTTTCGCCGGCGAAATTTCCTTGAACCGAAATCGCATTGGACGGCGCAAACACCGTGTCCGTCGCAATCGGTTGCAAAAAAATCTCATAGTTCAGCCCGATTGCCGGACCGTCCTGCCGCTGCTCGGGATCCGCCACGTAAATCCAGCCGCTGGGGTCAGGCTGCAGCACCGCCGCATGATGATGCGGCGTCGTCCAGCGCTTGCCGTCGAACGTCGAAAGCGCGATGCCGCGCCATCGCAGCAGCGCGTAGCCTACCGCCTTCCCGGTTTTCACGCGCATCACCACTGTCGCGTTCTTCTTGATTTCCCCGATCTGCCCCAGCTCCACATCGTCGCTGAATCCCGTCATCAGCGAGGGCTGCAGGTTCGTGCGCCCCATGTACCCTGCGCTGAATCGCGGGAAGAAGAAAAACAAGGTCCCGCCCAGCACGATCGCTCCGGCGGAAACACTTAGCGCCGCGAGCGACAGCGCACGCGACATTTTCTGTTCCTCCGCCGGCTGCATTGGTTTTGGGTTGATTGTGCCTGTGGCGCCCCGGCGCATCTCCATTCCCACGAACGTGGAAACGCCAAACAGCAGAAAAACGAAGAAAAGAATCAGGAACGACGTGTCAATCGTGAGGATTGCCGCGGCCAGCACCGCGGCAAATGCCAGCATTGCCAGAAAGAACGCGTCGCGATCGGTGGTCGCGCTGTACAACCGGACCAGCATTACAAAGAGCAGGAAATGCACTGCACCGAGCAGCGCCGCATACAGTGCGGGATTCGCGGAGGAAGCCGCCAACGCGCGCGAGAAAAAGAAAACGTCGAAGGGGAAAAACGCGAGATACGCCAATACGAGCAATGTCGCGGCCCGTTGGGTCATCTCCGTCGGCTTGTGAAATAACCAGCGGTAACCCTTGAACAGCATCGCCGCCGAGGCCAGCACGCAAGTCGGTGTGTCCAGTTTCCCGGTAGCGATCAGCGTCGCGATCGAAGAGAGAATCAGGAAAAGGAGCGATCCGCGGAAAAACCGTTCCGCCGGCAGCGCATCGACACTCGTGGTGACAACGGAGGAGGCCATGGTGGAATCTTCATGTTAGCATTCGCGGCCGGCGCCAATTCTGGTCCGCCGCGTAACGATAACGCGCGTGTCGGCTATCTGCTGGCGGAAACGGCTACAGGTTCAGCCAAAGCGGCACGCGCGATTTTGCGCGTTAGATTCGATACCGCGACAGTTGATGGAGAAATGAGATCAGAAAGTGAAATAAGCTTCGCCCCATCTACCGGAGGCAGCTTCTTCAACACGCCACGATAAGGCAGCAGTGTAATCGCTCGATACGTCACCGCATGCCGAGCCTTCGCCATCCGTTCCAGACGCAAGGTCCCATCCGACCCCCACGAGAGAAATAACTTCGCCAGGAACGCACGAAGTTCCTCCGCTGCATCGTGCTCCACCACGATCGTCGGAAAGTGCCACATTTTCGAGATTAGCGGCACGACAGTCTCATGCGTTGCGTGTTTCCCGTTACCGTGCGGAGGGGGCAGGAGCAACGTTCGGCCCTGCGAATCCAGCAGTACCGCTGCAGCCAGCGTGACTTCTTCGGTTGCTCGTTTCTTCCGCTTCTCCGGAATTACTTTCTGAAGGCCGAACTGCCGTGCCTTGCAGAATTTTGCTACCGGGCAGAGCAAGCACTGCGGCGCCTTTGGTGTGCAGATCGTTGCTCCCAGCTCCATCATTGCCTGGTTCCAGTCACCCGCCGACTGCCGCGCAAGAAGGTCGTCCGCGCCTGCCTGCAAAGTCTGCCAGCGCCGTCCCTCGCGCAAATCTCCGCGCACCGCTTCGATGCGCGCGATCACTCGCGCCACATTTCCGTCAAGCACCGCGAGCTTGGCGCCATACGCGATGCTCAGGATTGCCGCTACCGTGTACGAACCAATTCCCGGCAAATCGAGGGTCTCGTCGGCGTTGCGAGGAAATATTCCCGCGTGCTTCGCCACGATCTCCCGAGCAGCCGCCTGCAAGTTGCGCGCGCGGCTGTAGTAGCCGAGTCCTGACCACAGTCGCAGCACATCTTCTTCCGGTGCCTCTGCCAGCGCCCGCACATCGGGAAATCGATCCAGAAATCTCTCGAAGTAGGGAATCACCGCCGCCACGCGCGTCTGCTGCAGCATGATTTCCGAGAGCCAGATGCGATAAGGATCTCTCGTGCGCCGCCAAGGCAGGTCGCGCTGGAACTGGCGAAACCAGGTCAGCAGTCGTTTTCGGAACTCAGGAATTTCGCGGCCCTTGCGCATGAGAACGAGGCCATTCTCGCATGGAAGGCCGACTCACGCCGCCAATCGATCAAGCCATCAAGTCGTCGAGAAAAACAACATAAGAGGAATGCCAGAGTGTTGCCGGAATCGATCCGCGCTGCTGGCTGGTCACAATCACTTTGAACAGGTCGGGCGAGGCCGCTAAATTCGCCAGCAACGCATGCCGGGGATCGGGCGGCAAAGGCTGCGCCAGCGCGAGATGCCGCAGAACCGCGAAAATGTTTTCATCGGCGGCCGCCAGCGGTGTCTCAAACCCTGCGCTGCGGAATTGCATTTCCGCGTTGCGTTCATAAAAATGCCAGGCGATCGCGGCACAGAGCGTCACTGCGCGCTCGAAGCGTTCGATATCACTCGCTGGAATCTGTGCCGCTGCTCCACCGGCCGCAGGCGCCGAAGAAATGTGCGGGTCCAGCACCAGCAGCACGCGGCAATCTTCCTCCCGCGTGAATTCCCGTACCATCAGCGACCCCGATCGCGCCGAGGCCTTCCAGTGCACATGGCGCGCGCTATCCGTCGGAATGTAGCCGCGCAGCGCGTACAGATCCTGCCCGCGGCCTTTGCTCTGGCTCTCCAGCGCTCCTTGCAGCGCGGGCAAAATCTCAAGAAAACCGTGCGTCGGCTCGACAGAGGGGTAAACGAGTGCCTCGGTCTGCAAGTGCACGCGCCGCGCCTTCTGCAAGAACCCAAAAGGGAATCTCGTGACGATGCGAAACGCATCCTGCCGATAAGCACCGCGCTTCTGGAACGTGATCGGCACAGCCTGCCGCACGCGATCCTTCTTCGGCACATACGGAAAATAGACCGGCGTCTCCAGCATCGCTGCCGCGGAAGAATTCTTCGCCTTGGCCGCTTCTACGCGAAGCGAGAACGACGGCAGCGTCAATTTCTCGTTTTCCAGCGCGACCTCCGCGCGCACCGGCTGTCCGGCGAAAATATGTTCGGGCAAGTCCAAGCGCATGGTGATGCCGGTAAGCGTGATTGAAGACAAAATTCCGGACATCAGGATGATGGCGATCAGGGTGGCGAGAATCAGAAAGAGCAGATTGTTTCCGGTGTTCAGCGCCGCCAGCGCCACGATCAGGATCCCCCCGCTGTAGATCCAGCCTTCGCGGGTGACCTTGTATTCCATGCGGTAGCCGATCCAGCGCAGCGGCGTGCGCTTGGCGAGAATCGGAACCAGCGTGACGCCCACCCACGCAGCCACCAGCAGCGCCGTTAACGCGGACGCGATCGAAAGCCCAAAATGGCCGAGCTCGCCCGCGGCGCCGGAGTACAGCGCCAGCAACAGCGCGATGCTGAGCGCGGCCATGGCAAGGAAGAATGCGCGAACTCCGGGGCTGTCGGCTTTAGCCCAGATCGCAGCGACTGTGGTGTGAAGCGAACTCATTTCGGATCGAGCAGCTTCGGCAGATGACGTGAACTCACAAAGGCACGGCCACCGATTCGACGATGTCGCGCAGCACGGCTTCCGTCGTTTCCGTTTTCTTCTGCAGCGAGGCGTGACGCGAACTGGCGACGACGCGATGCGAGAAGACGGCAACGGCGAGATGCTTGAAGTCGTCGGGAATGCAATATTCGCGGCCGTCAAGAAAAGCACGGGCCTGTGCGGCGCGCTGCAGCATCAAAGTGCCGCGCGGGCTAACGCCCAGAGAAAGCTGATCGCTGCGCCGTGTGCGGGCCACGATTTCCAGCGCGTAGTCGTGCAGGCTGGTATCGACTTTTACTTGCGCCACCGCGGTCTGCATGGCGATTACGTCGTGCACGTCGGCGACCGGTTCAAGCGACTGGATGGGATCTCCACCGGTGCGCTTGCGCAGAATCTCGCGCTCCGTTTCGTGCGATGGATAGCCCATACGGATGCGCATCAGGAAACGATCGAGTTGCGACTCCGGTAGCGGGTAGGTACCGTGATGCTCGACCGGATTCTGGGTGGCGACCACGAGGAACGGCTGGGGCAACGGCAAGGTCCTTCCGTCGACCGTTACCTGCGCTTCGTTCATCGCTTCCAGAAGGGCCGATTGCGTGCGCGGCGTGGTGCGGTTGATTTCATCGGCGAGCACCACGTTGGCGAAAATCGGGCCGGAGCGGAATTCAAATTCGCGCGTTTCCGGATTGTAGACGCTAACGCCGATCACATCGCTGGGCAGCAGATCGGAAGTGAACTGCACGCGCTGGAAGCTGCAATGAAAGGATTTTGCGAGCGCCTGAGCGAGGGTGGTCTTGCCGACGCCGGGCACATCTTCGATCAGCAAGTGACCGCGAGCCAGTAGTGTAATGAGCGCGAGTTGGATCGCTTCTTCCTTGCCGTAAATGGCGCGGGCAATGGAGCGCTGCAGCTGCGTGACGATCTGAGAGGTAACCGCCGTCATGGTTGAAAACCCGGGCCCTTCCTGTTACAACTGATTCAACGCTGCCTGCTGAGATGCCGATTTTCGCGCCGGAGTCGGGCAGCCAAGGCCGCGGGCGACTAGCTCAGTTGGTTAGAGCGCTCCCCTCACACGGGAGAGGTCAAAGGTTCAAGTCCTTTGTCGCCCACCAGTCTCCGCGTACATTTTCTCACTTGAACGGACCGCCTTGGGCACCGATGCTGTGGCGTGTGCTCAAATGGGTGTTTGCTTATTCGATCCACACCTGACGAAGGGGAGTTTCCGGTCCGCGCGACCCGCCGCTGCGGCTGGTGGCGGGATCCGATCATGTCCTCCAATTTTCTTTGGCCATGAAGCGCACCAGGATGCGGTGCGTCTGCGCCGCGGCACGGTGGCTGCGCAGATTGGCGACAACGGAATCCTGTTCGGCCGGATCGACAACGCCGCAGATGAAAACGCTGTCGTAGCTTCGTAAAGATGGGAAGTGCACGCCGAGATCGC
This sequence comes from Candidatus Eiseniibacteriota bacterium, assembly GCA_035607215.1. GTDB lineage: Bacteria > Acidobacteriota > Terriglobia > Acidiferrales > UBA7541 > Acidiferrum. The sequence goes on from DATNCJ010000015.1 coordinate 17,189, forward strand.
AGAAAATCGCGGGGCGGCCGGGCGACGAAACCGATTCCGGCAGCCGGTGCGTCGACGTGACGGCGGAAACCAGCGCCTGGCATTCGCCCAGGTTGGTGCTGTCCGTTGTCGTCGCCATGATGAAGGCGTAAGAATAGATGATCAGAAAAATCAGTAAGAGCCACATCGAGACGGTCCATCAGCGGAATTGGGGCATAGGCTTTTCGGGTTGCTCGATTTGAGACGACGGCTTGGCGTTCCTGGTTACGGCGGCGCCGCGTCAGATTTTTCGAAGTTGTGCGCGAGGCTGAGTTAGTGAGGGATGCGATGAGCACGTTCTTGCGGACGGTGGAGTTTCTGGCGTTGAGTTTGTGGTTGGGGAGCGATGTGTTTTTGAGTTTTGTGGTGGCGCCGGGGGCGTTTCGGATTTTGGCGAGCCGGGACCAGGCCGGGGCCATGGTGGGGTACGGGCTGTGGTGGATGCACATGATCGGCGTGGTGTGCGGGGTGGTGCTGCTGGTGGCGCGCATTGGGCGGGTGCGTTCATTGCCGGCATTACTGAGCCCGGTGGTGTTGTGCGTCGCGCTGATGATCGGTCTTACGGTGGTGTCGCAGCATGCCGTGAGCCCGAAGATGGCGGCGCTGCGAGTGCAGATGGGCTCGATCGAGGCGACCGCGGAAGCGAATCCATTGCTCGCGGAATTTGCGAGGCTGCATCGCCTTTCGGTTTCGCTGGAAAGCGGAGTATTATTGGCGGGATTGCTTGGTATGTACTTCATGGTGAGTGAGTTAGGGGAGTCGAGATAGTCGAATTTGCGGGGGGGGATGCCACCCTATGTTTTTTACGATCGTTATGATTCCATTGGCTTTACCGTAGTACTTAGATCGATCGTTATCATTCCATTGGACTTAGCGTCGATTTCCGCAATACCAACCTTTTTGCATAGGCCTAGACGCAGATCTTCCCGTCAGCGATCCAGCATACGGCCCGATTGTTAACCTGGATAATAGAAATTGTGGTTTATTTTTTTTCCCGAAGGTCAGGATTTCAAGCGGCTATCGCGGAAAGGGCAGCGGCTGGCCAGGCTGAAGCCGGCGCCTACATGGCCCGGAATCGGCTCTTTGTCGGCTGCCGCTTGCGGCGGAGGGGCTTGGAGGGTAGCGGGGAGGGGCGGCGTTTGCGCAGCTTGGGTGGGCGGATTTTGAGGGTGATGGCGGAGCCGGCGCGCTCGAAGGCCCGCCACATGTACCAGCTGGCGATGGTGCGGTAGGGACGCCATTGTTCGCCGAAGGCGAGGAGTTGTTTGGGCGTGGGCATGTGTTTTTTGCCGTAGGTTACGGACCAGCCTTTTTTTACGCCCAGGTCGTGGATGGGTAGGACGTCTGGGCGGCCCAGATTGAAGATCAGGAACATTTCGACGGTCCAGGCGCCGATGCCGCGGACGGAGACGAGGCGTTCGACGAGCTCTTCGTCGGACATGGATTCGGCTTGCTCGCGCGTGGGGACGATGCCGTCGATCGTTTTTTGCGCGAGATCTTTCATGGCGGCGATTTTGGCGGCCGAAAGGCCGGCTTTGCGTAGGGCAGGCTTGCGGAGGTTGAGCATTTGTTGGGGTGTGGGAGGGCGCTCGGTGCCGCTGAGGGCTTTGACGCGACCGTAGATGGTGGCGGCGGCTTTGCCGGAGATGGATTGATAGGCGATGGCTTCGAGGAGGGCTTCGTAGGGGGATGAGGCAGCGGATTCGTCGAGGGCGAACTGGACGGTGGCGGAGATGAGTTCGGCGAGTTTTTCGTCTTTGGCGGAGAGCTGGGCGGTGGCGGCGGCTAGATCGAAGGGGAGCGTGGGCATGGTTGTGGTAGGGTAGCGCAGGTTGGGGCGAACGAAAAGAGAAAGAGGAAGAGAAACAGAAGGAAAAGGCTTAACGCAGAGGGCACGGAGGTCGGAGCACAGAGGGGCGAAGGCATGGGGAAGAAGGGGAGCCGGCAGTGTGCGGGCTTAGCTGAGTGTCGCGCGGCTGAGCTGAGGACGGTGCGATTGGTGCTTGATGTAATTTCTCGCGATACACTGCCTGCGGGTGGACCGAGGTTCTTCGGGTTATGGCGGAGCACACGCTGATTTTTCGGGATATTGCCATGGTTTTCGCGGCGGCGCTGGTGTGTGGGTTCTTGGCCTGGCGAACCCGGCAGCCGATTTTGCTGGGGTATGTGGTGGCGGGATTGATTTTGAGTCCCTTGACCCCTGGGCCGCGCGTACACGACGTGCATGTGTTTGAGCTGATGGCGGAAGTTGGCGTTGTGCTGTTGATGTTCTCGGTGGGGATTGAGTTTTCAATTCCGGATTTGTTGAAGGTGAAGTGGGTGGCCCTGGTTGGGGCGCCGTTGGGGATTTTGCTTTCGGTAGGATTGGGAATTGGCCTGGGCACGGTGATGGGCTGGCCGCTGATGCAGAGCCTGGCGGTGGGCTGCATCATTTCGGTGGCGAGCACGATGGTGCTGATGCGGTTGCTGATGGACCGCGGGGAGCTGGGGTCGGAATCCGGGCGAGTGATGATCACGCTGACGCTGGTTGAGGACCTGGTGGTGGTGATCCTCACGGTGTTGCTGCCGGGATTGTCGACGAGCGATGGGGCGGATTACGCGCAAGTGGCGTGGAGAATCGGGAAGGCCCTGCTGCTGTTGATTCCGATCGTGCTGGCGGCGTGGAAGTTGATGCCGCGGCTTTTGGCTCGAGCGGAGAGGACCGGGAACGACGAGATTTCGCTGTTGCTGGGGTTGACGACGTGCCTGGTGATTGCGGCGGTGACGGAAGCGGCGGGACTGTCGCTGGCGCTTGGGGCTTTTCTTGGCGGGATGCTGCTGGGAAGCTCGGAGTTTGTGAAGCGCTTGGAGCACCAGACGATGCCGCTGCGGGACGCATTTGTGGCGTTGTTTTTCGTAACGATTGGGATGCTGATCGATCCGCGAACGTGGCTGGGTTCGTGGGAGATCATTTTGGCGATTGTGGGGCTGGTTGTCGTGGGGAAGTTGGTGGTGTGGTTTGGGGTGGTGCGGTTGTTTGGGTATCCGAACGATACCGCGGTGCGCGTGGGGATTGGGTTGACGCAGATCGGGGAATTTTCTTTTATTTTGGCGCAGGTATCGGAGCGATCGGGGTTGATCACGACGGAGATTTATCACGCGACGCTGGCGGCGTCGTTGGTGACGATTTTGGCGAACGCCACTTTGTTTAAGTTGTTGCTGAGGCGGTCGGCGGTGATGGGGAAGGCGTTGGATTCGGTGGAGACGGCGTGACGTGATGACGCGGTGCGGTGCTGGCGTTCGATGAGTCGAGCAAAGAAAAAGGCTCAACGCAGAGGGCGCTGAGGTCAGCGCGCGGAGGGCGCGGTGGTGACGGACGCGGGGGCGCCTATTCTTGGGTGATGGGGTTGAGGCGGGTTTCGTTGAGGTCGAGTTCGTATTCGATTTGGCGGAGGACTTGGTCGCTGATGAGGCCTTCGTTGCGGAGGCGGACGGCGGTTTCGCGCTCGATCTGAACGAGTTGGCGGCCCAGATCGACGATGTGAGCGTGATCTTCGGCGTCGATGCCGTGCTGCTCGTAGGATTGACCGGTGACAGCGGAAAGGCGGCGCTTGTATTTGGTGAGGGCGTCGTCGAAAGCGGCGGCGAGATGGTGGTTTTGGCTTTCACTGGCTTCCCGGCGTTCCTTGATGTGCTTTAAAGCTTCTTCGAGAATGATGCGGCGCGCCTCGCGTTCTTCCTCTTCCGGTCCGGACTGACCAGCCAGGCCTAAAAAGCGAATCAGCGGTGCGAGAGTGAGGCCCTGGAGGACGAGTGTGACCAGAATCACGCAGAAGGTAAGGAAGATGATGAGGTTGCGTTGGGGAAAGGGCGTGCCGTCGGAAAGCATTTCCGGCAGAGACAGGGCCGCCGCCAGAGCGATGACGCCGCGCATGCCGGTCCAGCCCACGATGAAAATGGATTTGCGAGAGGGATAGCGCTCGTTCTGGTGAAAGACACGGCGGCGAACGATGTTAGCGAAAAGGGCGCCAGGATAGAGCCAAATCACGCGCAGGGCGATGAGTAACGCGCTGAAGATCGCGCCGTACAGAAGCAATTGCGACATTCGATATTCGCGGATGCCTGCCAGCACGAAAGGAAGCTGCAAGCCGATCATCACGAAGACCAGGCCATTCAGGACAAAGTTGAGGGCATTCCAGAAGCCGTAGGCTTGCAGGCGCACCGAGGGGGAGAACAGGCGCGTGCTGCGGCGGCTGAGGTACAGGCCGCAGGCTACGACGGACAAGACGCCCGATGCGTGAATACGCTCGGCGGCGAGGTAGGCGATGTACGGGACCATGATGCTAAGGGTTACTTCGATGGGGCCATCGTCGAGATAGCGCTCGATGCGCTCGACGATTAGCCCGATAAGGATGCCGACGGCGATGCCGATGGCGATCAAATAAGAGATGCGGATGAATCCAACGGCAACGCTGGGAGTCTGTCCGCTGAGGATCATGGCGACGCCAAATTCGAGAGCGAGGAGGCCGCTAGCGTCGTTGACCAGGCTTTCACCTTCGAGGATGTCGACGATGCGCTTGGGGAGACCGATGCGGTTGGCGATGGAGGTGGCGGCGATGGCGTCGGTGGTGGCGACCACGGCGCCAAGGACGAAACCGAGGCGCCAGTCGAAGCCCCCGAAGATGTGCGGCGCGAAGATGGCGACGCCGGCGACGGTGAATCCTACGAGACCGAAGGCGAGGAAGAGAATGCTGACGATGTTGTATTTGAAGTCGCGCCAAGAGGTGAACCACGCGGCGGAATAGAGGAGCGGGGGAAGGAAGACGAGGAAGACGACATCGGGACTCATCGAGAGGTGAGGTGTGCCGGGGATGAAGCCAAGGACGAGACCAGCGATCACGAGGACGATCGGGTAGGGGAGTTTGAGTTTGCGCGCCAGGGCTCCGAAGAAGACGACGAAGAGGAGGAGCAGCAGGAAGACGATTTCGATGGCGTGAATGGTGTTCTCGGGCATGGTGATGCTGGGGCTCCGTGGGCTCGTCCATTGGGAATTTAGAACAGGTGGAGAGAAATCGAAAGCGCGAAGGGCGTCTGTGGCAGGCCGTGGATCGTTTGCTGACGGTTGGGTTGAAGTTTGCGTTGAGCTTCTTCGGCTGCCCTTATCGGGTAGCCCACGATGACCATTGGCCGACGTTGCTGAGCTCGGCGTTGTGAGACGGGGTTCCCAGCCGGTGTGCTAGACTTCGGGGTTTATGCAAACGGGAATTATTGGACTACCACAAGTAGGAAAGACCACGCTGTTTCGGATTTTGACGAAGGCGGCTGCGGACGGCAAGGGCGGGCAGGCGACGCAGATCGGCATCGCGAAGGTGCCAGAGCCGCGGTTGCAGCAGTTGGCTACGCTTTATAACCCGAAGAAAATCACCTATGCCACGGTGCAGTACGTCGATCTGGGCGGGATGCAGAAGGACCGCATGCGCGATGCGTTGGCGCAGTTGCGCGAGGTGGATGCGATCGCGCATGTGATTCGCGTGTTTGATGATCCTTCGGTGCCGCATTCGGAGGGGAGCATCGATCCTTTGCGCGATGCCGTCAATCTTGAGCTGGAACTGCTGCTATCGGATCTGGATCAGATCACGCGGCGGTTGGAGCGCGTCGAGAAGGACTTGAAGAAGGCGAAGAATCCGCAATTGGAGATTGAGAAGGCCACTTTGGAGAAGTGCAAGGCGCACCTGGAGGCGGAGAAGCCGCTGCGGGAATTGGAGTTGAAGGCGGAGGAGCGGAAGTCGATCAGCGGTTTTTTGTTTTTGTCGCAGCGCCCGATGCTGTATGTGCTGAATCTGGGCGATGACGAGGCCGGGGAGTTGGCGACGGCGGTGGAGCGGCACAAGTTGGGGGCTTTGCACGGGCGGGCGAACACAGCGGTGGTGGCGGTTTGCGGGCGGCTCGAAGCGGAACTGGCGGAAATGGAAGAGAAGGAAGCAGCGGAGCTGCTGGCGTCGTATGGATTGAGCGAGCCGGGATTGAATCGATTGATTCGGGCGACTTACGACTTGATGGGTTTGATTCAGTTTTTTACAGCGGGCGAACCCGAGGTGCGGGCTTGGACCATTCACAAGGGGTCGACCGCGGTGAAGTCGGCGGGGGCGATTCATAGCGATATTGAGAAGGGATTCATTCGCGCGGAAGTGGTGCGTTGGGATGATTTGCTGGTGGCGGGCAGTGTGGCGGCGGCGCGGGAGAAGGCGCAGGTGCGGTTGGAGGGGCGGGAGTATATCGTGCAGGAAGGGGACGTGATTTTGTTCCGGCATAGCGGGTGAGAGGGAAGTAATGAAGTAGCGAAGTAAAGAGGTAAGGATTCGGAGAGATTTGGCGAAACGGAATGCTTTTTGTTGGGCTGGCTTCATGCCACGGTCCCTCCGCTCGGCAGCCTGCGCTCGTCGTTTTCCAACAGAGAAACGGGCGAGCGCAAGGGGAAGCGGCTGTTCCGGTCGGGGATGACACGCGGTGCTGATTTCGGGAGCCGTCGCAGCGCAGACGAATGCGGATGAATATGGTGCATGACGAGACAACGCGGGTGGGGATGGCTGCGGGGCTGGGATTGGTGGCCGCGGCGGGGAATTTGCTTGGCGGCTATTTTGTGGTGCGGCGGGATTGGCCCCGGCAATTTTTGAATTACTTTGTGGCGCTGGGCGCCGGGTACATGCTCGCGGTGGCGTTTCTCGATGTGATTCCGGAGTCCGTGCGGATTGGCGGGAATGACGCGTTTTTGTTTGTGTTGATTGGATATTTTCTAGTGCATTTGTTCGAACATACGCTGGCGCCGCATTTTCATTTTGGCGAAGAGACGCATGTGGACGAGATGCACCACCGCTCGTACACGACGATTTTGCTGGGGTTGGGGATCCACACTTTTTTTGACGGCGTGGCGATTGCAGCGGGCTTTCTGGTTTCGACGTGGCTGGGTGTGGTGATTTTTGTGGCGGTGTTTCTGCACAAGTTGCCGGAGGGATTTACGGTGGCGTCGGTTGCTTTGGCGAGCGGGCGGGGAAGGAAAGCGGCGATCTGGGCGGCGGGCGCGTTGGGCGTGGCGACCTTACTGGGTGTGGCGCTGACGAGCCTGTTGCGGGCTCAATTGAAATACGCGCTGCCGCTGGCTGCCGGAGTGACGGTATATGTGGCGGCGACCGATCTGCTGCCTGAGGTAAACCGGGAGCCGAACTGGAAGATGGCGCTGCTGGTCTTTGCCGGGGTTGCCAGCCTGCTGATTTTGCAGAATTTGTTTCACATTTAGGGTTTCAACGTGACGGGCCTGGGCAGGGCATCGGTGCAGATAAAGTATCCAAAAGCGGTGCTGTTGATTTCGCTCTAGTTTCGCCTTCCACTGACACTTCGCAGTTGCAACTTTCTGATACAACGCGTGTTCGATATGATGTGGCGGCTATGGCCAGGTCCGACGTCCAACTGATGCTGGACGTGAAGGCGGGCGATGAACAGTCGTTCGCGCTTCTACTCCAGCGCTACAGGAGTCCTCTTGTCAATTTCCTGTATCGGATGGTTCGGAACCGGGAGCAGGCCGAAGACCTGGCGCAGGAAGTTTTCATTCGGGTGTACCGGGCGCGGGCGGATTACGTGCCGAGCGCAAAGTTCACGACCTGGTTGTTCCGGATCGCGACGAACCTGGCGCTGAATTCGGTGAGGGACACGCGGCATCAGCGGGCGGAGATTTCGCTGGATGCGCCGATTACGACAGATGCTGAGGACGGGGATGAGAAGACAATCGATGCACCGGACAAGCATCCGAACATCGAGCAGCACCTGGTGGAGGAGGATCGGAAGAAGATGATCCGGCACGCCATCGAGAAATTGCCGGAGAAGCAGCGGGCCGCGGTGCTGCTGCACAAGTATCAAGAGCTGGACTACAACGAGATCGCGAAGATTCTGGAATGTTCGGAGAGTGCGTTGAAATCGTTGTTGTTCCGGGCGTATGAGACGTTGCGGGTGGAGTTGGCGCCGCTGGTCGCCGGTGGAGCGAAGTAAAGAAGTGATGAAGTAAAGAGGTAAAGAAAAAGCGAGATTGTTGTTGATGGATTCGGTGATTGGTCGGAGAACGGTGAGCGGAAATTGAGAGTGAAGGAAGGTTGTTATGAGCTGTGAACGGATGGAAAACAGGATTCTGGGATATGTCGACGGCCGGCTGAAGGCCAGCGAGGCGCGCGAGGTGGAGACGCATCTCGAGGCGTGCGCGATCTGCCGTCTGCGCGTGAATGAGTTTCGTGCGGTGTCTGGTTTGCTGGACGAGCTGCCGATGATTGAGCCTTCGCCGGCGTTTGATGCGCGGGTGCGAGCGCGAGTGGCGGCGGAACCAGTAAAGCGGAACTGGTGGGCGTGGCTGGCGCCGTCGCCGCGAGTGGCATTTGCGGCGGCGATGCTGGTGCTGGCGATGGTGTATGTCGGAACGCGGCCACGGCAGCAGCCGGCGCTGGATGCAGTGAACAACAACGCGGTAGTGGCTCCGGAAGCGATCGCGAACGATATGCCGGTACTGGAGAATTACGACGTGCTGGCGAACTTCGAGGCGCTGACGGATTTGCCGGACCCGATTCAGAACGATGACGACAGCCAGCAGGATACGAATCAGCAGATGTAACCGCCAGGTTGCTGGAGAGAGCAGCCGGCCGGTCGATTAGGTAAAACGTTGAGATGAAATTGCGGTGCCAATTCGGTGGGTGGTGGTGCAGCCTGGGGCTCAGCACGACGCTGGTTCTGACGCTTACGTTGCTGGTGTCGCCGGGCGCGATGGAAGCGAAGCAGAAGCCGAAGGAGCGTGCGACCCGGCCTCCCGCGGCGGAACGCAAGGTGCAGCCACCGCCGGCGCCGCGGGGCAACGATCGGCCGCCGGTGGTGAGCCGGGACAACAATCAGCGTGGAAACAATCGGCCTCCGAACGGCAATGGGAACGCGACGGAACGGTTCAACGAGAATCGTCCGCCGCGCACGGTTGGTCCGCCACCGAACGTGCAAGAGCGGTGGCGGAACATGACGCCGCAGGAGAAGCAGCGGCTTTCGCAGAATGAAGAGCGATTGCGGCGGCTGCCTCCGGCGCAACAACAGATGTTGCGCGAACGCGCGCAGGTGTGGCAACGGATGACGCCGCAGCAGCGCGATCACGTGCGCAACGATGTGCTGCCAAAGTGGCGGGAGATGACGCCCGATCGGCGTCAAGCGATTCAGCAGCGATTGCGTGTGCTGCAGAACATGCCGGAGTCGGCGCGCAACCGGCGATTGAATGATCCGAACTTTACGCGCGGGATGAGCGAGGAGGATCGCTCGACGTTGCGGGATTTGAGCCACCTGCATGTGGGCGGCGGGCCGGAACCGCCAGGCGAGTGAGGTGGGAAGTAGGTTGTCGATAGTTTAGGGTTGAGGGAGTCTTGCGGCGGGATGCTGATTGCGTCCCGCCGTTTTTTTTGGTGGGAGCCCGGGCTTTAAGGGCACATGGGTGTTGGTTATAGACAACGGAGGGCTTGGGTCTGGTTTTGATTCACGCCGCTACGATCTTGGGATCGGTTTTTGATTTGACGAGTTGGCATTGGAACTGAAGGTTTGGGGTGGCAGGGACGGACGTGAAGTCCGCCCCGACACTTGCCACGTGGAGTTGATACTTTGGGTGGGCCAATGTGCCCGAGACTTGGCGTTGGATGCGCGATTCGGTCGATTGTGTCAGCCCTATAACCTCGTAAAATAAGTTGTTGAGTCTGGGTAGCGGAAAGGCCTCGGGCGTCGTGTCCACGCGGTTTCGTGCGCTGCAGCATCGCAATTTCCAATTGTTCATCGGTGGGCAACTGATTTCGTTGATCGGCACGTGGATGCAGTCCACGGCGCAGCTTTGGCTGGTGTATAAGCTGACAAATTCGGCGGCGCTGCTGGGATTGTTCGGATTCGCAAATCAGATCGCGATTCTGGTGCTGGCGTCGGTGGGTGGATATGTCGGGGATCGCTATAACCGGCATCGTGGGGTGATCTGGACGCAGACGGCGTCGATGATCTTGGCATTTTTGCTGGCGGGATTGACACTCAGCGGGGCGATTCACGATGCGCGGGGCGCGTGGGTGGTAATCGCGATCGGATTTCTGGTAGGCATCGTGAATGCGTTTGATGTACCGATTCGGCAGGCGTTTCTGGTTCAGATGGTGGGGCAGGAAGATCTGCCGAATGCAATTGCGTTGAATTCGTCGATGTTCAATGGTGCGCGGGTGGTGGGGCCGGCGATAGCGGGGTTTGCGATTGCGTGGCTCCATGAAGGTTGGTGCTTTTTCCTGAATGGCGTGAGCTTTGTCGCGGTGATTCTGGCGCTGCTGGCGATGCGAATTCCGAAAAGCGAGCCGAAAGTGCCGGAGGGCTCGCCATTGCGGAATTTCCTGGAAGGATTTCGCTTTGCGATGAAGGACTTGCCGATCCGCTCGGCTTTGTTGCTGCTGAGCGTGCTGAGCTTGTTTGGATTGCAGTACTCAGTGTTCCTGCCAGTGTTTGCGCGGGATGTTTTGCACCACGATGCCAAGGGATTCGGATTACTGATGAGCGCAGCAGGAGTTGGCGCGGTGCTGGGGGCGCTGCAATTCGCGGCACGCACGAGCTACAAAGGATTGGCGCGATGGATTGCGGGGATGTCGGTGATTTGTTCGGTCTGCCTGATCGCCTTCTCGCAATCGAAGATATTTTGGGTTTCGGCGGCGCTTTTGTTTGTGATTGGATTTGCGGCGACGTCGCAAATGGCAGCGACCAATACGACCGTGCAAAATCGGGTGCCGGATCAATTGCGAAGCCGGGTGATGGCGGTGTACGCGACGATGTTCATGGGAGTGCAGCCGATCGGGTCGTTGCTGGCGGGCGGCGTGGCGCGACATCTCGGCGCGCCAAAGACGCTGGCGATATTCGGATCATTGGTTCTGGCGGGGAGCCTGATTTTTGTGTTTCGAGTGGTAACACGGCTGCAGCAGACAGCTAAAGTCGCGGCCCCCGCGGACTAAGAGTGCGATCCATAGCTGGCCGGGGTCACGCGGGATTGGGGCGGTAGAGCCAGTCGGGGCGTGTGAGTGGTGTGCCGGCGATTTCGGCGGGTTGGGAGATCAGGGCGGCGACCGGCGCGACGTTGGCGTGGGCGTTGACGTTGGCGAGAATCGCATCAACCTTGGGGCGATCGGGGGAGAGCGAACAGACTGGGTCAGTGGCGGCGGGGTCGGCGGCGATCAGCAGAGCTTGGCAGCGGCAGCCGCCGAAGTCGATGCTGCGGCGATCGCAGGTTTTGCACGGAGCCTGCATCCAGTCTTCTCCGCGAAATCTCTGGAAGGCGGCGGAAGTTTCCCAGATCTCAGCGAGGCTGTGGTATTTGACATTGTCGAACTGCAAGCCCGGGATAATCTTTGCGGCGTGGCACGGAAGCGCTTCGCCACTCGGGGTAATGAGGATTAGCTTGCGGCCCCAGCCGCCCATGCAGGGCTTCGGGTATTTGGCGTAATAGTCAGGGACCACGCATTCGATGCGGATTTTGCCGCGAAGGCGTTCTTCCGCGGCTTTGATGACCTCCAGTGAGCAATCGAGTTGGGCACGCGTGGGCAGCAGATGCTCGCGGTTGGCGAAGGCCCATCCGTAATACTGCACGTTGGCGAACTCGACTCGAGTGGCGCTGGAAGACTCGGCGATCCGCAGCATTTCTTCGATTTGTTCGATGTTGCGGCGATGGATGACGAAGTTTAAGGTCACCGCTACGCGGACCTTCTTTAGCCATTCCAGCACGCCGAGTTTTTGCGGGTGGGATTTGGTTCCGGAAATTTCGTGCGCGATCTCCTCGCGGCCGCCCTGGAAGCTGAGTTGGAAATGGTCGAGGCCGGCTTCGACGAGTTGCGCGAGACGGGATTCGTTAAGTGGCATGCCGGAGCTGATCATGTTGACGTAGAGTCCAGCGGCGCGGGCGGCGCGGATCAGGTCGAGAATGTCGGGGCGGGCGAGAGGTTCGCCACCGGTGAGGTCGGCTTGCAGGACGCCTAGTGTTCCAGCCTCCTGAAACACGCGGGACCAGATTTCCGTGGGAAGTTCTTCGCTTCGCGCGGTGAGTTCGGTGGGATTGGAACAGTAGACGCAATGGAGAGGGCAGCGGTGGGTGAGTTCGGCGATTAGGGCAAGAGGATTCGGTGTACTCATATACCTGTCAGATCCCAGAATATCGTCGCCTTTTCGGGTGGGTAGAGCAAGCGAGGATCGGAAAAAGCGAATTCAGCTAGCTCTGGGCTTGGTATCTAGAATGCCGAAAGCAATCCAGTTTTCTCGTCCCTGGAAGGGAACAACAGTCATGAACAAATCGAGCCTGATGCTGGTGACCCTGGGTGTGCTCGGGGCAAGCGCAATCATCCGAGATTCGAGGGTGAACCGAGGAACTTCAAGGCGGGGCACGAAACGGCCGCCCGCGACCGACTGGTTGGCACAGGGGAATTGGTATCAGCCGAATACATGATGAAAGATGGCTCGAAGAGACCCTATCCGGATGTGGGTAGAAACGGTAGGGGCTATCTAATTTACACAAGTGACGGCCACATATGCGTACAGTGGGTTAGCGGTGAACGGCCTGCGTGGAAGGACGCAACGCACCCGACCGCTGCGGAAAAGGTCGCTGCGATTGATGGGCTGAGTGCCTATTGCGGACGATTTAAGATTGACTAAGAGCGCCACCTGATAACTCACTATCCGAAGTAGCGTGGAAGCCGAACTTTGAGCACACCACCCAGCCCCGACCGTATGCTTTGGCATGATCGATTGACGTTCTCGGACCACGAAGAGGAAGAAACGGGAGCATTGACGTACTCGATGGTTTGGCAACTGGCGAAGACTCAAGGCAAGAACTAGGATTGAAAGTCGAGGGCGCGCTGGTCGTGGAGGAGTTGCAAGTAGCCGAGGATGTCAGATTCCACTTTGGTGGGCTCGGCTTTGGAGTAGTGCTGTTGGAGTTCGGTGACGATTTGCTGGACGGTGTGGTTGCCGTCGCAGCGCTGGACGATTTCGAGGCTGGGGCCGTTGAGACGGAGGGCGCGTTCGGGCATTAGCAGGACTTGCTGATTGTTGTTTTGGCCGAGGCGGACGCCGGCGGCGAGGCAGGGCTTCGATTGTAGATCGATGCTCATTGGCTTTGTTCGTGGGGAACAAAGGCGCCGGGTGGAGGCCAGCCTGGGTTCACATACGAGAAATAGAGGGCGTCGAGTTGGGCCCAGAGGATGTCGCATTTTGCGCGCAGAGCGGCGTGCGCGGCGTCCTGCTGATCGCGCGTTGTCGAATGCTTCACTACGTAGGCCAGGGCGAAGTCGGCGTCTTCGGGAGCCTGCGTGAGGCGGCCAGTGAAGTAGTCGAGGCCGCTGGAAAGCCAGGGGTAGTGCTCGCGCAGGCGATCGACGCGCAGAGTGATCAATTTTTTCGAGAACATTTCGGTGAGGGAAGAAGCTACAGCTTCGAGGTGCGAGCGCGTGGAGACGAAGTCGACGTAAGCCTGAACGGCGAAACGCGTGGCGGGGAGGATGCCGTCGCCTTGCAGGGCTTGCTGGCGCGAGAGGCCCGTGGCTTCGACGAGTCGCAACCATTTCTCAATGCCGCCGGGTTTTGTGCCATCGCCGTCGTGGTCGAGGATGCGTTTGCGCCAAGCGAGCCGGAAGGCGGGATCTTCGCTGCGGGCGAGGATAGCGGCGTCTTTGATGGGGATGCGGCTCTGGTAGTAATAGCGATTGAGAGCCCAAGCTTGCAGTTGGCTGCGGGTGAGTTTGCCTTCGTGCATTAACAGATGAAATGGATGCTTGTGGTGGTAGCGCTCCTCGCCGATGGCGTGAAAGCCGGTGATGAAATCGGCTTCAGAGAGCGGCGGCCTGGCGGATTTGTCGGCGGCGACGGTCACAGTTCCAACTCCATGCCATCGTAGGCGATTTCGAAGCCGGCATCCAGCGCGGCGCGATGTTCGGGGCTGTCCTCATCGAGGATGGGGTTGGTGTTATTGATGTGGATCAGAATGCGGCGACCGCGGGCGTTGCGCGGGAATTGCTCGAGCAGACCCGCCGTGCCGGAGAGCGGAAGATGGCCGATGTCTCGAGCGGTTTTGTTGCTGCGGCCGGTGCGGCGGAGCTCGTCGTCGCTCCAGAAGGTGCCATCGATAAGGATGAGATCGGCGGACGCGGCGAGCTTGATCCATTCAGGGTTGCGGCCGGACAGCGACGGCGCGACGAAGAGGCTTTTGCCGCGAGGCTCGAAGTTGAAGCCGATGGTGGCTTCCTCAGGGGAAAGCGTGCGCGCCAATTCAACGCTGACGTAGTCGGGGTAGGTGTCGCTGATTGGAAATGTGGCGCAGATGAAGGCCGGAGCTTCGCCGGGGCTTTCCGAGAGATGACAGCCTAAGCGTCCGCGGGCAGAGAGAGTTTGCCATTGGACTGGCGGGTCGGCACGGTCGAGGACGCTGAAGATCTTGTTTTCTTTCTTGAGGACCTTTTGCAGCGAGGCGGTGGCAAAGACGAAGAAGCTTTGAAATTCGCGGAGGTGGAGCAGGCCCATCAGAGAGTCAGTGTCTGCGGAAGGGAGGAAGATGCCGCCGATGGGTGAACCGGTGAGGGAATCCCCTGTGGGAGCTAACTCTGGAGTCGCAAGGATTTGCGTACGCAGGTCGGGTGAGGCGCCGATCAGAAACCAGACCTTGGAGTCAACTGTGAAGGCGATTTGGGTTTGCGTGCGCGCCTTGGCGCGAAGGGAGCCATTTCGCAGGCCAGCGCAGTTGCGGCAGTTGCAGTTCCATTGTGGGAAACCTCCGCCAGCCGCGGAGCCAAGAATCTTAAAACGCATGAGAGGCCTGGTCGGGATAAGCAGAAAGATGTGTGTCGAAGGCCGATATCTTCGTCACCTGTTCTGGAAACAAAAGCGCCCGCTCTCGGGAGTGGAGGATGCGAGGCTGGACCACTCGAAAGCGGGAGCTCGAAGAATTTCCTGGCGTCAGGAAATTAGAGTTCGGCGTTGGCGTACGAGCTGATTTCGCAGTTGAGATCGATTTCTTCGTGCTGCGGGGTGACCCATTCCATGGTTGTGGCTCCTTGGAGAATAGTTCGGCTACTTGAGCAGCATAACACACACGGGAAGCGGGAAAAAAGCGGATTGTGATGTGACGGAAAAGTTGAAGAGAGAAGTGGCTGCTATGCGGGTGGAGTACAAATGCGGAGCATTTCAGGTGGCGCGGATGTCAGGAGCGCCGCCTCGGAAGGCGGGATCACATCTAAAGATAGTCGCGGTCGCGTGGCCGTGAGGCGAACACGAGACGAAGGAATTATGCGGCGTGCTTTAATGATTACCTGCGGGTGAAGATTGGCGACTGGTTACTGCGGCGCGGATTGTGCTGTAACGGAGCCACTAAATGTAGATGCCGCAGAAATTTGGGAACGCAACTCGTGGTAGTAAAATTTTCCACCGACAGAAGCGGCCTTAGGAAAATATTTTTGCAGAAAAATACGGATTTCTCTTGACAAGGGTGGAAAGCAATTTAATATGTGGTCGCAAGTGGAGCAAAGTGGTTGGAAGTAGAGTAAAGTTACGCTGAAGTGGAGCGGTTTAGAGGTTTGTGGTGCAACGGGGCATTCGATACGAATTCTGGTTTTTCGGCGATCCAAAGGCGGGTTTCGTGAGCCAAATCCGCGGTCGGGTCCAAACGAGCAGAGTAAATGAAGCTGCGGGGAAACTGTCCGGCGAAAGTGGACGAGAAGGGTCGTCTGAAGGTGCCCGCGGTGTTTCTCGAGGAATTGAAGGAGTACGGCACACAATTTTATATCACAAGCGTAACCGGGGAATCAGCGCGAATTTACCCCATGAAAGTCTGGGCGGAACTAGAAGACAAACTGGCCAAGCAGCCGGCGTCAAATCAGGCCAAGCGCAAATTTTTGCT
Organism: Candidatus Eiseniibacteriota bacterium; assembly: GCA_035607215.1. Lineage (GTDB taxonomy): Bacteria > Acidobacteriota > Terriglobia > Acidiferrales > UBA7541 > Acidiferrum. The sequence goes on from DATNCJ010000015.1 coordinate 33,138, forward strand.
ACGCACCAGCTACTTCGGCCAAACGGTGGAGCTGGACGGGCAGGGACGGTTGCTGCTTCCCGCGGTGCTGCGGGAATCGGCAGCTATGAGAGGCGAAGTGGATGTGTTCGGGGCCTTGGATTATCTCGAAGTGATGAACCATACCCGCGTCTTGGATGACTTGAAAAATCAGCCATTTACGGACGAGGATTGGACATCGTTGGGCATATAGGTCGGGCCAAGTAAGACGCAAGTCAAGATGTGGAGAAGCGCAAAATAGTTGTTTTGCGCGGCGGTCGAAGTGTGCCCGGATGAGGGGCGGGGCGGTTGTGGTGAGCGCAGCGGTGCCACATACGCCGGTAATGCTGGACGAGGTGCTGGAATGGCTGGACGTAAAACCGGAGGGCACGTACATCGACGCCACGCTGGGAGCCGGCGGGCACTCCGCGGCGATCGCGGAACGATTGAGATCCGGAAAGTTGATCAGCCTGGACCAGGACGCACAGGCGCTGCAGCTGGCGGCGGAGCGGCTCAAGAGATTTGGAACGACGGTGACGCTGGTGCGGTCGTCGTTTTCGAGGATTGCGGAGGTCGTGCACGAGTTGGGGATTCCCGGGGTGGACGGGGTCTTGGCCGACTTGGGGGTTTCGAGCATGCAGCTTGATCAGGCCGGGCGCGGATTTTCGTTCCGCGAAGCCGGACCGTTGGACATGCGGATGGACGCCGAGGGCGAGTTGACGGCGGACGAGATTGTGAATCGTTGGTCGGAGAAGGAAATCGCCGACACGCTCTATCAAGGAGCGGAAGAACACGATTCCCGAAGAATCGCCAGGATGATCGTGAGAGCGCGACCTATCAGGGATACCGCGCACCTGGCAGCGATTGTGGCAGGGGCCCGAAAGCAATGGGGAAGGCAGAGACTGCATCCCGCAACAAAAACGTTTCTGGCGCTGCGGATAGCGGTGAATCGAGAGATGGAGGCACTCGGGCAGTTTCTTTCTCGGACCCCCGCCACAATGAATCGAGGAGGCCGCTGGGTGGTGATGAGTTACCACTCAGGTGAAGACCGCCTGGTCAAGCATGCATTCCAAGAGGGAGAGCGTCTGAGAACGCTAAAAGTGCTGACCAAACACGTTATCCAGCCAGGGGAGATCGAGGTGGCGGCGAACCCAAGGTCGCGAAGTGCGAAACTGCGGTGCGCAGAAAGAGTGTAGGGGATGAAGTCGAGGTCGAGGTCGGCGAACAAGCGAGTGGCCACGCAGTTTCACACGGTAAAAAGAATCGACAATTCGCGGCTGGTGCGCAACGTGGAGCCGGCGAAATTGCGAGGACTTTACCGAACAGCGGGTCTGGGCGGCATCATCGCGATGTGCCTGATGATGTACATCTACCAGCATTTCCGCTGCATCGATTTGAGTTTTCAGCTTGAGGATTTGAAGGTCAAACAAACGCAAGCGGCCGCATTGAACTCGGAAATGCGACTAGAAATTGCCGCGCTGCGCGATCCGCGCCGGATTGATGTGATTGCGCGGCGGCAGCTGGGGTTGTCGCAGCCTTTGCCTACGCAGGTGCAGGAGTATGAAGCACCGGCCGGTGCGGAAGTGGCGGCCCGCTATGCCCGGTCGAATCACGAGTAGCGAGTTTCCTGTCCCCGCGCGACCCCTGGTAGACCCCGTCCAGCCGGGGGGCGACCGAAGTTTCCTCGAGGGGCCAGAGCCCGCGTTCTTGAAACCGTCATCGGCGGTGCTGCAGCTCCGACCTCCCAGAAGAAATCTTCTCTGGCAACTCCTTTCCGTGTTTGGCTGGATGGGTGTCCAGACAGGTTGCGCGACCTAGATTCCATGCGACAGAGACGAGTCCACGGTAACGGTGGCCAGGAAACGGCAACGCGACTGCTGATCGTGGCGGGCGTGGCGCTGTTGTGGGCGGCGGCCGTATTTCTCCGGCTGGGCTACCTGCAGCTGGCGCGCCACGGCGAATATCTGGCGCGAGCGATGCGACAGCAGCAACGCACCATTGAGATCACGCCACAACGCGGAGTGATCTACGACAGGAATATGCATCCGCTGGCGATGAGCGTGGGAGTGAAGTCAGCATTTGCGGTACCAGCGGAAATCAAGGATGAAACGCTGGCGGCCCACTTGCTTTCGGGCATTGTGAATGTGCCCGAGGATGCTTTGGAGGCGAGGTTTCAATCGTCGCGGTCGTTTGCGTGGGTGTCGCGAAAATTGCCGCCGGAGAAAGCGGATGCGGTCGCGAAACTGAATCTGAAGGGGATCTATTTTCAGGAGGAGAACCGGAGGTTTTATCCCAAGCGCGATCTGGCGTCGCATGTTCTGGGATTCGTGGACTCGGATGAGAAGGGCTTAGGGGGGATCGAATACGCGCTGGACGGAAAGATCCGGGGCAAGAGCGAAAAGATCATTGTGATGGCCGACGCGCGGCAACGCTGGTTTGACGGCAGCGAGGCACAGCGCGAGCGCGGAGCCAACGTGGTGCTGACGCTGGACGAAAAAATCCAGTATATCGCGCAGCGCGAGCTGGTAGCGACGATCGAAAAGACGCACGCGCAGGCCGGCAGCGTGATCGTGATGAACCCGAACAACGGAGAGATTTTGGCGCTGGCGAACTGGCCGATGTTCAATCCGAATGTGCCAACCGGTGTACCCGCGGAAGCGCGGATGAACCGGTCAGTGAGCGCGGTGTACGAACCGGGCTCGACGTTCAAGCTGGTGACGCTGGCAGCGGCGTTCGATCAGGGATTGATCCGGGGCGAAGACATTTTCGATTGCGAGAATGGGTCGATTGTTTTGTTCGGGCACCGTATCCACGACCACAAGCGGTTCGGTTTGTTGACGGTAGCCGACATTCTGGCGAAGTCGAGCGACGTGGGCGCGATCAAAATCGCGTTAAAGCTGGGACCGCAGAAATTCTACGACTACATTAAAGGATTCGGATTTGGGACGCTGACACAGGTGGATTTGCCCGGTGAGAGCAAGGGAATACTGCACCGGCCGGAGGCGTGGAGCGGGATTTCGATTGGATCGGTGTCGATGGGGCAGGAAGTAGGAGTGACGCCGATTCAATTGATCACCGCGGTGTCGGCAATTGCGAACGGCGGAACGATGTACCGGCCACACGTGGTGCAGGAGCTGCGGCGCGGAAAGAAGGTTCTTGCTGCGGATGAAGCGGTCGAGGAGCTCGATCCGCGGCGGGTGATTCGGCCGGAAACGGCAGCGAGCCTGCGGCGATTGATGGAAGGCGTGGTTTTGAATGGGACGGGATTTTTGGCGCGGCTGGATGGCTGGACGGCGGCGGGAAAGACCGGATCGGCGCAGAAGATCGATCCGGCGACGGGGCGCTATTCGCCGAAGAATTTCATAGCCTCGTTCACGGGATTTGCGCCGATCAACAATCCGGCGGTAGCGATCCTGGTTTCGATCGATTCGCCGGTGGGGTTGCATGAGGGCGGACCGGTGGCGGCGCCGGTGTTCAAGCGAATTGCGGAGCAGGTGCTGCCATACATGGAAGTGCCGCGCGACGTGCAGCTGAACCCCCGACTGATTCAGGCGGCGTACAGGAAACAAGCGGCGGCGGATGCGGAATCGCTAGAGGACTTCACGTCGACGGATTTCTCCGGACAGCCGGACAGGTTGCTGGAGGAATCGAATCAAGGGGTGACGGTACCGCCGCCCGCGCCGCCACAGCATGTTACGCAATTGGTGACCACGGTGGAGGAAAGCGGCGGCGATATTGAGGTGCCGGATTTCAGCGGAAAGACGATGCGAGAAGTTTCCGAAATGTGCGTACGGCTGGGACTGGATCCCGTGCTCGTTGGCAGCAATCTTGCAACGGATCAGACGCCCGCTGCCGGAGCGACCGTAAAGCGCGGCGCAAAGGTGACCGTGCAGTTCGGCACGCCCGCGGTGGTGAAGCAGACGAACAAATTGCAGGGTGGTCCGTCGAAGGCTGCGCGAGTGCGAAAAGCTTCCAAGAGATAACGAGGCCGGTGGCGGTCTGGAAGGGTCATGAATCAGATTCAGGAAAAAGTAGCACGGCAGGGCAGCACGGACGGAGCACGGGAAAGCTCCGCGGCGACATCGCCGGAACGCGGCGCGAACGCAGAAGTAAAGTTGGGAGCGGTACTTGCCGGAGTCGAGGCCGACGCGCCGGCGGAAAGCGCGCAGATCAAGATTCGTCAGGTGGCGTGCGATTCGCGCAAAGTGCAAGCGGGCGCGCTGTTTTTTGCGCTCCACGGAGCGAAGGCGGACGGGAACGCCTTTGTGCGCGACGCGCTGGAGCGTGGCGCTGCGGGAGTTGTCAGCGAGGAGGATCCACCGGCCGGTTTGCCAGTTAAGGTGGCCTGGATTCGAGTGCGTGAGGCTCGCAAGGCCTTGGCTCTGGCGGCGGCAAATTTTTTCGGACACCCGGCCAACGCGCTGAAGATGGTGGCGGTAACAGGAACGAACGGGAAAACCACGACCACTTCGTTGATCGATGCAATGGTGAAAGCGTCGGGTGCGAAGACCGGTTTGTTCGGCACGATCGCATATCACACGCCGCGCGGAGATTACCCGGCGCCGAACACAACGCCGGAGTCGGTGGATCTGCAAGGGGCACTGGCTGAAGTGCGCGACGCGGGTGGTCGCTACGGGGTGCTGGAAGCGAGTTCGCATTCACTGGCGATGGATCGGCTGTGGGGCTGCCATTTCGTGGCGACGGTTTTTACCAACCTGACCCGCGAGCACATGGATTATCACAAGACGTTTGAGGACTACTTCGCTGCGAAGAAAAAGCTCTTCGAGGGAACAGGCGCGGGGGCTCCGGACAATTCGATCGTGAACGTCGATGATGCGTATGGGAAGCGGCTGGCCGGTGTTCTGAAAAACGCCGTGACCTATGGCCTGGAATCGGGGGCAGAGCTGACGACCAAAAAATTCCAGCTGACATTCGACGGTTTGAAGTTCACCGCACTGACACCTAAAGGAAAAGTGCAAGTGGCGTCGCGCCTGGTCGGCCGCATCAACGTTTACAATATTTTGGCCGCGATCGGCGCGGCGCAGGCGCTGGGCCTGTCCAACGAGGTGATCGAAGCCGGCATCCGGAATCTGCAAAGCGTCTCCGGGCGATTTGAAAACATTGATTGCGGGCAAAGATTTTTCGTGGTGGTGGATTACGCGCACACCGATGACGCGCTGGAAAGTCTGATCCGCACCGCGCGAGAACTGAATCCCAAAGGCCGCATCATCACGCTGTTCGGTTGCGGGGGATGGAAGGATCGCACCAAGAGACCGGTGATGGGTGAGGTGGCCGGCCGGTTGAGCGACCTGACGATTTTGTCCAACGACAATCCGAAGACCGAAGACCCACTGAAGATTATCAGTGACATCGTAGTGGGGTTGCAGAAAGCCGACGGCAAATACTTGATCGAGCCGGACCGCGAAAAAGCGATAGGACTGGCGATGGACGAAGCGCGGGCTGGCGACATTGTGCTGCTTGCGGGCAAGGGGCATGAGAACTACCAGATTCTGGCGGATCGCACGATTGAGTTTGACGACCGCGACCAAGCGCGCCGGGCACTGCGCCAGCGCGGATACGACACGCCGTAGGGCGGCGAAGGGTTTGGTACCTAGCGCGCTTTGGAAGAACGCAGGCGGCAAGCGTTCGCGAGGCGTTCGGGGCCGTAGTTACCCTTAGTACGGAGGAGCCCTCAAAACGGTGAGCACAAACCGGTCCGTGTGGTATTTGCGTAAGCGGAATATTTTGAGGCGTTTATGCGGTGGACGATTGCACAGGTGGCTGGCGCGGTGGGTTCTCGACCAGGGGCGGGACTCGACACCGTGGCCCGGGTGGCCGGCGTCTCGATTGATTCTCGCACGCTACGTCCCGGAGAGCTGTTCATCGCCATCCACGGACCGCGTCATGACGGACACGATCACGTCGCGGGCGCGCTGGCAGGCGGAGCTGTGGCGGCGATGGTCGCCGAGGCGCAGCTGGGACAATATTCCGACGAGGTCTGCGGGCGGTGCATCCCCGTGGCCGACACCTTCAAGGCGCTCAAGCGGTTTGCCACCGCGGTACGTGAAGCTTGGGGCGGGAAGATTGCAGGGGTCACGGGCAGCGTCGGCAAGACCACAACCAAAGAGATCTTGGCGGCGTTGCTGGGCGCGCGGCTGCGAATCCTGAAGTCGGAGGGGAATTTCAACAACGAGTATGGTCTGCCGCTGACCCTGTTTCATTTGGACGAGACACACCAAGCGGCGGTGCTCGAAATGGGGATGTCGCGGCGCGGTGAGCTTTCGCGGTTGGCAGAGATCGCTCGGCCGGATGTCGGCGTTGTGACGCGAGTGGCGCCCGCACACCTAGAATTTTTCGCTTCGGTGGAAGAGATCGCGCTGGCGAAGAGAGAGTTGATCGAGGGATTGAACGGCAGCGAGTCGGTGGCGGTGTTGAACGCGGATGACGCGCTGGTTGCGGCGTTTGCTACGCATGCGCCGGGACGCGTGCTGACGTATGGGATTGAGAACCCGGCGGATTTTCGCGCTGAGGCGATCGAGGACCGCGGCGCACTGGGTTCCACGTTTGATCTGATTCGCGGCGGCAAGCGAGTGCGCATGGAATTGGCGCTGGCGGGTCGGCATGTGATCGCCAATGCGCTGGGGGCGCTGGCCGCGGCGAGCGTTTGGGGCATCGATGCGGAGGATTCGCAGGCGGTATTGCGAGGTCTTCGGGCGCCGTCGATGCGCGGCGAGTTGCTGAAGTTTTCGAATGGAGCGGCGCTGATCAATGACAGCTACAACTCGAGCCCCGCGGCGCTGCAGGCTATGACCGGAGTGCTGGCGGCGACACCTGAATATCGGCGCCGGATTCTGGCTGCCGGTGAAATGCGCGAGCTAGGCGTAACTTCGCCGGAGTTGCACCGCTTGGCCGGCGAGTTTGCCGCGAAGACCGGAAGGATCGACTGGGTGGTTGGCGTGGCAGGCGATGCCGCGCAGCTTGTCGAAGGCGCGGTGGCCGCTGGAGTTCCCCGGGGGCAGACAAGATTTCTTGGATCGTCCGAGGAAGCCGCGAAATTCCTGACGGACTTTGTGAAGCCCGGGGATCTGCTGCTGGTCAAGGGCTCGCGCGGCGTGAAGATGGAACGCGTGGTTGAGTCGCTGCTGGCGCGCTATGACGTGCCGGCGGATTCGCGCACAACGGAGAAGGTGAGCCGCTAGATGCTGTACTACCTTCTCTACGAGGTGCTGCAAAAATATTTCAGCCCACTGAATGTATTTCGCTACATCACGGTGCGCACCGTGTATGCGAGCCTGACGGCGATGTTTCTGGCGTTTGTGTTCGGACCCTGGCTGATCAAGCGGCTACGCGAATTGCAGATCGGGCAGTACATCCGCGAAGAAGGGCCGCAGGATCACAAGAAAAAGGCCGGAACCCCGACGATGGGCGGCGTGCTGATCGTGCTTTCGACGCTGGTGCCCTCTTTGTTATGGGCGGATTTGCGGAACGGATTCGTGCTGCTGGCGATGTTCGCGCTGCTGGCGTTTGCGGCCATCGGATTTGTGGACGACTACGCCAAGGTTTCGAAGCAACAGAATCTAGGGCTGACCAGTAAGAAAAAATTCATGCTGCAGATCCTGGTAAGCGCGGTATTGGCCATCGGGCTTTTGGCGCTGGCAACGAGGGCGGAATACTCCACCGAACTGGTACTGCCATTCTTCAAGCGCGTGCATCCGAACCTGGTAGTTCATTCGCTTTTGTCCACGCCGCATTTCTGGCCGCTGGCGTTCGTGCCGTTTCTGCTGTTCGTGTCCATTGTGATCACCGGAGCGTCGAATGCCGTGAATCTGACGGATGGACTCGACGGGCTGGCGATCGGGTGCACGGTGATCGCGGCGGGGGCGTTAACCGTGCTGACCTACGTGAGCAGCAACTATCGCTGGGCGACGTACCTTGATATCGGATATATCCCGCGCGTTGGGGAACTCACCGTTTTTTGCGGCGCGCTCGTTGGAGCCTCGCTTGGCTTCCTTTGGTACAACGCGCACCCGGCTGAAATTTTCATGGGCGATGTGGGCTCGCTATCCCTCGGCGGGACGCTAGGATTGATTGCCGTCATCATCAAGCAGGAGATCTTGTTGTTCTTTGTTGGTGGGGTTTTTGTTCTGGAGGCGCTTTCGGTGATTTTGCAGGTTGGATCGTTCAAGCTGCGCGGGAAGCGCATTTTTCGAATGGCCCCGATCCACCACCACTTTGAATTAGCGGGCTGGAGTGAATCGAAGGTGATCGTGCGGTTTTGGATCATGGCACTGGTGTTTGCGCTATTTGCGCTGACAACCCTAAAACTAAGGTAGTGCGGATTGGCATGGAGCTGAAGGGCAAACGCGTGTTGGTAGTGGGGCTGGCGCGGACCGGTGTGGCTACCGCTTTGTTCTGCGCGGCACGGGGAGCCTTGGTGACCGCAACGGAATCCCGCGGGGAGGCCGAGATTGGCGACGCAGTGGCGCAACTGCGCGCCGCGGGCGCAATACTCGAACTCGGCGGCCATCTGGAAGAGACTTTTTTGCAGCAGGATCTGATTGTGCCCAGTCCCGGCGTACCGGCTGATTTTCCTTTGTTGCAGCGGGCACGCGCGAAGGGCGTGAAGGTTTGGAGCGAAATCGAGCTGGCGTACCGCTTTCTGCAGGGGAAGCTGATCGGAATTACCGGCTCGAACGGGAAGACGACGACGACTTCGCTGGTCGAACACATTTTGCGGACAGCGGAATTTCACACGATTCTCGCCGGCAATATCGGAACGCCGCTGATTTCGTGCGTGAACGGAATGACCTCGACCACCGTGACCGTCGCGGAGCTGAGCAGCTTTCAACTTGAATTGATCGAAGATTTTCGGCCGAACATCAGCGTGTTTTTGAATCTGACGCCGGATCATCTGGATCGGCACGGCTCCATGGATTGTTATGCGGCGGCGAAGGCGCGAATTTTCGAGAATCAAACCGAGCGGGACGCGGCGATCGTTAATGCCGATGATGCCGCGACGCTTGCGTATGCGCCCAAACGAACTCCGGTGTACTGGTTCAGCCGTAAGCAAGATGTTGAACAAGGGACGGCGGTGCGCGGCGATCAGATCGTGTTCCAGCGCGACGGAAAAGAAGAGCAGGTGATCAAGCGCAACGAAATCCCCCTTGTGGGTGAGCACAATCTGGAAAATGTACTGGCCGCGGTTGCGGCCGCGCGTCTGGCGGGCGCAGAGCCCGGGGCGATTGCCAAAGGAGTGCGGTCGTTCGCAGGCGTGGAGCACCGCTTGGAATTTGTCGCCGAAATCGGCGGGGCACGTTATTACAACGATTCGAAGGCCACGAATGTGGACGCCACGTTGAAAGCTCTTGAGGCCTTCGCGGGCCGCGTGCTGATTATTCTGGGCGGCAAAGACAAGGGCAGCGATTACCGGGTTTTGCAGCAGCCGCTCAAACAGAAAGCGGTTGTCGCGCTGTTGATCGGCGCGGCGTCGGAAAAGATCGAAGCACAGATTGCCGGCAGCGTGGAGATTGAACGCGCCGGAACGTTAGAACGCGCGGTGGCATTCGCGTCCCGCGCGGCACGTCCCGGCGATGTGGTGCTGCTGGCACCCGCTTGTGCGAGTTTCGACCAGTTTGAGAACTACGAGCATCGCGGCCGGGTGTTCAAGGAGCTGGTACGCCGCGTGGAACAGCAGTGGGCCGGGGCCGCAGCGGGGAATCCAGCGCCTGCAAATGCGGGACGCAGGTAAGCGTTTTTTGAATTTGGTTTCGAGGTGAAAGAAATTGCCACGGAGACTTGAGAACGATCGATGGCTGTTCGGTGTGACGCTCGCGCTGTGCCTGCTGGGCGCGGTGATGGTTTTCAGTGCGTCGGCGGTGACCGCCGATCACCAGTACGGCCGATCGTACATTTTTCTTGTGCGACAGGCCGCGTTCCTGCTTGCCGGGTTGTTTGGGATGTTCGCGCTGATGCGCACGGATTACCGCCGGCTCCGCGAGCCGGCGGTCGTGTATACGGCGTTGTGCGTTGTGCTGCTGATGCTGGTCGGCGCATTTTTTCTGGACAAATCACACGCCACGCATCGCTGGATCAAGTTTGGGCCGCTGGGAATTCAACCCTCCGAGTTGGCCAAGCTGGCGGTCATTCTGTATCTAGCGTGGTTTCTGGACCTGAAGCGGCGCAGCGCCGCGGCCATGGAATTCAGCAAAGAGGATTTCCTGCAGACGATTCTACCGGCGGCTGGTCCGGTCCTCATTCTTGTGGGGTTGATCCTGCTGCAGCCCGACTTGGGCACTTCGGTGGACATCGTGTTGGTCGCCACCGCAATTCTGTTTGTCGCCGGACTTTCCTGGAAGTGGATCGCCGTGGGCGCGGCAGCGGCCTTGCCGATGCTGTATCTGCTGATCACCCACGTTTCCTATCGTCAGGCGCGGCTGATGGCGTTCTTGAATCCGGATGCGGATCCATTGGGCGCGGGGTTCCAGTTGCTGCAATCGCTGATCGCAGTGGGTTCGGGCGGATTTACCGGAGTGGGCTTGATGGAGAGCAAGCAGAAGCTGTTCTATCTGCCCGAAGCACACACAGATTTTATTTTTGCGGTGATATCCGAGGAACTAGGGTTCATCGGGGCCATCGTGGTCATCGTGCTGTTTGGAATTTATGGCTGGCGCGGCCTGCGAGCGGCGTTTGCGGCGCCGGATGGTTTTGGGCGGTTGCTGGCTTTGGGGATCACGGCCATGGTGTTGAGCCAGACGCTAATTAATTTTGCCGTGGTACTCGGGATGGTACCGACGAAAGGAATTCCGTTACCGTTTGTCAGCTATGGCGGGTCGAGCCTGCTGGTCATGCTGTTGGCAACGGGCGTGCTGTTGAATATTTCGCAGCAAGCCGACGAGCCGCAATGGTGAGGCTACGCCGGTTGGGTGAGAAGCCAGCGCCAGAGGCGAAACGCGCCGCGCAGAGACAGCGGGGACGTTGGCAGTGAAATTATTGATCGCAGGCGGAGGCACCGGTGGGCATGTTTTCCCGGCAATCGCCATCGCGAAAGAATGGTTGTCACGAGGCAAGGAGAGAGACGTGGTGCTGGTTGGCACACAACGCGGATTGGAGATGAAGCTGGTGCCACAGGCCGGGCTGCCGCTGGAGACGTTGCGTGTGGCCGGCCTCAAGGGCAAAGGCGGAGCGACGCTGATCAAGAATCTAGCGATGCTGGGGCCGGGACTGCTGGATGCCGTGCGCGTGCTCCGCAAGCATCGGCCAGTCGCCGCATTTGGTGTCGGCGGATATGCCGCCGGGCCCATGATGCTGGCCACCTGGATGAACGGTGTGCCGAACATGATCTTTGAACCCAACGCCGAGCCGGGCTTCACCAACCGCGTACTCGCAAAATTGTCGACACAGATTGCCGCCGGCTACGAGCGCTCCGCTCGCGCGCTAGGGCCGAAAGCAATCATTACCGGTTGCCCGGTGCGCGAAGAATTCTTCTCCATCAAGCCGCGCTCCGTGCAGAAACCGTATCGATTGCTAATCACGGGCGGCAGTCAAGGCGCTCTCGCCATCAACCGCACCTTCGTCGACGCCATGGATCGCCTGGCCACGCGCAAGGACGAACTCGCAATCGTGCATCAGACCGGTGAGCGGGACTACAACGCGGTGCGCACCGCCTACGCGCGTCGAGACTACGCAGCGGCCGAAGTAGTGCCGTTTCTGACCAACATGGCCGAGCGCTTTGCCTGGGCCGACGTGATCGTGTGTCGCGCAGGAGCCATCACCGCGTCCGAACTGGCCGCCGCAGGTCGACCGGCAATCTTCATACCGTTCGGCGCGGCCACGGATAGCCACCAACTTCGCAACGCGCAGGAAATGGCCACCGCCGGCGCCGGCCGGGTAATTCCGGAGCCGGAACTCACGGCCGATCGCCTGTGCGCGGAAATCTTCTCATTACTGGACCAGCCGCAGGAGATTGCACGGATGTCCGCAGCGGCGCGCAGGCTGGCGCGGCCCGACGCCGCTCGCGAAATCGTCAACCTTATTGACGCAATGGCCCGCCCACGGCCGGCCCAGGTGAACTGAAATGGTCTCGTTCCGGAATTTCCAGCGCATTCACATGGTGGGAATCGGCGGCATCGGGATGAGCGGGATCGCCGAAGTGCTACTCACGCTCGGCTACTCCGTGTCGGGATCGGACACCAAACCCTCGCCGATCACCGAGCGCCTGCAAAATCTTGGCGCTAAAATCTACGAGGGGCATCGAGCCAGTAATGTCGAAGGCGCTCACGTTCTGGTCGCCTCTTCAGCGATCAAGTCGGACAATCCGGAGGTCGCTGAAGCCCACAAGCACAAAATCCCGGTAATTCCACGCGCGGAGATGCTGGCGGAGTTGATGCGCCTGAAATACGGCGTCGCGGTCGCCGGCGCTCACGGCAAGACCACCACGACATCGATCGTTGCATCGGTGCTCGCCGCCGGGCATCTGGATCCCACATTTGTCATCGGAGGCCGTGTCAACCAGGCAGGCACCACGGCGCGTCTTGGGAAAGGCGATTTCTTCGTGGTGGAAGCGGACGAGAGCGACCGCAGCTTCCTGCTGCTGGCTCCGGTGGTCGCCGTGGTCACCACTATCGACCGCGAGCATCTCGATCAATACAGCTCGCTGGAAGACATCCAGGACGCGTTCATCCAGTTCGTGAATCGCGTGCCTTTCTACGGCTCGGCGGTGCTGTGTCTAGATGAACCCAACGTTCAGGCCATCATTCCGAAAGTCAAACGCCCGATCATCACTTACGGAACTTCCAGCCAGGCGGATCTGATCATCACCGACGTCAAACTTCAGGGTTGGGGCAGCGAGTTTCGCCTCACCTACAAAGGCGAGGACCTCGGCATCTTTCAGCTTCCGCACCCTCCAGGCCTCCATAACGTACGCAATGCCGCCGCGGCAGCCGCTGTGGCTCTCTATCTCAGCGTTCCGGCCGAGTTGATACGCGAGGGCCTGGCGAAGTTCGCTGGAGTGGGCCGCCGGTTCGACGTCAAAGGCGTCGTGAACGACATCACGGTTATCGACGACTACGGACACCACCCTGTCGAGATTCGTGCGACGTTGGAGGCCGCGCGCGGGTGTAAGTTCAATCGTCTGCTGGTGCTGTTCCAGCCCCACCGCTACTCTCGTACCCAGCACCTTTGGGATGATTTCCGCCGCGCCTTTAATCTCGCCGACATTCTGGTGCTTACCGACATCTACGCCGCCAGCGAGGCCCCTATCCCTGGGGTAACCAGCGAGGCACTGGCCAGAGCGGTTGGCGAGGCGGGGCACAAGAATGTGTTCTACCTTCGCTCGATGCAGGAAAGTATCGAGTTTCTCCTGCGGGAAGCCAGACCCGGCGATGCCATCCTGACGATCGGCGCAGGCAATGTCAGCCGCGCCAGCAACGAGCTTATGGTCCTGCTCGGGACGGAGCACACAACGCATCATGCGCATTGATAATCCCAAGCTGATCTCGGCGCTGCCGGATCTGGGTATCGAACTCCGCAACGGATCGGCGCTTTCGGAACTGACTTCGCTTGGAATTGGCGGCACCACCGATCTTCTGCGCATCAAGAAGCACGAAGGCATCCCGGATTTGTTAAACCTGCTGGACTCCAACGGCGTTCCACACCGGTTTTTAGGTGGAGGCTCCAACCTGCTTGTCGGCGATGGCGAACTGCCCTGGGTAGTGGTGCAACTGGCCCGGCCTGAGCCTGACGTGGTGCTGGAGGGCAATCTCGCGCGTGTGGACGCTGCCGCCGACCTCGGCCGGATGGTGACGTATTGCGCAAAGAATGATCTCGGCGGCATGGAAGGTTTGATCGGCGTGCCGGGCACGGTTGGCGGGGCACTGCGGATGAATGCCGGCGCGTACGGAATGCAGATAGGAACCTACGTTCGGGAGGTAAAACTGTACCGCGCGGCCGCGCGCAAGATAGAAATCCTCAGGGGCGATCAAATTTCCTTTGAATACCGGCACACCTCGTTTGCGCCCGATGATATGATGCTTGCGGTGACGCTGGAACTCCCCTCCAAGCCGTTCAAGGAAATACTTCAAGGGATTCGTATCTGCAACGAGAAGCGGCGTTCAAGCCAGCCGCTTGGTCAAAAAAGCGCAGGCTGCATTTTCAAGAACCCTCCAGGCGCCTCTGCTGGGCGCATGATCGACGAACTAGGACTTAAAGGGAGCAACGTGGGTGATGCTCGCGTCAGCGATCGCCACGCGAACTTCTTCGTGAACGCCGGCACTGCATCCGCCAAGGACATGCTTACGCTGATCGGGCAGGTGCGCGAGAAGGTGCGCGCTTCCTTTGGCGTTGAGTTGGAGAATGAGGTGGTGTTTTGGACCGTGTGAAGTCCATACCACGGAGTGCTTCATCGGCGGACGCGGACTCGTACCGCCCGGAGCTGCTTGGCGAAGACGAGCCACGTTATTTGCGCCGCCAGAAACCAGTGGAGATCCGCCGCAAGAAATTTGGCGGCAAGAACTGGTCCTTCTATCGCCGCGTGTTGGTGGTTGGTGCGGTCGCGATCGGGTTCTTCACTGCCGCCGGGGTGGCCAGCGAATTCCTGCTGTATTCGCCGAAGGTCGCGCTGCTCAAGCCCGATCAAATTGAATTGACTGGCAACCGCATCGTCAGCCGCGAAGCGGTACTCCAGCAGTTTGCACGCGACCGCAATCGCAGCGTGATCCGCATACCGCTGGATGCCCGCCGCAGCGCGCTGGAAGAGTTGCCGTGGGTGGAATCGGCCAGCGTGCAGCGCATCCTGCCGAATCACATCCGCGTGGAAATTACCGAGCGTACGCCTATCGCTTTCCTGCGCAATGGCACCGAGCTGGCGCTGATCGACGGCCAGGGCGTCATTCTCGATCGCCCGCGCGGTGAAAATTTCCAGTTCCCGATCGTCACCGGCTTGAGCGAAAACATGGCGCGCGACGAACGCGGTAGACGCGTGCAGACCTACCAGGAATTCTTGCGCGATATCGACATGGTGCGCGGCGGGTCTTCCGACCTCGTCAGCGAAGTCGATCTTGCCAATCCGCGGGATCTGCGCGTGGTAATGACCGGCATCGCCTCGCCCAACGATTCGCAAGCCGTCAGCATCCAATTCGGCCAGAACGATTTCGCCGCCAAGTACCGCATGGTGGTCGACAATTTTGCGCAATGGCAGGCCAGCAACGGCCGCGTGCGCTCCATCGATCTGCAATATTCGCGACAAGTGATTTTGAACACGGATACCAGCGCCGCGGCTACGGTCGCGAGAGCGAGATAATTCGGAAGCAGGAGCAAGTTTGGCAAAGAAGGACAAATATTTAGTTGGGCTGGATATCGGAAGCACCAAGACGTCGGTGTTGATCGCAGAAATCGACGACGAGCAGGTGAAGTTTCTCGCTCTGGGCGCGGCGGAATCGAAGGGCCTGCGCAAAGGTCTGATCGTCAATCTTGATTCAACGGTAAGTTCGATTCGCCGCGCGGCCGAAGAAGCCGAAGGCGTGGCTAACGTTCCGGTGGAATCCGCGCTGATCGGCGTAGCCGGCGGGCACGTGCGCGGCGTGAACAGCCGAGGTGGAGTTACCCTCGGGCATCGACCGCGGGACATCGAGCGCGAGGACGTGCGTCGTGCAATCGATGCCGCCCGCAACATTTCACTGCCTGAAGACCGCGAAGTTTTGCATGTACTGCCGCACGAATTCCTGGTGGACGCGCAGGAAGGCATCCGCGATCCGGTGGGGATGATCGGTCAGCGGCTGGAAACCAACGTTCATCTGGTTACCTCGTCCATCGCCGCGACGCAAAATCTGGTTACCGCGGCCAATCGCGCCGGCGTCCTGATCAGCGACACCGTTCTTGAGCCGCTGGCATCCGCCGAATCCTCTCTGACGCAGGACGAGCGCGACCTCGGCGTCTGCCTGCTCGACATCGGGGGCGGCACCACCGAAGTCGTCGTTTACGGTGGCGGCGTGGTTCGGCATACCAGCGCCGTGCCCATCGGGGGCGACCATTTCACCAACGATCTCGCCGTCGGCTTGCGCACTCCCATCCCCGAGGCCGAGCGCATCAAGCGCCACCACGGCTGCGCCGCAGCATCCATGCTTCACGAGGACGGCGCTATCGAAATCGCCAGCGTCGGGGACCGCCCGCCGCGCACCATTTTCGCACGCATGCTCACCGACATACTGGAGCCGCGCACCAACGAACTTCTCGCCTTGATCCGCGACGATCTCCGGCGCGCTGGCCTGGACAAGCAGATCCCAGCGGGCTTTGTGCTGGCCGGCGGCGGCGCGCGGCTGCATGGCCTGATCGACCTCGCGGAGCAGTCTTTCCACCTGCCCGTGCGCATCGCCGAACCCAAGGGCCTCGTCGATATGCCCGAGCAGGTCGCTCAGCCGGAGTACGCAACCGTTGTTGGTCTGGTGATGTTTGGAGCGAAGGCGCGGCGCTCTAGCCCGCAGCGCTCGGGAAATTTGGTATCGAAACTGAAAGCCATGTTCGCCGGAGCTTCGTGACCCTGCCTGCGGCGCGCTGCAGCGCGTTCGCGACGCGACGATTCGGCGAACTGGGGAAATCTGAGGGAAGCATGACGAGTAAAGATATGGGAATCCGCATGAGCTTCAGTGAAGAGCTGTCGCCGGCGAAAATCAAGGTGATCGGTGTGGGTGGCGGTGGGTGCAATGCCGTCAACCGCATGATCCGCGCCAAGGTCGAAGGCATTGAGTTCATTACCGCCAACACCGACCTGCAGGCGCTGAAGTTGTCGCAGGCACCGACCAAGATTCAGCTTGGCGCGAAACTCACGAAAGGTCTGGGCGCCGGCGCAAATCCCGAGGTCGGGCGCAAGGCGGCTCTCGAGGACACCGAAAAGATCATCGAGTCGCTCGAAGGCTCGGACATGATTTTCATCACTGCCGGACTCGGCGGCGGCACCGGCAGCGGCGCAGCGCCCGTCGTTGCATCGCTGGCCAGCGAGCTCGGTGCCTTGAGCGTAGCAGTGGTCACGAAACCCTTCGCCTTCGAAGGCCGCCGGCGCATGATGCAGGCCGAACAGGCACTGCAGGAACTGATCGGTGCTGTCGACACCGTCATCGTCATTCCCAACGAGCGCCTGATGGAAACCGTCGAGCGCGGCACCAGCTTCTTCGACGCGTTCCGCATTGCGGACGATATTCTGCGCCAGGCGGTGCAGGGGATTTCCGACATTATCACCGTGCCGGGCATCATCAATCGCGACTTTGCCGATGTGAAAGCCATCATGCACGGACAGGGCTACGCCGTGATGGGTACCGCGGTCGCTAGCGGCACCAGCCGGGCCGTCGATGCCGCCAACCGCGCCATCGCCAGTCCGTTGCTCGAAGACAATTCCATCCAGGGCGCGCAGGGCATCCTGATCAACATTTCTGGCAGCTCCAGCCTCACGCTGCACGAGGTCCATGAAGCCTCCTCGGTCATTCAGAAGGCCGCGCATGAAAACGCCAACATTATTTTTGGCGCCGTGCAGGACGATGCGATGAAAGACAACGTGAAGATCACGGTGATCGCCGCGGGCTTCAAGGACGCCAACAAGAAGACGGTTAAGGAAAAGCCCTCGTTCCTGCCCAAGGCGTGGAAAGCTGGACCGGAAGTGTCCGAGCCGGTTGCCGTCGCGGCACTCGAGCCGCCGCCAAACGTTGTGCATCAGGTTCAGCAGAACGTCCGCGAGGTCACTCACGAAATACCCGTCGACGATCTCGACGTGCCGACATTCCTCCGCCGCCAAGCACAAAAAGCCTAAGATTGCTGTTGGATACTTTGTCGAGAGCGCAGCCACAAGCTGCGCTCTTACCCTTTTTCTGGTTGGCTGCGCTTATCGATTTGCGGACGTCGTTTATTGGCCGTGCAGCACGCAGTAGCGTGCGATCGCGAATCCCGTCGCTGCCCCAAACAATACGTCGGACGGAAAATGCGCGCCGGTGGTGATGCGCGAAAAACTGATGGCCGTCGCGACTCCGTAAGCCACCCACGGCAACCAGCGATGCTGGCGGTACCGGTGCGCGAAAATTGTGGCGATCGAGAAGCTCATCATCGCATGGCCCGAGGGAAAGCTGCTGCCCTTGCCTAGCGGCCCGGCATCGCTTTTGAAAAATGTATGGGCATAATTTCCATTCACCGGGATGTCCGTCGGCCGCTGCCGCCTTGCGATCGCCTTGGTTACGATCATCAGAATCGTGTCGTCGACCACCGCTTCGCCCGCCAGCAAGCTGGTCGCTTGCCCATACGAATCGTGCCGCAGCAAGCTGACCACATAAAATGTAGCCGGAACTGCGGCGATGATTCCTCCGGAAACCTTGCTACCCAGAGCGCGATCCGAGTCCTGGAAAAAATCAGTTTGTCGAAAATACGGCATGGTCTGATGGTCGCTGGCAATTAAAGCCGCTGTTCCGCCCACCACCAATGCAGTCGGTAACAGATAGTGGCCAGTCACCAGCTTTCGTGGGTAGGTCACCCACATATCCTTCTGATCGTGGACGAAATTGCCTGGCAACTTGCGCCAAACGCCTTCGCGGACGTGATCCGAATTTGTCGCAGGCTTGGGCGAGCTCTCCGTTTGGGTTGAAGGCTGCTGCGGCGAATCGTCAAGAGGCTGTTCGAAGGAATAGGTCTTTGGCCCGGAAGCCGCGCACTCGAGCGTGATGCAGCCATGCATTTTGCGCACGACGTCATCGGCGCGCGACGGGCTTGCAAGAACCGTTAACGCACCGACGAACACAGCTGCAACTGAAGCGTATGTGAGTGGCCGTAATGCTTTCACGAGTATGCCTGTCGGAGTTCTGAAACGGCTTTGCGAATCGCTTGTACTGAAGGTGAGATGAGTTCGTGGACAAGAAGGTTTGCGCCTCTCCTGACGTGCGATCAGCAGTTGTTTGTCAGGCAAGCACGCGCGTGAGAGGAGCGGCGACCCAATCCCAATAAATTACGGCGACGGACGCCGCATTCCACGCCCACATGAACAGGCGCATCTCGCGCGGCTTGTAGGGATGGTTTCTCCACAGCAAGGTTGCGTCCATCACGAACCACAGCGCACCAATGCCAAGGAAAACTGCGATCAGTGCGGTGTGAAATGCGAAGAAGACCAGTGCCACCTCGATGCCCAGGATCGCGCCGATTAGAAATTTCGTGTTCACCGCGCCGATGACCGTCGCCGTCGTGCGCCGCCCCGCAATGCGGTCCGGGGCGATGTCCATCACTTCACCAAACAGATGTGAGTGCATCGCGAATAGAGCGCCGAACACAAACGTCTGCCATGGCAATTGAGCAACGCGATTCAGCCAGCTGCTGAGCACGAACATCAGCAAATAACTGGCCTGAATCAACACGTCGAGCGGCGGACGGGCTTTCCATCTAAATCTTGGGGCGTTGTAGATCCCGACAGCGACTAGCAGTAGCGCAAGCCACCATAGAATCCGTGGGCCGATCGTAATCAAAAACAAAATCAAAAAGGGGAGTTGCACGACTGCGATCTGCCACCGCAAGGCCCGCAGTTGTTCTGTAGCGCCTTGGGATCCGAACAAAAAAGTGCCTTTGCGCGGGTTGTAACGATCCGCTTCCGCGTCCGCGATATCGTTCACGCCGTACAGCACGAGACCAAGCGGAAAAAGGACATAAAACAGGCCAGCCCAGAATTCTGGCGATCGAAATGCAGTCCAATGCCCCAGCGGAATCAAATAAAAGAGCGCCGTCGTGCTCCACAACCCGGGCCGCGAGACCTGAATTAAGAAACGAAACGTCGACATAGTCCGATCATCCCGGCGCGTGAATTTTCAAAAAAGTGTCAGATCATAGTCCTTCTTGCGCTCCTTGTGGTAGTCTTTCCCGCCAGACAACCGGGTTTCGCTTCGGTTTCTTGGCCACTTTCATCTCCGGGCCGGCGATGAGCAAAGGAGACCTTCGATGAAATCCCTTCGCAAGCTTTCGTTTTTGTTATGCGTTGGTGTCACTGCATCATTGTTGGCGTGTCAGGAGCCGTATCACCAGAAAGAAGAACAATTCTATTTCATCGCGGCCAACATCAATTTGCCGTATTGGCAGGAGGCCCAGGCTGGCTTGATCGATGCCGCGAAGGCCATGGGCGTCAAAGCGGAATTGGACGGCCCGACGACCATGTCGCCGCAAGAAGAGGTGGAGTCTTTCCAGAAAGCGGTGGCGCTGCATCCGGCGGGCATCATGGTTTCCGTCAGCCGGCCCGATCTGTTCAAAGGTCCAATCGACGCGGCGGTGCAGCAGGGCACTCCGGTAGTCACCATTGATTCCGACGCGCCGGAATCGAAGCGCGTACTGTTTGTAGGCACTGACAATTTTCGCGCAGGTCAGGAAAGTGGGCGCCGAATGGCCACGATCCTGAAAGGCCAGGGGCAATTGGTGGTGGTCACCATCCCGGGCCAGCTCAATCTCGAAGAGCGGCTTCGCGGGGTAAATGATGCGTTGCAAAAGTCTCCTAGTTTGAAAATAACGCAAACGATCGACGATAAAGGCGACTCACGTCAGGCCTACGACGGCATTTCCGCTTTGCTTTCCAAGAAGGCCAAGGTCGACGGAGTGATCTGTCTCGAAGCTTCCGGTGGTGCGGGAGTTGCCGATGCGCTTCACCGCGTGGACATGGAAGGAAAAATCGCCATAGTTTCGTTCGACAGCGACCCTGAAACGCTGGAATGGATCTCGCGTGGCGGTATCAACGCCACTGTCGCGCAGAAACCGTATGTGATGGCGTACTACGGATTGAAATTCCTTGATGACCTGCACCACAACGCGGTGCACGAGTTCAAGGATTGGCGCACTGCACCGACCGCTCCGCTGCCTGCCTGGGTTGACACGGGAACGGTTATTGTGGACAAGAAAAATTTGTCGATCTATCGGGAAGCGCTAGCAGCTCACCCGAAGCCACTCTAACGCATCTTCATGCAGGTGATCTGCGGAGGCTGTAAGGTAGCGTTGTCCTGCCCGCCCATCAGAACGTAGGCAGACAGTTTGCCAAAAACTTGATCCGGAAATTCGGGCTACCCGAATCTAAGCCAACCCAAAAGAAGCAAAGGCCGTAATCGAGGCACAGCCGAGCGCGACACCGAGTACAGCGCCTGCCAGCACATCACTGAGGAAATGCATTCCTAGCACGACGCGAGAAACCGCGATACTTAGCGCCAGGAAGAACAGCGGACCTTCGAGCGAAGGGTAGAAGTAACTCACGACCAGCGCAATCGAAAACGCGGTCATGGTATGTCCCGACGGAAACGAAAATCTGTCCGGAGGCAGCACCTTGGACCAGCAGTGGGGTTCGTATTGGCAAGGCCGCGGGCGTTGGCTAAGCAGCTTGAGAATCTTGAAGACGAGAACGCCGGCGATGGCGGCGGAACCGGAGGCAGCAACGGCAGCATAACGGGAGGCGCCCCCGAAAATCAGCAGCATGGCGCCCAGTCCGTACCACAGCCAGCCGTCACCCATGCGGGTGGCTGCAATCATCCAATAGCGAATCCACCGCGGCGCGCGCCAACGGTTCAACCGCCGCATCACCCGATGGTCGCGGCGCTCGATATGGCCCCAGAGGTTGCGAGCGATAGCCATCGCGACCCCTCCTCAAAACTTGACTCGCCGACTGTCGCCAGAGCTGTCAGCTCGCCGGATTGGCCTCCAGGCCGGAGTCCAGTTTCCACAGCAGCCGTGGGCGTCGTCCTTCGCTTTCCAGAATGGCGGACCACTTCTGGCAGAAGCGAATCTCATTCAGCCAATGCCCCGCAGTGATCGCAGGAATCAGCGTGATTAGAGGCAATACCGGCAGCGCCCAGGGTTTTTCGCGGAAGAACGCCAGTGCGATCCGATAAACGTCGATCGTGAGTTTTGCCAGGCTGCCATCAACCCCGTGAACGATTCCAGAGCCGGATCGCAAACCCCCAAGGAACTCATCGACGGTGCGGACGCCCAGCACTTCGGTGTACGTTAATCCCACACCCGAAAGCGTGTGCGCGTCACTCCCGGCCACGCCAATCTTGCCCAAGCGCCTCGCCAGGCATTCGGCAGCGACGTTCGCGGTCGGCCACATCTGGCCGTTGCGCACCTCAAAGGCGGGCACGTAGGACGCGAACCAGCTGAAATCGTCGCCTTCCCGACGCCCGGTAAGCCCTGAAAACACATGATTTACGCTGAAGAAAAGCTTTCGCTCTGTCAAATACATCAAAAGAGCGATGAAATCTTTGCGGCGCCGCTGGATTTCCGTGTGGTCGCGTTCGGCAATGCCGTAAACGCCCAGGTGCATTTCGGTTCCACTGGGCATTCGGGCGGTCACTTCCTCGCTAAGGAAGAAGTCCGGAAAGCGGCGAAGGGCCTCAAGGGCGTCGATGGAATCGTGGTCGGTCATGGTGACGATGGACATGCCCCGTCGCTTAAGCCGGTCGTATACTTCGAGGGGATCGTTGTAGGATTCCCGGCACACACGGCTTAAACCGGGCGTGTTGCACATTCCCGATGCAGTCGAATGAACGTGAAGGTCGCAACGCATGAAACGATTGTGAAGCAGAGATATGAACAGTCCGTGAAACAGCGGCGAAATCTCCATAAATGTGCTCATGGAACTTATTGAACACAAATAGCTTGCGGCATTATCCACATGGCATGCACCTTGCTCTGTGTGGAGCAGTTTGGCGGTGTGTGACAATTCCTCCATGAATAAAGTGCACATCCTCTTTCACGATGCGGGTGGCGGTCATCGCAACGCGGCAGTGGCGCTCAAGGCCGTTATCGAGCAGCAGCAGCGGCCCTGGAAGGTCGAATTGGTCCAGTTTCAGGAACTTACCGACCGGCTCGACGTGTTGCGCCGTCTGACCGGGATTCGGATCCAGGAGCAGTACAACAAGTTGCTGCAAAATGGCTGGACTTTGGGCGCGGTCTATCTGCTGCGACTTCTTCAGTTCACCATTCGCGTGTTTCACGGCCCGATGGTCACGCTGCTGGAGAAATTCTGGCGCGAAAATCCCGCCGATCTGCTGATTTCCGTGATCCCACACTTTAATCGGGAGATTGCCGAAAGCTGGACCAGAGCCTATCCTGGCCGCCCCTTCGTCACCATCATCACGGACTTGGCAGACTACCCGCCGCACTTCTGGATTGAGTCAATCCCGGATCAGCACGTCATCGCCGGTACGGAGCGGGCAGCTGAGCAGGCGCGAGCCTTAGGGCATGACGACTCTCACATCTTTCGCACCTCCGGGATGATCCTGCGTCCGGATTTTTACGCGCCCGACAACACCGATCCTCTGGCGATTCGCTCCGAGCTCGGTTTGAAGCCCGATATCACCACAGCCATCGTGCTCTTTGGTGGACACGGCTCCAGGGTGATGTATGAAATTACCCAGCAGCTGGACGACGCCAAGGCCCCGGTTCAGCTCATCCTGATCTGTGGGCGCAACGAGGAACTGGCCGCCAAGCTCCAAGCGAAAAAGTGGAGCATGCCGGTCCACGTGATGGGCTTTACCAAGGAAGTGCATCGGTTAATGCGCGCGGCGGATTTTCTGATCGGCAAACCGGGACCCGGCAGCATTGCCGAAGCTATGGTTCGCAAACTACCGGTGCTGATCGAGTGCAACGCCTGGACGCTCCCCCAGGAGCGTTACAACGCCGAATGGGTCGTGGAGAAGCAAGTCGGCATCGTGCTCAAGAGCTTCCGCCAAGTGGTAAGTGGCGTCGAGCAAATGATGGAACCCGGCAAGCTCGCTAAGTTCAAGGCAAACGTCGCGGCACTGAACAATCAAGCGGTCTTCGAGATACCTGAGATCTTGAGCAAACTCCTAGGGGAAACCGCAACTAGAGCCAACGACAACCACTCGGTAGCCCCGGTTCGGGCGGGATAATGAGCGCCTCGTCAGAGCCAAGGAGTAAGTCCCGGATAATGAATCCCCTGCCGATGGCTCGACGTGCAGGTGTGGGGTTCTTTGAAATTAGCGGCTAAGCCGCCTGCGGGAAGATCCGTCAGTAGGTTGCGGCTGGGCCTCCAGTCGGGCGTGTTCGGCGCGACTAGGGTGCGGCATACGCGGACCAGCCTTAGACGGGTTGGTATTCGGCTTACGGCGTGGCTTGGCGCAAGACGTCGCCCACCATCGGGAAGCGTATCGCGCCGTTTCACACATCTTGGCGCATCCGCTTTGGGCTTGAGAAACGGCGCAACGGCAGTAGCAGGTAGTTGGGGCCTTGCGCGAGAAGCCGGCTGGGCTGTCGGCGTGGATTCCGTAGGAGCCAAAGAGGCAAGCCAGGGTCAAAACCAGGGTGCGACCCAGCTTTGTTCTGGGGTTGCAGCTGGAGAAGGAAGGGCCCATGACGCGAGTCTGCGCCGGTCGTAAAAAAAAACCTATGGAGCCGGGTGTCTAAGCAAGACTGTTACTTGGGTAATAGGACCAACTCCGTAGGCATTCAGGATCAGAAAGAGGCCCAGCCCCCCTCAAATTAGACTTCGTTCCGAAGTGAATCCTGGAGGCAAATCCGGACGAGGCAGGGCAAGGAGCAGTCGGTTATAAATAGTTGATTTTAGTACGTTTAAGTTCTGATCTCGCGGTGGCGGAGAGTTGGCGTGCTGGTAGCATTAGGCAAGGGCGTGGCGTTTCAACTGGCGGTTAGTAAGAGGAGTGACGAAGCGAGGGGGGATGGGGCTTTCTGCCTCTGAGAGGGAAGCTAGGATGGATGACCCACGCGCTGGTGTGAAAAACGACACCGGCAACGAAACGCGTCCTTCGGGGCCCCGGATCCCAAGCCGGGCCCTATTATTTCATTATATGATAGCAAGTTACGACTGGTTAGACCGCGGCGGGTGCTTCCGTTCGACCATCAACTTGATCAGGAATTGCTGGAATCGATTGCTGCTGATTTTCGGTTGTGCCTAGTTTTGTGCCCACCTGGAGACTTGTACCGAGGCGTAATATCGCTGTCTGCGCGGCGTCTTGCGAGGGATGCACGTAGTGAGATGAGACCTTTATAGAGGCATGCCCTGCAACTCGAGCTAACGTCCAGACGTCACAGCCGGACTCACCTAGCCGCGTCATGAAAGTATGCCGGATGCTGTGGGGGACGAAGTGCCGGACGCGCGAGGCTTTGACCGCCTCCAAATGCGCCCGCCGAATGGTTTCATCATGGACGTAAACTGCGGCTCCCCGAGCGACACACCCGATCCTCTCCCCGCGCCCTCCACCTCCGCAACCTCATCAACTGGCCCGCAGGTGGATATGAGCGCGCTCGCTGCGAAGCGGGGAAAGTTGTCAGTGTCTCAGCCGACACGGCCCGCTCCCGTGATCGTGACGCCGGGCACCCCTTCGATTCCGAAGGTCGTCCCACCACCTGGACCAACGAACGCGTCCAGGAACTCTCCGGCCAAGGTGGCCCGCTGACCTCCCGCGCAGTCGTCCAAGGCGTCAAGCGTCAGCTCGACCTCCCCGACAATGCAACGATGGTAGCGAATTCGGAGGCGACTGCACCACCCACCTTCGGTCCGCCGAAATCGGTGACTTTGTTCGACACTGAAGGGAATCCAATCGACATCGCGCCACCGACGATGCCTCCAGTCCCGGAATCTTCCACGACCATCAACCTCCTACGACGATCAAGCTTGCTTCGGCGTTAGCACTAGGACAGCAGCGACAAGACCAGCCACATGAAGTGAGAGTCATCGCACCAGCACGTGCGAGCCCGGGGCGATGTCTACTTACTAAAGAGAGTCGACGGGTACGAATTTCGAGCGTCTCTTTTTTTGCCTCACGCATCGAACTTCCAGAGCGGGGTATCCTATGGGTAAATCCGAAGACCGTCTGAGGGAGCTGTGTAGCCAGGCTACGAGAGAGCAGGACGCCGAAAGGGTGAGGGAGATCATAGGCGAGATACTCAGCTTGCTGGCCGAGCAGCAAAAGGCGCTAAGAAGACCGCCGAACGACAGTTGAGGCCCGCGCGCGAAAACGAGCCAGAACACTAGAGACACGTTTGTCTGACCTTCGCTAGTGCGGAGGAAGCCTTGTTAGATTCTAAACTCAAATGCTTTCATCTCGAGTCTCCTCAACTTGCCGACTCTAACGCTGTCGATCAGGTTCGGCGCTAAGCCTTACTAAAAGAGTTGACATTAATAGAGCAACGGCGTTAGAAGGAGGCTACCAGCAGTAAAAGTCCACCAGCGAACGCAACCAACGAGCCGAATCACAAAACTTGAATCATTATCGCGAGGCCCGCAAACTTGGAATGCCGCAGGTGGCCCGCATCCTGGAATTACAGGAGGTCGAAAACGAAATATCGGACTCGCCCAGTCTCGCTCACGAAGTTCTGGAGCAAGTTGAAGCTAGGTCTGCCATCGTCGTCCAGTGCGACGATCTCTCCATCCACGGTTGTATCATCCGGCAGTTCGGTCAAGGCATCGGCGATATAGGCGAACTTCTTATCGAATAGCTTCGAGTTGCGCGAATACAGCCGGACTCGGTCAGCGGACTTCACGCCGATTGCTCGATAGCCATCCAGCTTCAATTCCCAGAGCCATCGCGAGCCTTCTGGCAATTTTGCTTACGGCAAGGCATTCCATCGGCTCAATGATTTTGGCTTCGATTTTTGGCGAGAGCATCGGGCTCGATTGTACAGGGGCCCGCTATGCTGACGGGGCAGGATCGGGCAAAACGTGGGCACGCGTAGGTTAGGATATAAGCTTGTTGTTCGCGACAGGATCGAGCAGGCGGATCTTGCGTGGGGCGGCGCTTGGTTGTCATTCCAAGCAAGGAACTCTTTCCGAGGCGAGGAAATCCAAACACCCATAAAGTCCGACAACCTTAGGTGGAGCGTGGGTATTCATCCGTGCTAAACGCCTCCATTGCTGAAAACCCGCTACTCGTGCAGATCATGATCGAGTTGCGGCATCGCTATGCAAACCTTAACGACCACTACGAAGCGGCCTTTACCGATAGCTTTTGCACGCGCCGCTGTTGTCATGCTCATCAGACTCTGATTGAGGCTGCAGAATGTGCCTCGCTAAGTGGGGCAGGCTGGTATGTAATTGCAGTCGAATGGGGTTCGCCGCTTGAGATGACAGTTAGTGTCGGCGCTAGGGTTCTTTCTTCTTGACGCTCAAATTTCTGAAAAATCATCGGCGGAGTTCAAGAGAATGAGGTTTAGTTCCACTCCGGGTTTTATGCTTGGCAGTTCATCCGCAAAAGAGACTTCGAGTGAGGGTAGTGACCCCGACCGGTGATTAGTTGGGCGACTTGCTTGCCGCATTGAGTCTGCATGTTCGCAAACTCCCCGCTACTCTGAAACGCTCGCTGACGCGGGACCGCGGACTGGAGATGGCCAAGCATAAGACTTTGCCGTGGCGACGGATGTGAAAGTCTATTTCTGCGATCCGCAGAGTCCCTGGCAGCGCGGCTCGAACGAAAACACACATGGGTTATTACGACAATACTTCCCTAGGGGAACGGACCTGTCTGGCTATACGCAAGCGGATCTGGACAAAGTAGCGCTGCGGCTAAATCAGCGTCCAAGAAAAACTCTAGGATTTCAAACTCCTGCGAATAGACTTCAAGAAAGTGTTGCGTCGACCGGTTGAGCCGGCACGACCAATCGGGCACAGGCGTCGAATGGCTCCGAGAAGGTTTGTCGGTGTGAATAAAAGGCACACCATGCCGTTCGAACTTTAGACGAACGACCAACAGAGATCATTCAGTACCCACTCGTCGTGGCAGCTCTCAACGTGATCATCGCCTGCATTTCCTTTGCCCGCGCTATTAGTTTCTTCAACTTTCCGTCGATCGATCCGTCCCCGATCTGTTCGTCCTGCAACACTCCATCCGCGTCAATCGTAAACGTGTGGGGAATAGAATGCACATCGAAGATCCTCGCCACCGGTCCCGCAAATCCTCCGTCGAAATACTGCGCCCAGGTCATTTCGTTTTTCACGACAAATTCCTGATGGACGATGCTCGAAGCCTCTTTGACGCCGGCAAGGATTCGAAAGTTATCGTCTATTTCGAATGGGAAGGCCCTCTTGGCCCGCATCACTTCGAGGGCCTCTGGAAAGGTCCTGAGGGTAAGATTGTCCTGATTTCTGACTTTCGCTACGAGGCAAAATCGCCTCGCTTCTCTGGCTATTGGACGATGCTTCTTTCGGAAGGAACTCCGTCCGGCGAATGGAACCTCGAAACTCGGATTGATGGCGAACCAGCGGGAAACCTTGCTTTTGTCGTCACAGGCTCACCGGTGGCCCACGCTCCACCACGTCTGCAGCCGCTCAGCTTGGCTGATCTATATCGGAAAGCGTTAGACGCGACCGTGATCATTGAAAAGTTGACACCGGATGGGACAGCGATACAAAAGTCGACGGGTTTCTGGGTCGGCGATGGACAAGTGCTTACATCATTCGAAAGCATCGATGGTGCCGCTTCCCTTCGTATTTCGACTTCCGGTACGCAAATGCAGACCGACCGGGTCCTTGCCTGGAATCGTTGGCAGGACTGGGCGGTTCTCAAAGTGGATGCGGCTCCAAAGTTTTTCCTAAGACGTGGTGGCAACGGAGCTCCGAACGTCGGCGATCACTGCGCATTTCTCGAATGGGGCCCTGTCGGATCGAAGCTAACCGACGGCTCAGTCACGGGCACAAATTCGTTTCCTCGAGCCGGCGCGCGGCTCCTGGTGGCATCAGGAGTCAGCGCTCAATCAGTGGGTGGCGCGCTGTTGGATGAATTTGGAAGCTATGTCGGCATCATGGGCGGAAGTATTGTTCCTTCCTCAAATCCAATTCGGATTCTCGGTCTTTTGAGTGAGCCGGGTTCTTCCTTCACGACGCCTGATTGGGAGACGACGGGTCTCGCCGTTCCGCTATCTCTGCTCCCGGATCTGCCGTCAAACGCGCCGCCCACTTCGCTTGCCGAGTTCGCCAACCGCGGAGAGTTCGCGCCCCTGGTCATCAAGTCCAACTCTATTCAGTACATGTCCGTTACCAGTGCGATCGGCAAAGATTCAGGCAGCTTTCCCCTTCCACGAGATTCAAAACAGATTTTCTCCAAGCGCGATGCCAAGGCCGCTGTTTATGTAAATTGGCAGACCTCCATGAAGCAAAAATTCGCTTGCAACTTGAGGCTTTTCACGGCGGACAACAAAATGATCAGCACTTCAAAGCTCCAGGAGGTTTCCCTAGCGCCGGGCAGGTACGCGTCAACCAGTTGGGAACTTCCGGTCGGCCTGATGTCTCCCGGCATCTATCGCATCGATCTGCTCATCAACGACAAAACTTCGTGGCGCGAGTTCATTCGCGTCACCGAATAGCCCGGTCTCGCTCATAACTCTTTCCGCGTCTCTTCATTCTTCCCCTCAATCCTCGTAATGACCGGCATTCCTGTCGGATTAACGCTGCCGTTACCGGACATTCTCTCGGCGGCAAATATGTTCCAGGCAGGGATTATGACCGACGAGAATGGGTCGCCAGTGCAAGACGCTCGCTCGAATGTAGTTTTTAATCCAGTCGGCCGTTGGCGACGCGAACGGTAAAACGAAGAGGCCACACCATGGCCGGCTAGCCAGGACCCTTCGCGACGCGAGGGCTAGGCTACGTTGTCTATAGCTGGTTTCTTTTTGGATGTGCGAGTTGGCGGCTTGCACTTTGGCGATGTATCAGTTGAGGCGAGAACTTTGCGTTTTTTGCAGTCGAAAACAAAGTAAGGTCCAGGGCGAATTGCTGAAAACTGAAACATTCGCTGCGTAGCCGCGCCAAGACCATCAACGGATTCTAGCCATGTGGCATCTTTGATTAGGGACCCAGAAAACACTTCGAACGTGGGACCGTCCATCTGCCCCTCCATTCCAACCTGGTGATGGTCAATCTAGGCTCGCGGGTTGTGCATGTCAACTTCTTTAGAGCTAGGACCCTTCGTGGGTGGTTGAACTTCAAGCTCTCGGAACAGAACGAGTTGTCAGGTGGGGCGATAAAAAAAGCGGAGCCACCTGCGCTGTGGACGCGGATAACCTCGCTCAAGCGAAAGGCATAGTCAGGTAATTGACCCGAGACTAGAACTAATTCGCAGAAAGCAATCGGGTGAATCTGATAGCACTTTAGATTACGGCAGCAGCAAAAGAAATAGGGCCATCACGCCTCGGAAGCAAAGAATGGCCCTCTCTCTCTTTGAGGTACCGCTAAGAACCTCGGAGCCAGCAGATTAGCCGCTGCGTTAGCACGCAGTCGATAGACTGAAAGCTGTAATATACCCTAGGGCCTAGTCGCTGCCAGCGGCACCCAGCACTGTTTCGTCTCCGCTGTAGATCAGGTCGAAACCGCGATAGACCGATTCCTTGCCGCAACCCGGACATTTCTTTGTTTCGCCGTTCCTAAGTCTCGGTTTAGGGACAACCTTAAACGGATCTCTACGCGCCTGCTCAACTATGCGCGGGTCGACCTTGCTGTACTCGAATCGGTGGAAGCAATGAGGGCAAACCAGCATCCATCTCGCCATGTAGGATCCCGCGCCAACTACCTCGGTTCGATGCTGCAGTTCACAAACAGGACGCACAAACCGACGACAATCAGCGCCAGAACAAGAAATAGTATTAGAGCCATTCGACCAGCTTGGCAAAAATCGGCTGTGCCCGCTGCCGAATACGAACCAAATATAAGATCAAACCGAGGCCGAGAATAATTGCGGTCGCTGTGAGAGCGGTTACCATGTCTCACCTCGATGGGCAGCGTTGGCGAAACAATCTGACTTTCAGAGTAGGCACGATGGCCGAATCAGACGCCGGAAGCGAGACACGAACACCTTACGCTACGGAACTCTGGCGTGTACGCAGCGGAGAATGCTCAGGTGTTGAGTGGGACTACTTATTTTGAAGCAACTAGCGAATACCCTGCCGAAGATGAAGGCCAGGATAAACTCCGTAAGCGCTGTATAGCTACGTCCAAAGCTACCGTTTCCTGCTTGGCCTCTAAACTATCTGGGGATTCCCGCAATTGTAGACGACGACCGTATAGGACGGTGTGAGCGAATGCGACACTCCTTGCCTTTAGCGAAGCGTCGATCTCCGTCAATGCTCTCTCGTATGCTTGCCCCCAAATGTAATTCGCTGCGTTCTTATCCTTCTCAAACTCAGCAAGGATTTGTTCGACCGTTTCCTCAATATTCATGCCGGTCCTGACTTTGCTAAAGGCAGGCGAGGGAACACGATTGAACCAGCATCCGAATCAGACGACATACAGTCCTTCCCTCAAAATCTGCAAATTTAATCGCGAAATAAGGTGGTTTGCGCGAAGCTATTCACTCAAAATTAGTGCACTGAGCGGCTGGATAGATTTACTCCGTCCCATCGATGCATCTTCTTGAGCGGGATCAGTGTTCGGTAGGGGTGCTTGTCTGCCCAAGCGTGTTCACAACGCCTGTGGAGCGCGATGATTGATTGCCCCATCGATGTGTTCGCGAGAAGAGTGCCGCCGTTGTGAGGTGTAATCACGTCAGATACGTCCCGACAGTGGGTGCAAATGAGTCCAGTTTTTAGCACGGGGACACCCCTTCATCGTCTTTACCAAAGTGCTCTCATCATCTCGCTGAGATGGACAGGGGCCACGGGATAATGAAATCCACAGCGGCCCCCATTAGGATTTGATAGACCTGCTGAGGGTATGTCGGATGAATCGATCGCCACAATACAGGGAACACCGCAAAAAACGCTTAACCTTGCCCTTTTCTCGGCCTTTGCCGCCGGAAATATACGTCGTTGAGCTTCTTCGTACTCGAAATTGACGAGAGAACCGCATGGATAACCCCACGCGCTGGTGTGAAAACGACACCGGCAACGAAACGGGCCCCTGGGGCCCGGATCCCAAGCCGGGGCCTTTTTTTCTTGGAACGATTCTCCGATTTCCGAACTGCTGCCCATCATCCTCGGATGGCCACAAACCGCCTCATTATTGCCAGAATCTGAGTGGAATCGTGCTAACAACCTGACCCGCCTATTGCGGGGGCGCTTCGGCTACGGTCTGGGCATGGATTCGCCGGGGGACATCGTGCGTTCGGGCATGGGCACGTTGGTTTCGCGGATCGGGCGATCAACCTCGCCGGGGCGCGCCGGAGCTTCGAGGCCGTCCGTGAGCAGATAGCCTTGCAGAGCGATGCCATTCGTCCAGACGCCTTCGAGGGCGGCGATGTACTCAGCCTGGAGTTCGAAGAGTTTTTTCTGTGATTCGAGGACGCGCGGATAGCTCGCCAGCATCAGGCCGTATTTTTCGACCATCAGTCCGTAGGATTTTTTGGCACGAGGGAGCATTTCATCTCGGAATTCGACGGCCATGAGGCGAGCGTTGGCATATTGGTCGACGGCGGAAGCGGCGCGATCGCGCAATGTGAGTGCGATGCGCGTTTTTTCGTGCTGGGCGCGATCAATGTCGGCCAACGCGGCGGCGACATTACCTTGATTGCGGTTGAAAACAGGAAGTTCCACTTTCAGTTCGGCGATGCCTTCCCAGCCTTTGGGAAAGGGAACGGAATCGAGAAGCTCGTTGTTGTACTCCATGCCGCCGCGGACGGTGATGTCCGGAATAGACTCGCGCCGGGCGCGTGCGAGTGACGCTTCAGCCCGAGCGGCGTTTGAATCCGCAATGCGGACGGCGGGGCTCTGTTTGGCGATGGCCTCGACAGTTTCTTCTTCGTTGAGCTGCGGCCAGTCCTTTTCCAGGTCCCCAGTAACGGTGACGGGAGGCATGTCGGGTTGACCGACTACGGCGCAGAGCGAGCGCCACTCTTCGCGCAGGGTGTTTTCCTGCATGCGCGCGGCGATGCGCATACGCTGGGCTTCGACTTCGGCGTCGAGGACTTCGGTTTGGTCGGCCTGGCCGGTGTTGAACAGGCGGCGTTCGGTGTCGGCGCGGTCTTGCGAGATTTTGTAGAGGTCGCGGCGGGTGTCGAGAAGTTCCTGCGCGGCAAGGACACGAATGAAGGCCATTTTCACGGCGCTTTCGACACGGATGCGCTGCTCTTCGGCTTCGATGGTGGCGAGTTGTGTTTCGTGGCCGAGAACGTGTTTCGCGAGGCGGAGTTTGCCCGCGGTGATGATGGTTTGCTCGACGAAGAAGCCTTGTTTGCCGCCGCCGACCGAGCCGCCGCGGATTTCGTCACCCGTGTAGCCAACGGTGGGATTGGGGTAGAGGCCGGCTTGTTGGCGGCGGGCGTTGGCGGCGCGGATTTCGGCTTCGGCTTGTTTGAGAGTGGGATTGTGTTCGCGCGCGAGATTTTGGAATTGCTCGAGGGAGGGGAGTTGGGATTGGGCAGCGGATTGGGCGCGGCCCATTTGAGGGTAGTGGGGTTCGACCGGCGAAATGTTGCCGTGGTGGTGTTCGCCGGTTTGTTGTTGGGAGGGGGGCATTTGCATCGGTTGTTGGGCGCGTGAGATTGGCGCGAAGACGAGACAGAGTGGAAAGAAAAATTGTGCCGAGCGGAGTCGCAATAATTGAATTGGGCGCCGGCCGGGGCAAGCGCTGCCCCTACGATGCAGGCGGAGCGAACTTCCTGGTTGCAGATCGAATGAGAGCGCGGAGTGGACGTCGCGGGCACAGCCAGAAATGGCTGTGTCACTAGTGGCGGCATGGGAGTGTGGGAGGGGATCAGGAGTTGTGGTGATGTTCATGTTGGGGCGGCTCCTCGAGCATGTTGGAATTTTTGCGGCGCGTCATTTCGTTGAATTTGTCGTCGGGGAGCACGCGAATCAGCGTCATCATGCCCATCATGCCGGCGCTCCAGTTGGTAGGGAGGCCGTGAGTTTCGGGTTTGGCGACGACTTCGTCCATGCCCATTTCCATGAAGGCGTCCTGCGGGAATCCTTTGACTTCGTTGGCGTTTTCGGCAATCGGGGAGTGGTGGACGTGTTCGAAGCCGACTGTGTTCGCCAGCGTTTGCATTTGGCTGAGCGCTTTCGGGTCGGCTTGATCGGCGGTCTCGATCTGGCGATCGCGGAGCAGGTCCATCATGTTGTTCATCATGTGGTGGGGCAGATGGCAGTGGAGCATCCAGTCGCCGGGATATTTTGCGTCGAATTCGACGACGCGCGCTTGCGCGACGCCGACCAGGATAGTGTTCATCGGATACCAGGTGGATTCAGGAGCGCGCCCCCCCTCGGTGCCGGTCATGACGAATTGATGGCCGTGAAGATGGATGGGGTGATGATCCATGCCGATGTTCACGATGCGAATGCGGACGCGGCTGCCCTGGCGAACGACCATTGGCGTGATTGCTGGAGCGGACCGGCCGTTGAAAGTGAGCCAGTTGAACTCCATGTTTGCGGTATTTGGCACGGTATTGCTCGGCAGAACGGCCCACTCCTGCAGGATGATTCCGAAATCGTGATCGGCGCGGGGCTTGTAGGGAATGGCCGGATGAGCAATAAGCAAACCGATCTGGCCGATCATCTCCTGCATGGCGCCGTGTGCGTGATAGAAGAAGGTGCCTTCCTGGTGGACGGTGAATTCGTAGGTAAATGTTCCGCCAGGCGGGACCGGCTTCTGGCTGATCCACGGAGCACCGTCTTGCTCAATGGGGATTTCCAGGCCATGCCAATGGATGGAAGTAGATTCAGGCAATCGATTTTCAAAGATGATGCGGATGCGATCACCTTGCTGGATTTGGATTGTGGGGCCAGGGCAGGTGCCGTTGTAACCCCACGCGTCGATGGTTTTGAAGGGCGCGATCTTGCGGCGAACGGGTTCCGCAGTGAGGCGGAAGACTTTTACAGCGCCATCGAGGTGGTGAGGGAGATCAGGGACGTCGGGGGTGATCATCGGAGGGCCGGGCAAAGGTGAGGGATCGGACTTGTGGGAGGCGGGATCATGGTGAGGACGCGCGGCATAGGCGGTGGCGCTTCGACTTTCCTGTGCTGACAGGCTGCGACTGGTTCCTGCGCCGAAGAAACCTACACCGAGGATGGCGGCGTCCTGGAAGAATTTGCGACGGGAATTGATGATATTCATTTCTTGCCTCGCGGAGATTTAGGAGTCGTACGTTTAGAGACTGATGGGCTAGGGCCGGTCGTAGTCATTAGTCGTTGCCGGAGCCATGGTAGATGCAGTCTGCTGCCCCTGCGAAGTTCAAGTTAAAGGTAGACGGCTACAGATGGCGAGAGTGCCGGAGGGGATCAGGTTCGAAGGACGGTGCTTGCGGAGATTGCTGATTTGAGGAGAGTTGCCCGGGTTTCCGCGAGAGGCGCGTCAGCTGCGTCGTAGGCGAACGAAAGGGCGTTCTTTGCGGTTGTCGCGACCGATTGTGCAGCAAAAAGTAGGCCGGCCGGGGATAGTTGTTTTTTCGCAGCGTCGAGCAGAATCGCGACGGTTTCCGGCTGGGCGCAGTTCGTCGCACCGATGGGAGACAAATTGGCAGCACTGCTTTCGGCGGAAATTGCGAAGTGCTGGCAATCCTCGGCGTCAGCGTGCCCGATTGCGCTTGGCGGTGCGCAATGAGTGGGTGCGCTGCATAGGGTTCCGCAGAGAGGCGCCAGGAGCATCGCGAGGATAGTAAGCGCGGCGACAGTGAGCGGCGCGAGTTTTCGGCGGCGGCAGTTCATGATGAAACTCAACGCTACCCTGAGGACTCCCCGGCGTCAACGTCCTCAGGCGTGCCCGTGTCCATCTTTTCCAACCGACACTTTCCCGGCGAAGTTGCGGTAGACGTAGATGAAATAACCAGTGGCGAGGATGATGCCGAGGAACCACCAAATCAGGCCTACTTTCAGCCCATAGTCCGAGGCTTTCGCGCCCGCGACGGTAAGCGAGTAAATGGGATTGCGGGCGGGCAGCACCATGGGGTAAAGCCCGAAGACGACACTAGCGAGCATGCCGGTCAGATACGCACAGGATGCAAAAAAGGCTTTGCGCTCGTCACGCTTGATGACCTCGAATTGGATGCCGGCGAGTCCCGCAATTGCAAGGAAAGGGAAAACAAGGCCCCACGGATACGTGGCGAGATTTTCCCTTACCTGTGGCTGAATTTTGAAGGTAACTGCGGTAACCAGCGCAGTTAAAGGCAACCACGACCCACCAGATTCGGCGGGTGATTTGCGCGCAACGGTCGGCAACGCGCCCGGTGGTCTTGAGGTGAACCCACAGCGCGCCGTGCATCATATGTGCCATCAGGGCGAGGACACCGACCAAAATAGGGTACCAGTCGAGAATGCCGGTTTCTTCGCCGAGGGCGAAGTTGGTCCACAGGGGTTCGAAGAAATAGCCGGAGGAGTCTAATGGAACTCCGCGAACCACGTTGGCGAGCGCGGCGCCGAAGAAAACGGCGAGCAGCAGGCTGGAGGCACAGAACAGAAAATCCCACAGAGGTTCCCATACTGCGCTGTGAAGGTGGTTGCGAAATTCAATCGATGTGCCGCGTAGAATCAATAGCCACAGCACGATCATCAGCGGAAGGTAGAAGCCACTCACGTAGAGCGCGGGGAAGGCGAAATAGAGGGTTCCGTCGGCTGCCAGTATCCAGACTTCGTTGCCGTCCCAAACAGGCCCAATGCTGGCGAGGACCTGTCGGCGCTCGTCATCGGTTTTCGCCACCAGTAGATGAATGGCGCCGGCGCTGAGGTCGAAGCCGTCGAGGAGAACGTAAACGGCAATCATAATGGCGACGAGACAAAACCAGACTGTGCCCATGTACGCGTGCTCCTCAGTCGGCTGCGATGGCGACGGCGTCTTCTCTCCGCGATGATCCTTTGTCGGGATCAGGCCCAAGTTCAATTTCGCGATAGATCAGAAAGAGCCAGAGAATACCGAGCACCATATAAAGGCCCATGAACCCGATCAGAGTGAACCAGGCGTTCCCGGCGGCTACGCGTGGCGAGATGCCATGGCGGTGCGCATCAGGCCGTAGATCAGCCACGGTTGCCGGCCAAGCTCGGCGGTCATCCAGCCGGCGGTGTTGGCGATGTAGGGAAGCGGAACGCAAAGCATGAGAAGCCAGAGCATCGGGCGGAAGGCATACAGCTTGCCGCGCCAGAGCAGAGCAGAGCAGAGCAGACAAAACCATCACAGCAATGAAGATGGTGCCCAGCCCGACCATGACGTGATAGCAGTAATAGAGGAGCGGGATCATGTCGGGCCAATCCTCTTCCGGGAAAGCGTCGAGGCCGCGGATATCTGCGGACCAATTGCGATAGGTTAGAAAGCTGAGCATTTTGGGGAATTCGACGGGGTTATCGAGCTTGCGCTTCTGGACGTCGGGCTGGCCGAGGATGGCCAGTGGAGCTCCCGTCTGAGTGTGGAACACACCCTCCATCGCCGCGAGCGTGATGGGTTGATGCTGGCTTATGAGTTTGCCCTGCGTGTCGCCAGTGGGAAAAAGCTGGAGCAAAGCGGCGACCATGCCGACCAGTACGCCGCCTTTAACGAAGATGCGGCCGTAGACCTCATGGCGATTGGTGAGCAAATAGAAGGCGCCGATGGCGGCCATGACGAAGCAGCCGGTTTGCACCGCGCCCAGCATGGTGTGTGCGTACTGCCACACGGACCAGCTGTTCACGAGTAGTTGCCAAAAGCTGGAAAGCTGGATCTCGCCGTGCGGGCCCAGCGTATACCCGGGGGGGTGCTGCATCCAGGTATCGGTGGCAACGATAAGATAGCCCGAGAGCCAAGACCCGAGCCACACGAGAAAGGCCGCCCACCAGTGCCCGATGCGCCCAAGTTTCTTCTCGCCGAATAGGAAGAGCCCGAGGAAGCTGGATTCGAGGAAGAAAGAAAACACTCCTTCCATGGCCAGGGTCTGGCCGATGACGCCCCCGGCAGATTTTGAGAACTCCGCCCAGTTGGTGCCGAACTGAAATTCCTTGGGGGTGCCAGTGACGACGCCGACGGCGAAGTTAATTCCAAAGATTCGCGCCCAGAATTTTGCAGAGGTGTTGTAGCGTTCATCGTTGGTGCGGAGAAATTTGGTCTTGAGATAGACGATGAGCAGGGCGAGACCCATCGTCAGTTGAGGGAAAATATAGTGGAACGTAACGGTGAAGGCAAAGTGCAGCCGATGAACGTTTAGCGCGCCCTCCATCTCCTCACCTCAGACGTTCAGCGTGCATCGGGCGGAAGGCGGGTCCGATGTGATGACAGTGCGGCCATTGTCTCACTCGTCGACCAAGAACATAAACTGTCGGTCTTGCAAATATCGGAAATCTTCCAACGCACCCGAGATCGTCGCTGTGATACGCATCACGCCGTGGCAGGATGTCAGCCGGCGTGCAAGCGGTTAGTGGCGCGGTACTGAGAGTGAACAGCTTCAAGGAATTTTTCATTCGCGGGCCAGCCGCGGACTTCGACACCGAGCTTGGAACTAATGCGCGTGGTGATCTGTGCGGCCATCGAGCCGCGAAGGGAGGGATCGAAAGTGTCCCGGCGTTGCAGGAACATTTCAATCAGGTGGAGCTCCTCGACAGTGATATGGCTGACATCGTAGGTGGGCGCGGCAGCATCGATGTGCGTTTCCTGAAACGGCCGGGCGGCTTCGACGTTCCTTTCGTGGACGACGACGGTGCCGGCCACAAAATCGCCGAGGCGTTTGTTTTGTTTGCTGAAAAAGACGCTAATGATGGCGATGCCGTAAAAGACAGGAAGCTGGTCAACGATCCTCAGCAGGTTGCGCGCTATGGCGTCGTAGGGGCTGATCGGGCGGCCGTCATCCTTGATCACGCGGAGTTGCGTGTATCGTTTGCCAGGAGTTTGGCCGTTCCATAGGGCTTCGAAGACCGCGAAGTACCCGTAGTAGATCACGAAGACGCCGACAATCATGGCAGCAATCACCCATTGCGAGGCGATCGAGCCTAATCGCGTGAGCGCAGGGATCGACAGGGTGAGCGCGAAGAATAGAACGAAGCCGATAACAATCTGAATAGCGGTGTCAGCCAGCATGGCGACAAACCTGCTGCCGACTCCGGCAAGAGGGAACTCGAGAGCGGTTTGCTCGGGAGTGTCGATGGTAAGCTTGTCGAGAGGATCCATTCGTGATCTCCACCCGCTGGCTCGAGAAGCGACGCCCGCACTGGACACGCCTTGAGCAGCTCGTAGCTGCGAGCGGGCGCGGAAGCGTGCGGGAGCTGACGCCGGCGGAACTTCAGGAGTTAGCACTATTATACCGGCAGTCCGCGTCCGATCTTTCCACGGTGCGCGAAGATCCAACCAGCCGGCAACTTGCGATTTACTTAAATCAACTATTGGGGCGCGCACATAACCTCATTTATATGGGTCGGCGCTCAGACAAGCGTGGGATCTGGACGTTTTACAAGGACATCTATCCCAGGATCTTTCGGGAGACCTTCGCGGACACATTCTTGGCGTTTCTTTTGTTTTTTGTATCAGGAGTCGCAGGCGTGTTGATGGGAATTGCTGACCCGGGATTCTCGCATTACTTCCTGGGCCCGCACATGATGCAGTCGATCGAAAATCACAAGATGTGGACGGACTCAATCGTCACGGTGAAGCCGCTGGCGTCCAGCGGAATTTTGACGAACAACATGTCCGTAGCGTTTGCTGCGTTTGCGGCGGGGATCACCGGGATCGGCACGGTGTGGATGATGCTGATGAACGGATTGATGATGGGCGTGGTAGCCGTGGCGTGCTGGCGGGAAGGCATGAGCCTGCCGTTGTGGAGTTTTGTGGCCGCGCATGGGGTGTTGGAGTTACCAGCGATTTTTATCGCGGGCGGCGCGGGCTTAGGGATCGCGAAAGGATTGTTATTCCCAGGCGTGTTGCCCCGAAAAGAGTCGCTCGTGCGGGCGGGAGCGAAGAGCGTGCGGCTAGTACTGGGAACCATTCCGCTACTGGTGATCGCCGGGCTGGTGGAGGGATTTGTGTCGCCGACGAACATAGCCCCAGGAATGAAATTTTTGTTGGCTGCGGCGTTGGGGACTCTGCTGGTTTTGTACCTGACGAGCGGGCACGAAACGATGGAAAGGGGCGCCGTGTCATCAACTTTGCGCGGCGAATTTGTTTGAAATCGCCGCTTGGTCTAAGCCCTCCGTGGGCAGTAGCTATCAAGATCAGATTAGGCTGCGTTCCTTGGCGCCGAGATATTGGTTGACGATCGCGGAGGAGAGGCGATTGGGTTCGACCTCGAGAGTCAACGCTCCTTGTTGACGCAGACTGCGCAGCAGAACGTCGCGGCGCTGCACGATTTCCTGCGCGGCGACGTGGTGAAACATCTGGCGTGGATTCTCCGGTCGTTGGCGCAGGAGTTCGCGCAGCTCAGGCTGGCCGATCACGGTAAACAATACAAGGTGACGGTGCGCCAGGCGCGAGGCGCTCTCGATGACCTCCGGTGTAGTGGCTGTTTCGGACAAATCGGTGAGCCAGACGACAAGGCTGCGGCGTTTTTGAAATGTCAGCAGGGCTTCCGCGGCGCGTTGATGATCGGCTTCCAACTCCTCGCCTTTGACCTGGGCGAGACCTTCGAGAAGCGAACGCAAGTGACGCGAGCCGCGCCCCGCGGCAATGCGTTGCTGAACGCGGCGTCCGTAAGCGAGCATGGCCACGCGATCGCCGGAATACAGCGCAACTTGCGCGAGTGACAATGCGGCACCAGCGGAATAATCGAGCTTACTAAGGTCACGAACCTTTCCGCGGAGAAGGCGTCCAGCATCGAGAACCAGCCAGACTGTCTGGCTGCGCTCGACTCGATAAGACTGGCTGATTAATTTGCCGCGACGGGCCGTGGCGCTCCAGCAGATGTCGCGCCACTCATCGCCTTCGCGATACTCACGCAAACTTTCGAATTCCCGGCCACGGCCGCGCTGCTGAACATGCCGCTTTTCCATGGCAATCTGACGGCTGCGGATCAAGTAGATGGTGTCCTGCTTGGCTTCGTCCAGATTCGGGTAAACTCGAACGGTTTGTTGCAACGGAACGACGGCCCAGCGCTCGGCGATATGCAGTGCGCTTTGGTAGCGCAGATAGATATTGCCAAACTCAGCGTCGCCGCGTTCTCCGGGATGAATGACGTAGTTTATAACGCCGGATCGTGTTCCGGTGGGCGCGACAATTTCCAACTCGGCCGTGCCGGTTCGGAAAGATAGCGGCGCATCTTCTATCAGTTGAGCCGTAATTGGGACGGAACCAGAATTTTGCAACTCAACGGTGACCTTGGACTTCACGCCGAGCTGCGGTGGCGTGTTCCACAAGCGGTTTACGCCGAGTTGCCCCGGCCGCGGCAGCCGGCGCAGGTCCCAGAGCCAGAATCCCAACATGAGGACATCCCACAGCGCCATCGCGTAGAGAAAGCGGCGATCGTTCCATGCTGGGCCCAACCAGACCAGTCCGATCAGCACGAGCAGAAAGAAGCGGCGGCCGAATGCAAAGGGAATGCGCCCAGCAGGTTTGCAAAAGCC
Organism: Candidatus Eiseniibacteriota bacterium; assembly: GCA_035607215.1. Lineage (GTDB taxonomy): Bacteria > Acidobacteriota > Terriglobia > Acidiferrales > UBA7541 > Acidiferrum. Next base: position 74,514 of record DATNCJ010000015.1, read on the forward strand.
CCGCGTTTCGGCCGGTACTAGATGGGAGAGTTCACTCATCCGGTTGTGATTCGTCCAACTATTTCGGCACTTCCACGGAGCGCACGATTTCGCGAACGACTTGATCGGCGGTCATGCCTTCAAGATCGGCTTCCGGTTTGAGCACGATACGGTGGCGCAGAATTGGCGGGGCCGCGATCTTTACGTCGTCTGGGATGAGGTAGTCGCGATCTTCCGTTGCCGCCACTGCTTTGGCCAGAAGCATCAGACTGATGGCGGCGCGCGGGCTGGCTCCAAGACTGACCGCCGTGGAATTACGTGTACGGGCGACGAGGGTGACGATATAGCGGAATAGCGCCGGCTCAACGCGCACCGCTGCGACTTCTTGGCGGGCCGCGAGCAGACTGTCCAGCGGAACGGAGGAAAAATTCAGACGTTGCAGGTCGCGCGGATCGAAACCATCCTGATAATTTTGTAGCACCTGCGCCTCCTGCTCGGCGTCGGGATAGCTGATGCCAATCTTTACCAGGAAGCGGTCGAGTTGAGCTTCGGGGAGCGGATAGGTGCCTTCGAATTCGACGGGGTTTTGTGTGGCGAAGACCGCGAATGATTTTGAGAGTTGGTACCGGGTGCCATCGATGGTCACCTGCTTTTCTTCCATTGCTTCGAGGAGAGCGGATTGCGTGCGCGGGGGTGTGCGATTGATTTCATCAACCAAGAGCAGATCGGTGAATACCGGCCCGCGGTGCAAATTGAACGAACTGGTCGACAGATTGAAGACGTTGGCGCCGAGAATGTCGGCAGGCATCAAGTCCGGGGTACACTGCACGCGCTGAAATTTCAGCTCGAAAATCTGCGCCAGAGCCTTTACCGCGAGAGTTTTCGCGAGACCCGGAACACCCTCCACGAGCGCATGTCCGCCCACCAGCATTACCAGAAGCAGCTGATCCAGCGATTCGCGTTGCCCGACGATGGCTTTGGCTAGCTCACCGCGAACGTGCCCAGCGAGTTCGGTCGTTTTGTTCATGCAGATGGCCTTTCGGTGAATTCTGGTCGGCGCAATTCCAGGCGGCCGGTGTAGTCGAAAATTTGCTGCACGATCTGTAACGTTTCCGCATCTTTCGTATTCGTGTTCTTCATCGCTACGTCGGCGCGCGCCAGTACGTCCGCAAACTCCCGTTCGTTCCAAGAGAGTGATTTGGCGGCGCTGCTGGCGAGGTCGGCGTTGGAAGCGTTGGCCGGGAGGCCTAGCTGGCGGCTCAATTGAAAACGCAATCGCTGGTCAGCGATACGCACCGCTGCCGATCCCGCGTGTGCCGACAAATAGAGGTCGCCGAGCGTTTCGACGAATTCCAGGGGAGAAAGCCGCGAAGGTTTGATCGGAGTGCTGATAGGACCATGTCGCCTTGAGAATGTGGCCAGAATGGCGAGAAATACCAGCGCGAATTGCAACGCGCCCCAGTACAACGGTGTGCGGCCAAGATAATCCAGGAGCGAGCCGTGCGAGCCGTGAAAATATTCGTCCCACAAAACACGGACGCGCCCAGGCGGTCCCACCGAATTAAGCAATAGGCCGAGATTTCCCGATTGGCGAAGACCAGCGTTCGTGAGCGGCGAAGACGAGCCCCACCAGATCACCTTGCCTTTGCCAAAATCGTAGGTGACCACAGCGGCGGTGTCATCCGTACCGTACACCACGAGTTCGGACGCGGTCCTGGGGTGCCAACCTTCCGGCGGAATCATGCTGATTTTCGGAGCGCCACGGACAATGGGAGACGGAATCAGCGCAGGAAATTTCACGCTTTCGCCGAAAGGGAAACCCTCGCTGAGAAGGGAACTCTGCGGTAACAAGCGCGAGGCGGCCCAGCCCGTAGCAACAATGCGTCCGCCTCCCCGCAAGAAATCGGCTACCGCGGCCTTTTCTTCAGGAGTAACAGGTTGAATCGGCGACGCCAGGATCAGGACCTCTGGCGATAGACTGTCGAGTTCCAGGGGCGATTGTTCCCATCGCTCAACGTTGTAACCCAGATCCTTCAATAATAAGAATGCGCCCTTCGCTCCGTCCCACTTCGCCGAATAACTGGACGGATACGGAGACCTTCCGGAGCCCATTTCCCTGGGCGAAAGAAATGCGCTTGCGATCACGAGCAAAACCAGCAGCACGCCGGCGACGATCAGAAGTTTGCGGTCGCCGCTGTCGAGGGCGTGAGGCATCCCATGTTCTCCAGATGAGTGCGTGCGTTGGACCAGTCCTTCGCCGACGCCGGACGATATCCGTACCAGACCAGTTCGAACAGGAGGGTAAATTCGCGGAGCTGCTTTTGTTCGCGGGGATGCGGGTCCAACAGGCGAAGAGATTCACGGGGCGTGCGGGCGCGGTCGCTCTTGAGCATACCTCGCGTCTCCAGGCTCACGATAACGGCCCAGTAGGCGCAGTGAACGGCATCACGATAGTCGCCACGTTCTGCTGCCGCCAATGCATCTCGCGCCCATTCGCGCGAATCGTTCAAGCGAGCGACGCCTCCCGTGGGCTGCTCCTGAAGCCGCGATCGCGCGGCGAGATTCCGAATGATCCAGTAGCACAGAGCGAGGACCGCAATCGCCACAATCCCCCAGGACAGGACATTGCCCGTTCGGGCGCCCAGATGGAGTCGCGACAGCAATCTGAACAGTTGCCTTTCGATCCATCGACCGATCTTTGCCTGCAGCAATTCCAGCTGGCTGGGACCCCGCTCGCCTGAGAACTCCGGGCGGTTGAGGATTTTGTCGAGACGGTCGCGCGCGCCGTCCGGGGAGGGCTGCTGCAACACTCCATCCAATTCAGTCGCAGCCTTGTGCATGGCCAGGAGTTGCGATCTGATTCTGTTAGCGATGGCTTGGTGCTTTGTCGGCTCCTGCTCAACTTTGTGCAACTCCGAACGTAGCCAAGCGGTGGAAACATCGATGGCACCCTCGGATGTGCGGACGTGCCATATGCGCGGCAAGGACTGGCGGAGCTGGGGGATCGCTTCCCGATGCTGGACGGCTTCCGCGGCGCGATCCAGCTCGGTTTCGTAACCGGATAGATCGAGATCCAACGAGAGCCTAGCGGGCCCGGGCGCTTCCTGCGCGCGGCCGCACACTCCGAAGGATAGCGCGCCTGCAAGCGAGATCAACAAAGCGCTGACTCTATGGGCTGCGCGGGATCCGGGCATCCGTGGCCTTTACACCGTCGACGGGGAGCCGAGCGTAGGATTTGCAGCGGCGTCCATCGAGCTCATCAAGTGCTGAATGTCGAAGGCTTCCTTGCGCACGCGTAGGTTGTAGTACATCAGCGAGAACGCGATCGTCCCGATCGGGCCAGCCAACACTTGGGAGACAAATGCGCCCAGATGCTGCAGCACTTGCACTCCAAAGCTGGGTGTTCTGTGAGCGGCCATCGCGGCGAACGCCCAGACCATCACTGGAACTTGGAAGATCAGCACGGCGACATACGTGAATGTCAGCACAAGAAGGAATATTACGAAGATCTGCATCACGTGGCCCTTGGTGAGTGCGAGGCTCCGCTCGATCGACCGGATCGCTCCGGTATTTTCCAGCATGGCCGTGGGAACGGCAACGGCCGTACGGCACACAAGGATGAAAACTGGAATCAGGAATACCACAAAAGCCAGGACCATGATCACCGGGCTTCTCATCACTGCCCCCGCAATGACAATCGCGAAGAAGCCCCCTCCGGCAATCAGTATGATCAGGAAATAGACCAGCAGAACCCGCAAGGCCTTCCATCCGACGCGCGCGAAGGAACCGCGTATGGAGACCGGACGGGATAGATAGACGTCGGACACAGCAAACACTGTGGCCGCATGCGCGGCTCCGAACATCACCAGGTACAGAATCCCGACGAGAATCCCGCCGCCAATCACGCCCCCCAGCGCTTCAGGCGAAATCGGTGGCGTCTGCGCCCCGGACCGTTTTGCATAAGCGAGGCCCGCAATTCCGACTTCAGCGAGCAATACCAAAAAGAAGGGCAGTGCAGTTATGCCAGTGAACAGCCAGAAATGATTCTTGTAAAGTTTGAAGGTGCGGTCGAGAACCTCGCCGAGGCTCATTGGCCGCAAGTCGGCATCTGCCATCTGCCCCCCCGAGCGCGACTTAGAAGCGAGCGGATATTGCGAGGTAATCGCCGTCGCAAGCGTCCATCGTCGCATATTTGGGGCCTCTAGGGGCGTGGTTGTGACGATATCGGCAACGAAATGGCGGCCGCTGCAAAATTTGTGGTCCTCAACCTTTGATGGCCGCGCGAATTTTGGGCGTTCCTGCAACCGCACCTTTCAGCTCGGCTTCCTTATCAAGAAGATCCAGTACGGAACGTGTGACGTGATCGTCGATTTCCGAAGCGCGGCGAATGTCCACCGGATACCGAACGACAAATTCGAGGCCGGCATCGGAGAATTGCAGCTTGGCCTCGGGCACGGGGGCCCTGAGTTGGACTTCCAGCCGGCGTTCGATGCCCCCGACTTTGTTCTCGATTTCGACACGGTATTTTTCGTAGACAGCGTTTACGGCGATTGAGAACTTGTCCTGCACCAGTTTGTAGTTCGTGCCTGGATTGAGCGAGGCGACGACTTCGTGCCACGCGTACTCGGTGCCGGGAATTTGCTTGAACAGCGGTGTGCCTGCCTGGAACAGCACCGAGTTGGAGAGGACCACGACGCGCCCAGTCGGGTCGAGGTCGATGCCGGTCCCAGCCAACTCCATCAAATACATCCGAACGAGGCCGATGTCGATCACGTCTCCGGTCACCCCGGCGACACTGATGCGGTCGCCGACGCGAATGCCGTAGCGACCGACCACAAAGAAGTACGCGGCGATAGACAACAGTACACCCTGCAAGCCGACGGCGATACCCGCCGTGACGAATCCTGCGAAGGTAGCCAGTGAATTGAATTCGCTAACAAAGCCCATCAGCAGAACGACGCCGACGAGAAAACCGACCACGATTCGGCGCATCACCAGGAACTGGCGGCGCCTTCTGGCATCGTGAATGTATCGGAAGGTCAGCCGCCGCCAGACCTCAGAGAGGCCGAACACGGCGCACAGGGCCAGCGCAATTCCAAACACCCGCGTGGCGAGCGCCCGCAACGTGGATTTCATTTCCTCCAGGATGGACCTTCGCCACTGCTGGAAGTTTGCGCGTGTCTGGTCTATGACCAAAAGCTCTTGCCCCAGTGGCATCGTCGCGGCGGACAGCTCTTTGAAGCGTGTCGTCAGAATCTGGAATTCTTGTGCGGTGGTCTGCGACTGTGGCGTCGCGGGGGTATCAGATTGTGCGGCAAGATCGCGGCCGCGCTGAATTGTGGCCGACAGGCGGTCCCGCAGCGGTTTCCTGAGTTGGTTTGCGGTGTCTCGCAAGCTGTTTGTTTCTTCGACGATCTGATCGACCTCGTGCATGCTGCGAATTTGGCCCAGCAATGTCAGCGACTGCCCGACGAGTCCTGACGAATTGGCTGGCGCAGGCTGCGATGCAGGTTTCCCAACCGTTTTCTTGTCGTCCCGCAGCGCCGAGAACTTCCGGTACAGAGCGAGCTAACTGATCGATGGCGGTATCGAGATCGTCCGAGTCATCGGCACTGCCTTCGACGAAGGCTGACATTTTCTGGATCGCGTCAAGCATGGCCTTATTGAGTGCCAGCTGACCTTGCAATCGATCGCGCTGTGCGATCAGGTCGCGGCGTTTTGGACCAGCGGCCGTCGCCAGCGATTTGTTCACGCCATCCAATTTTTCCTGCACGTCGTCGATTTGCGCCGCGATGCGCGCCAGAGTCTGCGCGAGATTTTGACGCCGCGATCGTGCGCTACCGGGCTGGTTTGCACCGGAGGTCGGGTTTGCACTCGCGTTAGGGCTGGGAGCGAGGTTCCCGTCCGGACTCGGCTTGGCGGCGTTCGGTTTCGCATCGGAAGCCGAGCCCGATCCTGTCTTATTTGCTCCAGGTTTCGCCGGCGCAGCTTTCGCAGATGCGGGCACAAGATCTGCTTCCGCGTGTGCCGATTGAAAAGCAAGACGTACCACTTGTGCCCCGAGAGTCTGCGCATTGTCCTGGTAGATCGCATCGCTCGGCAGACCCGTAGGCTGCACCTTGGTGGTCACATCGCGATACCAGATAATGACGGCGCCCAGATGGCCAAGGAGCGCGTCGCGATCTAGTTGCGTCACCGGCTGCTCCTGACAGCGCGGGGGCAAACCCACGGCACCAAGAAAGACAACCACGGCGAAAAGGACTTTTAGATACCACCGGCGGATGCGCGGATTCTGCATGAACATCTTTCTCCGAAAGCCGTCAGATTTGGCAGCGCAGCAATGGGTGGGTTCGCATCTATTATGACGCGCAGGTACCCGCAAATGGCGACTTCGCGTGAATACGCCATGAGGATTCATTTGCGAATTGGACACAATTGCGTCACAGCGAAACGCCGCGCAGATGTAGTACCCTATTTTTCAGGGGCTATAGCTCAGATGGATAGAGCGAGGCACTCCTAACGCCTAGGTCGTCGGTTCGACTCCGACTAGCCCCACCAGTTCACCCTTTCTTAATCCTGCCCGGATCGAGGCGAACGAGATCTTCAGCCCGCTGCGTGCTACGCTCCGAACTGAATAACCGTGTAAGAGCGGGCCGGCACTTCAAATTTGGTTCGGTTTCCCGACACCGGCGGCTTCGTAAACGCCTGCGGCGCCACCTTCTGCGGTGCTTGGAAGCTGTTCACCGCCTTCAGGTCATCGCCGGTAAGTACGGACGCATTCAGCACCTTGGACGGAGCCTGATCTTCCCACATCACTTCCACGTCATGCGATTTGGTCAAGTCGCGATTAAGGATAAAGAGCGAGATGCTGCCGTCGGAAGGATTTCGTGTACCGGCAACGTCGATATGTGGCGCTTGCTCAAGTCCCTTCACCTTCTTCACGTCATAGCTCGAGGACTCTACCAGAACATTCAACGCCTCGCCGCGGCCGTACTGGATGCCCCAGGCGTACGGATAGAAAATCGTTTGACGGAACAATCCATCCGAATTGGTCATGATCGGCGCGATCACATTCACCAGCTGCGCCAGGCAGGCGATCTTAACCCGGTCGGAGTTGCGAATCAGCGTGTTGACGAGCCCTCCGACCAGAAGAGCGTCTTCGAAGTTATAGATTTCCTCCAGTAGGTGCGGTGCCTCGGTTTTTTTGCCGTCCACGGCGTCGCCGTGGCGCTCGCGATACCACACATTCCATTCGTCGAAGGACAGCCAAAGTTTCTTCGGCGAACGCTTGTGTCCGCGAACCATATCGCACACCGCCAAAGATTCGGCAATTTGCCTGTCCATCGTCAGGTTCATCGCAAGAAATGCAGACGAGTCGCCGGCCGTGGTGTCGGCATTGTCGAAATAGCGGTGCAGAGATAAGCCGTCGACGTAGTCATAGCATTGCTCCAATACTTCACGGTCCCACTCAAGGTATGTGGGCATAAAGGGGCCGCTTGATCCGCAGGCAATCAACTTGAGCGACGAATCCACATAGCGCATCTGGCGCGCCGCGTCTTGCGCCTTCAGGCCATACTCGGTCGCGGTCATATGTCCGATTTGCCACGGACCGTCCATTTCGTTGCCCAGGCACCAGTTCTGCACGCGGTAAGGCTCCGCGATCCCATGCTTGCGGCGTAGATTGCTCCAGCTCGTACCTTTCTCGATGTTGCAGTATTCGACCAGCGCAGCGGCTTGTTCGGCAGTGCCGGTTCCCAGATTCAATCCCATCAGCGGTGTGGTGCCGACCATCTTGCACCAGGTCATGAATTCATTCGTGCCGAACTGGTTGGAATTCAGCGAATTCCACGCCTTGTCGAGAACCACGGGCCGATCCTGCTTCGGCCCTACGCCATCGAGCCAGTTGTAGCCGGAGACAAAATTTCCGCCCGGATAGCGAATGATGGGTACACCGAGCTTTCTGATTTCGTCCGCTACGTCCTTGCGGAAACCGTTGGAGTCAGCCAGCTTCGATTTGGGATCGTAAATGCCTTCATAGATGGCCCGTCCGAGATGTTCCAGGAAGGAGCCGAAGAGATTTGGATCGATAGGCGAAATTGTCCGCCGCGTATCGACGTATACGCGAGCCCCGGACGCTGGCGGCGTCTTGGCCTGCCCGAAAAGCGAATGGCCCAATAGCAGTTCCGTTGAGCACGCCGCTCCCACAATACCTGCCTGCCGCAGAAACTGACGCCTGGAATTTCCGGACATGGACATGCCCTCCTTTAAGGGACCGCTCTGGATGCGTGAGTAATCGTTTACCGGAGTGCGTTGAAAATAGAACCTGTCGGGCGGCTTGTCAACTCCAGAATGCGACGCTTTAGTTCGACTGCGGCTTGGGCGAGGCCTCGCGATTCAGTTTTCCATAGTCCTTCATGTAGGCTCGGAGCTGAAAACTCGCGCTGATCTTCGTATACCCGTCGGCCAGTTGCTCACGGTAATGTTCCAGAAAGACGTCCAGCGGATCTGCCGGATTCAGATCAAGCATGATTATGTCGACGTTGTCCATCCTCAACGTCCCGAACGCCATGCGATTGCCCTGGTAGGCTATGAAGTTGCCGCTTGCTGGAGCGTTTGTGCTTGCCTTTGCGGTTGTTTTGCCAAAGGTAGTCGCGATTGCATTCTCCTTGATTCGAATGTCAGTCACCCCTCCCTCGATATGCGGCGCGGGCAAGACCTGCTGCAGATCCAGAATCAGATCGTTCTCCTCGGTGAACACTCCGGGAATTTTTCCGTTCTTGATCAGGTCGTCAGTCTCGATCCCGAAAGCTTCCATCAACCCTTTTACCGGTACGTGCAACGCCTTGATCTGCTCTCCGTGTAGTCGAACTCTGCCGTCGGGAGTTGTACTCAGTGTTCCGATGGTCTCAAACGGGATGTTGCCCTTGTCTCGAAGCTTTCCCTTTATCTTGAGTTGACCTTTATCGATCGAGATGGAGACGCCGCCCACCGGGGATTTGGGTCTCGCAAATACATAGGAATTCAGCACATTGGCCAGGTCGCTGGGATAGATCAGCATGTCCGCTGCGTCGATGTGAATCTTGAAAGAGTTTTTGTCGTCCATGACCGGCATCTCGTGCTCGCCCACCGGGACAAGCGCGCCCGCCAGCGACTTGATCTGGACCGATATATTGTCTGCAAACCGGAATTTCACGTTGCGCATCTGCGTGCGCACGGAAACGTCTTTTTTCTCCGCTGTTTGCTTTTCAGCGGTCTCTTTCTCCGGCGATCGCTTTTCCAGTTGTCTTTTCTGTGGTGCCGGAGGTTCCTGTGCTCCTGCCATCGCCACGGACAGAGCCATAGCGATCAGCAATACCGTTGCAGTCCTCATGCGGGAACCAACATTTATAATAAGGAAGAAGAATCGCACGTCGAGCGCTCTAATCAACGGACCCTCCGATTTTTCACTGCTCGTCGTGCCGCGGTTGACTGGGCTCCGGCCTCACGGTAGTTGGATCGGACCCGCTGTCCGATACGACCTTGCTCAATCGCAATCGCCTGGAAATGTTCGGCCAATATTCCTTCACCACGTTGCCAAGCGCGCTCCATCCAACTCGGACTCCAAAACGCTTGAAGGTTTTTCCACTGGTGCGCTCCTCGTCAGGAAGATAACTGTTAGCCAGCCCTTCGGCCATTATTCCGCCCAGGAGTCCCGAGATATTGATGGTCTGGCGACCGCTGTCAGTTGGCGTAATGATCACCCGCGACAGGGCATAGAAAATCCGGGTGCGTGGCCGGCCCTGCAACTTCACGAAATATCGTGGATCCTGATGCAACATGGAGGGCAACAGAAATGTGCCGAATGCCTTGTACGACGCGTTCGTGGCGAGCGACGCGCCATACCGCTTGGCGTACCCGTCCCATCCCTGGCCGTATCCTGGGAAAGAGTCTCTCGCCTGGTAAATTGCTGAAGCGAACGCTGAACTCAAGAGTCGCGATGGCGCGATGGCTTCGTCGATTGCCAACTGTAGTTTCTGGCGTGTCGCAAGCGGTCCCCGTTCGTGCGCGAGTTCAGGGAAAAATACCGATTTCCTGCCGAGTATCGCGACCTTTTTTTTCCAACCGCCCTGCGGCCTTGCCTCCGCCGGTGGCGCGGTCTGCTCCTTCGCCACTGGAGCCTCGGGTAAAGTGTCGGTCGCCACAGCGCGCTGGGCTACCACTGGTGAGCCGCCGAAAATGAGAGCTGCAAAACTGGAAAACAGGGAGACGAACACACAGCGTGCAACAGCTCTAGATTTCCTCACCGATGAAGATCCCCCTGGTTCGGCCGTGTCCTCGACGAACTTAGTACCGCCGCGATGGTCCTTTTAGAATCGAACGTCGAAACTCGCTAACTCTTCGATGCGGCGATCCGTACATTCGACATGCCGTCAGCGGCCATCTCCGCCCCGCTACCGAAACTACTGTACGCTTCTCTTCTACGTGGCTGTGCTATCATCACCCCGCCGCTAAGACACCCGGTGCATTCCCTGCCTACGGAGGTCCCATGAAACGTGGATTCAAGATTGCTGCTATTGTCGTAGGCGTATTGATTATTCTCCTGGCCGTCGCCCCATTCCTGATCCCCGTTAACCAGTTCCGGCCGACCATTGAACAAAAGGCGTCCGCTGCGCTTGGGCGTAGAGTGGAAGTCGGAAATCTCAGCTTGTCGCTGCTGAGCGGTTCGTTGGGCGCGGACAATCTCTCCATCGCAGACGATCCAAAATTCAGCAACTCGGCGTTTTTGACCGCGAAATCGGTGAAGGTCGGCGTCGAGATCATCCCTTTGATTCTCTCCAAGACGCTAAACGTTACGGACGTCGTGATCGACAGCCCTCAGGTGATGCTCATCCGCAGTGGGGGTGGGGACTGGAACTATTCCTCTTTGGGCGGTTCGCCCACGGAAAAAACGCCAGCCAAGCCGGCTGCCGCCTCGCCTTCTTCTTCGGCGCCCGCTTCTTCCAGCCCCGGTGAATTTGCAGTGCAGAAATTGCAGCTGAAGAACGGGAAAATCACCGTCGGTTCCACGGGCTCTCAGAAACGAAGCGTCTACGACGATGTGACCGTCGTGGCCTCCAACGTTTCTCCAACTTCAAAATTCCCCGTGACCATTTCCGCAAAGCTGCCCGGCGGCGGCGACTTCAAGCTTGACGGCGACGTCGGTCCGATCAACCAGGCCAATACCCAGCTCACGCCACTAGATGCGAAGTTGACGGTTAATTCACTAAATATCGCTTCCACAGGCTTTGTCGATCCTGCGTTGGGCCTTGGAGGGATACTGGACCTGAATTCCACGGTCTCTTCGCAAAATGGCACGGCCTCCGCCAAGGGTTCCGCCAAGCTTTCCAAGGCGTTGCTGGTTGCGGGTGGCTCACCTTCCAGCGTTCCGGTTGTCATCAACTTCGGCACGCGCTATGACCTCAGCAAGAACTCGGGCGTCCTGGAGCCTTCCGAAGTGAAGATTGGTAATGCCACATCGCACTTGTCCGGAACCTATCAGATGCCGGAGGCAGGAACGATTGTGAACATGAAGGTGCAGGGCCAGAATTTGCCGGCCGCGGAGCTCCAGAACTTTCTCCCCGCTTTGGGAATCCATCTGCCTAAGGGCGCGTCCCTTCAGGCCGGCACGTTGAGTACGGATCTCAACGTTGCAGGGCCCACGAACAAGCTCGTTACCAACGGGAATATCGGTCTGTTCGGTGGAAAGCTTGCCGGTTTCGATCTCGGTTCCAAGCTTTCCACCGTCTCTTCCCTTGCGGGCATCAAGACCGGCGGCGACCTCTTGATCGAGAAACTCACCACGAATGTGCGCATGGCGCCGGATGGACTGAAGGCGGACAACTTCAACGCTGTGCTTCCGTCGATCGGATCGATGGTGGGTGGCGGCGAGGTCGATTCCAAGAACCAGTTGGACTTTAAAATGGTAGCTACGCTACCTCAGTCTGTACTCACCAATGCTGCCAGTCCCGTTTCGAGCGCGACCGGCATGCTCGGCAAGGTCACGGGCGGAGCCGGTGGAGCGGGCGGTTGCAAACAGGGCATGACCGTGCCTTTCCAGATCAAAGGAACGACTTCGGAACCCAAGTTCATGCCGGACGTGGGCAATCTTGCGGCGGGAATGCTGAAATCTCAGCTCGGATGCGCAGGTGGGCTCACCG